>NZ_RQIH01000014.1 GCF_003939025.1 Rhizobium sophoriradicis
GCGCCATAGGAGAGCCGCTTGCCGCCCTCGAAGGTGCCGCGGATCGCCGGATGGGTCTTGAAGCGCTGGAATTCCTCGAACGGATAGAGATAGGGGTTCTTGTAGTTCAGGTGGACGACGAAGCCGACCGCCACCAGATTGTCCTCGAGATGATAGAGGAAGGAGCCGCCGCCGGTCTTCATGCCGAGCGGCCAGCCGAAGGAGTGCTGCACCAGGCCCTGTTTGTGGTTCTCCGGCTTGACCTGCCAGAGCTCCTTGATGCCGATGCCGAATTTCTGCGGCTCGCGGTCCTTCTGCAGATCGAACTTGGCGATCAGCTGCTTGGCGAGCGAACCGCGCACGCCCTCGCCGATCAGCGTATATTTGCCGCGCAATTCCATGCCGCGGGTATAGTTGGGGCCAGGCTCGCCGTTCTTCTCGATGCCCATATCGCCGGTGGCAACGCCGATCACCGCACCCTTGTCGTCATAGAGCACTTCGGTGGCGGCAAAGCCCGGATAGATCTCGACGCCGAGCTCTTCCGCCTTGGTCGCCAGCCAGCGACAGACATTGCCGAGCGAGACGATGTAGTTGCCGTGATTGTTCATCAACGGCGGCATCATGACATTCGGCAGGCGGATCGAGCCGGCCGGCCCGAGCAGCAGAAAATGGTCTGATGTGACCTCGGTCTTGAAGGGATGATCGGCCTCATCGCGCCAGCCGGGCAGCAGCCGGTCAATGCCGATGGGATCGACGACGGCGCCGGAGAGAATATGGGCGCCGACTTCCGAGCCCTTCTCCAGCACGACGACCGACAGTTCCGGATCGACCTGCTTCAGCCGGATCGCCGCGGAAAGACCGGCAGGGCCGGCGCCGACGATCACGACGTCGAATTCCATGCTCTCGCGTTCGGGCAGCTCAGTCGTCTCGGTCATTCACTCGTCTCCGCTTGGCCGCCTACGGCCATCATCCCATGGGTGACTTTCTTGTCAAAACAGCGCCGCATTGTCGAGCCGGGATGCGACAGCCAATCCTCAATTTCGCACAATGATACGTCTGCCGATCCGAGATTTACGATAACGCTTACGTTAACGTCAATTGCGAAATCCGATGCGGCCCTTCCCTCTCTTTCCTTTTTCCTCGCCTGCGCCTTATACATCGCTCAAAGACATCGGAGAAAATCATGGATCTCGGCATCAAGGGCAAAAGGGCGCTCGTTCTCGCCTCCTCACGCGGGCTTGGCCTCGGCATCGCCACTGCACTGGCGCGCGAAGGCGCAAACGTGCTGCTCTCAGGGCGCAGCGGCGAACAGCTGGAGGCCAATTGCAAGGCGATCAACAGCGAAGGCCATGGCCGGGCCGACTGGATCTGGGCCGACCTCAGCGATGAACGTTTCGTCGAGACGGTGACGACGGCGGTGAAGGAGAAATTCGGCGGGCTCGATATCCTCGTCAACAATACCGGCGGGCCGACGCCCGGCACGACCGAGGACATGACGGGTGAAAAGCTCGAAACCTATTTCCTCTCCATGGTCGCCCGGGTGATCACCCTGACCAATGCCCTACTGCCCGGCATGAAGGCGCAAGGCTGGGGCCGCATCCTGACGGTCGCCTCCTCGGGCGTAATCGAGCCGATCGCCAATCTGGCGCTGTCGAATACGCTGCGCCCGGCCCTTGCCGGCTGGAGCAAGACGCTTGCCTCCGAAGTGGCGAGTTTCGGCATCACCACCAACCTGCTCCTGCCGGGCAGCATTCTGACGGCGCGGCTCGACGATCTCGATGGCGCAGCGGCAAAACGGACGGGCAAAAGCCTCGAGGAAATCCGCACCGACAAGGAGGCGCGCATTCCAGTCGGCCGCTACGGTAAGGTGGAGGAGTTTGCCGCAACGGCGGCCTTCCTGTGCAGCCAGCCGGCAAGCTACATCACCGGCTCGCTCATCCGCTGCGACGGCGGCGCGGCACGATCCGTCTGAGGTATCCGTTAAGCAGCGCGGGTGGCCGAGGCCGCCCATGCCGCTGCGCTGCGGATCATCTGTTCCACATTGGCCGGATCGTCGGCAAGTTCGGCGAGCTCGGAAAGCCGATGGAACCCAGTCAGGACCGCGATGCGCCGCCGGTCAAGCCGTCGGCCGGTCAGGATTTCATAGGCCGAGACGATGCGTGCGGTCAGATCGGGCGAGATGAAGTTCGAATAGATGAACTCCTGGTGCAACGGCCCGAAACCGGAATCGGCGAAATCGTAAATACCATTGAGCCTGCCCTGCCGAAAATCGAAGGCCATGTTCCAGCCGTGGCCGTCGAAAAAGCCGTAGACCTTGCCGTAGGGATCCGGCGGCAGGAATTCGAAATCCGAAACAACGGTCTCTGCAAAGCGCTGGATATCAGCGGGCAGCAGCGGCAAGGCCTTAGCTCGCACCACGTCCGGCGATTGCCACGGCTGGATCGCCGCTGCGCCGGCCGCACGCAGGCGGTCGGCGTCAAGCGCGTGAAGCTCGGCGTAAAAACGCGCGAGATCATCCGCCAGGCGCTGCCGTTCGCCCTCCCCGAGCGCATCGTAATCTTCGGTAATGAGATGTTCGCCCTCCAGCTTGGCGTGACTGGAGAAGATCGGCGGCCCGTCGTGAATGCGCATATCGGGAACCGCCATCGACAGCGACGGCCTGATGATGTCGAGCAAGGCCGCTTCCTTCACCAGCGCCCTTTCGGCGCCGAGATGGCGGGGAAACTTGAAGATCAGCGTGTCATCGACATCAACCGCCATCGAATCCCAACCCTTCGCCGCCAGCTTGAAGACGGAGGCCGTCAGGTGGGGAAACACGCTTGTGATGAGGGTGCGAAATTCGCGGGCTTCCAACTCAGTCATGACGAACTGCCTTCTCTGTTTTCCGCTATTCCTTGTGTGCAGCGACCCGCATGCGGGAGCGGCTTCGGCCTGCCGCAGTCTAGCGGCAATGCCGCTGCGTAGCCACGTCAGGCGCACTCCTACTATATTAGTATAGTTTGAATATTACGGAATATTCATTACAAAAATTTAAGCCCTTATAACCACTTAGTGATCGCGACCCGGGAATTATGTCTTTTTTGCGCCGCAATATACGCGGCTCAATCAAGCATAAATTCGCAACCCTGCTCAACCGGTCTCGCCATGAAGAAATTTTGGATCACCGTCAGTATTATCGCCGCTGCTGCCGTCGGCCTCTGGCAATTCGGCAACCTGATCCCCTATGCCTCGCGCATCCCCTACTTCTCGCAGCTGACCAGGCAGGCGGCCGGCGGCAATGGCGGCGGCCAACAGGCTCAGGGCGGCCAGGCACAGGCCGATCCATCGCAAGATGGCGGTCAACATCAGGGCGGCGGCCGCAGGCGCGGCGGCGGCGGCCCGACCGTCGTCAAGACCGTCGCAGCGGTCAAAACGACGCTGCCCATGGATGTGACGGCGACCGGCTGGGCCGACGCGGATGACAACACCACCATCGCCGCACAGGAACAGGGGCTGATCGTCAGCATCGCGGCGCAGGACGGGGCGACCGTCAAGGCCGGCGACCTGATCGCCAAGCTGGACGACCGGACGGCCAAGGCGGCCGTCGACAAGGACAATGCGATGATCGTGCGCGACACGGCGACGCTTTCGGAAGCCGAGACCGCGCTGGTGCGCGCGCAGGACCTGTTCGACCAGAAAGCCGGCACCCAGCAGAGCCTGGATCAGGCGAGAGCCGCCCGCGATACCGCCGCAGCGACGGTCGATGCTGATAAGGCGACGCTCGCCTCCGATCAGATCCTGCTCGAGCATACCGATATCCGCGCGCCATTCGACGGCCGGCTTGGCGATATCGCGGTCAGTAAAGGCGCCTTCCTCAATGCCGGCGCGGCGATCGTCACCATCGCCAAATACGATCCGATCTATGTGAAATTCCACCTGCAGGAGCGCTATTTGCGCGAGCTGAAGAAGGCATTGGCAGCCGGTCCGGTCGAGGTCAGCACAGCCCCCAGTTCCACCAAGGGCCAGGTCCGCAAGGGCGAGATCAGCTTCTACGACAACACGGTCGATACCGCCTCGGGCACGATCCTCGCCAAGGCGAAATTCGAAAACGCCTCCGGCGCCCTCTGGCCCGGCCAGTCGGTGAATATCGTCGTGCATTTCAACAACAACGAACAGCAGGTGGTGGTGCCGACGGTCGCCGTCAGTCCCGGCCCGGACGGTTTCTTCGCCTTTGTCGCCAAGGACGGCAAATCGCGGCTGACACCGGTGACCGTCGCTCGCGCCAATGGCGGCTTCACCGCCATCGAATCTGGCCTTTCAGAAGGCGACCATGTGGTCGTCGAGGGCCAGGGCCAGCTCAGCGACCAGCAGGCGATCAAGGAGCAGTTCGACGAAAAGGCGCTCGATCTCGCGTCCGCCGACGCGCCCCGGCAGCCGCAGAAGTCCGAGACGATCACCGTGGGAGCTCAGCAATGATCCCCAATTTCTGTATTCAGCGCCCCGTCGCGACGACGCTGCTTGCCATCGGCGTCATTCTGGCCGGTCTTGCCGGTTACCGGCTCGTGCCAGTTGCGGCCCTGCCCCAGGTCGATTTTCCGACGATCAACGTTTCGGCGCAGCTGAGCGGCGCCTCACCGCAGACGATGGCGACGTCGGTCGCCACGCCGCTGATCAAGCAGTTCGAGACCATTCCCGGCATCAGCGAGATCAGCGCCTCGAGCTCGCTCGGCAGCACCAGCATCGTGCTGCAGTTCGACCTCAACCGTGATATCGACGCGGCCGCGGCCGACGTGCAGGCTGCAATCTCACATGCGACCCGGCAGCTGCCCGACAATTTGACGACGCCGCCGAGCTACCGCAAGACCAACCCGGCCGATGCGCCGGTCATGCTGCTCTCCGTACAGAGCAACACCATGCCGCGCAGCAAGCTCGACGAGATCGCCGAAGACATCATCTCGCCGTCGCTTTCCACCCTCCCCGGCGTCGCTCAGGTCAGCGTCTATGGTGCCCAGACCTATGCTGTGCGTGTCGAAGTCGATCCCAACAAGTTGCTCACCCGCGGCATCGGCATCGACACCGTCAACAAGGCGCTTTCTGCCGCCAACAGCCAGCAGCCCGTGGGGACGCTGCAGAACAATGCGCAGAGCATGACCATCACGGCGAACACGCAGCGCACCAATGCCGACCAGTTCCGCTCGCTCGTCATTGCCAATCCGAACGGCGCGCCGATCCATCTCGGCGATGTCGCCGATGTGCAGGACAGCGTCGAGAACCAGTATACTGGCAGCTGGTATGACGGCCAGCGCGGCATCATCCTCGCCATCCAGCGCCAGCCGGATGCCAACACTGTCGACGTCGTCGATGCGATCAACGCCAAGCTGCCGCAGCTTCACGCTGAAATTCCGGCTTCGGTCACGACCGTGGTCATGAACGACGCCGCAAAACCCATTCGCGCCGCCATCGCCGACGTGAAGTTCACGCTGTTCCTGACGATCGGCCTCGTCGTCCTCGTCATCTACCTCTTCACCGGCCACGCGACGGCGACGATCATTCCAGGGCTTGCCGTTCCGCTGTCGCTGATCTCGACCTTCGGCATGATGTATGTGCTCGGCTACAGCATCGACAACATATCGCTGCTGGGGCTGACGCTCGCAGTGGGGCTGGTGGTGGACGATGCCATCGTCATGCTCGAAAACATTCTGCGCCATGTCGAGGAAGGCATGCCGGTGCGCGAAGCGGCGATCAAGGGTGCCGGCGAAGTCAGCTACACCATCATCTCCATGTCGGTTTCGCTGATCGCGGTGTTCATCCCGATCCTGCTGATGGGCGGCGTCGTCGGCCGCGTCTTCAACGAATTCGGCATGGTGGTGGCCATCGCCATCATCTCGTCGGCGATAGTCTCGCTAACCGTGACGCCGATGCTCGGCTCGCGTCTGTCCAACAACCACAGCCGGCCGCCGCTGCTCATCCGCCTCTTCGATGCCGGCTTCGAGCGGACGCTCAATGGCTATGACAGAGCAGTCGGCTGGTGCTTGCGTCATCGCATCACGATCCTCGGCGTGTTCCTCGGTTCGGTGGCGCTGACGGTCTATTTCTTCATGACGCTGCCGACGAGCTTCTTCCCGCAGGAGGATATCGGCCGCCTGACGATCAGCACCCAGGCCCGCCAGGACATTTCCTATTCCGCCATGGAGGCGCTGCAGCAGCAGGCGGCAGCCGCCGTCAAGGCGAACCCGGCGGTCAACCACGTGATGTCGACGATCGGCGGCAACCCCAACAAACCGCAGAACAATGGCTCGATGTTCGTCGAGCTCAAGGACAAGAAGGAGCGTCCGCCGCTTGACCAGACGCTGCGCGAGCTGCGCACGGCGATCAACAAGATCCCCGGATTGCAGGCCTTCGTGACGCCGAACCAGAGCCTGCGCTTCGGCGGCCGCCAGACCGCCAGCCAGTATCAGCTGGTCATTCAGGCGCTGAGCGCCGACCAGACCAACCTCTGGGCCGGCAAGATCCAGGCGGCGATGCGCAAGGATCGGCTGTTCACCGACGTCACCTCGGACGCCCAGAACAACGCCCTGCAGGCGAATATCGTCATCGATACCGAGCGCGCGGCCGCCTACGGGATCGACAACGATACCCTGCGCACGACGCTGCAGGAATCCTTCAGCGGCTATACGGCGGCCGAGATCCAGTCGACCGGCGACAGCTACGACGTCATCGTCGAATACGATACGAGTAAACCCTGGGACGACCAGAAACTGGCCGAAATCCGCGTCGCCTCGTCGAATGGCAGCCTGGTGCCGCTGTCGAATTTCGCGCATGTCGAGCGCACCACTGGCCCGGTCACCATCAATCAGACCGGCCAGCTCGTCTCGACCACCGTCTCCTTCAACCTGCCGGAGGGCGTCTCGCTCAGTGACGCGACGGCGGCGATCGACCAGATCAAGAAGGAGATCAGCCTGCCGACCGATGTCTTCACCTCCTATGGCGGTACGGCGGAAATCTTCCAGCAGTCGCAGGGCAATACGCCTTACCTGATCCTGGCGGCCGTTTTGACCATCTATGTCGTGCTCGGCGTGCTCTATGAAAGCTTCATCCATCCGCTGACCATTCTCTCAGGCCTGCCGGCCGCGGCCTTCGGCGCGCTGCTGGCGTTGAAGATCATGGGCTTCGATCTGTCGATCATCGCCCTTATCGGCCTGCTGATGCTGATCGGCATCGTCAAGAAGAACGCGATCATGATGATCGACGTGGCGATGGAGACGATGCGCACGACGGGCGAAAAGGCGACGGCGGCGATCCACGAGGCCTGCGTGCGGCGCTTCCGCCCGATCATGATGACGACCTTCTGCGCCCTGCTCGGCGCCTTGCCGATCGCGCTCGGCACCGGCGCGAGCTCCGAGCTGCGCCAGCCGCTTGGCATCGCCGTCGTCGGCGGTCTTGTCGTCTCGCAGCTGCTGACGCTGTTCATCACGCCGGTCATCTTCGTCGAGATGGACCGCTTCGGAAACTTCCTGGGCCGGTTGATGGGCCAGAAGAAGGTCGAGGCGCCGGTGATGCAGGAGACAAGGGCAATGGCTGCCGAATGATGATGGCCCTCTGACTTCCGCGTCGCCATCAGCCCTTGCGGCGCACGTCTTCTTCCGCAGGGAGAACTCTTCTTCCCCAGGAAGAATACGTGCGCCCTTGATCACATCAACTTTCGATCCTCTTGAATGTGTCACGCCTCTGTGGCATCACCCGCCCTCCTTGATCCGGGCGTCCTTCGCCCTTCACGGAGCGACGCTCCGTCTCCAATAACAATCGGCATGAAGGAGTGCGGGCATGGCTCAGGCGCTGGGTTTCGACTTCGGCACGACGAATACGGTTCTCGCCATGGCGGACGGCGGGACAACCGGCTCGATGACGTTCACGAGCACGGCGGGCACGGCCGACAGCATGCGCACCGCGCTGTCCTTCATGAAGGATGCCCAGCTCGGCGCTTCGGCGCTGAAGGTGGAGGCCGGCCATGCGGCGATCCGGCAATTCATCGACAACCCCGGCGAATGCCGCTTCCTGCAGTCGATCAAGACCTTTGCGGCGAGCGCGCTGTTCCAGGGCACGCTGATCTTCGCCAAGCGGCATAATTTCGAAGATCTGATGGAGATCTTCGTGCGGCGCCTGCGCAACTATGCCGGCGACAACTGGCCCTCAGATGTCAGCCGCATCGTCACCGGCCGGCCGGTGCATTTCGCCGGCGCCAGCCCTGATCCGGTGCTTGCCACCGAACGCTATAACGAGGCTCTGTCGCGCTTCGGCTTTCCCGAAATCCACTATGTCTACGAGCCGGTCGCCGCCGCTTTCTATTTCGCGCAGAACCTGAAGCGGGATGCGACCGTGCTGGTCGCCGATTTCGGCGGCGGCACAACCGACTATTCGCTGATCCGCTTCGAAACCGTCGCCGGCAGGCTGACGGCAACGCCGATCGGCCATTCCGGCGTCGGCGTCGCCGGCGACCATTTCGACTACAGGATGATCGACAACATCGTCGCGCCGCAAATCGGCAAGGGCAGCCATTTCAAAAGCTTCGACAAGATCCTTGAAGTGCCGTCCAACTATTATTCCAGCTTCGGCCGCTGGAACCAGCTGTCGATCTTCAAGACCACGCGCGAATTCGAGGATTTGAAGAAGCTGGTGCGCACCAGCCTGGAACCGGAAAAGCTCGAGATCTTCATCGACCTCATCGACCATGACGAGGGTTACCCGCTCTACCAGGCGGTATCGGCAACGAAGATGGCGCTGTCGGCCGCCGACGAGGCGCCTTTCGACTTCGCGCCGCTTGGCCGCGGCGGACACCGCAGCATCAAGCGCAGCGACTTCGAAGGCTGGATCGCCGAGGATCTCGCCCGCATCGAAGGCGCGCTCGACGAGGTGCTCGACAAGACCGAGACGAAGCCGGCGGAGATCGACAAAGTGTTCCTGACCGGCGGCACCTCCTTCGTGCCGGCGGTGCGCCGCATCTTCACGGAGCGTTTCGACCGCGACCGGATCGAAAGCGGCGGCGAACTGCTGTCGATCGCCCACGGCCTGGCACTGATCGGCGAACGCGACGACATCACGCAATGGACTGTGCAATAGATCAGGACGGAGCGGCCAATGTGCAGCCTGCCCTTTCAATGCCCATTTCTCTCCGTTAAACTTGTCGCATGATCTCCGCCAACGACCTCTCCCCTGCCGAGCTTGCAGCGCTTCTGCATTTCCATGCGGATGCCGGCGTGGAGTGGCTGCTGGAGGAAGAGGCGGTCGACCGCTTCGCCGAGTTCGAAGCGATGAAGGCGGCGCGCCGCCCGGGATCGGCGCAGCAGGACCGTCCTGCGGCCGGGGAGCGTCCAAGCGTCGGGGAGCGTCAGACATCGCCGCGCCCGACTGCGGCAGCACGTCCAGCCCCAGCCTCCGGCCCGCAACCGGCGATCCCGGATGGCGAGGCGGTGCAGCAGGCGCGTTTCGTCGCCGAAAGCGCGCGCTCGCTTAGCGAACTGAAGACCGCGCTCGAAGCCTTCAACGGTTGCAATCTCAAGCACAGCGCCCGCTCGACCATCTTTGCCGACGGCGACGCCGAAAGCGGCATCATGGTGATCGGCTCGGCCCCGAGCGCCGAAGACGACCGAGAAGGCCTGCCTTTCTCGGGTAAGTCCGGCCAGTTGTTCGACAAGATGCTGGCGGCGATCGGGCTCGATCGCTCTAGCGTTCTGCTGACGCAAGTCATTCCCTGGCGCCCGCCAGGTAACCGGGCGGCATCGGCGGCCGAGATCGACATCTGCCGGCCCTTCATCGAACGACAGATTGCGCTCGCCGAACCGCAGGTGATCCTGCTGCTCGGCAATTTCGCGGCGCGATTCTTCTTCGGGGAAAACGATACGATTCACGGCCTGCGGGGCCGCTGGAAGGACATCGTCATCGCCGATCGTGCCATTCCGGCCATCGCCAGCCTGCATCCCCAGGATCTGTTGACCGCACCCGTCAACAAGCGGCTCGCCTGGAACGATCTTCTCGCCTTTCAGGCAAAACTCAAATCCCTCTCTCTGCTCAGAAATTAGTCGACGTTGAAGAATTTGTGAAGCGCGCCATGCATTTTTCGCATTGCTGCATCGCGTCAGCACGCATTGTAGAATCTATGCTGCACTGCAATATAGGCCTGTGTCTTGGGAGGAATCACAGGAACCAAGGCCATGAACAAGAGATTTCGTCCTATGCATTCCGGGTTTGAAACCCTTCGCCTTGCCGGCGACCAGCTTCGCTTCACACATGGCTACAGCCGCTTCGGTTTCGCCACGAACGAACAGATGATCGCCCGCGGTACCGGCATCAACAGCCGCACGGCGCGCCCGAACGCCATTTTCTCGGACTTCCAGCAATACTGAGCGGCGGCCGCTACAGCGCCGCGCATCTCGCCAGACGCGCAGATGATGCTGTAGCGCTTTGAATCTGCTGCCTTTTAAATGTCAGAGTAACCCACCATGTCAACGATCCTGCTATCGCTTCTGCGCAACATCGACACCTTCGAGCATATCCGCGTCGCTGTCTGCGCCGCGCGCGAATATGAGCGCGAGTTGTCGGTAAAGCCGGCCAATGCCGGCCCGGTCTCAGCAGCGATCGTGTTGTGATCACACCGTCAGTGGGTCGATCCGGGCCGTTGCCCATTCGAAGGCTTCGTCGACATAGGCGAACTTGACCGCCTGCCAGGCGCAATATTCCTCGACGAAATGCCGCGATAGCCAGAGATGCGCCTTACGCGGCTCATCATACCAGCCGACGCAGCCACGCTGTGCCGCCTTTGCCAGAAGGCGCTGCAGGTGCGTGCGCGACATCATGAAGTCGGCGGCAAGCGCACGGGTTTCGACGCGGCCGACGAGAAACTTGACCGCCTCGGCGTCTTCCGTTTCCATCCTGGCGATGAAGTTGTCGACGACGAGGCCGCCGGCTTCCGTCCAGAGAAACAACGCCACCTGCGCCGGCGGCTCCCGCCACGCGGCATCTTCCAGGCAGTGGCGTGCAATGCGCGGCTGAACGAGCCTCATCAATGACGGGTTTGCCTGGAAAACCGCCGCCCGTTCACCGCCGTCGAGCAGATCGAGCGCGGCGAGATTGGCATGAATCCACGCCGACATCGCCTGGAGGCTGACATTGGCAGGCTCGAAATGGCGCGGCCGGCGCCGCTCGTCGCCCGGCGTATGGGTGATGAAGCGGTAGGTAAAGAGTTCTTCGATGAAGGCGAGCACGGTGTTGCGGCTCGCCACCTTGTGGGCGGTGATGCGGCCGGTCAGCCCAACTGCTGTAAGACCCGAGGTCGGGTCGCGCGGATCATATTCCAGATGGAGGGCATAGGCGGTCTGGGTCAGCAGCCAGCGCTGGTGGGAGGCGAGCAATCGCGCCAGACGCGGGCCGGCATCGAACATGCCGCGCGTCTGCCCGGCCAGAAAGCGAATACTCGTCAGAAAGGCGCAGTTCCCCGCCAATTGCTCCGCCGTGAACGCCATTATGCTTTTCTCCACCTCCGCTCGCAGACCAGCGTTCGGAGCAGTAATATCGAAAGCCGCGGTGGCAGCGGCCTGTCAGCCATGCACAGCGTTGAATAAATGATCGTATCTCATGTTCAACAACCATATTCCTGGGATCGACGCCATCCTAAGAATTGACCATTCCTTCGCCCCCGAGCAGCAGGTTTCGCGCGGCCGCAATCGCCGCGTTAAAATCCAGCCTGCCGTGAAGCTCAGGCCTGCGGCGTCGTCGCCTTGCGCGCCTCGCGCTGTTCGATGCCCAGCTGATGCTCGCGATAGATGATGAAGATACCGGCAGCAACGACGATGACCGTGCCGGTGAGCATGGTAAGGCTCGGCACGTCGCCGAAGACGAAGTAGCCGACGACGCCGCCAAGCAGGATCGACGTATACTCGAACGGCGCAATGGTGGAGACGTCGGCGTGGCGGTAGCTTTCGGTCAGCAGGATCTGCGCCACACCACCGCAAAAGCCGGCAGCGACGAGAAAAAGTGCCGACGGCCACGGCAGGATGTGCCAGCCGAAAGGAAGCGAAGCCAGCGAGAAGACCGACGCGGTGAGCGAGAAATACAGCACGATCGTCGCCGTCTTCTCCTCCTCGACGAGGCGGCGCACCTGGATCATCGCCATGCCGCCCAGAACCGCCGAGAACAGCACGCAAAGCGCGCCGACGGCCTGTTCAGTTTCCATGCCGCCGTCTCGAAACAGCGTCAGCTTTGGCCAGGAGATGATGGCAACCCCGGCTATGCCGACCAGAACGGCGCTCCAGCGATAGATGCGCACGGTCTCGCCGAGAAAAACCGCGGCGAAGATCACGGCGACGAGCGGCAATGCGTAGCCGAGCGCGATCGCCTCCGGCAGCGGCAGATGCAGGAGGCCGTAAAAACCGAAAGCCATCGACAGTATGCCGATCGTGCCGCGCTTCAGGTGCCCGACCGGATTGGTGGTTTGAAAGGCGGCGCGCAGCTGTCCGATATAGGCGAGATAGGCCATGATCGGGAAGAGCGCGAAGAAGGACCTGCAGAAGGTGACCTGACCCGGCGGAATATCCGGGCCGGCCAGCTTGATGAAGGTCTGCATGGCGAGGAAGACCACGACCGATGAGACTTTCAGCGCAATGCCTCTCATCGGGTTTCTGAGAACCGAGTGCATGATCCTGGCTCTAATGCTGACTTGAACGAAGGGGAAACGCGTTCGACTCGGGAACGCAGCAGGTGACGCCCCATCGTAGCGAAAGAAAATCCCGCTGCATAATCCTTAAATCGGAATCGACGTCAGGATGACGCGGGAGTTCAAGGCTTACGGCATGCTTTGCGCGTCTGGAGAGGCCGGCATTCTCGTCGGCAAATCCTCGAGCAAAACCGGCAAATTCGGGCAAAAGGCAGCTACTACGACAATAGCGTTTCGATCGTCGCCTTCGCGCGCACCCTCGGCTACGAGGATTACGACGGGCTCGGCTGGACGGCGGCGTGGTGCAGCAGACCGCAAGCGACGCGTACGATCAAGGCCGCGCTCAATCAGAAATAGCAGACCTACTTCTGGCCCGCGCGTCCATCCGTTTCGAACAGGATATTTAGCCCGTAAACTTCGTGTTCGCGGGCAATTTGCTTTAACTTTGGTTCAGACTTTAATGTAATCATGCCCGGCAATTTAGGCAGAGCGCCCGCCTCTGTATCCGCGGTTGTCAAATAACGGTCTTCAGGAAACACCATGCGAACAGATACCGGCCAGGTCATTCATCTGGCAGATTACCGTCCCACCGACTTCGTGCTGGAACGCGTGGACCTGACCTTCGAACTCGACCCGACGGAGACCAAAGTCGAAGCCCGTCTCATCTTTCACCGCCGCCCGGGCGCCGACACTACAGCGCCGATCGTGCTCGACGGCGACGAGCTGACGCTGGCGGGGCTGCTGTTCGACCAGGTGGAGCTCGATCCCTCGCGTTATGAGGCAACGCCGGAAAGCCTGACGGTGCGCGACCTGCCGGAAAGCGCCCCCTTCGAACTGACGATCACCACGATCATCAATCCCGAGGCCAATACCCAACTGATGGGCCTCTATCGCACCGGCGGCATCTACTGCACGCAGTGCGAGGCGGAGGGCTTCCGCCGCATTACCTATTTCCCCGACCGGCCCGACGTGCTTGCGCCGTTCACTGTCAACATTATCGCCGACAAGGAGACCAACCCGCTACTCCTGTCGAACGGCAACTTCCTCGGCGGCGCCGGCTATGGCCCCGGCAAGCATTTCGCCGCCTGGTTCGACCCGCATCCGAAGCCCAGCTATCTCTTCGCTCTCGTCGCCGGTGATCTCGGCGTCGTCGAAGACACCTTCACCACCATGTCCGGCCGCGAGGTGGTGCTGAAGATCTATGTCGAGCACGGCAAGGAGCCGCGCGCTGCCTATGCCATGGATGCGCTGAAGCGCTCTATGGCATGGGACGAAGAGAGGTTCGGGCGCGAATATGATCTCGACATCTTCATGATCGTCGCCGTCTCCGACTTCAACATGGGCGCGATGGAGAACAAGGGCCTCAACGTCTTCAACGACAGATACGTCCTTGCCGATCCCGAGACCGCGACCGATGCCGACTACGCCAATATCGAAGCGGTCATCGCGCACGAATATTTCCACAATTGGACCGGCAACCGCATCACCTGCCGCGACTGGTTCCAGCTGTGCCTCAAAGAAGGCCTGACGGTCTATCGCGACCAGGAATTTTCCTCCGACCAGCGCTCGCGCCCGGTCAAGCGCATCGCCGATGTGCGCCATCTGAAGTCCGAGCAGTTTCCGGAGGATGGCGGCCCGCTCGCCCATCCGGTGCGGCCGACGACATATCGCGAGATCAACAATTTCTACACGCGGACCGTCTACGAGAAGGGCAGCGAAGTGACGCGGATGATCGCGACGCTGCTCGGCAGAGACGGCTTCAAGAAGGGTATGGATCTCTATTTCGACCGCCATGACGGCCAGGCGGTGACGATCGAGGATTTCGTCAAATGCTTCGTGGATGCGAGCGGACGGGACCTCACGCAATTCTCGTTCTGGTACCATCAGGCCGGCACGCCGCTCGTCACCGCATCGGGCAGCTATGATCCGGCGGCCGGCAACTTCACGCTGTCGCTCGAACAGATGACGCCCGCTACACCCGGCCAGTCGAGCAAGGAACCGATGTATATCCCGCTCAGCCTGGCGCTCTTCGGCGAGAACGGCGGCAAGATCGCGCCGAGCTCGGTCGACGGCGCCGAATATGCCGGCGAGGTGCTGCACCTAACCGGACGCACGCAGACGGCGGTGTTTCATGGAGTCGGCTCGCGCCCGGTCGTGTCGATCAACCGCAGCTTCTCGGCACCGATCAACCTGCATTTCGATCAAAGCCCGGCCGATCTCGCCCATCTCGCCCGCCATGAGACGGATCATTTCGCCCGCTGGCAGGCGCTGACCGATCTGGCGCTGCCGAACCTTCTGAAGGCTGCCCGCGACGCGCGCGAGGGCAAGCCGGTCGTCTGCGAGCCGACCTTCGTCGAGACGCTGATTGCGGCGGCCGCCGACGAAAGCCTCGAGCCGGCCTTCCGCGCCCAGGCGCTGGCGCTGCCGAGCGAATCCGATATTGCCCGCGAACTCGGCGGCAACAACGATCCCGATGCCATCCATGCCGGCCGGCAAGCGATCCTCAAACAGATCGCCGATGCCGGAAAGGAAGTCTTTGCCGACCTCTACGCGGCGATGGCGACCTCTGGCGGCTTCAGCCCCGATGCCAAGAGCGCCGGCCTGCGGGCGCTGCGCAATAGTGCGCTGACCTATCTCTCGCACGCCGAACAGACACCTGCGCGCGCCAAGGCAGCCTTCGACGCAGCCGACAACATGACCGACCTCAGCCATGCGCTGACGATCCTCGCCCATCGTTTCCCCGACAGTGCGGAGACAAGCGAGGCGCTGGCCGCCTTCCGCGATCGCTTTGCGGAAAACGCGCTCGTCATCGACAAATGGTTCACGATCCAGGCCGGCATTCCAGGCGTCAAGGCGCTGGACCGGGTGCGCGGCTTGATGGAGAACCCGCTTTTCAAGCGGACCAACCCGAACCGGATGCGGGCTCTGGTCGGAACCTTCGCCTTTGCCAATCCGACCGGTTTCGGCCGGGCCGACGGCGAAGGCTATCGTTTCCTCGCCGGTCAAATTCTCGAAATCGACGGCCGCAACCCGCAGCTCGCAGCTCGCATTCTCACCTCGATGCGCTCCTGGCGCTCGCTGGAGCCGACACGCGCCGATCACGCCCGCTCCGCGCTGATCGAGATCGAGCGGGCGCCCGACCTTTCCACCGATGTGCGCGATATCGTCGAACGCACGCTCAAGGGGTGATTTGCCTGGACCGGCCGGCGCGCACCACGCGGCGGCCGCCTCTCCCGGTGGTTCGAATCGCCCGAAAAACACAAAAATATAAATAGTTAACGGATTTTTACCTTTGCCTCTGGACAAGGCGAATCACCCATGATTCTCTAGGTCAGGTTCGAGCGAGCGGCGCGCGAATCACACGAGGGACAAGGCGAAGAGATGATGGACGTGCGGCGGGCAACCGTGGCCGGAGGACGGCTGCGTGTCGATTTTGACGGGCTGAAAGCCTGGCGAGACAGCCTATCCGGTCACCCGACATCGGAGCCGCTCCTGCGTCATCTGCCGAAGGCAGAGCTGATCTTGAAGCGCGCCATTCCGGCATTGATCATCGCCTTCCTCACCGTCGTCGCCGCCTCCCATTTCTTTGGCATGATGAGCGAATATAGCCGGCTGGAGGCTTCCGCCCGCCATGCCACCGCGCTTTCGGCGGCGACGGCGTCGGCCGTATTTGCCGATACGGCCGACATTTTCGACAGTGGCGATATCGCGCAAGCGCAGGCCCGCCTCTCCAGGTACCTGCCGCAGGACCGGCTTGATAACGGCGCCTTCGTGCTGCTGGTGCAGGCCAGCGGCAAGGTTTTTGCCGCAACGACCGCCGGGCTTTCGCATGTCGGCAGCAATGTCGGCGATTTCTTCCCCGAGGTCTCGGCGATCCGGCGTTTCGGCGATCGGGCCGGCGTCATCGAAACGACTATCGGCGGCGTGCCGCACTATGCCGAGATCACGCTGATGGGCAATGCCGGCGGCTTCGTCGTCGCCGCCACCTCGCTTGAGGAGGTCGGCAGGCTCTGGCGCGAGGAGCTGGCGCTCAATGTCACGCTGTTTGCCGGCATCTCCTCGATCCTGCTCGTCATCCTCTATGCCTATTACACGCAGGTGAAGCGCGCCCGCGACGCCGATGACATCTTCCTGGAATCGAACCTGCGCGTCGAGACGGCGCTGTCGCGCGGCCGTTGCGGCCTTTGGGACTTCGATTTCGAAAACCGGGAATTCTTCTGGTCGCGCTCGATGTACGACATGCTCGGCCTGCCGGGCTCCGACAAGACGATGGGCTTCGGCGAAGCCGCGCGGCTGATGCATCCCGATGATGGCGGCCTCTACGAGATCGCCCGCGCCATCGCCAAGGGCCATTCCGGCCAGGTCGACCAGATCTTCCGCATGCGCCATGCCGGCGGCCACTATGTCTGGATGCGGGCGCGTGCTCAGGTGATCCGCAGCAATTCCGGCCGCATGCACCTGATCGGCATCGCCATGGACGTGACCGAACAGCACCGGCTCGCCCAGCGCTACGCGGAAGCCGATCAGCGCTTGGCCGACGCTATCGAATGCACCTCTGAGGCCTTCGTGCTCTGGGACAAGAACGACCGGCTCGTCATGTGCAACACGCATTTCCAGCAGGCCTACGGGCTGCCGGACAGCGTGCTGGTGCCCGGCACCGAGCGTTCGATCGTCAATGCCGCCGCCGCCCGCCCAGTCATCGAGCGGCGGATCGCCGATGCCGACGGCTCCGGCTATTCGCGCACGACGGAGGTGCAGCTCGCCGACGAGCGCTGGCTGCAGATCAACGAGCGGCGCACCCGCGACGGCGGCAAGGTGTCGGTCGGAACCGACATCACGCTGATGAAGCGCCATCAGGAGCGGCTGCGGGAATCCGAACGGCGGCTGATGGCGACGATCGGCGATCTTTCCGCCTCGCGCCAGACGCTGGAAATCCAGAAGGCCGAGCTGTCGACGGCCAACGCCAACTATCAGGCGGAGAAGGAACGCGCCGAGGCCGCCAACAAGGCAAAGTCGGAATTCCTCGCCAACATGTCGCATGAGCTGCGCACGCCGCTGAACGCCATTCTCGGCTTCTCTGAAATCCTGCAGAACCAGATGTTCGGGCCGCTCGGCTCGTTGAAATACAACGAATATGCCCGCGATATCCATGACAGCGGCAAACATCTGCTCAACGTCATCAACGACATCCTCGACATGTCGAAGATCGAGGCCGGCCATCTCCGGCTGCATTGCGAGCGCATCGACCTCGTGCCGCTGATCGAGGAAAGCCTGCGCTTCACCGCCATTCCGGCGGCGGAAAAGAACATCGTCATCGACCAGCGCATCTCCTCCGGCCTGACGCTGACGGCCGACCGCCGGGCAATGAAACAGGTGCTGCTCAACCTGCTCTCCAATGCGGTCAAGTTCACCGATAATGGCGGCCGCATCGCGGTGCGCACACGCCGCGTCGACGGCGCCGTCACCGTCACCATCGCCGACACCGGCATCGGCATCCCCCGCTCGGCGCTGTCGAAGATCGGCCAGCCCTTCGAACAGGTTCAGAGCCAGTACGCCAAGAGCAAGGGCGGTTCCGGCCTCGGGCTTGCCATCTCGCGTTCGCTGACCGCGCTGCATGGCGGCCGCATGAAAATCCGCTCGCGCGAAGCGGTGGGCACGGTGATCTCGCTGCGCATCCCGGACGACGTTTAGGCTTTGACCACACTCAGAAAAATCTTCCGAACCGCCTTCGAGAGCCGTTTCACTTCCCCCTCGAGCGTCCTGATATCGGGGCAGTCGCCGGCACGGCAGACGAGTTCGATGAGGCCGGCAGGCGCGTCGTTCGGATCGAACTCACCGTCGATGCAGAGACGAATCAATTGCGACAGGCTGGTATAGAGCGCGAAGGCTTCAAGACAGGTGTCGAGATCGTCCGCGGCCAGCAGCCGGTCGCCGAGCAACTTCAGAGCCTCGCCGGTGCTCTTGCCGCTGACAGCAACGCCGACGCCCCTGGTTGGCGCGATCAACACCAGATACTGGGCGATGAATTCGAGATCGATGACACCGCCGGGGATATGCTTCAGGTCCCACGGGCCCGAAGGCGGCTTTTCCTTGTCGATCAGTTCGCGCATCTCGGCCACGTCATGTGCCACCTTGACGATATCGCGATCGGCCGACAGCACCTCGCGGATGACATGCTCCGCTTCGGCGATCAGGCTGTCATCGCCTGAGATCAGCCGGGCGCGGCTGAGCGCCATATGCTCCCAGGTCCAGGCCTCCTCGCGCTGATATTTGCCGAAGGCATTGATGCGGGTGGCGACCGGCCCCTTGTTGCCGGAGGGACGCAGCCGCATGTCGACCTCATAGAGCACGCCTTCGGCCGTCGGCGCCGACAGGGCGGCGATCAGCCTCTGGGTGATGCGGGTGAAGTAGCGCGTCGCGTCGAGCGGCTTCGGCCCGTCGGATTCGGCGGCGGCGGCGTCATAATCATAAAGCAGGATCAGGTCGATGTCGGACCCCGCGGTCAGCTCGAAGCTGCCGAGCTTGCCCATGCCTGATATGGCGATGCGGCCACCGGGATAATCGCCGTGCGCCGCCCGCATCTCGCTTGTCACGGCATCGAGTGCGGCTGATATGATGAGATCGGCGAGATGGGTGAAGGCGCGGGCGGCCATTGCGCCGTTGATTGCGCCGGTGAGCAGGCGGATGCCGATCAGGAAGCGCTGTTCGGCGGCGAAGATACGCAGCCGGTCGAGCACCTCCTCATAATGGCGCGCCTGGACGAGCGAGCCGTTCAGACGCTCGCTCAGATAGTCGCGCGTCGGCAGTTCGGCCATCAGGCCTGGATCGAGCATGCCGTCGAAGACATGCGGCTTGGCGGCGATCACCTCGGCAAGCCGCGGCGCCGAGGACATGATGTTGACGATCAGCGACAGCAGCGCCGGATTGCTGCTAAGCAGCGAGAAGAGCTGGATGCCCGAGGGAAGGCCGGAGATGAAGCTGTCGAAGCGCAGCAGCGCCTCGTCGGCGCGCCTGCTTTCGCCGAAGACGCGCAGGAGCTCCGGCGCCAGCTCCGTCAGCCTTTCACGCGCCTCCACCGATTGCGTCGCGCGGTAGCGGCCGTAATGCCAGGTGCGGATGATGCGGGAAATGTCCGACGGCCTGGTGAAGCCGAGCTTCTTCAAGGTCTCCAGCGTATCCGGATCGTCGCCCTGGCCGGTGAAGACCAGGTTTCCGGTTTCGGTGGAAAGCCTGCTCTCCTGCTCGAAGAGGCGGGCATAACGCCGCTCCACCGTCTTCAGCACGCCGACCAGGCGTTCGGAAAAGCTCGGCGTGTCGGTAAAGCCCATCATGAAAGCGATACGCTTGAGATCAGCGTCGGTCTCCGGCAGAAGATGGGTCTGCTCGTCGCGCACCATCTGGATGCGATGCTCGACGTCACGCAGGAACCAATAGGCCTCCGTCAGCTCATCGCGGGTCTCGGCGTCGATCCATTTCGCCTTGGTGAGCTCGCCGAGCGTCTCCTCCGTCGACCGGCCGCGCAGCGCCGGCATGCGGCCGCCGGCGATCAGCTGCTGGGTCTGGACGAAGAATTCGATCTCGCGGATGCCGCCGCGGCCGAGCTTGACATTATGGCCCTTCACCGCGATCGCGCCATGGCCCTTATGCGCGTGGATCTGCCGCTTGATCGAATGGATATCGGCGATCGCCGCGTAATCGAGATATTTGCGGAAGACGAAAGGCGAAAGCCCGCGCAGGAACTCCCCGCCAGCGGCGAGGTCGCCGGCCACTGCGCGCGCCTTGATGAAGGCCGCCCGCTCCCAGTTCTGGCCCCTGCCCTCGTAATAGATCATCGCCGCATCGACCGGAATCGCCAGCGGCGTCGAGCCGGGATCGGGGCGCAATCGCAAATCGCTGCGGAAGACATAACCATCCGCGGTGCGCTCCTGCAGGATGCGCACTAGCCGGCGCATCATCCTCGGGAACACCTCGATAGCGTCATCTGGGTCGGGCACGATGCCGGCCTGTTCGTCGAAAAAGACGACGAGGTCGATATCGGAGGAATAGTTGAGCTCGCAGGCGCCGAGTTTGCCCATGCCGAGCACGATCAGCCCCGAGCCCTCGCTCGGCTTTGCCGGATCCCGCAGCCTGACTTTTCCGCTTTCATGCGCCGCCAGCAGCAGATGGTCGATTGCAGCGGCGACAGAGGCTTCGGCGAGCTCGCTCAGCCAGCCGGTCGTGGCCCGACCATCGACGATGCGCGAGAGATCGGCGAGTGCGACGAGGAAGGCAGCCTTGCGCTTGATGATGCGCAGCCTGCTCATCACCACCGATTCCGCCGGCGTCGCCCCCTCGCCGTCCGGCCGCCAGCAGTCTCGCGCTTCAGCGATCAGCGCTTCGATCTGCGGCTCCAAGGGTTGCGTGATGGCGCCGGCGAGGATGGCCGGGTCGAGATTGACGATTTCGCGCAGGTAGGGCGACAGCGTCAGCACGGCGGCGATGAAATCGCGCAGCCCCCCTTCGCTCTTCAGCATCGCGGCGACTGACGGCTCGCTTTTGCCGGCCTGCTGAAGATCGCTCAGCGCCAGCTTCAACTCCGTCTGGCTCAGCGGACGCAGCAGCCCTTCGGCGACGTCCTTCAGGCCATGCGTCGATTTCGTCAGCATAGGCTCTCCCTGGCTTTGGAGCGGAGGAAACGGCCGCCAGAATCACGGCCCCGCCGCTCGATCGGGATTAAACTAGGGTCTCGGCGCCAAACCGCCAATACGCGATTCAACCGATCGTGTTTCCGCACAAGTGGTTCAGGCAGCCTTGGCCGGGAAGATCATGCTGACGGTCAGTCCGCGCTGTTCCGGCTTGTCGGGATTGGTATCGGAGAGCTCCAGCCGGCCGTTGTGCAGTTCCATCACCGCCTCCACCAGCGAAAGTCCGAGCCCCGTGCCCGGTTTCGAGCGGCTTTCGTCGAGGCGGACGAAGCGCTTCACCACGTCGTCGCGCCGATCGGCCGGTACGCCCGGCCCGTGGTCTGCCACCGACAGGCAGATGCCATCCGGGCGGCGGGCAAGCTTCAGCGACACCTCGCCCGCCCCTTTAGTATCGGAGGAGTATTTGATCGCATTGTCGAGCAGATTGAAGATCGCCTGGCCGATTAGCTCGCGATTCCCCTGCACCTCGATTCCGGGTTCGACGCTGGCGCTCAAGCCAAGTCCGGCCTCTTCTGCCGCCGGCTCGTAAAGCTCGGCGCTGTCGGAAACAATGGCCGACAGCTCGACCGGCGACATCTCCGCGGCGACCGATCCAGCCTCGACGCGGGAGATCATCAGCAGCGCGTTGAAGGTGCGGATCAGCTGGTCCGATTCGGAAATGATGCCTTCGAGTGCTGCGCGCCGCGTATCGCCGTCAGTCATATCGAGGGCGTCGGCGGCCTTATTGCGCAGCCGCGTCAGCGGCGTCTTGAGATCGTGGGCGATGTTGTCGGAGACCTGCCGCAGACCTTCGTTCAGCTTCTCGATGCGTTCGAGCATGGTATTCAAAGACATCGACAGCCGGTCGAATTCGTCGCCGGACCCGCCAACCGGCAGGCGCTGCGACAGATCGCCTGCCATGATCTTCTTGCTCGCATCCGACATACGGTCGATGCGTTTCAGCGCGTTGCGGCCAATGCCGAACCAAATGATGATCGCGCCTAGACCCATGATCGCCAAAGCGACCATCAGCGCCTGGCGCACCAGCAACCGGAAACGCTCTGGATCGCCGAGGTCGCGGCCGACGAGAATTCTTAAGCCGTTGTCGAGCACGAAAATATTGGCGATCGCCTTGTGCCGGCGCTCAACACCTCCACCGTCCGTATAACGCTGATAGGCGAAGGGGGCCGAGATCCAGCCGACTTCCTCGAAGACACCCGGCTGCACCGAAGCGACATTGCCGGCGAGAATATCGCCCGAGGGACCGGCGATGATGTAGAGATTGGCCCCGGGCTGGCGGGCGCGCCGCTCCATGGTGCGCAGCAGAAGGTTCATACCGCCGGTGTCATAGGCGCGCTGCACCTGCTCCACCTCCTGCCTGACGGCATCGCGGATCTGGCCCGTCAGCAGCCGTTCCGACATCGCCGTCACATAGAAGACGAGCGTCGCGGCGCAGATTGCGAAAAGCAGAATGTAAAGTGCCGAAAGTCGGACTGCAGTGGACTTGAAGAGAACCCTGAAGCGGCTCATCCCTCGTCCTTGATCATGTACCCCGCGCCCCGGATGGTTTTCAGGAGCGGCTGGCTGAAGTCCTTCTCGATCTTCGAGCGCAGGCGCGAGACATGGACGTCGATGACGTTGGTCTGCGGGTCGAAGTGATAGTCCCAGACGTTTTCGAGCAGCATGGTGCGGGTCACCACCTGGCCGGCATTCTTCATCAGATATTCAAGCAGGCGGAATTCACGCGGCTGTAGCGGGATTTCCTTGCCGCCGCGGCGCACTTCATGGGAGAGCCGGTCGAGTTCGAGGTCGCCGACGCGATAGATAACGTCCTGCTCCGGCGTACCCTTGCGGCGGCCGAGCACCTCGACACGGGCCAGCAATTCGCTGAAGGCATAAGGCTTCGGCAGGTAATCGTCGCCGCCGGCACGAAGACCGGTCACCCGGTCATCGACTTGGCCAAGCGCGGAGAGGATGAGCACCGGCGTATGAATGCCCTTGCGGCGCAGCTCACTGATGACGGAAAGACCGTCGCGGCGCGGCAGCATGCGGTCGATGACGATGACGTCATAGGTATTTTCCGATCCCATGAACAGGCCGCTCTCGCCGTCGCTGGCATGGTCGGCGACAATGCCAGCCTCGCGAAAGGCTTTCGTAAGGTAGGCCGCGGCTTCGAGATCATCTTCGATGATGAGAATCTTCATGCGGCCGACATTACCCACCGGCTGCGTTTCGGCAAGGCTCAAAGCATCTGGCTGCGGAGCGGCGCTCATCGCGATCATCCTTCAAAAATCAGAACAATCGAGCCGCGCGGAGTTTCCTCCGCACGGCTCCCGTTTTTCGCGGATCAGCCCTGGCCGTTGATCGGCAGAGCGACGAAACGGCTTCCTTCGCTCGACTGAATCTGGAAGAGCGCCCGGGTGCGGCCGTCCTTCTTGGCCTGGTTCAGCACCTTGACGACATCGGCGGGGGTGGAGACTTCCTGGTTGTTGACCGAGGTGATCTTCTCGCCTTCCTTGATGCCCTTGTCGGCAGCGTCGGAGTCCGGGTCGATGCCGGTGATCGCCAAGCCCTTGCCGTCATCGGAAGGGCCGACCGTCAGCCCAAGATCGGCGAGCGCCTTCTCGGACGCCGGCGCCTCGGGCTGCTGCGGCTGGTTGTTGTCATCGGCGCTAGCATCCTTCTGGTCGGCGGGCAGAGTGCCGAGTTCGACCTGGAGAGACTGCGCCTTGCCGGCGCGCCAGACCGAAAGTTCAACCTTGCTGCCCGGCTGCATCGCACCGATGCGGCGGCTGAGATCGCGCGCATCCTTGATGGTTTCGCCATTCAGGGCGGTGACGACGTCGCCGGCCTTCATGCCGGCCTTATCGCCCGGTGATCCCGCCTGCGGGGCGACGACCAGGGCGCCGCTCGGCTCGGAAAGGCCGATCGATTCAGCGATGTCCTTGGTCACCGGCTGGATTTGGACACCGAGCCAGCCGCGTGAAACCTGGCCGTCCTTCATCAGATCGGCGACGACATCCCTGGCGGTCGAGGCGGGTATGGCGAAGGCGATGCCGACGCTGCCGCCGGACGGCGAGAAGATCGCCGTGTTGATGCCGACGACTTCGCCGCTGAGGTTGAAGGTCGGACCGCCTGAGTTGCCGCGGTTCACGGCCGCATCCACCTGCAGGTAATCGTCATAGGGGCCGGAGCCGATATCGCGGCCGCGGGCCGAGACGATGCCTGCTGTGACCGTGCCGCCGAGGCCGAAGGGGTTGCCGACGGCGACGACCCAGTCGCCGACGCGGACATTGTTGTCGTCGGCCCAGTTGACATAGGTGAACTTCTTGCCCTTGCCGTCGACCTTCAAGACGGCGAGGTCGGTGCGCGGATCCTTGCCGATCAGCTTGGCATCGAGTTCGGTGCCGTCATTCATCACGGCGACGAAGGCCTGACCGTCGGAAACCACGTGGTTGTTGGTGACGATGTAGCCATCCTCGGAGATGAAGAAGCCGGAGCCCTGAGCGACCGGACGCAGACGGCCCTTGCCGGGGCCATTCGGACCGCCGGGGCCATTCTGGCCAAAGCGCCGCTGATGGCCTTGCTGGTCGTTCGGATCCTGGCCGAACTGGCGGAAGAAGCGCTTCAGCGGATGATCGTCAGGCAGATCATCGAAGCCGCGGCCGTTGAAATCGAAGGAGAAGCCGTCATTGTTGTCGGCGACGGGATTGACCCGGTTTTCGACGCGAACGGACACGACGGCGGGCGACACGGCATCGACGACATTGGCGAAGCTCGGAACGGCAGGCGCCTGAACCTTGACGGCTTCGGCATAAGACCGGGTGATTTCGAGCGGAACGCCGGTCGCGAGCACAGCGGCTGCGATACCGGCGACGGTAGAAGCCTTGAGCACAGTGGCGAGGGACGGACGTCCGTTGAAATTCTTCAGCATTGGAGCACCTTCTCTTGTTCTTGGATCTTCAGACCGGCAGCGCCGGATCAGTCGATGCGTCAAGATATAGGATGGCGCACCTTACTGCGAACTGTCCGGCCAATGAAAAATTGGTAATGTTTGGAATATTTCTGGCCGTTACTGCGCCCGGCCCTTCCCTGGGGTGTCCAAAGGATTCGGAAATATTCACCGGCTCGACGGGTTGTTATTTCTTTAGAAGCTCGTTCAGCCTCGCCTGTTCTTCCGGCGTCAGCTTGCTTCCCGTCGGCTTGCCGACCCTCTTGCGGGCAAAGATGACCAATGACAGACCGCCGGCGAGCACCAGCAGCACCGGCGCGCCCCATAGCAGCACGGTCTTCGGATTGAATCGCGGCTTCAGCAGCACGAATTCGCCGTAGCGCGAGACGATGTAGTCCAGCACTTCCTCGTCGCTGTCGCCGTCCTTGATGCGCTCGCGCACCAAGAGGCGCAGGTCTTTCGCCAGTTCGGCATTGGAATCGTCGATCGACTGGTTCTGGCAGACCATGCAGCGCAGTTCGGCCGAAAGGGTTCGGGCGCGCGCCTCCAGCGCCGGATC
The DNA here is from genome assembly GCF_003939025.1 of Rhizobium sophoriradicis. GTDB lineage: Bacteria > Pseudomonadota > Alphaproteobacteria > Rhizobiales > Rhizobiaceae > Rhizobium > Rhizobium sophoriradicis. Next base: position 25,839 of record NZ_RQIH01000014.1, read on the forward strand.
GGCCAGCACCTCGTCGGGATTGACGGCGAAGGCGGAGAAGGGTGTGAAGAGGGTGAAGAGAATGACGAGGAGCTGTGAGAGAAGCCGCATTCCCCTTCTCCCCTCGGGGAGAAGGTGCCCGACAGGGCGGATGAGGGGGCGGCCACTCGAAGCAAAAACGACCTTTCGCTTGCGCTCAAGCTCCTCACGGCTCTGCCGCTCGGCCCCCTCATCTGCCCTTCGGGCATCTTCTCCCCGGTGGGGAGAAGCGGAAAAGAGGTGCGAGCGCATCATTCCGCCGGCTCCATGGCAGGGGCCGCCGGTCTTGCCTTCGCCTTACGGCGCGGGGCGCCGACGCGCAGGCGGCGGTCGGAGAGCGAGACGAGGCCGCCGGCGGCCATGATCAGCGCGCCGCCCCATATGCACAGGATGAACGGTTTCCACCAGATGCGCACGACGATACCGCCGTCCTTGGTGGCGTCGCCCAAGGAAACGTAGAGCTGGCTAAGGCCGAAGGTCAGGATGCCGGCCTCCGTCGTCGGCATCTGGCGGGCGGTGTAGAGCCGCTTGGCCGACCAGGTGTCGGCGACCGCGACACCGGCGCGGCGGATGCTGAAGTGGCCGCGCTCCTCGGTGTAGTTCGGCCCGGTCGCCGGCTGCATGCCGTCGAAATGCAGGCTGTAGCCGCCGGCATCCGTCGTCTCGCCGGGTTTCATCTCGATGACGTGCTCGGTCTGGAACGTCGTCACCGCGACGATGCCGAGCACGCTGATGCCGAGCCCGGCATGGGCAAGGGCGGTGCCGAAGGCCGAACGCGGCAGGCCGGTCAGACGCCGCCAGGCGACGTTGGCCGCCACCTTGCCGATGCCGGCGCGATACCAGAGATCGGCGATTGCGCCGAGAACCAGGAACAGGCCTGCGGCGAGCCCCAGCACGGAGAGTACCGGCCCACCATGTTGGAGATAGAAGAAGATCAGCGCGGCCGCGAAGGCGAGACCCGCCACAACATAGAGCCGCTGCAAAACGCCGAGCAGATCGCCGCGCTTCCAGGAAAGCAGCGGCCCGAAGGGCACGATGACGAGCAGCGGCGCCATCAGCAGGCCAAATGTCAGGTTGAAGAAGGGCGGCCCGACGGAGATCTTGTCGCCGGTCAGCGTCTCCAGGAGCAGCGGATAGAGCGTGCCGGTGAGCACCGTGCCGCAGGCGACCGTCAGGATCAGATTGTTGAGAACCAGGGCGCCCTCGCGCGAAATCGGCGCAAACAGTCCGCCGGCCGCAAGCTTCGGCGCCCGCAAGGCAAACAGCGACAGCGCCCCGCCGATAAAGATCAGCAGGATGCAAAGGATGAAGACGCCGCGGGAGGGATCGCTGGCGAAGGCATGCACCGAGGTGAGCACGCCGGAACGCACCAGGAAGGTGCCCATCAGCGACAGCGAGAAGGTCAGGATGGCGAGCAGCACAGTCCAGATCTTCAGCGCCTCGCGTTTTTCCATGACGAGGGCCGAATGCAGAAGCGCTGTGCCGGCCAGCCACGGCATGAACGAGGCGTTTTCCACCGGATCCCAGAACCACCAGCCGCCCCAGCCGAGCTCGTAATAGGCCCAGTAGGAGCCCATGGCGATGCCAAGCGTCAGACAGGTCCAGGCGGCCAGCGTCCAGGGCCGGACCCAACGCGCCCAGGCGGCGTCGATGCGGCCTTCGAGAAGAGCGGCAACGGCAAAGGAGAAGCAGACGGAAAAGCCGACATAGCCGAGATAGAGCAGCGGCGGGTGGATGGCGAGCCCGACATCCTGCAGCACCGGATTGAGGTCGCGGCCCTCGGCCGGGGCCGGATCAAGCCGCAGGAAGGGATTGGAGGTCAAAAGGATGAACAGGGTGAAGGCGAGCGAGATCCAGGCCTGCACGGCCAGAACATTGGCCTTCAGCGTCTCCGGCAGGTTGCGGCCGAAGACGGCAACCAACGCGCTGAATAGCACCAGGATCAGCAGCCAGAGCAGCATCGATCCCTCGTGATTGCCCCAGACGCCGGAATATTTGTAGATCAGCGGCACCAGCGAATGCGAATTCTCCCAGACGTTCTCGACCGAGAAGTCGGAGACGACATGGGCATAGGTCAGCACGGCAAAAGAGAAGGCGACGAGTGTAAACATCGCCAGCGAGCCTGATGTCGCCACATCCATCATCGCCCGGTCACGGCGGCGGGCGCCGATCACAGGCACGCTCGAGACGATCAGCGCCGTCGCCAGCGCCAGCACCAGGGCGTAATGGCCGATCTCGATGATCATGGCGTCGCCTTCGCCTCCTGGCCTTCCTGCCACAGACCCTGCGCCTTCAGCTTGTCGGCCACTTCCTTCGGCATATAGGTCTCGTCATGCTTGGCCAACACCGTGTCGGCGACAAAGACGTTGCTGCCTGAGGCAAACATGCCTTCGGTGACCACACCCTGGCCCTCGCGGAACAGATCCGGAAGGATGCCGGTATATTGGACCTTGACCGCATTGGCGCTACCGTCGGTGACTGCAAATTCCACCGTCGAGCCGGCGCCGCGCACGACGCTGCCCGCGCCCACCAGGCCGCCGAGCCGGATGCGGGTCTCCGGCGCCACCGGCGTCTTCGCCAGATCCGCCGGCATGTAGAAATAGGCCACAGACTGGCTGAAGGCGAACATCACCAACAGCACCGCGGCAAGGATGAAACTCATCCCGCCCCCGATCACCGCAAGGCGCTTCTGCTTGCGCGTCATTGGGTCATACCCTCCGTGGCTATGCCAAGTTCACTGGCAAGCGCCAGCAATTGCCGACCTTGTTCCCCCGGCGGCGGAAAGGCCGCAAGCCCGCGCTTCAGGGCGTCGGCTGCGCGATCCTTGTCGTTCATTACGGCGTAGGAGCGGACGAGCCGCATCCATCCCTCGAAATTGTTGGGTTCGGCGCTCAGCTTGGCGTCGAGGCTTTCGACCATGCCGCGGATCATCTGCTGGCGGTCGCCGGCGCTCATGTTTTCGGCCGCCGCCACGTCTTCCGACGTTGGGCCGCTAGGCGCCGAAGGCTGGGCAGCCGCGCCGCCGTTCTTGGAGATATGTTCAGTGACCAGCGGCAGCCAGGGCGCATCGGCAGGCGATTGCTGCGCCAGCGCTTCGAAGGCCCGGCGCGCCTCGTCGGCTCGCCCCGCCTGCTCCATGCTGAGGGCGATATAGAAGCGGGCACGCGGATTGTTGGGTTCAAGCGTCAACGACTGTTCCAGCGCTTGGCGCGCCTCTTCGGTCACCACGCCTTCGGAGACCGCTATCAGCGTCTCGGCGAGGCCGTCGAGCCGGATCGGGCTCGGGCCGAGAAGCCGGATCGCATTGCGGTAGGCGACCTCAGCATCATTGACCCGCATCGTGCGGACATAGATCGGCGCCAGCACGTCCCAACCCTTCCCGTCATCGGGATTTTCGGCCAGATGCCGTTCCGCCTTGGCGATCAGCACCGCCACGTCATTGCCGGGATTTTCCAGCCGCGCTTCGAGCGGCTGCGAGGGCAGACCGGGCCTGCCCATCGTCACATAAAGACAGAGCCCGAGCACCGGCAGGATCAGGAGAACGAAGGCTTCGGTGACACGGTGATGGCGCGCGGGCTTCGGCGTTCCCTCCGGCTCGCCGGCGGAGACGGCGATCAGCCGCCGGCCGATTTCGGCCCTGGCATAATCAGCCTCCTCAGCTGTGATCAGCCCACCGGCAAGATCGCGGTCGAGTTCGCGCAGCTGGTCGCGATAAACTGCCGCCTCGCCGGCACGACTGTTCTCCGCCGCCTTCGCTCCACGCAGAAGGGGGTAAAGCAGGATGACGGCGACGGCTGCCGTCAGAACGGCAACGAGAATCCAGAACAGCATACCGGCCCAAATACGTGAAGCGTGGCGCTATTCCAACTGCCAAAGCCGGAATGACGAAGATTTGAGGCTATTCGCCGCAATTTAGCTTGGAACGAGCCTCACCCGAGCGGCGACCAGCTACCGTCGTCGTTGCGGCAGGCAGCGCCACGCGCCACGCTGTCCTTGCCGTCGACCGTCAGCGTATGGGTATATTGCCGGCAATTCTGCGAGCCGACCTGATAGGGTGCTGCCGCCACCACCTTGCCGGTGACGTCCTTGCCGCTCCAGACCACCGGCTGGCCGACTGCTGCCCCTTCCAACGCCCGATATTCCGCCTCGAGCGCCCGTTGCTTGTCGCTATCGCTCAAGCTGACGCCGCTGCGCCCGACGATGCCGCCCTGCAGCGCGGTGATGAAGGCGGCCGATGCCGAAGGTTTGCTGGAAAAAATGCCGCGCGAAGCAGCCCCCTTCGTCGTCGTGCAGCCGGTGAGCGCGACGGCGAGAAGCAGGATGGAAACGATCATCCCTTGCGAGCGTAGAATCATTGCGTCGAACCACGATCAGAGGTCAATTTCAGCCGATCGAAGTGCAGCGTCCCCGTGTCAGCATTAAGGCAAAGCATGCTATGCGTTTGCCAGTATCTTTGTGACATCAAGCAGTTGGTCATGCAACATCCTTTGTGACGCCGGGCAGGATAAGCTTCGCCTTCAGCCCGCCCCACTCGCCGCGGGACAGCTCGAGGCGCCCCTGGTATTCGTTTGAAATCTCAGTGACGATCGACAGGCCGAGCCCGGTTCCCGGCTTGCTTTCGTCGAGCCTGCGGCCGCGCTTCAGCGCCTCGCGGATCTGGTCGGGCTCCAGGCCCGGCCCGTCGTCCTCGACGGCGAGCTCCACCCAGTGGCGGCGGGCGCTGGCCTCTGCCCCTTTCACGTCCTCGCCGGCCTCGACGGCGGAGAGCCGCACCCTGCTCTTGGCGAAACGCGCCGCATTCTCCAGGAGATTGCCGACCGTCTCCTCGAGATCCTGCTGTTCCATGGCGACGGCCAGATGCGGCGGCGAAACGACGAGATCGAATTCGGTCTCGACATTCAGCCGGCGCATGACGCGCACCAGCCGCTCGAGCGCCGGCTCGGCATCGGTGCGCGCCAGCACGGATTCGCGCTGGGCGGCGATGCGGGCCCGGTTGAGATAGGACTGCACCTGCCCCTGCATCGATTCCGCCTGACTGCGCACCAGTTCGCCGTGGGATTTTTCGAGAACGCGCGCCTCGTTGAGGAGAACGGCGATCGGCGTCTTCAGCGAATGGGCGAGATTACCGACCTGCATGCGCGCCCGCTCGACGATGCGCCGGTTGCTGTCGATCAGCGCATTGACCTCGTTGGCGAGCGGCAGGATTTCGCGCGGGAAGTCGCCCTTCAACTGCTCGCTTTCGCCGGCACGGATGCGCTCCAGGGCGGCGCGCGCCTTGTCGAGCGGCTTCAGGCCGTAGAGAATGGCGAGCGCATTGACGATCAGGCTGCCGACGCCGAAACCGGCAAGCGCCAGATAGAGGCTGTGGGAAAAGGTGCGCACATCGTCCTCGACGACGTCGACATTGCCGGTGACGCGGAAGCGCGCCGCGCGTCCGTCGGTATCGAGCACCACTTCGGTTTCGGCGACCTGCACCCGGTTGCCGGAGGCGTCCGTCACCTGGTAATAACGCTCGTAATTCTTGTCGAAGGGCGCCTCGACGACGGAGGGAACCGGAATGAGCGCCGAGCCGAGCGAGGGCGAGACCAGCGGCGCTGTCGTATAAGTGCCGAGCGGCTCCACCACCCAGTACCAGCCGGTCTTCGGCTGGGCAAAACGCAGATCGCCGAGCTGCGGGCTGCCGCTCAACGCCCCCTGATCGCCGATCGTCACCGAATTGATGACGTTATAAAGCTGGGCCCGCAACAGATCCTGAAAACCGCGTTCGGCGCTCTTGCGGTAGAGCGTCGAGATGAGCAGGCCGATTACCACCAGGGCCACCGTCGACCAGACCGTGGTCAGCAGCAGCACACGTGCGGTGAGCGACTTAATTCGCATGTTTCGGCGCTTGGATGCGGTAGCCGAGACCGCGCACCGTTTCGATCAGGTCGACGCCCATCTTCTTGCGCAGGCGGCCGACGAAGACCTCGATCGTGTTGGAGTCGCGGTCGAAATCCTGGTCGTACATGTGTTCGACCAGCTCCGTGCGCGAGACGACCTCGCCCATGTGATGCATGAGATAGGCGAGCAGCCGATATTCGTGCGAGGTCAGCTTCAGCGGCGTGCCGTTAACCGTCGCCTTCGAGGATTTGGTGTCGAGCCGAACGGGTCCGCAGATGATCTCGGAGGAGGCATGCCCGGCCGCACGCCGGATCAGCGCCCGGATGCGCGCCAGCACTTCCTCGACATGGAACGGTTTGGTGACGTAATCGTCGGCACCGGCGTCGATGCCGGCGACCTTGTCGCTCCAGCGGTCGCGCGCCGTCAGGATCAAAACCGGCATGCCGCGGCCGGCGCCGCGCCATTTTTCGAGCACGGTAACGCCGTCCATCTCAGGCAGGCCGATATCGAGGATGATGGCATCATAGGGTTCGGTATCGCCGAGGAAATGTCCCTCCTCGCCGTCGAACGCCTGGTCGACGACATAGCCCGCCTCCTTCAGCGTGTCGGTCAGCTGCCGGTTCAGGTTGACGTCGTCTTCGATTACCAGGATGCGCATCGGTCCGCCTTCGTCCGCTTCAAATCGATCATGTTCTGAATAGACCGATTCCGCCTACATCGGAACCTTTACCGTCACCTTGCGCGGGCGCTGGCCGTTGCCCGACACCAGAACGGTGATGATGCAACTATCGCCCACCGGTTGCACCGATAAGAGCTGGCCACCCGTCTGCTCGACGACCTGGGCGGCAGCGGCGCTGCAATCGCCTGTCACACGCACGACAAGAGTGCCTGTGGCGTCCGGTGAGGGCGCCGATACCACCAGTCCGGCGGCCACTATTGCGACGCTCAGAGGAAAGGCCATGTGTTATGCTTTCAAGGGTAATTCCAACTTGATGCGACTATGTACTCACGCGACCTGAATGGCAAATGAATGCGCTGTAATGCCGGGTGTTTAGAACCGTTCTCGACTGTTGGCGGCAGCAGGTGTCAGCTGCTGAAAACCGATGCCGCGGCCGCTTTTTGCGCATGGGAAAAGTCTTCCCCAGGCGCATACGGAGGGCTGGGCGCGGATGCTTGGGTCAAGCCCGCGCGCGGCGGGCTGCCGGAAATTGCAATCACAGCTTTTACCGGCTGATTGAACCTGTTATGTCCTTGCGGCTCCCGCATTCAGGCCATTTCAGCACCAATGCCAAACTCCTTCCGCTTCCGCTCGGCGCAGACGGTCTTCGTGCTCGCCATCACCCAGGTGATCGGCTGGGGTACGACCTTCGACATGCTCGGGGTGATGGGCCGCATCGTGGCGCCCGATCTCGGCATGGCGAACGAGGTGGCGTTTGCCGGCCTGACGATCATGATGTTGGTCAGCGCCATCGTCGGCCCGGCGACCGGCCGCTGGCTTGGCCGTTACGGCGCCGCCCGGGTGCTTTCGGCGGCTTCCCTGACCTTTGCCCTCGGCCTCTGCCTGCTGGCAGCCGCCAACGGCGTCATTCTCTACGCCGCCGCCTGGATCGTGATCGGCGTCGGCGGCGCGCTCGGCCTGTCGGCGCCCGCCTATACCGCCGTCGTCGAGCGCGAGGGGATGGACGGCAAGCGCGTCATCGCCGTCCTGATGCTGTTCACCGGGCTTTCGAGCGCCATCTTCTGGCCGATCCTCAGCCTGCTCAACGAAGCCGTCGGCTGGCGCCTCACCTTCCTCATCTGCGCAGGCCTGCAATTCTTCATCTGCCTGCCGCTGCATCTTTTCGCCCTGCCGAAGCCGATCGCCGCGCATGTCGTCGGCGGCGCGGCCGAAATCGCGCCGGTGCCGCTGTCGAAGGCGGCCGGGCGCAAAGCCTTTCTGCTGATCGCCGCGACGACGACCCTTACCACCTTCGTCACCTTCGGCATCTCGCCCTCGCTGCTCGAGATCTTCCGCCAGTCGGGCGCCGCGCCGGCCTTGGCGCTGCAGCTCGGCTCGGCCCGCGGCGTGCTCGGCATTTCGGCGCGCTTCCTCGACATGCTGCTCGGCCGGCGCGGCAATCCCATCCTCAGCGCCGCCATGGGCATCGGCCTGATGCTGATAAGCTTCCTGATGATGCTGCTCGCCAGTCCGTCGACGCCGCTGCTCGTCACCTTCGTTGTGCTCTACGGCTTCGGCTCCGGCGTCATGGCCGTCGCCCGCGCGCTTCTGCCGCTGGCGGTGTTTTCGCCGCGCGAATTCGGCCTGCAATCGGCACGGCTGTCGCTGCCGCAGAACCTTGCCAATGCGATCGCCCCTGTTGTCTTCACTGCCATCCTCGACCGCGCCGGCCCCGGCCCGGCGCTTTTCGCCGCTGCCGTTCTCGCCGCCTTGTCGCTGATTCTGGTGCTGATGCTGATGACGCTGGTGCGCGGTGCGCGGGCATCGCAGCCAAGCCCGGCCGCCTCATGACGCTTGGAATGGACGCCCTCTTCCGCTGACGATGGACCGTGCGTTTGACGAATCTTTTGAATCGCTTGCCGCCGATTTTGCGAAGATTGGATCCGGTGGCTCACGGCTGCATCAACATCCAGCGCGGCGAATCCGGAAAGCTGTTTATCCCTTTGAAATTTAACCCAAACACGTCCGGCAGCCGACGGCCTGCCGGTTCAGAGCGGCCGCGTCACCGCTGCGCGGCTGTCGTAGTCCGCGGCAATGCGCTTTTCCCGCAGCGGCCGCACACGCTCGATCGAGCGCTGATAATCGGGATGCGCCTTATAGGCAGCGAGAGCCGCTTCATCGTCGAATTCACCGTAGACGACAAGATCGATCTCGGTACCCAGCTGATCGGTCTTCACATTGGTGCCGATTTCCAGCAGCCGCGCGTGCGGAATGGCGGTCAGGATCGACAGTCCGGCCCTCACCTCCTCCAGATGTTCCTCCTGCACTGTGAAGAAAACGATATGGCGGATCACGCGGAAGCTCCTGTCAGATTTCAGAGGGTCGCCCGCGCGATAACACGCGGACCCCGGGCCTTCAACCGCACGCCCCGACCTGCGCGGCATCAGGACGCATCGCCGCATGGAAGGCCCTGGCGTAGCCCGCGAGCTTCTCGGCCCGGTCGGTGCCGTTGACGATGCGGCGCGCATTGACCCAGTCCTCGGTCGTCGCGTTCAGGTGATCGGCAAGTTTGTGTCCGGTAAAGCTGCCCTGCAGCATGCCTTCGATCAGGATGGTCACCGCCGCATCCATCTCCATCGCCCGATCAGGATCGGCAACGAGGTCGATGCCCGTCAGCACGCTCATCGCCTCGTAATTCCGCCTATGGGTGAGCTGCACCAGGCCACGCCCGAGCCAGCAGCGGCCATCCTCGTCCGGCCGCCAGTAGGGCGCCTTTACCCAGGAGAGCCTGCCGGCGGCAAAGGCCGCCTCCAGGATCTCGACGGCGCGAGTATCGCTTTCAGCCAACGTCTCGCGGACCGGCTGCATCGTATAGGCGGTCTCGTGGTAAGCGGTTGCGAGGATGTAGGCCAGCCACCGGCGGTCGGCCCGCGCAAACCGCTTTTCCCAGGCATCGAGAATCGCCGCAATACCCTCTACCTGAGGATGAGTTAGCCCTCCTTTAAAGAGCTCCTGGCACACCGCATCAAAAAAGAACATCCGATCCATGTGGACAACCATACCGCGCTTCCCGGCAATCTCGTGGTTAAAACCGTCTTAATCGATTAAAATCAACTTAATCGTTTGAAGTGCCTAAGCCCCTGATTTACACGGCTTTTATCTTGTGCAATTCATTTCCTTGCCCTGAAGCCTTACCACCACAAGAGGAGACTTCCGATGCAGACGCCTGCCGCCAATACCCAGACCACCATTCCCCAGCACGTCGTCGACCAGATGGAAAATGAGTGGCGCCAGATTCGCCTTGAGCGCGAGAACACCCCGCCCGACCCGGCAGCCTCAACCGCAACGCCGAGAGATACAGGCAAAGCGGCGCGGATGTAAGGTCTGCCCTCATCGCGTCGCAGCCTCAAGCCGCTTCGCCAACGTTTCCAGCGACCGGGTGAAGACCGCTTCATCTTTGAGCGCGCGCGACAGTACCAGCGCCCCTTGAATGCCGCAGATGCCTTCCTCGGCCAGCGTCTGCGCCTCCCGCTCGGCACAGCCTGCCCGCATCAGCGCCGAACGCAACGCCTCGATCCAGCGGATAAAATAGTCGCCGATCGCAGACGAAAACCGCTCACGGGTGTCGTCGAGCGCGAAGGCGCCGACGAGGCAGATGCGGCCGCCGGAGCGGAAATAGTCACCCACGTTGAGCCACATCGCCGCGATCGCCTGACGGGCATCGTCATTTCTGAGCGGCCGATAGACCGCCTGCTCGAACCAGGCGTCGATATCGGCGAGCACGGCGCCGGCCATCTCCTCCTTACCGCCCGGGAAGAAGTGATAAAGGCTGCCCTTGCCGATGCCGGTGCGTTCGGTGATGCGGCTGAGCGTGGCGCCCTCGTAACCGAGCTCGCGGAAGGTTTCCGCGAGCAGCGGCACGATGTCGGTGCGTTCATAGACGGTCTTCACCGGCCTGAATTCATCCTGTTCTAGAGGCCGAGCTCGGTCAGGCCGGGATGATCGTCCGGCCGTCGGCCGAGCGGCCAGTGGTATTTGCGCTCCGTTTCCCGGATCGGCAGATCGTTGATGCAGGCAAAACGGCGCTGCATCAAGCCGGCCGCATCGAATTCCCAGTTCTCATTGCCATAGGAGCGGAACCAGTTGCCGCTGTCATCGTGCCATTCATAGGCAAAGCGCACGGCAATGCGATTGTCGGTGAAGGCCCAGATCTCCTTGATCAGCCGGTAGTCCAGTTCCTTGGCCCATTTGCGGGTGAGAAAAGCGACGATCTCGGCGCGGCCGGTAATGAATTCGGCGCGGTTCCGCCAGCGGCTGTCCGGCGTGTAGACGAGCGAGACGCGCTCGGGATCGCGGCTGTTCCAGCCGTCCTCGGCGAGACGAACTTTCTGCGTGGCGGTCTCCAGGGTGAACGGCGGAATGAGGCTGGACATGATATCTCCTGTACTGAGTAGTTTCGAGTTTACCGATCGGTACCGGTTTTACAAGTTTGTCGGGCGGCGATCGAGCTCAGACATCGGTGCGCCGGTTCCACCGCAGCGGCAGGGCATCCGGGCGCAGCACGATATCCTCCGGCGTGAAACGCCACAGCCTTTCCGCCCTGGGAAAGGCGGCGATGTCAGGCGAATCGAGCAACACCTCGACCCGTCCCGTCATCTGCAGCATGTCGCCGGTATCGAAATCGATGAAGACCAGCCCGGCCTTCGGATTGACCAGGAAATTGCCGAGCGTGTTGAAGAAACGATTGCCGGCAAAGTCGGGAACGGTCAGCGCGCCATCGGCGCCGAGATGCACGAACCCGGCATAGCCGCCACGATGGGAGACGTCGACCTGGCGTTCGCCATTCTCGCGGTCGACATAGGAAGCGACGAAAAACGTATCGGCATTCTCGACCATCCGCCGCGCGCGCTCGTCGAACTCATGGGACCGCAGCGGCGGCAGCGCTGTCGGCAGAGCGGGATCGCGAACGAAGGCGGCGGCGCGAGGCTGGATATATTGCGGGCAATTGCCGAAGCTCTGGCCGACGCGCAGGCGGAAACCATCGGCATCCGTCCTGCTGATGGCGCCGTTCAACCGGTTGCGCCGCCGGGTCTCGAGCTGAATGCCGAGCATCGCGATGGCGGCGCCATCCTCCATCCCGGCATCGGCAGGATCGGCCGACTCGCGCGGCAGGCGGACCTCAAGCGTCTCCGGGTCCGGCGAGGACATGAAACCCGGCTGCGCGGCCCGCACCGTCGCCCAGACGTCGCCCTTCGCATCGACCGTGCCGAGCACGACGAAAGGCAGCATCGGAAAGAAGGCGCGGTGCTGCTCGGGCATCGCCTTGCGGACGAAATTCCGCCCCGGCCCGTCCATCCGCTCGACGACGCCGACGCTGCGCTGCATTGCGAGTTCACCCTGATGCCAGGGCGATGGCGCATCCTCTCTTGACTTCTCCAGCATCACGGCCTCCTTTCAGGCACGATCGGGACGGATCTTTATGCGGCCAGTCCGATCTTCGTCTTGCGGAAGCTGACGAAACCCGGCAGCGCCTCGATGCGGGAAAGCCAGGCGCGCACGGCCTGATAGGGCGCGGTGTCGACATTGCCCTCCGGCGCATTGGCGATGTAGCTGTAAAGCGCGATATCGGCGATCGTCGGATTGTCGCCGAGCAGGAAGGCGCGGCCCGTGAGCTCCGCCTCGACCAGCGTAAGAATGCGGTGCGCCCGGGCAATCACCTCGTCGGCATGAAAATTGACGCCGAAGACAGTGACGAGACGGGCGGCGCAAGGCCCGTAGGCGATCTCGCCCGCGGCGACCGAGAGCCATTTCTGGATCCGTGCCGCCGCCAACATGTCTACCGGCAGCCAGTCGGTGCGGCCAAATTTGCGTGCGAGATAGACGAGGATGGCGGCGGAATCGGGAATGACCGCTCCATCGTCGTCAAGCACCGGCACCTGGCCAAAGGCATTGAGCTTCAGGAACTCAGGAGCCTTGTGAGCGCCGGCGGCCAAGTCGACCTCGACCAGTTCGTAAGGCACGCCGAGCAGCGACAGGAACAGGTGAACCCGGTGGGAATGGCCGGACAGCGGATGATGGTAGAGTTTCATGACGGTTCCTTTGTCTGATGGGGCGGGAACAAGGCCTCGGCCTTGCCGGCGATGGCCGTTCGAACCACCTGCAGGGAATTTACTGCCTTCCAATGAACTGCAGTAGGATGCTAATCTGGAAGGCATGTTCTCAATTGATGGAAGGATAAAATGGACCGCCTCGACGCCATGAGCGTGCTTCTTGCCGTCGTCGAGCAAGGCAGCCTGTCGGCCGCCTCGCGGCATCTGCGTTCACCGCTGGCGACGGTCAGCCGCAAGGTCTCCGAGCTCGAGGCGCATCTCGGCGCCAAGCTGCTGCAGAGAAGCAATCGGAAGATCACATTGACCGAGGCCGGACGCTCCTATGTGGAGGCGGCGCGGGAAATTCTCGACCGGGTGGAAGAGGCGGAACGGACGGCCGCCGGCGAATACAGCGCGCCGAAGGGCGAGCTGACGATGACCGCGCCGATCGTCTTCGGGCGGCTGCATGTCCTGCCTGTCGTGGTGGATTTCCTGAAGGCCTATGCCGAGATCAATCTGCGGCTGATGCTCGGCGACCGTCTGTCGAACCTTGTCGAGGATCATATCGACCTGGCGCTGAGGATCGGCACCCTGGCCGACAGCAACCTGATCGCCACGCGGCTCGGCGCGATCCGCCGCACCGTCTATGCCAGCCCGGATTATCTCGCGCGGCACCTGGCACCCCGGCAGCCGGGCGATCTCTCCGCACATGACTGCATCACCTTCGAGAACATGGCCGCGACTCGGAGCTGGAGCTTCACGGAGGGGAAGCGCGATCTTGCCGTGCCGATCCGCTCACGGCTCGCGGTCAACACCGCCGAGGCCGCCGTCGATGCGGCCGTCGCCGGTCTCGGCGTCACCCGCGTGCTCTCCTATCAGGCCGCCCGCGCCGCAGCGGCGGGCCTGCTGGTGCCGCTGCTCGAAGATTTCGAACCGCCGCCGGCGCCGGTGCAGCTCGTCTATCCCTCGCAGGGGCTGGTGCCGCTGAAACTGCGGGCGCTCATCGATTTCGCCACGCCGCGCCTGCGCGCGACGCTGAAATAGGCTCTAGGCGAGTTTGCCCTCTTCCGCCTTGTAGAAATATTGGCTGGCGACCAACCAGCCTTTCAGGGGCCTGAGTGGCGGAATGCAGGTGGCGAGCATGAAGGGGCCGGTGACCAGAAGCTGCACCCAGATCGGCGCCGAAAACGCCACCTCCAGCCAGACGCCAAGCAGGACGCTCGGTATGCAGGCGAAGCAGATGACGAAGAAGGCCGGGCCGTCGGCCGGATCGGCGAAGGCATAATCGAGGCCGCAGACCTCGCATTGCGGCTGCAGCGTCAGAAAGCCCTTGAACATATGGCCCTGGCCGCAACGCGGGCAACGTCCCCTGACGCCGGTCTGCATCGGAGGAAGCGGGGGATATTCGGTGTCCATGATAACCTCGTCTTCTCTGGCACGCGGCTCAATGCCGATCAATGCCACACAAATGCATGCATCCAATATAAATACATTACGCATCAATCACCAGTCAACTTGCCAGAATGCCGCAGATCCCCGTCGGCTGGCGACCGGGCAAACCGCAGACATCACATCATCGAAGGGACCAGACCAGCAGCGGGCCTGAGGGCAAGTTGAAAGCTGCCGGGATTAGAAGAACGACGCCGCCATTTCCGGCGGGCCTTCCAGCGCATGGGTCATGAATTCCAGTGCGCCGTGCAGTCTCTCCCGAGTGATCGGGCCGCCGAGGCAGACCCGCACCGCTTCCGGGGCGGCGCCCTCGACGGTGAAGGCATCGCTTGCCACGACGCCGATGCCGGCGGAACGCATATGACTGCCGAAGGTGGAACGGGTCCAGCCATTGGCGAGCGGCAGCCAGATGTTGAAGCTGATCGGATCGGCGCGGTAGCTGCCGGCAGGCAGGATGGCGGCGACCATCTGCTGACGGGCGGCGGCCTCGGCGCGGATGAAGCGCAGGATCGCATCGGCCGTGCCGTCCTCTATCCAGCGGGTGGCGAGTGCCACTGTCAAAGGCGAGGCCATGACGTTGTTGGCGCGCATAGCGCTGACGAAGGGCCATACGGCCTTGCTGTCGGGCGCCACGACATAAGCAAGGCGCAGGCCCGCGCCGAGGGATTTCGCCAGGCCGCCAATATGCCAGGTGAGGTCCGGCGCTAATGCCGCAAGCGGCGCCGGACCTTGCTGGGGAATGAAGCCATAGGCATCATCCTCGACGATCGGCAGCTGATGTTTGCGGGCGACGGCCGCGATTTCCTCGCGCCGACCGGTTGAAATGGTCAGTGTCAACGGGTTCTGCAGTGTCGGATTGAGATAGAGCGCCTTCGGCTTCAACCGTTCGCAGGCGCTGGCAAGGGCGTCCGGCAGGATACCGTCCTCGTCCATCGGCACGCCGGCGAGGTTGAGCCGCAGCTGGGCGGCGATCGAGCGCATGCCGGGATAGGTGATGATTTCCGAAAGCACCGTCTCGCCCGGCTTTGCCAGCAGGCCGAAGATCGCCAACAGGGCCGGATGCGCACCCGGCGTGACGAAGATCCGCTCCTGCGAAGGCGTGAGCCCACGGCGGCCGAGCCAGACGGCGGCGGCGTCCTTATCGATGCCGGAGCCGCCGAAACCCTGGTAGCGCAGTAGCGGGATGAGACTTGCGGCCACCGCCGACATGGCCTCTCGCATGCCCGCGATCAGTTCCGGATCGTCTGGTTCCGGCGGCATGTTCATCGAGAAGTCGACGATCGATGCGCGGCGCGGATCGGGCGCCGCGTCAGGCGCGAAGTCCTGCCTCGCCTTGCCCACGCGGCCGGTGATGAAAGTGCCCCGGCCGACATGCGACTCGACAAGACCGCGCTTCTGCGCCTCGACATAGCCTCTGGCCACGGTGGTGAAATCGACATTCAGCCGCTTGGCGAGGTCGCGTTGCGGCGGCAGCCGGTCTCCGACCGCCAGATGGCCGCTGCGCAGATCCATTTCGATCAGATCGGCAATCGCCATGTAACGCGGGCTGCTGCTCCGGCTGAGATCGGGATGCCAATCCTTCATGTCGTGATCCCTGTCTGATTCCTGATAGGATTGACTGTATATTGTTGCGCAGCACCGCTGTCACCCCCAGATATTCCGGTAGCCTTCCACGGCTTGGCATAGGGCTGCGGAAATTCCAGTCGCGCCAACCTTGCCGCCGCCCCTTCACCTTCTTACCTATTAAGGAGGCGCGCCGGCTTTCGGTGTCGCGCGGCGGCGCCTCGGGATAAAAGCATGAATATTGATCCGATCCTGCGGTCCGTCGTGGCCGTCCGTTCCTCCATCCCAGAAGATGCCTTCACGGCGGAGACGCTGGGCACCGTCCGGGAGGGCAGCGGCGTCGTCATTCGCGACAACGGGCTGGTGCTGACCATCGGTTATCTCATCACCGAGGCTGAGGAGGTCTGGCTGACGACCCAGGACGGCCGGGTGGTTCCCGCCCATCCTCTTGCCTATGATCAGGAAAGCGGCTTCGGCCTGGTGCAGGCGCTCGGCGTTCTCAACGCCCCGGCGGTGGATTTCGGCGATGCGGCCGCCGCCAGGCCCGGCGATCCCGTCGTGCTTGCCGATGGGATCGGCGAGTTCGTCCAGGCAAACATCGTCGCCCGGCAGGAATTCGCCGGCTATTGGGAATATCTGCTGGACGAGGCGATTTTTACCGCACCGGCCCATCCCGCCTGGGGTGGGGCAGCGCTGATCGGCGCCGACGGCAAGCTGCTCGGCATCGGTTCGCTGCGCCTGCAGATGAGCCAGGACGGCGAGGTCGCCGACATCAATATGGTCGTGCCGATCGATCTGTTGCCGCCGATCCTCGACGACCTCTTGAACCGCGGTCAGGTCAACAAGCCGCCGCGGCCTTGGCTCGGCGCATTCTCCGCTGAGAGCAATGGCGGCGTGGTGGTGATGAGCGTCGCCGAAGGCGGTCCGGCCGCCGAGGCCGGTCTGCGTCAGGGCGATATCATTTCCGAGATCCGTGACGAAGAGGTTGACGGCCTTGCCGATTTCTACCGCAAGCTCTGGAGCAGCGGCCCGGCCGGCGCCGAGATTCCGATGCGGATTCTGCGCAACGGCCGGGAGGCCTGGCTGCGCGTCAAATCCGCCGACCGCAACAGCTTTCTGAAAAAGCCGCAGCTGCAGTAAAGTCTTACCGGCCAAGTGCGCGCGGCCGGACCTCCAAACGGATTCCACTCTTCTTTTGGCAGTTGAAAGATGCTGCTGTTCAATTAGTCTTGGGATGAACGGAGTTTGCAGACCATGTTCGATCATGTCTCCATCGGTGTCAAAGACCTCGAAAGAGCCCGCCGTTTCTATGATGCGGCGCTGGCGCCGCTCGGCTATGAGCGCCTGTCCAATTCCGATGGTGTGATCGGCTACGGTCCTGATGAGGTCGGCCTCTGGGTGATACAGGCCGAGCATCCCGTTGTCGCCGACATGCAATCCGGGCTGCATTTCTGCTTCGTCGCCCCGAACGAGGCCGCTGTCGACGCCTTTTACGCCGCCGCTATCGCATCCGGCGGCACCGACAATGGCGAACCGGGCATCCGGCCGGATTACGGCCGCTTCTATTACGCCGCCTTCGTCATCGATCCCGACGGCTACCGCCTCGAAGCCTATTTTCACAAGGGTGAGATGTAAGCGGGTGAGATAAAACGTCGCCGTCAGGCCGCCGCTCTTGAAATCGCCACGCGACAGCCGGAAGCTTCGAGCGCTTCGCCGGCGACGTCGAGGAACAGCCGGCGGAACCAGCGCGCCCGGCCGTCGGCCTGGTCGACCCGACGGTAGAGCATGGTCACCGGATCGACCGGCAGCGGCAGCGGCGGTTCGCAAATCGTCAGCCCATGCAACTGCGCCATGCAGCGGCCGATCGATTCCGGAACGATGGCGATGGCCGGCATGGCCCGCAGCGCCGTCGGCAGAGCGGAAAAGCGCGGCACGGTCGCCACCACCCGGCGCCGATGGCCGGTGCGGCTGAGCGCGATATCGATGCTGGTCGAGGCGTTGCCCTCGAAGGAGACGGTGACATGCGCGGCATCGGCGAAACCGTCCAGGCTCAAGGGCGCCTTCAGTTTGAGTTGAGCATCGTCGTAAATGCAGATCGAGGCCTGGTTGAACAGCGGCGCGCGGATGTGCCAGGAGGCCGGTTCGTCGTGCACCGAAACGCTGAAATCGAAGACGCCCTCGTCCAGCCGGCGCGCGGCGTCGCGCTTTTCGGAAGCGATGCCGATCAGCCGGGCGCCCGGAGAAAGCTGCAGCAGGCGGGCGGCAAGCGGGCCGAAGAAGGCCGATTCGAGATTATCGCACATGCCGATGCGGAACTCGCCCTGCCAGCTTGCCGGATCGAATTCGGCCTGCGGGCGGATGGCGCGTTCGATGCCCGACAGCGCATCCTCGATCGCCGGCGCAATGGACAGGGCGCGCGGCGTCGGCTGCAGGCCGCGGCCGACACGCACGAACAATTCGTCATCCAGCGCCTCGCGAAGCCGGCGAAGAGCGGCCGACAGGCCAGGCTGCCCGAGCAGCAGCCGTTCGGCGGCGCGGCTGACATTGCGCTCCTGCATCAGCACCGAAAAAGCCAGCAGCAGGTTGAGGTCAATTTTGCGCAGCGTGGCATCATTCATCATCACCAGTAATACCTGGCATGGCTACTATCAATTTGCAATAGGATTGGAAGCTGTACATTTTCTCGTTCCCTGCCGCCCGGCAACCTCCCTCCGATGAGGCGGCAGCCAAGAAGGAACGATTTCGATGACCTTTTCCAAATCGAAAAGCGCGGCGGGGCTGGCATTGCTGCTGCTCTGCACCGCCAACTTTCTCGACGCCATGGATGTCTCCACCATCGGCGTTGCGCTCCCCGCCATCCAGGCCGAGCTCGGCATGGAGGCGACATCACTGCAATGGGCCGTCAGCGCCTATGTGCTCGGCTATGGCGGCTTCCTGCTGCTCGGCGGCCGGGTCGCCGACGTCTTCGGCCATCGGCGCGTGTTCCTCTGGTCGCTGGCGATCTTTGCCGCCGCCAGCATCGCCGGCGGCTTCGTCGACAGCGGCCCGACCTTGATTGCCGCCCGTTTGATCAAGGGCATTGCTGCCGCCTTCACCGCGCCTGCGGCGCTGGCGCTGCTGCTCTCGGTGTTCGGCGAGGGAACAGCCCGGGCAAAGGCGCTCGGGGTCTTCGCCTCCACCGGTGCGACCGGCTTCGTGCTCGGCATGGTTCTCGGCGGGGCAGCGACGATCTTCAGCTGGCGGGCAACGCTGGTCATGGGCGCGCCGGTCGCCATTCTGACCCTCGTCCTGGCGCCGCTGGCGCTGCCGGCCGATCCGAAAAGGTCCGGACCGCGGCCCACATTCGACTGGGCGGGCGCACTGACGATCACGCCGGGGCTGCTGCTCTTCGTCTTCGGCATCACCAATGCCGCGGCTGCCGGCTGGCAGGCCCTGCCGACCTGGGGTTCGCTTCTGGCGTCGCTGGTGCTGATCCTGCTCTTCCTCGCGGTCGAAGCACGCCATGCCGATCCGATGGTGCCGCTCGGCATGTTCCGCCGGGCGCGGCTGCGGCACGCCAATGCGATCGCCGCCCTCTTCCAGGGCGCCTATGTCGGCTTCCAGTTCCTGGCGACGCTCTATTATCAGAACGTCATCGGCTGGTCGGCCTTCACGACAGGCTTCTCCTTTGCCCTCGGCGGCGTCTTCGTGATGTTCCTGGCGCCACGCTTTGCGAACCTGGCGCAAAACCGCGGCGCCACCGGGCTGATGGCGGCAGGCGTCGGGCTGCAGGCCTTCAGCTACATTTTCTGGGTGGCGGCACTCGGACATGTCGATCCGCTCCTACTCGTGCTGGTCTCGCAGATCCTGCTCGGCCTCGGTTATGCCATGACCTACCCTTCGGTGCAGGTCGCAGCCCTTTCCGACGTTGAGGACGACAAGTCGGGGCTCGCCTCCGGTCTGCTCTTCGCGTCGTTCCAGATCGGCGGCGGCATCGTGCTCGCGGCCGCTTCGGCGGTGTTCGGCGCAGCAGCGAATTTCGGCTGGGATCCGTATGTTGCCGGCGTCGCCTTCGTGGCGCTGCTTGCGATCGCCGTCACCCTGCTTGCAGCCGCAGGTCCGAGGACATCGGCCGTCCGGAGGCCCACCTATCAGGCGGCGGAATGACCGTTGCGCCCGCACCTTATCGGTGCGGGCTCTTCATAAGCAAAAACGAATATTCGCAGCGAGAACCCCATTGCCTTGCCTCGGCGAAAGGCGCATGGTTTCGCCGTCGGCAGCCATTGTCCGGGCGCTGCCGACTGAGGGTTTTCATACCTTCGCCCCGACGAAAGGAGGACCGATGTCTTCCACTTCCAAAAAGCCGTACCTGACCTCGTCCGATCTCGACATGCTTCAGTCCGTACTCGACAATGCGGGCTACGAGGCCAGGATCGCGATCGACGACGGCAAGGGCTGCAATGTCGCAGCGGTGCTGCTGATCAAGCTGTTTCAGGAGGGCGTAACGTCGCCCGCCAAGCTTTCGCAGGCACTCGAACACTACTTCGGCAAGCTGAAAACGCCGCCGAAACCAGTCACTCCGGTTTACGACCGTTATGCGATCCAGGGATTGCCCAGCGACAGGCGTAAGACAAACCTCAAACCCGACGCGCGAAGCTGAAAACGCGCTTTGTATTCGTCTGAATAGGAGATCGATCGATGGCAAAAGGTCAGTTGAGAAGCAATCGCGAGGCTCGCAAACCTAAGAAGGACAAGCTGGCGCCGAAGATGGCCGGCACCTTCGCAGGCCAGATGAAGGCCGCGACCCAGGCCACTCCGCACGGAAGCAGCGCGCCGAAGAAATAAGCGCGCGTCGAGCCCTCGGGTGGATCGCCCGTGGCCCCTTTCATGACAAACGCAGTCGGGATCGATTTGCGTATTGGGTGATGTGTGGCTAAAAGCGGCGGCGCGTCCTGCCGGGACGCGGGATCAGCGATGATCGTGTTTTCGAAAAAGCCGGAAGGTGCCACAGAGCATGACACTTGTTCATATAATCAACCGCGTCGACGATCCGTCGAGCGTCGCAGCCTTTTCCGGCGATATTTCGTGATCGAAGGCGCGCGCCGCTTCGCGAGCGAGGAAATCCGGCTTGCCGCCTTGGACGAGCCTTGTGAAAATCCGCAGAAACAACCGACAGCATTTTTCGCCGAAAAACCTTGGTTGAAGATCCTTGCAGGATATCGCCAGCCGAGGGCCACACGCAGTGCCTTTGAACTGGCCGTGACAGCTATTCCCTTTGCGCTGTTCTGGGCCGCCGCATGGGCGGCCGTTCGTTACGGCTTTCTGCCGGGCCTAATCCTCGTCGTTCCAGCAGCCGCTTTCCTGCTCAGGCTGTTCATGATCCAGCATGATTGCGGCCACGGCTCATTTTTCGCCCGCCGCCGCCTCGACGACTGGGTCGGGCGCGCGATCGGCATCCTGACGCTGACGCCTTACGACTATTGGCGTCGGGCGCATGCGGAACATCACGCCTCGGCCGGAAACCTCGATGAGCGCGGCGTTGGCGACATCGAGACGCTGACGATCGCCGAATATAACGCGCTGTCGCGCCGGGGACGGCTTGCCTACCGGCTCTACCGGCACCCAGCCGTCATGTTCGGGATCGGGCCGGCATGGCTGTTCATCTTCAAGCAGCGCCTGCCTTTCGGCATGATGCGCTCCGGCCCCCTGCCCTGGATCTCGACCATGGCGACCAACCTTGCCATCGCCCTGGTCGCCGCCCTATTGATTTGGGCGGGTGGTATGGTCCCCTTCCTGCTGGTCCACTTGCCGACCGTGCTTCTGGCGGGAGCCGCTGGCGTCTGGCTGTTCTATGTCCAGCACCAGTTCGAGGAAACGCACTGGTCGAAGAAACCGGACTGGCAGTTCCAGCATGCGGCGCTTCACGGCGCCTCGCACTACGACCTGCCGCCGGTGCTGCGCTGGATCACCGGCAATATCGGCATTCACCATGTGCATCATCTGGCGAGCCGAGTGCCTTATTATCGGCTACCGGAGGTGCTGCGGGACCATCCCGAGCTGGCTGGAATCGGCCGCATCACGCTCATGGAAAGCCTGCGCTGCGTCAAGCTGGTGCTCTGGGACGAACAGACAATGCGGCTGGTGTCGTTTCGTGAAGCGGCGCGGCTCAGAGCCGCAAACTAAAAGCGCTCAGCGGTAGCCGGTCACATCCGCCGGCTTGCCCGGCTCCTGCACTTCCACCAGGTAGCGCCAGCAATCCGGCCGGGAACCGTCGATGTCGTCGAAGCCGTAGATCTTGGCCACACCGCCGCTCGACAACGACTGGCCGTTCCAGCGAGCACGATCGGCATCGGCGGCGATGGCCGCTACCGCGCGGCCGACGAAGCGCGGCGTTTCGGAAATCGCGAAATGCGGCTGGACCTTCGTCGCGTCGCGCCAGTTCGCCTCGCTGACGCCGTAGGCATCCAGCATCATTTCGGAGCGCAGCCAACCTGGCGTGATCGAAATGGCGGTGGCGCCGTGTTTTCCCAGGTCCTGAGCATGCGTCCAGGCCATGCGGGTTACGCCCGTCTTGACAAGATCGTAGAAGGGCGAAAGCCGGTAATGCGTGGCGTTGTATTCCGCCGTACCGTCGGTCACCTCGACCAGCAGGCCGCCCGGCCGCTCGATCATCAGCGGCAGGGCGTAGTGGGCGGTGATCAGATGCGTTTCGATGCCGAGCCGCAGCATGCGCAGGCCCCTGTCGAGCGAATGCTCCCAGACTGATTTGTCCCATTCGAACAGTGTTTCGCCGCCCCAGATGTCGTTGACGAGGATATCGAGCCGACCGGTCTCCGCCCGGATGCGGGCGACGAGCACCTCGACCTCCGTTGCGACGAGATGATCGACCTGCACGGCAATACCCTTGCCGCCTGCCGCGGTCACCAGCTCGGCAGTCTCCTCGATCGTCTCCGACCTTCCATATTCGGATTGCTGCGTGCGCGTCGTGCGCCCCGTGACGTAGACGGTGGCACCGGCCGCGCCGAGCTCCACCGCGATGCCCCGGCCGGCGCCGCGTGTCGCACCGGCCACCAAAGCCACCTTCTCCCGCAAGTCCGCTGTCACGTCTCCATCCTCCAAGGTAGAATTGAAAACCGCCTCTTGTATATAAACGAACGTTCGTTCATAAATAAGACAGATGCAAGAGGAATTTCATGCCGCGCCGCCGCACGCTTTCCGATGAACAGCTTCTCGCCATGGTGCTGGCGCTGATCCATGCCGAGGGGCCGGATGCGGCAACCTTCGCGGCGGTGGCCAAAGCCAGCGGCCTTTCCGGCTCGACGCTGGTGCAGCGTTTTACGACGAAAGCGGCGATGCTGCGCGCGGCACTGCTCTATGCCTGGGACAGGCTGGACGCGGAAACGGCACGGCTTGCCGAGGCCGTGGCGAAAACGCCGGAGGGTGCCGTCGCCCTGCTCGTCGGTCTGTCGAAGGATTACGGCGACGATGCCGCCGCCTATGGCGAGGGATTGCTGGTGCTTCGCGAAGACTTTCGCGATCCGGTGCTGCGCGCCCGGGGTGCGGCCTGGGGCAAAGCGCTGACGGCGGCGATCGCACGCTGTTTCGGATCGGCGAGCGCGCCGGAGACGATCGCCCGGCTGATGCTGTCGCAATGGCAGGGCTCGCTGACCTGGTGGGGCTTTGGCGCAGAAGGGCGGGTGGATGAATATGTGGAGACGGAACTGCGGCGGTTCCTCGCAGCGGTCGCCGTCCATTCGGCTAAGCGCCCGTGAAGATCATCGCCTTGACAAAATAAAGCAATGCGGCGGTGGCGACGATCGTCGCCGATGTGAGCAGCAGTCCGATCAAGGTGACGAGACCATCCCACTCCATCAGGGCGACGGCCAGCACGACCAGCGAGACCACCGGCAGAATATTGCCGAAGGGGATCGGCAGCGCGATCACCACAGCAAGCAGGAAGACAGGAACGCCAAGAAGCGCCTGCACTGTCGGACCGGTGAGGACCTGCAGCCGGCCGGCGCGCACGAGCTTTTCCACCGGGGCGATCACCGGCACCGCGTGACCGACGACAAGATCAAGCGCCGCGGGCGAAACCCGGCGATCCCGGAGGATGGCGGGCAACCAGATCTTCCGGCCACCGGCGACAATCTGGAGGGAGACCAGCGCCAGCGCGGTGCCGAAAACCATTCCGAATGGCCCGGGGATTGGTGTCAGCGCCGGGATTGCCAGGAACAGGATGGTGAAGGCGATGCTCGTCTGGCCCATCGCCTCCAGAGCCTCGCCGACAGAGAGGCCGCCTTTTACCCGGGCGATTTCCAACATCTCCCGAAGCCGCGCAGTAGCGACACCGCGCGGCGGTTGCCTCTTTCCGTCTTGATCAATCACACTGTCCATTTTCAGCTGGTTGCCGTCATGCACCCTCGCCGCCTCCCTTCAGGGCGCTGGCGAGGGCTGCGCATTGCGGGTCGCTGCCGTCGAGAAGCTCCGCCGGCGCGGTCTGGCCGAGCGCTATGCTGACGACTGTGGCCGCCGCCCAGACGTAGTCGCCGGCGGCGCGCTCGACGAGCCGCGGTCCCTCAGATGTCAGGCAAGCCTGGGACTGGCGGACGATCACCATGGGAAGCCGGGCGCGCTCAGCCTGTTGCTGTAGCTCGGCCTGCAGCGGACCGACCACGAGCAGGGCAAAAATCCAGCCGATGAAATCCGAAATCATATCTGTTCCTTCCTTTGTTTACGTATTGCTCGCAGAGCCCGCTCAGGCGGGCTGCCGCGGATCCCGCGTCTTGAGGAGGCTCCAGACCACGCCGGCAGCGATGATCACGAAAGTGATGCTCAGCGAGAGCGCGGCCGGGAATTTTTCCAGGCCCAGCAGATCGGCGACGAAGATCTTCGAGCCGATGAAGATCAGCACGATGGCAAGCGCGGGCTTCAGATAGCGGAAGCGATGAATCATCGCCGCAAGCGCGAAATAGAGGGCGCGAAGGCCGAGGATCGCGAAGATGTTCGAGGTATAGACGAGGAACGGATCGGTGGTGATCGCGAAGATCGCGGGGACCGAATCCACGGCGAAGATGACGTCGGCGACTTCGACCATCACGAGCGCCATGAAGAGCGGCGTGATGAACCAGGTCATCGCTCCCGTCCTGGGGTCTGCCTTTCTGACGAAGAACCGTTCGCCGTGATGTTCCTCGGTGACGTTGAAACGGCTGCGCATGAAGCGGACGAGGACGTTCTTCGAGACATCAGGCTCGGCCTCCTTGACGAACAGCATCTTGATGCCGGTGACGATCAGGAACGCGGCGAAGATATAGAGAAGCCAGGCGAATTCGGCGACCAGCGTGGCGCCGACGCCGATCATGATGGCGCGCAGCACGATGACGCCGAGAATACCCCAGAAGAGCACGCGGTGCTGGTAGAGGCGCGGCACGGCAAAGAAGGAGAAGATCAGGGCGATGACGAAGACGTTGTCGAGGGCCAGCGTCTTTTCGACGACGAAGCCCGTCAGATAGGCAAGGCCGGCCTCGGAGCCGAGATACCACCATACCCAACCACCGAAGGCGAGGCCGAGCGCGATATAGAGGGCGGAAAGCCTGACGCTTTCGCCGACGCCGATTTCCTTGTTCTGCTTATGAAGAATACCGAGGTCGAATGACAGAATGGCGATGACAAGGGCGAAAAAGCTCGACCACATCCAGAGCGGCGTTCCCAGCCACTCGACGAACAAAAAAGACAGATTCAAGGATAATCCCCTGGTCGGCACTGGTTGTCGGAGAAGAGGTCCGACATCGCAAGAGTGCCGAAGCTCTCGCCAGAGGGGCCCGGACCAGCGGGTCGCACCGCAAGTGGGGTCTCACTTTTCAATAATCAAGCAGCGGCCGGCGTCAATTTTATATGTCGCGCCGGAGACACGACTGCCGTGCGATATATCACACCGCAGGCGAAAGCCGGGCGCGCCGGCCGCTTACGCTTCTTCCTCGTCCTTCTCCTCGCCGACGGTCAGCGGCCAGTCGACGACGTAATCCTCAAGATCCTCGATATCGATCTCGGTTTCGCTGATCGTGCGGCCGCGGGCGGAAATGCCGGCTGCATGTACGGTTTCCGGGTCGCCGGAGACGAGCGGATGCCACCAGTAGAGATCGTGGCCCTCGTTGACCAGCCGGTAGCCGCAGGTGGGCGGCAGCCAGGCGATCTCAGGCACGTTCTCCTTGGTCAGTTGCACACAGTCCGGCACGAAATCCCAGCGATTCGCATAGCTCGAGCAGCGACAGCTCTGGCCGTCGAGCAGCTTGCAGCTGACCGAGGTGAAATAGATATCGCCGCTATCCCATTCCTCGATCTTGTTGAGACAACAGAGGCCGCAGCCGTCGCAAAGGCTTTCCCATTCGGCCGCGGTCATTTCGGCCAGCGTCTTGCTCTTCCAGAAGGGCAGATCGTTCATCGTTCGTTTCTTGCAACAGCGGCCCGCAAATTCGCGTGACCACCGCTCTACTCTCTTGTTATCCGCCACAAAATCAATCAATTCTTCAGCATGCTCCTGGTACCGGAGAACTTTCTCCTGGTATCGGAGAGCTTTTCGGGCCCATCGGGCCTCGCGCTTTCGCCGCTTTCCGGCTGCCGGACATGAGGCAGGCGCGATCAGGCGGGAATACAGGACGTGCAGGATCCGGACAACCCTGAAAAAGGGCCTGAAAACGAGACAGAAAAGCAGGCCGCTGACCCCGGCAGGCGGCCGGCGAAGAGCCGTCACATTCTGCTGCGCATCGATTCGTGGATCGATTCGACCGTCTGGAACGCCGGCTTCCGCGCCGCCGAGATCTGGGAAGACACCACTATCTTCTTCCGCCGTTTCCGCGTGCGCGGCTGGAAGCGCGTGGTCTTCGAACTGGCCGGCGAAGGGCTGACCCTCGGCACGGTCGGCGCGGTGCTGATGCTGGTGCTTGCCCAGCCGGCCTTCGAAGCGACCAAGGAGGACTGGCGCAACCGCGGCGATTTCGCCGTCACCTTCACCGACCGCTACGGCAACGTCATCGGCCATCGCGGCGTCATCCATCAGAATTCGGTGCCGATCGACGAACTGCCGGACTCCCTGATCAAATCGGTGCTCGCCACCGAAGACAGGCGCTTCTTCGACCATTTTGGCATCGACGCCATCGGTCTCTTCCGCGCCATGGTCACCAACGCCCAGGCCGGCGAAGTCGTGCAGGGCGGCTCGACGCTGACGCAGCAGCTCGCCAAGAACCTGTTCCTTTCCAACGAGCGTTCGATCGACCGCAAGGTCACCGAAGCCTTCCTGGCGCTATGGCTCGAGGCCAACCTATCCAAGAAGGAAATCCTCTCCACCTATCTCGACCGCGCCTATATGGGCGGCGGCACGTTTGGCGCGGCCGCGGCGGCGCAGTTTTATTTCGGCAAGAACATCACCGATGTGAACCTTGCCGAATCCGCCATGCTCGCCGGCCTGTTCAAGGCGCCGGCGAAATATGCGCCGCATGTCAACCTGCCGGCGGCGCGTGCCCGCGCCAACGAAGTGCTGACCAACCTCGTGCAGAGCGGGCTGATGACCGAGGGCCAGGTGATCGCCGCCCGACGCAGCCCAGCGACCGTCGTCGACCGCAACGAGGTGGAATCGCCCGATTTCTTCCTCGACTGGGCCTTCGACGAGGTGCAGCGGCTTTCGCCGCGTTTCCACCAGCATTCACTGATCGTGCGCACGACGATCGACATGGGCATCCAGAAGGCGGCCGAGGATTCGGTCGAGACGTCGCTGCGCGAATATGGCGAGGCTTACCACGCCAAGCAGGGCGCCCTGGTGATGATCGAAAACGGCGGCGCCGTGCGCGCCATGGTCGGTGGGCGCGATTACGGCGAAAGCCAGTTCAACCGCGCCACCAGGGCGCTGCGCCAGCCGGGCTCCTCCTTCAAGGTCTATACCTATGCCCTGGCGATGGAGAGCGGGATGACGCCGCAGACGACGATCGTCGACGCGCCGATCTACTGGGGCAATTGGAGCCCGCATAATTACGCCAACCGCTATGTCGGACGCATCACGCTCGAGACCGCGATCGCTCAGTCGATCAACACCGTGCCGGTGCGGCTCGCCAAGGAGAAGCTCGGCATTCAGCCGATCCGGGCGATGGCGAAAAACCTCGGTGTCGAAACGCCGATCCGCGACGACGTCACCATTCCGATCGGCACCTCCGAAGTGACTGTGCTCGACCAGGCGACGGCCTATGCCACCTTCCCGGCCGGCGGATATCAGTCGCGCCGCCACGGCATCAGCCAGATCCTCGATTACGAGGGCGATGTGCTCTATGATTTCGACCGTGACGAGCCGGCGCCCAAACGCGTGCTGTCGGAACAGGCCGATGCCTATATGAACCAGATGCTGTCGCGCGTGCCCTATGTCGGCACCGCGCGCAAGGCAGCTCTCGACAACGGCGTTTTGACCGCCGGCAAGACCGGCACGACCCAGGCCTATCGCGACGCCTGGTTCGTCGGTTTCACCGGCAACTACACCTGCGCCGTCTGGTTCGGCAATGACGACTACACCTCGACCAATGAGATGACCGGCGGCTCGCTGCCGGCGATGACCTTCAAGCGCGCCATGGACTATGCCCATCAGGGCGTGACGCTGCGCGCCATCCCCGGCGTGGAAAACCCCCTGCCCTCAGAAAAGGACCTCGCCAAGACCGTCGCCGCCAAGCCGCAGGACGGATTACCGCAGCTCATCAGGCCGCGCATGCTTTCGGTACAATCGACGAATATCCTCAAAGACCTCGGCAAAAAGCTGAAGGATGCCGCCCCGCTGGCGCCGGCGAAGCTGGCGAGCGCGGAGTAGCCCAGACCCAGGAAGATCGGCGAGACCAGCCCCTCATCCGGCTGCCGCCACCGACCGGGGTCGAGCCACGGGTCTCGACTCGTCCTTCGGACCCGGAAATGGGGCGAAGGGACCTAGCCGCAACCTCTCCGTCCCCACCGGCCTCTGGCGGGGCACGTCCCCTCGTCCCGTTTACGGGGAGAGGGTTAGGGTGAGGGGCCGTGTTGCCGCATTCAGCACGGCCGCGGACAGATCGGCGTCCATGTCGTCGCACGCCATTCCACCCTGCCAGAATCAGTGGTAACCCTTTCATCCGATATGGTTTCCAAGGTCATAACGTGTTTCGATTCCCCCTTTTCATCCTGATCACGCTGATCGTCGCCTTTGGCGGCGGGATCATGATTTCGCTGTATGCGCTGGATGCGACGCAGGGTTTCGGAGCGATCAAGCTTGGCGCCTGGGAGGCTTTTCCGGCGTTGCAGACGGTTGATGCCGATCCTTACGCCAAGTCGCACCGGGCGCGCGCCGGCAAGCTGCTCTATGGCAGCGCCGAGGGACTGACCTTCACGGCGAGCGTCGACGACGAGGGGGCGCGGCTGAATGCCGGCTGCCGCTACCGCATCAGCGGGCAGACGCCGCCCGCCCGGCTGTGGACGCTTTTTACCGCCGACAATGGCGGCAATCCGGCGGCGGTGAAGACTGGGCTTCCCTCGGCGCTGAACTCCTGGACGGTGCTGCGCCAGCCCGACAGCAGCTTCTCGATCGAGATCTCCGCCGTCGCGCAGCCGGGCAATTGGCTGGCCCTGCCGCAGGCCGGCACCTTCCGGCTGGTGCTGACCTTGTTCGATACGCCGACGGCCGGCAGTTCCGGCGTGATCGACCTCGCCATGCCCAAGCTCACCAAGACCGGATGCGGCAATGCTTAGGATCGTTTTCGCCATCCTGACCGGGCTTTTCGGCGCAGCGCTTCTGCATCTGGTCATCATCCTTTCGCTGCCGCATTTCACCGGCAGGGACGCGGCGACCCGGGTGCAGGCGGAAGGCGACCTCAACAATTTCTACCTGCTGAACGACCAGTATGACGAGGCCGGGCTTGCCAATGGCGACCCCTTCGTGCGCACCGCCGTCTGCTCCTTCGATGTCGAGGATGGGCCGGTGCATTTCACCGCCAGGGGCAACGTGCCCTTCTGGTCGATCGCCATCTACGACAGCGCCTCCAACGAAGTCTTCAGCATGAATGACAGGACTTCGGTCGGCGGCGCGCTCGATGTGCTGGCCGGCGGTCCGATCCAGCTGACGGACCTGCGCAAGAACCTGCCACGGGAGCTGGAACAGGCGATCCTGGTGGAAATGGCGCGGCCGGACGGTTACGCCGTGCTGCGGACGCTGGCGCCGCAGGCGAGTTTCGATGAGGCCGCACGGAACTTCCTGACGGAAGCCGGCTGCGAGCAGTTCAGCGCCCGCTAAGGTTGAACCGACATTACTTCTTGCTGGCGCGCGGCGCGGGCGCCGGGCCATGTCTGGGGGGCTCGGCCAGCCGCTCGTAGCGGACACCGGTGAACCAGAGGATCTTGGCTTCGCGGGGTTCCTTGTCCTGAGGACGCGGCGCCCGCGGTCGCCGATCCGCCAATGCGACTACTATTGCCATTCTCGTCTCCATGCACTGCCCGAGACGGATGAACTTGCGATGGATTTCACCCTGCCCGCCAATCTGCGGGCCGGCGCGTCCTGCGGTGCCGGCATGACCGAACCGAGGGCATTCGCGCCTTTCCCACGGCACCTGACTGAAATACCGTGATGCGGAGTTTCGACGATCCAACCACTCAAATCGCGTCGTTCCTATCCGAATTGAGACACATGACAGTTAACAGTTTACTAATATTCAGCGCTTGCCAAACACAGTTCCCCTGACTTCCTCTTTAACGCATGAAGCGCCGGTTTGGTTTCATGCCGCCTGCGCGCGGGTTCTGGCACCCGTTGAAGGATAAAATCGGAGGTAATTCATATCGTTGGCAATGCAGCCACGACCCCGCGCGCCGGCGGCGCTGCAGGTGTTGCAAATATGCGGCAGACCGACATCCGTTGCGTCGCACCCCAGGATCGGGACGATCCGCCCTCAATCGGAGAGCGGGGTTGCGGCCATCGCCGACCCGCGAATCGTTCCAGACGCGAGCGGCAGCGAAGGGCAACAAGCCCTGCCGGTGATTCCCATCCTTGTTCGAAGACTCGGATATCGCGGAGCTACCGCACCAACGGAATATCAGCAGCGAGAGCCTTAAGACGCCGTCTGCAGCATCAAGCAAGGTGTGCACTGGAGCGATGATGACAGCCACGCAAAAGCTGCTTCACGCCCGCAAGATGACAGCAGGACTAACTGTCGCTGCGGTCGAACGAGCGATCGGAAGCCCTCAGAGCAGGCCTTCAAAAAGCACAGGGATTTCTGTTGCCGGCTAATTATCCAGCAACACGTCACACGTGTGTATTTCTGTTGCATTTTAATAAAATCTTCAGCATGCATTAACCGTACCGGTGTAGGATTTGTTCATATCCGTGCGGTCCGACCGGTGTCCCGCCAGCGCTATCGGCCCACGGTTTCCCTTGGTTCTGCGTTTTCAGGGTGTGCGTGTGCGTGACCGGTTTCGAGACCTCGAGGGCCCCTTGGCCGTCAGGAAAAAGGACGTGGTGTTAATGGCGACTGTCAGCAGTTTCGAGAGCCTGTCACATCCGACACGATCCGAACTGCGTCAATTCGCCGAGCTTTTCACACCGCTGTTCCAGGCCTCCTCCGATGAGGCCAAGCGCCAGGCCGTCGCCGCCCTTTCGCAATGCCAGACCATGCCGGCAGCCGTGGCGCTGTTCATCGGCAATCAGCCGATCGAGATCGCCGCGCCCTTTCTTGCCGCCTCCAAGGCCATTGCCGACGACACGCTGATCACCATTGCGCGCATGCAGGGCGCGGCGCATGTCAGGGCGATCGTCAGCCGCGAATCGCTCTCGCCGAAGGTCATCGACGCGCTGGTGGCGTTGCGCCAGACCCAGCCGCGACCCGCGGCCCCTGCGGCGCCGATCACAGAATCGGAGGCCGTGCCGCTGTCGCCGGTCCCGGCCGAGAGCAACGAGGCCGAAGCGCTGGCGGAACAGCGTATCGCCAATGAAGAAGCGTTGCGCGAACGCATTCTCGACCTTGCCGGCCATCTCGGCCGCAAGGACGATGACAGGCTCGGCCTGCGCACGCTGACCGACATTCAGGAGGCGCTGCTGGTGCGCTTCGCCCGCCTGCGCGAGGCAACCCATTTCGCGACCGCGCTCGCCGATGCGCTTTCGGCCAGCCGCTGGCTTGCCGAACGCATCATGCTCGATCTATCGGGCCAGCAGCTCGCCACGACGTTGACGAGCCTCGGCATGGGGTTTCTCGACGCCGTCCTCGTGCTGGAAAGGTTCTATCCGCACCTGGCCGAACAGCAGCATAATGTCACGCGCGCCTGGATGGTGCTTGATGGGCTCGATCCGGAAGAATGCCACGAAAGGGTAGAGGCCTGGCGGCGCGCCGACCGCTACACCTACAAGCCGGAGGCGGCTGTTACGCCGGCCCGCGAGGAAACGGAGAGCCACCGCTTCGTCCGCCAGGCGCCGGTGCAGCGCGACATGCGCGTGCTCGGACGGCGGTCACGCTGAGCTGACGCTCAACCTTTCCCCGCAAGCGGGATCATGTCGCCCAATTCCTCCGCCTCCAGTTCGACGATCCACAGATCGGGGTCGAAGCGGCGTTCGCGCTCCAGCATCGCCCGCACCGCCTCCGGCTCGCTGCGCGCAAGACGGATTTCGAACAGGCGATCGCGGATCTCGTCTTCGCCGAAGGCGGTCTGCGGCGCCGGCGCATAAAGCGTTTCCAGGCCGTCGCGAAAGTGCTGACGGATGAAGATCGCACCCGCCTCCTCGGCCCCCTTCTTCTCGACAGCGGCGAAATCGCCGCTGGCGAAGACCCGGCGCAAAAGGGAGGAAACGAAGATATCGGCGCGTAATCTCATCGGCGCGGTATAGACCGGCGCGCCGGCATCGGCAATCGGCGCTCGGATGTTGCCGGATGCGTCAAACCTTGACCGCCAGCCGCAATCCGCCCCAATGGCGGCCGCGCACGGTGATCGGCGCGGAAATATCCTTCATCATCACGAAATTGCCGCCGCCCATGTCGCGCCGATAGGTCTGGACGAGGAAAGGCGCGGTGCTGCGGCCGGCGGCCAGGCCGACACGATCGGCGAAGATGCGGCGATTGCGGCAGTTGGCGGTGTTCCAGACGGCGTCGCCCGGCCGCTGCGGCTGCGAGAACTTCCGGTTATGGGTCGGCAGATAGCCATTCTCGTCGATCGCCGCGCAGAAGGCGACGCGCTCGTCCAGAGCAAGGAGCGGCTCCTGGATCGGCGGCAGCAGGCGGTCGGTGAGCTCGGTGAAGGCCGCCATCATCTGCGCAGGATCGGTGCCCGGTATCGGCCGGTAGCGGCGGTCGAAGAGGGCGTCGAGGCCGATCTGGCCCTCGGCGACGGCCCGTTCGAATGCGGCTGATATCTGCTTTGCCACCGCTTGCGCTTTCTCGATCCAGCGGCTGTCGGCGGTCTTCACGCCGGCGCTCGCCGTCAGCTGGACCAGGGTTTCGGAGAGACCGACGACACTGTCGACCCGTTTTGCCGCCTGCTGCAGGGCGACATTCGAACCGGCGACCTCGCCGGACATCTCGCTGAGCTTTTCGACGAAACCGGCGCATTGCTGGTCGACCGCCTCGGTGGTGTTGGCCATGACGGTGGAACTGTCGAGGATGCGGGTGATGACATGTTCCATGCTTTCGAAGGCACCGCGCATCGCCTCGGACTTGTCGCGGACTCCGGCAGCACTGTTGCGCGCATCGCCGCCGACCACCGACAGCCGGTCGATCTTCACCCGCAATTCGTCCAGCGTGTCCTGGATCGAGCCGGTCGCCTTCGAGGTTTGCAGCGAAAGCGCACGGACCTCGGCGGCGACGACTGCGAAACCCTTGCCGGCATCGCCGGCGCGCGCTGCTTCGATCGCGGCATTCAGCGCCAGAAGGTTGGTCTGGCGGGCAATGGTGCTGATCTCATCGGCGATCTTGTCGACATCGGCCAGCGACTTCGAAAAGCCGGCGATTTCGGCACCGATGACGTTGGAGGACTGAACCATGTGGCCGATCTCGGCGACGGAGCCGGACAGGCGGTTGGCCGATTCCTTCAGCATCTGGCGGGCTTCGGCCGCGGTGCGGTCGGTCTCGCGCAGCGACAGGGCGACAGAGCGGTTGGTTTCGGCAATCGAAAGCGCGGTGCGGGTGACATGATCGAAGGCGGAGGCATGGCGGGCCGACATCGCCGCCATGTCCTGAATGGCGCCGGCAATATCCACAAGATCGATGCCAAGCGTCGAGGCCTCCTCGGCAAGGCGCTGCAGGATGTGACGCAAGGCCGTGCGATCGGGGCCTTCCGCTTCGACGGCCGGTTCTCCGGCCAGATCGTCTATCGCCTTCAACGCATGCATGACCGACGTTCCCCCGCCTCAATCGGCAAAGCTTCGATCAACATGGTTAATAAGTTGCAAACGGCGCCAGCGTCTTAGACTTAGGTTGTAGAGCCTCGAGTGAGGCTTGCGGCTGCACGCTGCGCGAAACGTCTCAGATCGCGCCGATTTCCTTGAGTTTTTTCAGCACCGCCTCGTTCGGCTCACCGTTTTCGGGCAAGTTGTAGTGCTTCTGGAAGTGACGGATGGCAGCGCGGGTCTGCTCGCCGGCAACACCGTCGACGCCGACATTGGCATAGGCCATGTTGGATAGACCCTTCTGGATCTTCAACACCAGGTCGACAGTGGTGAGTTCGCTTGCCGGAAGCTGCTTTGCGGCTGATGGAGCCGTCTTGACGGTCTTTTCGGCGCTGCGAATCGCGGCGGCCACCGGGTCTTCCGCCGCCGCCTTCGAGCTGACATCCTCACGCGGTTTTTCCGCGGGCACGGTCGAGGGGCCGGCGGCGTCGGTTTTCAGCGCAGCCAGCACCTCTGGCGTCGCTTCCCCGGTCTGGGCCATGCCGACAGTCTCCTGGAAGAAGAGGATGGCGGCGCTGGTGCGGGGACCGATAATACCGTCAGGAATGCCGTTATAGAGACCGCGGCGCACCAGCTGCTGCTGGATACCCATGACGAGCTCGCTCGGCTGCTGAGTCGGTGCGGCCGGCGCCGGCGTGGCGCTGGTGCTGGTGGCGGCATCTTCAGGCCGTTCGATCCGGAAGGTGGTAACCTCGCCCTGCTGCTCTTCGGCTGGGCGGCGGGCGCCGAGCACGTTTGAAGACTGCGGGTCGCGCGTGCGCAAAATCGGATGCGGATGCAGGCCGGGCTGATACCAGAGCGCATTGGCCGCGACAAAGGAGAAGATGACGACGAAGGCGATCGTGCCGCCGGCAACCGACGGATTGCGGCCGATGACGCCGCCGAGCACAGATGCGCCCTGCAGACCGAGACCACCCAGCGCAGATGCTCCCTGCAGGCCGAGGCCGCCGAGAGCGGCCGCACCTGACACCACGAGGCCGGGCTGCTGCCGTCGGTTTTTTCCCTTAGGCGATTTTCGCTTGCGCGCGGCCATCGAAAAGCCCCTCTTCCAATTCTACCCCTGTTTTGACCACGTCTTTCAACCGCGGCGGAAACTCGACGGTCGCGCCATGGCCGGCATCGTCTGCCCGCCTGGCGCCAGAACCATCCACCGCGATCTCGATGGTGATGATCGTACCCTCACCCGGCTGGCTGGCGATAGCAAAATTTCCGCCATGCAGCGCCACCAGCCCCTTGACCAGTGAAAGGCCGAGGCCGCTGCCTTCGAAGCGGCGGGTGTAATCGTTCTGGATCTGGACGAAGGGCTGCCCGAGCATCGCCAGCTTGTCGGCGGCAATGCCGATGCCGGTGTCGCTGACCGTCAGCTTCAGGATGCCGTCGCGAGCCGCCGCATCGACGGAGACGACGCCACCGGCCTCGGTGAACTTGACGGCATTGCCGACAAGATTGATGAGGATTTGCTGGATGGCGCGCTGATCGGCGACGATCTCGCCGAGGCCGCGCTGGATCCGGCTCGTCAGGGTGACGCCCTTGGTCTTGGCCTGCAAGGCCAGCATCGATTCGCAGGATCTGACGGAGGCCGATATATCGAAGGCTTCGAGGATCAGCTCGTAGCGGCCGGCCTCGATTTTGCTCATGTCGAGCATGGTGTTGACGACGGAAAGCAGGTGCGCGCCGGATTCGCGCACGAGGCCGACATATTCCCGCTGGCGATCGTTTTCGAACTTGCCGAAATATTCGCCGATCAGAATGTCGGAAAAACCGAGAATGGCGTTCAGCGGCGTGCGCAGCTCATGGCTGACGGCGGCGAGGAAGCGCGACTTGGCATCGTTTGCCGATTCGGCATCAGCCGCGCGGCTTTGCGCCTCGGCCCGCAGCTGCTGCTCGACGGAGACGTCGCGCAGCTGGGCGATCACGGCGGTCAGGTCGCCATCGGCATCGCGCCGGGCGGTCATATCCATTCTGAGATAAGCGAACTGGCGCTGATCGCGCGAAACCGAAGGCCGGTCGAGACGCAGATCGACGCTTGCGGCATCCTCGCCGCGCCTGAGGCCATCGAGCGCCTGCAGGAACAGGATGCGATCGGAGACATGCACCTGCTCCAGGAAGCCCCTGCCCTTCGGATCGCGCATCCAGGCGAGGAAATCGCGGCGATCACGGCCGCCGATGGTGGCGACGCTGCCGTGCGGATCGAGGAACAAGACGAGACCAGGCGTGACGCTCAGGAAGAAGTCCTCGGCCGACTGCGTGGCGATGCCGGCCGACGAGCCCTGGCGGGCCAGCGCAATGCTGCCGACGGCGGAAAAGAGGAAGGCGGCGCAGACCATGGCGACACCGGCCGGCAAGGCGACGGCTGGGCTGGTAACCGCCGAAAGACCAACGGGCGCGGCGACGAGAGCGGCCGAAGACAGCAGCACCAAGCGGCGCAGAATCGCAAGCTCGCGTTGGCGCACGGCTTCACCGCCGCCCGTCCGAGAGAGCCAGCTTGTCGCCGCCCGGTCTACGAGCGCCGTCACCCAGCCGCCAATGTCACTCAATACTCGCACGCAATACCCGCCCGAAAAAGGCTGTCTGTCGATCCGGACAATAGGCCCCCGCGACTTAAGGAAAGGATAAGGCAAAAGCGCCGTTCACAGCCGGAAAGGGCAGAAATTCCCGTTTTGATGCATCCGAGATGCCCTTTGCTTTTTGTGGTTAATAGCCGGTAAGCAACGGAAATTCTTCATATTTCAGCACAGCGTTAACTCCTGTGGCAAGGCGAGCAGCCAAAAGCGCTGCAATTGCAAGGAGGTGCTGCCATGATGCTTAACGGCGATCGCTCGCATTCGACTTAAATGCTGCTCAAATCCGGTTCGCTAAAATTTGAATTAAATTTGCCGCAAATGCGCGCGAGTTTCGAAAAGCGGCGTTCGCAACTAATCGATAGGGTGAAAGCACACCGGACAACCGGCCTGATTCGGCGAAAAGAACCGGACGGGAAAACAGGATGGGCAACGACAATGTGGTTTCTGATCAAAGGATCCTTCTGGTTTGGCCTTGTGCTCGTGCTTCTTTCCGTCTTCAGCACGGAGGGTTCCGACAAGCTCGCCAGCGGCCCGCAATTGCAGCTTTCCGACGCCTTTACGGCGGCGAGCGGCGCCTATGACTATCTGACCGGCATGTGCTCGGAAAAGCCCGAGGTCTGCGCCAAGGGCGCAGAGACCCTGACGGCGCTCGGATATCGGGCCCGCGAGGGCGCCCATGTCGCTTATGAATTGCTCGACAGCCAGTTCGCCGACGAACCGGCAACGACCGCAAGGCTTGCCGAAACGGCAAAGCGGTCGGCACCCGCCCTGCCTTCCCTCGCCACCCCCTCCGTCGAGGAGAAAGTGCGCGAGGCAAAGGCTGCGCTGAACCAGCCGATGCCCTACCGTCCGCCGGTCGATGATGAAACGGCCGCCGAGACGGTGGTAACCGGCGCGATCCCGCTGCCGACGCCGAAACCGGCGATCTGACGGTATTGCGAGGCGCCCGCCAGCAACGCATTTCGAATTCTTCGTTCTTGTTTGCCTCAATTCCGGACGAAACAGCTTAGCAGCCGGAATTGCCTGAGCTTGCATCGGTGGTCCGCAATGACGCGGAAATGCCCCATGCCTGACGTGCCTGCCCTGTTTAATTCAGCATCTTGCTGCGCCGTGAGGAAGCCCATCCCTCACGGCGTTTCTTTTGAGAACGAGTCACGCATCAATATGCGGCGGGGTCTTGCGACATGCGGCAAATCCAACGCCGCAACGCGCTTTAACGGTTCAAATCCGTCGGTCTTTCACCTATATGCAGTATTAGAGCATGTCCGTAGGCAGAATTGCCGTGCAGTTTCGCCGGCCATGCCGATAGTGAAAGGCTTTCCATGGCATCCCTCGACCAGATCATCGACGACTTTGCCTTCCTGGACGATTGGGAAGACCGCTACCGCTATGTCATCGAACTCGGCAAGGCGCTGCCCGAACTGGCCGAGGAAAAGCGCACCTCCGAGAACAAGGTGATGGGCTGCGCCAGCCAGGTCTGGCTGGTGACGCACACGTCGGGCGATCCTGATAACCCGATCATGAACTTCGAGGGCGATTCCGATGCCCATATCGTGCGCGGCCTTGTCGCCATCGTGCTTGCCACCTATTCCGGCAAGCCGGCATCCGAGATCGCCGCGCTCGATGCCTTCGAGATCTTCTCGAAGATCGGCCTGGTGGAGAACCTGTCGTCGCAGCGGTCGAACGGGCTGCGCTCGATGGTGAAAAGAATCCGGGAAGAGGCGAAAGTCCGTGCCGCTGCTTGAACGCGATTCGATTCGGGCCGGACGCGTGTGGCAGCGCCCTCTAATATAGTATATTAACACTTCCTTATAGTATAGGAATACATTCTACGCTGCACTTCCGAAGCATAAGATCCGGCGCCTCGTGATCTCCCGTCCTCACCCGGATCATTTGCGATAGGCGCAAAATAGTCCGGAATATAATTTTCCCCGCCTGGAACAGGATAATGTCGGGCCTCCTCAGACTAACGTCTCATAAGTCGGAACAGAATGTCGTCCGAATCGGCTCGCAGCCTTTGGAATCACATTCGCGATAAAGACAGAAAAGCCGGGCACAAGACCCGGCTTTTGTCGTTGATGGCTTTCGAAAAAGCTCAGCCGCGGCCGCGCTTGCGGCGCTGACCCAGGCCCATCTCCTTTGCCAGGCGCGAACGCGCTTCGGCATAGGCGGGCGCTACCATCGGGTAGTCGGTCGGCAGGTCCCACTTCTCGCGGTATTCTTCCGGCGAGAGAGAGTGATGCGTCATCAGGTGGCGCTTGAGGGACTTGAAGTTGCCGCCGCATTCCAAACACGTAATCTGCTCGTCCTGTACGGACTTGCGGACAGAGACTGCAGGCTTCTGCTTTTCGACAACGGCCGCAGCGGGCTGCGGTACGGACGTGTTGCTCAGTGCCGAATGCACGTCGGAAATCAGGTTTGCCAGGTCGCTGACCGGGACAACATGGTTGCTGACATAGGCCGCGACGATGTCGGCCGTCAGTTCCACAAGCAGCTCCGGCCCATTGCCGGTCGCCATATCTGTCATATGTTTTCTCCTGTTAGCATGCTCAAACGATCTTTGACTGTCACGCCAAAGACCCGCCTCGTAGAAGCGAACAGCAAAAGCACAGGAAGCAATCTTCTGTTTCGAAAAACGTGAAATCCACCCCTAGATTCCGAAGTTCGAGACCTGTTCTTATACTGCCTGACCAAAAACCACTACGTCGTGCTCCAGGCGGTGGCCTCAGTTTAGACATTGAAAAATCAACACTGAGGGACTTGGAAGCAGTACGATTGTAATTCACAATCAGAATTCTACTTGCATTTTCAAATACCATCGTTTGGCCGAAAGGCCAATTATTATTTGTCGTTTTTCTTGAGAAAAAATGGCCGGCGAAGAATTATAGGACTTTAGGCCAAGCTTTACTCACAGCTTCCTGTGCATAAGTCGAACGTAAAACAGGTTAAGATGGCAATAGCAACCCCTCAGCGTTCGCGCATATCATCGCAGACCGAGATGGCGCCGAGATCGTGTCCCGAACTATGGGCCGCCCTGGCCAGCAGATGGGCGGAAACCGGCGCCGTCAACAGGAAGAAGACGAACCCGGCAAGGGCGCGGGCGATAACCGCCGGATCCTGCGAATAGAGGCCGGCGGCAAAGAGCAGCAGGCCGGAGCCGACGGTGCCGGCCTTCGAGGCCGAATGCATGCGGGTATAGAGATCGGGCAGCCGGACCAGGCCGATCGCCGCCGCAAGGGCAAAGAGCGCACCGGCAACCAGCAGCAGCGCGGTGACGGCTGCGACGAGATAAGCTGTCATCGTCCCTTCCTCCCTGCCCGGCGCGTCTTTGCGCCGCCCGTTGCCGCGGACACCGATGGCGGCGATTTGATGTTGCCGCGCGACAGCACGAAGCGGGCGAAGGCGACGGTTGCCAGGAAGCCGACGAGGCCGAGCGAGATGGCGATATCGATATAGAGGGAGAACCCTGTCTTAACCGCGATGACGGCAATGAAGCCGATGGCGACGCCGGTCAGCATGTCGAGAGCGAGGATCCGATCCGGCAATGTCGGACCTGCAACGACGCGCCAGACGGTCAAGAGCAGCGCCAGACCGAGGATGAGGAGGGCGGCCGAGGATGCGACGGCAACGATGTCGGCGGGCGTGATCACCGGAAGGCCTCCATGATCTTGCGTTCGAAACCGTTGGCAATGCCGCGCCTTGCAGCCTCCGGATCCGAGCAATCGAGCGCGTGGACATAGAGGGTGCGGCGATCTGTCGAGACATCGACGGAAAGCGTGCCGGGTGTCAGCGTGATGAGATTTGCCAGCAGGGTGATCTCGAAATCGCTCGTCACCGTCAGCGGAAAGGCGAAGATGCCGGGCTTCAGCTTCATATCCGGCGACAGAACCGTGAGCGTGACCTTCCAGGCCGACAGCGACAGTTCCTTGAGGAAGAGGGCAATGAGCGACAGCACCAGGCGGGTGCGACGCAGATATCCCCCGCCGCCGAAGGGTTCGCGGATGACGGCCAGCGCCAGAGCCGCCAGCAGGAAGCCGAAGACGAGATTGTGCAGCGAGGCGCTGCCGGTAACGGCAACCCAGGCGATGGCAAGCAGCAGGTTGAAGAGGAAAGCGATCACCGCTGAGCTCCTTCCGGGAAGACCGAATGGAGATAGGCCTGGGGATCGGCAAGGCCGGCGGCGGCCGCTTGCGACAGCGCCAGCAGCCGTTCCGGCAGGATGCCGAAGCCGATGGTGAGCACGGTCAGCGCGGCGACCGGCAGAACGGTGCGCCAGGAAGAGCGCGACGGCGCGAGCGTCATCGGCGCGGGACGCCAATAGGCAAGGAGAAAGAGCCGGCCAAAGGCGATCGTCGTCAGAAAACCGCCGGTCAAGATTGTCGTCGCCAGCCACCAGGCGCCGCTATCGAGCGAGGCCTTGACGAGCATGACCTTCGGCCAGAAGCCGGAAAAGGGCGGCAGGCCGCAGGCGGCCAGGAAAAGCACCAGTGAAAGTGCGGCAAAGCCGCCGCTTTGGCGATAAAGCCCGCCGAGGTCCGACAGGCAAAAGCCGCCGCCGCGCCGGGCGATCTCGCCGGCGGCAAGATAAAGCGCCGTCATCAGCACCATGGAATGGAGAGCGTAGAAAACCGCGCCGGCGATGCCGCCGGCATTGCCGAGCGCGACGCCGGCAAGCATGTTGCCGATGCCCGAAATGACGACATGGCCGAATAGCCGGCGGACATCGTTTTCGGCAAGCGCGCCGAGCGCGCCAACGAGAATGGTCGCGGCGGCCGCGAGCGCGATCACAAGGCTGAGTTCGGCGCGTTCGGCCGGCAGCAGCATGACCATCACCCGAACCAGCGCGTAGATGCCGACCTTGGTCAGCAGGCCGGCAAACAGTGCCGAGACGGTGATGCGCGGCGTATGATAGGCGGCGGGCAGCCAGAAATTGACCGGGAAGGCGGCCGCCTTCATGGCGAAGGCAAGCAGGAAGAGGCTTGCCAGCGACATCAACGGCGCCGTGCCGCTGATGTCTCGCGCCTTCCCGGCGATATCGGCCATGTTGAGCGTGCCGAAGACGGCATAGAGAATGCCGACCCCCACCAGGAACAAGGTCGTGGCGATCAGGTTGAGCACCGCATATTTCAGCGCCCCGTCTATCTGCTGCCGTTCCGATCCGAGGATGATCAGTCCGAAGGAAGAGATCAGCAGCACCTCGAACCAGACATAAAGATTGAAGACGTCGCCGGTGAGAAAGGCGCCGGTGACACCGGCCATCAGCAGCATGAGCAGCGGAAAGAAGCCGTAGCGGCGGCCGCTTTCGCTGATATCGGCCAGCGCATAGATGCCGCCGGCTAGCCCCGCAAGGGCTGCGGCGAAGGCCATCAGCGCACTGAAGAGATCGACGGTGAAGGCGATGCCGAAGGGCGGCAGCCAGCGCCCCATGACCATGGTGAGCGGTCCTTCGGCCGCGACCTTGGCAAGCAGCGCCGCATCGATCAGCGCCAGCCCCGCGAGGCCCGAAATGGCCAGCCAGGACTGCAGGCGGGGATGGGCGCGCACCATCAGCAGGACAGCGCCGAGCGTGATGCAATGGACGACCGGCAGAATGGCGAGCCAATGCGCTAGCGGCACCGGGGCGGTCACCAAGGCGGCGGAGAGATCGACGGTGATTGGGGCGGCCATCAGGTGCGGCCTCCGGGATGGTCGGGGGCGTGCCGTAGGGTACCCCCCTCTGCCCGGCCGGGCATCTCCCCCACAAGGGGGGAGATCGGCAAGAGGCGGCCGCTTCTCGATATGGTAATTTCACGCCAAGCAGCTTCGCCGATCTGAGGCATTTGACTGGAGCGAGACGAGGCTCCCAGCCGATCTCCCCCCTTGTGGGGGAGATGCCCGGCAGGGCAGAGGGGGGTGAGCATCCGCACCGGCATTCGCGTCAATACCCCAATGGTGGCAGCGGCCGGTCGTCGGGTTCGGCGGCACGCATTTCGCTGGTGTCGTCGGTGCCGAGATCCTGATAGGCGCGGTAGGTCAGCACCAGCAGGAAGGCCAGGAAGGAAAAGGAGATGACGATCGCCGTCAGGATGAGCGCCTGCGGCAGCGGATTGGCCGTGCCGGCGGGCAAGGTCTCGAGACCCGCC
The DNA here is from genome assembly GCF_003939025.1 of Rhizobium sophoriradicis. Classification (GTDB taxonomy): domain Bacteria; phylum Pseudomonadota; class Alphaproteobacteria; order Rhizobiales; family Rhizobiaceae; genus Rhizobium; species Rhizobium sophoriradicis. The sequence goes on from NZ_RQIH01000014.1 coordinate 68,573, forward strand.
GGGATGATCGGCGGCACTTCGCGCGTCAGCCGGCCTGATGTAAAGAGCAGCAGATTGACGGCATTGCCGAGGATGGCGATGCCGAGCATGATGCGGATCGAGAATCGCGACAGCATCAGGTAGATGGCGGCGGCAAAGAACAGGCCGACGAGGATCGCCAGAAGGGGCTCCATCACTCCATCTCCTTTTCTTCCGATGCCACTTCCTTTTCTTCCAATGTGAGGGCGATCGAGGTGATGGCGCCGAGTACCACGAGATAGACGCCGAGATCGAAGAGCATGACGCTCGACAGCGGCACCTCGAGGCCGAGAAGGTTCGGGTAGATCCAGAGGCCGGTCATGAAGGGAACGCCGACGACGATCGAGAGAAGACCGGCCGCAGTCGAAAGGAAGAGGCCGCAGCCGGCAATCGACAGCGGGTGGAAGAACAGCGCCCGGTGAACGGCGGCAACGCCGCGGGCAATGCCGTAAATCGCCAGTCCCGAGGCGGCGATCAGCCCGCCGATGAAGCCGCCGCCCGGCTCGTTGTGGCCGCGCAGCAGCACGAAGACGGAAAAAAGCAGCATCAGCGCGGTGAGGAAGGGGGCGATGGTGCGGAAGATCAGGGTATTCATACGATCATTCCCCTGCCCCCACCGCATCCGGATCATTGGCGGCAAGCTTGCGCTCGGTGCCGGCGCGGATGCGGATCAGCGCCAGGATGGCAAGGCCGGTGACCGCGACGACGGCGATCTCACCGAGCGTATCGGTGCCGCGGAAGTCGACGATGATGACGTTGACGACATTGGCTCCGTGGGCGATCGATTTTGAATAGGCGTTGAAGAAGGCCGTCAGCGCATTGTTGAACGGTGCCTGCGTCGCCCGCAGCAGCAAGAGTGCAAAACCGAGACCGCAGACGAGCGCCAGTGCGCCGTCGAACAGCCTGCGGCCGAACGGCCGCCGGTCGGCCGGCGAAAGCTTGAGCCTTGTCATGACGAGGGCGAGGATGACAACCGAAAGCGTTTCGACCATGAACTGCGTAAATGACAGGTCCGGCGCCCCGAACAGCAGGAAGATGACGGCGACGGCGAATCCCTGGATACCGAGCGAGACGATCGCCGTCAGTCGGTCGCGGGCGATGAGCACGGCGACAAGGCCGAAAGCGGCGATCAGCAGGACCGCCCCTTCATGCAGCCTGACATCGGCGGGCCAGGCGGGAAAGCGCGGCAGTTCACCATAAACGATGGGCGGAACGATCAGGATGGCGGCGAGGCAGAGGAACGTGGAGGCGACATAGATCTCAAGCCGTCCCGGCTGGACGACACGCATGAGGCGGGCGGAGAAGCGCACAAGAGCCGATACGGCAAGATCGAAGCCATGATCCGGCCCCCGCCCGGCGGCGCGCAGGAAAACGGCCATCCAAAACCGCGCGCGATCGAGCTGCCAGTAGACGCCGATTCCGAGCGACACGGTCAGCAGCGACAGGATCAGGGGCAGGCCGATATGCGGCGCCAGCGAAATGGTGATTTCAACCGGGGTTCCGCGGATAGCGGCTGCGATCGGCGAAGACAGAGCGGCATGGGTGAAGGTCGAGAACACCGCCGACACCAGGCCGAGGACGGCGAGAGCGGCGGGACCGAGCCAGAGCAGCACGGGCGCCTCGTGCGCGGATTTCGGCGTCTCGACCTTCTGGCCGAGGAAGGGTTTCAGCGCCACGGCAAAGGCGACGGCAAACATCAGCGCGTTGCCGAAGACGGCGATCGCTGTGAAGGTGATGGCGCGGATGTCGCCGCCGGCGAGCGCCGTATAGATCTCCTCCTTGGCGAGAAAGCCGAAGAAGGGCGGCAGACCGGCCATGGAGAAGGCCGCGGCAAGGGCGATGAGCCATGTCAGCGGCATCGCCCGCCTGAGGCCGCCGAGCCGGGTGATGTCGCGCGTGCCGGTTTCGTGATCGATGATGCCGGCGACCATGAAGAGCGCGCCCTTGAAGAGGGAATGCGCCACCAGATAGAGCGCCGCCGCCTCCACCGCGTGGTCCGAGCCGAAGCCGATCAGCATGACGAGCAGGCCGAGCGACGAGACGGTGGTATGAGCGAGCTTGAGCTTCAGGTCGGTCTGGCGGATGGCGAGCGCCGTGCCGACCACCAGGGTGAGCCCGCCGAAGAATGGTAGAAGGATTTCCCAGGCGGGCGTTGCCCCCATGACCGGGTTGAGCCGCATCAGTAGATAGACGCCGGCTTTTACCATGGTGGCCGAATGCAGGTAGGCCGAAACCGGCGTCGGCGCCTCCATGGCGTTCGGCAGCCAGAAATGAAAGGGAAACTGCGCCGACTTGGTAAAGGCGCCGCCGAGCACCAGAATGAGAGCGGCGAGATAGAGCGGGCTTTCGCGCAGGACATCGCCCGATACGATCAGCTGCGACATCTGCGTGACGCCCGACATGTTCCAGAGGATGAGCAGGCCGGCGAGCAGGCACAGCCCTCCCCCGCCGGTGACGACAAGCGCCTGCAGAGCGGCGCGACGGGCCGCCTCGCGCTCGTGATCGAAGCCGATCAGCAGGAAGGAGGTAATCGACGTCAGTTCCCAGAACACGAAGAACATCAGGAAGCTGTCGGACACCACGATGCCGAGCATCGCGCCCATGAAGAGAAAGATGAAGGAGAAGAAGCGGCCCTGATCCTTGTGTCCCCTAAGGTAGGCGCCGGCATAGAGCACGATCAGCGTGCCGATGCCGGTGATCAGCAGCGCGAAGGCCAGCGACAGCCCGTCGAGGAACCAGGAAAAGGAGAGGTTGTAGCTCGGCACCCAGGCATAACCGCCGGTGACGGTCTGACCGCGTGCGACCTGCGGAAGCAGGCGCAGAAAATGCAGGAAGGCGAACAGCGGAGCGGCGGCCAGCAGCCAGGCACCGTTTGCGCCGAGAAAGCGGATGACGAAGGGAGCGGCAAGAGCGCCGGCGAGCGGCAGACACAGGGCCAGAAATGTCAGAGCCGTGACATCGGCCATGTCTCCTCCTCTACCGCCCAGACGGAAAGCCGATCTCAAATCGGCTTGTCTTCTGACTTAGGCGAAACGGCAAGGCGTCTCAAGCGATTTCGGTCGCAGCCAAACCACGCTGCAAAGTTCCAAGCCCTCAGGCCATCGATCGGGAAAGACGCGTCAGCAACCGGACGGCGCAGCCGTGCAAGACGAAGGCCACAAGCGCCAGCGGCCAGAGCAGGCAGGCGACCAGCCCGGCAAGACGATGGAACGTCAGGCCGTCATGATTGGCCCAGCCTTCCAGCATCGTGATCGCGATGGCGACCGCGGCCACGAGACCGTAGAGCAGGACGATTGCCGCTTCAAACACCAATGTTTCCTCAATGCACGTAACATTAACCCTAACAGAAAACCCTTAATGGATGTAAAAGAAATCGTCTTCCCTGAACTGCTGCATGCCGCGATTGTCACCGCAGGCGCTGAAGGCTTGATGAAGCAAGGACGGCGCACCACATTTCCTCGCAAGACGGAACCGCCCCTCGGCGAAAGGAGCACGTCATGTCCGAAACTGCAACCACCGCCAAGATCCATAAGACCGACGCGGAATGGAAAGAGCAGCTGACGCCCGAGCAATACCGCATCACCCGCCAGCACGGTACCGAACGCGCCTTCACCGGCCCCTACTGGGATTCCTTCGAAACCGGGCTTTACCGCTGCGTCGGCTGCAACGCGCCGCTTTTCCGCTCCGACACGAAATTTGATGCCGGCTGCGGCTGGCCGAGCTATTTCGAAGCAGTGTCGCCCGATGCGGTGACCGAGCATCGCGATACCACCTACGGCATGGTGCGCACCGAAATTCGCTGCGGCACCTGCGACGCCCATCTCGGCCACGTCTTCCCCGACGGCCCGCCGCCCACCGGCCTGCGCTACTGCATCAACGGCCACGCCATGGTGTTCGAGCCCGGGAAATAAGGCGTTCGGCTCTGAAAGCGGCCAAGGGGGATTCCGCACGCAGGAGCGGCCGATGGCGCTGCCCGACCGGCTGACCCTGCGGGAAATCACGCCTGCCGATCTGCCCTTTCTCCACCGCATTTTCGGCGATAAAGGCGCCAATTTTTTCTTCGTTCCTATTGAATTAAAAGCCCGCAAAAACCAATTAATCTGCCGCAAGCCGAGCGCCCCTAAGAGGCCGCTGCCTTATCGCCGATCACAGCTCGGAGGCCGCTTGGCGCAGATTGCTCGTTCAACATCGCGGTAGGGAAGGAGCGAATGATGAAACCCGATGTGTTCAAACAGCCTGTCACTATTTTTGTCGGCCTTGGATTTCCAGCGAAGGTCCGAACAGTCATGGAGGCGTATCGGCATCTTGCCGAATGGCCGGAGACATTCAGAGACCCCGCCCATTCTATTGCCCTCAAGGCCTGCACCGCCGCACTCCGCGGCGAAATCGAGGCGGAAACCGCCCGCGGCCTGTTCGTCGCGTTTGCTGAGAAACACGATCTGCTGGCGCCGGAGAGCAGCCTTGATGACGTCGCTTCCGCAGCGGAACAAGGAACCGCACGTTCGTTGAAAATCTTCGGGGCATGAGCGCCCGTCGGCGATTGGCCCGCGGTGTAGAAACACTACACTCAGCGGGCCGGCCAGCGCGTTAACATCACGAGAGGGACGCTCACCCTCATTCACCTGATGACCAAAAGAAAGCGCGCGCCATCCCGCAATAGTTCCAGGGCGGCTACAGCCGCCTTGCTGATGGTACGACGCAATTCTGTAACCGAGGAGACTGGGGTTCTGTTGACCGCGACGATTACGTCGCCTGCACGAAGGCCGGCGCGGTCGGCTCGGCTGTCAGCAGCCACGCTCTCGATCACGACGCCCGAGGCTCCAGCTGCCCCGGATTCGGGTGCCGAGGCGTCCCGCAATATCGCACCGTCGAGCAGTGTCCCCGAGAGGCCAGAGGAGGTGCGACTTTCGCTCGTGGTGGTGACTTCAATCTCGCGCTGCTCGCTGCCGCGCTTCACGGTCAGTCTAATCTCGCTGCCCACTGGCGTGAGGCCAATGCGGTTCCTGAGGTCAGTCGCGCTACGCACCGCGTTGCCGTCCACGGCGGTCACCACATCGCCGGTTTTCAGTCCAGCCCGATCGGCGGCCGAGCCGGGTTCGACGTTGGCGACGAGCGCGCCGCGCAGGTCACCGAGACCGAGCGCGTCCGCCAGATCCGGTGTGATATCCTGGATGCCGACGCCCAATCGGCCACGCTGTACCTCGCCATGGGCGATCAGCTGCTTCATCACCGACACGACCATGGTGGTTGGCACCGCAAAGCCGATGCCGACATTGGCGCCCGCAGGACTGAGAATCGCGGTATTGATCCCGACCAGCTTGCCATCTAGCGTCACCAGGGCACCGCCTGAATTGCCCGGGTTGATGGAGGCATCGGTCTGGATGAAATCTTCGTAGCCCTCGATGTTCAAGCCGCTTCGTCCGAGCGCACTGACGATACCAGATGTCACCGTCTGGCCGAGCCCGAAGGGGTTACCGATTGCGACAACGTAGTCCCCCACCTTGAGAGCATCGGAGTCTCCGATCTCAATGGCCGTAAGGTTCCGCGCATCGACCTGGAGCAGAGCAAGGTCGGTACCCTTGTCACTGCCGACAAGTTTCGCAGCGAGTTGCCGGCCATCCTTGAGCGTGACTGAAATGTCCGTACCCCCATCAACGACGTGGTAGTTCGTCAGGACGTAGCCCTTGGAGGCGTCCACGATGACGCCCGAACCGGCACTCATTCTGGCTCTCTGCTGCTGCTCCGGCAGATTAAAATACCGACGGAAATAGGGATCGCTGAATAGCGGATTGTTCTCGGAGGGGGAGCGCGAGAGGACGGCAATATTGACGACGGCAGGCGTGATACGCTCCAGCATCGGTGCCAGCGTCGGCAAGGTGGCCGACGGTGCCGCTCCTGCTGTCTGTGCAACGCTCGGTGTGACTGCGAAAAGCGCGGCTCCAGCGGCAATGGCTACGGAAGCAGCAATCGTGTGGAGTCTTGCGGAGGGATCAAACATCGGTTGCTCCTTGGATCTGACGGTTACTACTCCGACATCGTCCTTGGCACCGGGCAAAAGAACGGGCTCGGACACCCGAGCCCGTTCAGACCGGACTCATGCGGCCGACAGCGGATGGTTATGACTGAACCAGATGCTGCCTGCGGCCAGGACAGCGACTACAATGCCGGCAATCACATGCGCCCACATGGCTGCCGTCGCGGCCGAAAAGCCAAGAATCCATGGAGCGACCAGGGCCCAAAGGCCGAGCACCAGGTTCGCCCACTCCTCCGCCTCATAAAACGCATAGAGAGCCGCGACGGCGAGCACGGTGATGGCAGCGCCGACAATCCATGCATTCCAGGCTGCAGAAGTTTCAGCGGCGAAGCCGAACAGCCAGGGTGAGATCAAGAGGCCAAGACCGGCAACGATATTGACGATATCGAAAGCCGTCCGGTTGTTAGAAGACAGAGACTTCAGCATCGGTCATTTCTCCTTCTTGTTTTGGTTGGATCATCAATGGACCGCCTCCTGTGGACAGGAGACGGCTGCGGCGCCAGTGGATCACCGTCACCGCAAGCCTCGGAAATCGTGGCGCGGGGAGCTGCAAGTGGGGCTGTTGCCGATATTCCCGCCAGGAACAACAGTCCGCCCTTCCTAAAGGCGTCGCCTGCGATCTCCTTAAATTCGAGCTCGGTCGGGCTTTCGGGCAGTTCGGGGACCGGCTTCGCACCACGCCCGAAACGACCGCGCGCGGCCGCAGCAACCGTTAAAGCAAACCTGTCGAGCTGGATTTTGTGGCAATCGACGACATGCGGGTTCATGGGCGCACCTCATGCTGCCTTTTGTTCGGGCAGATCATGACCCCGTCTCCCGCCCTCTCGTCCGGGCACGACCAGCCTCGGAGACAGCTGTGCGCCCGTGTCTGCCTGTCGTTGCAAGAAGTAATCGAGACCCTGCCGCTCCGCATAGCGAATGGCCGATTCGAGGGTCGGAAATTTCAACTCCACCTGCACCAGCGTCTCACCACTGCCGGTGTAGCCCAGCAGAGGCTCGATGAACGGAGCGCTGCAGCGATCGAAGACAAGCCGCCACCCCTTGGTCGGTGCGGTTGCCAACGTCATCACGGAGCAGGACGGTTTCAAGATGCGGGCAGTGGCATTCTCTGGAAACAGTGATCTTCCCGCAAGAGGATGGCTGCGCCGACTGTTGTTCGAGGCGCGGGGACCGCAGGACTTTGGTTCGCTTTCCTTCTGTGATTGATGAACAGTTTCCATCGTTTATCCTCCCCATTCCGGCAAGGACAAGCGGCGGCCGCGGGGCGGCCGCCGCGCTCGTTTCGATCAGCTCCTGATGGCGATGCGCTTGACCTGTGACTGAGCCTTTTCGGTTTTTGGCAAGCTTACGGTCAGGACGCCGTTCTTGAAGGTGGCCTCGACCTGGTCTTCCTTGACCTCGGTGCCGAGCGGGATGCGCCGCTCGAAGCGGCCGTAGTAGCGCTCCGAGAACTGCTTCTCCTTGTCTTCGGTCTCCGAACGCTTTTCACCTTTCAGCGTCAGAACGCCGTCATCGAGCAGGACCTCGATGTCCTTTTCCTCGAGGCCGGGTACTTCGGCCGTCACCTTGATTTCCTTGTCGGTATCGGAGATTTCGACACTCGGCCAGCCGGCACCAAAGCCGCTGGCGCCACGCAGTGACGGTAGCCCGGAGCCGAAGCCGCGGAAAACATCGTCGAACAGCCGATTGACCTCGCGATGGAGCGACAGGAAGGGATCGCGGTCATCGTCGCGAAGGAGACTCGGACCCTGGTTGCCGTTGGTGCGACCCCAGGGAATCAAGTCACGGACACTCATGGTTTTACTCCTTTCTGGTGGTTGTTGGGCAAGCTCTCCACATGGCGCCAGCCATCTGGCCGATGGCTGCCTGCTGCCGGGGCAGAGCTCAAGCCGCGTGCTTGCCGGCTTCGATCTGTTCCGGTACCGCCTTCGGCATCGCCTGAGCCGTTGCGATCTCAATTTGGCGCGGCTTCACCTCTTCCGGTGTTTCGCGCTTGAGACCGATGGTCAGCAGACCATTGACGAGCTCGGCATCCACAACCTTCACGTGGTCGGCGAGTTCGAACCGGCGATGAAACGGCCGTGTGGCAATGCCGCGATGCAGATACTGAACATCTTCACCATTCGCCTTCTGGCCGGAGACGACGAGCATGTTCTCCTCTTGACTGAGCGCCAATTCATCCTGTGAGAAGCCCGCCACTGCCATGGTGATGCGGTAATCATCCTCGCCGGTCTTGACGATGTCATAAGGCGGCCAGTTGTCGACTGTCTCGGCGCGGCGTGCAGCCTCGAGCGCATTCAACATTCGTTCGAAGCCGACGCTCGAGCGAAACAGGGGCGTGAAGTCGGAGTTTGTCCTCATAGCCATATCCTCCTCATAAGCAACATGGATACAAGGAGACGCCAAGAGCGACCGGCGTCTCCTGGACCTTCTGTCGACCCCTCTTCAGCGATCGACAATATTTATGTAATTCAGCGGCTTAACGTTTCAAGGGGATGGAATTTCGCAGAGGAAAATTGATTTCATTTATAGGCGCACCATATGCTGGGCGCAGCTTGAACCAGGAGAAATGGCTATGACAATGACTTCAGGCGACGTCATCGCCGTCCTTGGGCCTGCCGACAGCACGCTTGTAGCCGAGGTCATCGCAACAGGTGCAACGCAGGCCGAACTTGCCGAGGCATTTGCCTGGGCCAACAACGATGAGGCGCTAATGGGCGAAGGCCGACCTCTGCCGACCGGCCGGATTGCTGCGCTGATCGACCTGCTGAGGGCGGATGAAGAGGAAGAGGATTAGAGAGGCGGGGACCCGCCTACTCCAGACCGTGCTTCGTCATGCGGTGGTGAGCACCTGAACGTTGCCCCGACGATCGATGACATCGACCACGACCTGCCGTCCCGACCCCCGGATGGCGACGTCAGCCGAACCACTGCCGATCCACAGGTGCCGCAAGATCACCTCGTCGAGGAACGAGGGAAGTTGCGGCAGATTGAAGCTGATTTGCATGCCATCCGGGTCGAAGCCGAGGCCGAGACAGGATTGCAGCAAAGACAGGGGCGCTGCAGCCGCCCATGCTTGAGGCGAGCAGGCAACCGGATAAAAGGTCGGCCCCCGTGCCCGCTGACGCGGCATGCCGCAAAGAAGTTCGGGAAGCCGCCGAAGCTCGATATAGCTGGCGGCTGCGAACAACCCTTCGAAGATGCGCGCCGCTTCGGTTCGATAGCCATAACGGGCAAGGCCACTGGCGATCATCGCATTGTCGTGCGGCCAGACCGAACCATTGTGGTAGCTCATAGGATTGTAGCGTGCTTCGGTGGAGGGAAGGGTGCGAATGCCCCAGCCGCAGAAGGACGATGCACTCATCAGAGTGCGGGCAATCTGTGCCGCCCGTTCAGGATAAGCTATACCGGTGAACAGGGCATGGCCGGCGTTCGACGATCGAACCCGGCAAGGTCGTTTGTCCCCGTCCAGGGCCAGCACATATGTGCCGAGTTCCTCGTCGAAAAAACTGATGTCAAAGGCACGGCGCAGTGCTTCCGCCCGCGCGAGAAAGCTCGCCGCTCGTTCCGGCTTACCGATTCGCCGAAAGATTTCCAGGGCACTTAGCCAAGCCCCATAGACATAAGCCTGAACTTCGGCGATCGCGATCGGCCCCCTGGCCAATGTGCCATCGGCATGAAACACCGAGTCGTGGCTGTCTTTCCATGCCTGATTGATCAGGCCCTCTTCGGTCAGCCGACCATACTCGACGAAGCCGTCGCCATCGCGATCGCCGTATTCGTCGATCCATGTCAGCGCTGCCTCGATATGCGGCATCAGACGTTCGATAGTCGCAAGATCCGAGGTTCGTTTGAGATAATCGCCTGCCAGCATGACGAACAGCGGCGTCGAGTCGACGCTGCCGTAATAACGCCGGAATGGAACCTCGCCCAGCTCGGCCATTTCACCGTAACGCACTTCGTGCAGGATCTTGCCCGGCTCGGCGTCCGAGGCAGGATCGACGTTCGCCGCCTGGTTGGCGGCCAGATGACACAGAACCCCGCGCGCAATCTCCGGATCGAGCCAAAGTGTCTGATGCGCGGTGATCAAAGCGTCGCGGCCGAAGACGGTGCTGAACCAGGGAATTCCAGCGTAGGGATAGGGACCTTCCGCCGTGTCGGTCATCAACATGTAGAGGTCGGAGACGCTGCGCCGCGAAACTTCGTTGAAGATCTCGTTGGAAGTTGCAATTAAAGCCGCGCGCGAGGAAGAAGCGCGCAGCGCACGGCGTGCATCCCGCAGCGCCAGGAAGAAAGAATAATGGGCAGGTTGATCGGCGGAGGTCTGGTCGCAGCCGATGGTGATGAAGAGCGATCTGGACTCGTGCCGATCGAGCTCGAAATCGTAGGTCACAAGATCGCTGCGGATTTCCGAGGGCTCAGGTACAAAGGAAAGTCGCGTCGACCGCTTGCGATCGTCCAGGCCGATATAGGAAAGGAGGATGCAAGCCGGCTCGATTACGGCGGGAAGATCGCGGCCTCTCTTTGCTCTTGCCGTTCCGCGGACTTCGAAAAGATCGGCGAAATCCGCCTGGAACGCGATCTGGATGCGGACATGTTGGCGCCGTTCGTCATAATTCCGCACAGCCACCCGCTCATAACAGCGGTCATTCCACAGAAACCGTGACCTGCGCAGGTGAATCAGGTCATGTCCCATGACCAGCTTTCCCCTGTCATCGAACAGGTCAGGATTGGTGAGGTCGCAAGTCAGCGTGGCGTTGTCATCTCGAAGGGTCGACGACAAAAGCATCGGCCGCTGTCCATTGATCGTCAGGTAGAGATGCGAGAGATAACGGGTATCCCGGTGGTAAAGACCTTCTGGGCTTCCAGGCCCGGATAGAGCGTCGCCATTGTAGTCGAAGACGGCGAACGTATCGCCGTGCTTCAGGGTACGCGGCCGGCGCTCCTGCAGCGATGCGGCAGCCGGAATGAAGAACTGGGCGACCGCCGCCGGGCGTAGTGATGCAGTGGCGGCGTCGATGCCCGCAGAAATGTTCGACATGTCTCCTCCTTGGCGTCAGGCGACAGCCTGCAGGTCGGGCGCCTGACCATTCGACCGGCGGATTGGCGCCGCTTTGGTGCGAACACCCGGCAAGTTGCGATAGATGTCGAGATAGTCGAACGCCATCCGCTCCGCAGTGAAGCGCTTTTCGAATGCGCCCCGCACTCTGCGTCGATCCAGCCGGAGCGCCCATTCGACGTTCTCGGCCGCCTCGGTGACACTGTCGACCAGAATGCCGGAGACGCCATTGTCAATGACCTCGGGAACCGAGCCGCAGCCGAACGCGATCACCGGCGTGCCGCAGGCCATTGCCTCGATCATCACCAGTCCAAAGGGTTCCGGCCAGTCGATGGGGAAGAGCAGAGCGCCTGCATTGCCAAGGAAGTCAGCCTTCTGGTGTTCATTGATCTCGCCGATGTATTCCACATGCGGATGGCTCTTTACCATCGGCTCGATCACGGTTTCCCAATAGGCTCTGTCAACATTATCGATCTTGGCGGCGATCTTCAGCGGCATTCCGACCTTTGCCGCAATCTGAATCGCGCGGTCGGGGCGCTTTTCCGGAGAAATCCGCCCGAGGAAGGCAAGGTAATTGCCCTTCGGATTCTCCGTGAAGGGAAGTAGATCGGCCGGCAAACCGTGATAGACCGTGCCGCGCCAGTTGACCGGTGGCATCGGGCGGCGCTGATCATTGGAGATCGACACCAGCGGAACGTCCGGGAACGCCGTGTAAAACGGCTTGAGATCAGGCAGGTCTAGCCGTCCGTGCAGTGTGGTAACCGTGCGATCGGCGAAATCGCGGATCAGCGGGAAATGCACGAGATCGATGTGGAAATGCAGCACGTCGAACTCATGCGCGCGCTGACGGATCTCCTCCAGCATCACGACCTGATGCGGCAGATGGTCCTTGACCGTCGGATTCAACCGAAGTGCGACGTTCGCACACGGCAGCAGTCTCGCGCGGGTGACGGAATCGCCGCTGGCAAACAGCGTGACCTCGTGCCCCTGGCCTGCGAGTTCTTCAGTAAGATAAGAGACGATCCGCTCCGTTCCGCCGTAGAGCTTTGGCGGAACGCTCTCGGCAAGCGGTGCAATCTGAGCGATCTTCATTGGCAAAACCTCCTCAGTTGAGCAAAGAGTCGTCGGCAAAAATCATGCCTGCGTCCTCAAGGGAGCACGCGTCAGGTCAGCTGGAGGGGCAGCTCTCAAATGGCTGGTAACGCCGTCCTCCTCTCGAATAGCTGCAAAAGCCGAGCCGCGGCAGCCGGCGTGCCGCCAGCCTGTGGCGACGGGCCCTGCGGGCCCCAGAGGGAGCGGACGAACCCTGCTCCCCGGATTGCTGATCACCCTTATCCAGCGTCTTCAGCGCTTCAAGGATCTCGTCATAGGAGACGGCTCTTTCCGCCCCGGGATAAAGGCGAAGAGCAGGTATGGATTCGATGGCGAAGATATCGGATGCCCAGGAGGCGAGAATGGCCCGCTTTTCGTCATTGCTGATGTCGGTGGCGGTCAGCACGTCACGCGGGTGACTGAAATGTTTCGCTGGATGAAGCAGATGCGCCGCGCTGATCGCTGCCCTGGCTTGCTGCTCGATGGAATTGCTGGTGCTTTCCTTTCTCATGGCTTGGCTCCACTGATGTTGACCGATGGAACTTCATGCATTCTCATTTTGGTGGCGAGGCCCGCCCCGAGGGCAGGACGGGCCAGGCGATCGCTTAGAAGTCCATGCCGGCGCCGGCCGGCATTGCCGGTGCGGCGTCTTTCTTCGGCTTCTCGGCGATCATCGCTTCCGTCGTCACCAGCAGGCCGGCCACGGAGGCGGCATCCTGTAGTGCGGTGCGAACGACCTTGGCCGGATCGATGACGCCCTGCGCGTAGAGATCGCCATATTCGCCGGTCTGGGCGTTCCAGCCGTAAGCGAATTCGCTCTTCTCCCGCAGCTTGCCGACGATGATCGAACCTTCCGCGCCGGCGTTTTCGGCGATCTGGCGAACCGGCGCCTCGATTGCACGACGAACGATGTCGACGCCGACGCGCTGGTCATCATTGGCGGTCTTGATAGCGTCGAGCGCCTTGACCGCGCGCAGCAATGCCACGCCGCCGCCGGGCAGAATGCCTTCTTCGACCGCCGCGCGGGTTGCATGCAGCGCATCGTCGACGCGGTCCTTCTTTTCCTTCACTTCGACTTCCGTCGAGCCGCCGACCCGGATGACGGCAACGCCACCGGCGAGCTTGGCAAGACGTTCCTGCAGCTTCTCGCGATCGTAGTCGGAGGTGGTCTCTTCGATCTGGGCGCGGATCTGAGCGGTGCGACCGTCAAGTTCCGCCTTCGAACCGGCACCATCGATGATGGTGGTGTTTTCCTTCTCGATCGCCACCTTCTTGGCCCGGCCAAGCATGTTGAGCGTCACATTCTCGAGCTTGATGCCGAGGTCTTCGGAGATGACGGTGCCGCCGGTCAAGATGGCGATGTCTTCGAGCATGGCCTTGCGGCGGTCGCCGAAGCCGGGGGCCTTGACGGCAGCGATCTTCAGGCCGCCGCGGAGCTTGTTGACGACGAGCGTTGCAAGGGCTTCGCCTTCGACATCTTCAGCGATGATGAGGAGCGGCTTGCCGGACTGAACGACAGCTTCGAGAACCGGCAGCATCGACTGCAGGTTCGACAGCTTCTTCTCATGGATCAGGATATAGGGATCCTCGAGCTCGACCCGCATCTTGTCCTGGTTGGTGACGAAGTAGGGGCTGAGGTAGCCGCGGTCGAACTGCATGCCTTCGACGACTTCGAGTTCGGTTTCGGCGGTCTTGGCCTCTTCGACCGTGATGACGCCTTCGTTGCCGACCTTTTCCATCGCTTCGGCGAGATAGCGGCCGATCTCGGAATCACCGTTGGCTGAAATAGTACCGACCTGGGCAATTTCGGAATTGTTGGAGATCTTGCGGGCGTTAGCCTTCAATTCCGCGACCACCGCGTCGACGGCAAGATCGATGCCGCGCTTCAGATCCATCGGGTTCATGCCGGAGGCAACCGCCTTTGCGCCCTCCTTGACGATCGCCTGGGCAAGAACGGTCGCCGTCGTGGTACCGTCGCCGGCGAGATCATTCGTCTTGGATGCTACTTCACGCAGCATCTGGGCACCCATGTTTTCGAACTTGTCTTCAAGTTCGATTTCCTTGGCGACCGAAACGCCGTCCTTGGTGATGCGCGGCGCGCCGAAGGACTTGTCGATCACAACGTTGCGGCCCTTCGGGCCGAGCGTTACTTTCACCGCATTGGCCAATACATCGACCCCACGCAGCATGCGTTCACGGGCATCGCTATGAAATTTGACTTCTTTCGCAGCCATTCTGTAACTCCTTCAATAGGCAGCTTTTTTGACTAATGCGCGGAAATCGCCTCAGGCGGCGATCTTTTCGGCGGCCCGGGCCTCGATGATGCCCATGACATCGCTTTCCTTCATGATCAGCAGGTCTTCGCCGTTGATCTTGATCTCGGTGCCGGACCACTTGCCGAACAGGATGCGGTCGCCGACCTTAACGTCGAGCGGCTGGACCTGACCAGCATCATCGCGCGCACCGGGGCCGACGGCGATGACCTCGCCTTCCTGCGGCTTTTCCTTGGCGGTATCGGGTATGATGATGCCGCCCTTGGTCTTTTCCTCGGAATCGACGCGGCGGACGAGAATGCGATCATGAAGCGGTCGGAACGACATGTTTTCCTCCAATGGACAAACAATAATGATGTTGTTCCCCTGGCCGGACCGGATGACCAGTCCGGGCGGGTGCAAAACCTCGATCGAGCGTTCTGCGCGCAATGATCTGGTTTTGCGCTTTTCCCATTTCAAGAGGGCGCCGTAAAAAAATTAGCACTCACTCGAAGTGGCTGCTAACATCCTGTAAAGGAACAATAAACAGGGTGGGCGCGTTCAGAAATCCGTTGATGGCCGCAAAATTTTGCGCCACCTTTCGAGCGTCATGAAACGGAGATGAAGCATGCAATTTTCATCAGATCTGGAGCGTCAGCTGAACGGCTATGGACTGACCACCGCGCATATCCTCTATCGCATTCCTGATTTTGAATCCGTGCTGCAGACCTATGTCTGGCAGGATTACGACCTCGCCCCGGACTTTCCGGAAATGCACAAGTTTCTCGATTTCTGGCAGTCGACGCTCGACGGGCCGCTACACTCCGTTCGCTACACCCATCAGCAACTGATCGGACCTAACGAATGGCGCCGCGTCATGGGCGAGTTCAAGCTCCACTAGCTCCGGCATCCATCGCAGTCGATAATCCGGCCGCGCGATCCTGCGAAACCCGACCGATCACTCGTGCTCTGCAGGGCATGGCCAGGTTGCCGGCGCCGAGAGGCCGGGCGGCAGCTTGGTCGAGGCATCGCCGCAGGCGAGCTCGATCTGCGCCTGTTCGAGCCCGGCGGCAGCCGAGAGGTCGAGGCCCTCGATGCGGGTCAGGAACATGAAGGCGCGCTCGAATGTCGCCGGGCCTTCGAAGGTGGCGTTGGAGAGATCGGCGCGGGAGAGATTGGCGAAGGAGAATTTCACCCCCGTCAGCACTGCTTTGTCGAAATCGGCGCGGCCGAGTTCGGCCTTTTCGAAGCTCACGCCGGCGAGCCGGGCGCCGCCGAAATTGGCGCGCTGCAGCTCAGCGCCGGCGAAGGAAGCGCCTTCGGCGGCAATATTCGCGAAACTGGCGCGATAGGCCTCGACCTTGGCGAAGTTGGCCCCTTCGGCATGTGAGCCTTCGAGCGAGGCACGCACCAAAGTCGCCTTCTCCAGATTGGCGGATTTGAAATTCGCACCACTGAGATCGGTCAGCGAGAAATCGGTGCTGAAGAGATTGGCGCCTTCGAGATCACTGCCCTGCAGCATCAGGTTTTTCTTCGAGCATTCCTGCCAGTCGAGCTTCGGCGAGGCCGTGCTGCCGCAATCGGCAGCGCGCGTAGAGATCGGAGCGGCGGCGAGAAGAAGGAAGGCAAGGAGGCCGAGCGCCGATCGATGCATTGCCATTGAACTGTTGATCTCCATGACGCTTATCACGCCGCCTCTCGCGAAGCAGGCGCTCCCATTTCTACACAGCTCAGAATACAATAAAAAGATGGCGAACGCGCCGGCAATGATTTGCGGGGTCACTCCGTCCGAAGCGTTCATCCGCTTTGCCCGGGCAAGCGGCCATCCGGTCTTCCAAGCCAAGCGGTCAATCCGTTTTGGAGGGCAGACGAAGCTCCATGCAGGTGAGATCCAGCCAGCGGCCGAACTTGGTGCCGACCTCGGAAAATCTGCCGGCGATGCGGAAGCCGAGCTTCTCGTGCAGCCGGATCGAGGCGGTGTTCTCAGCCTCGATGCCGGCGATCATCACGTGGACATTGCCGGCGGCGGCACGCGCGATCAATTCGCGCATCAGGGTCTCGCCGATACCGGCGCCGCGGCAATCCTTGTCGACATAGACGGAATGTTCGACCGTATGGCGGTAGCCGTCAAAGGCGCGCCAATCGCCGTAGGAGGCGTAGCCCGCGACCTTGCCCGACATTTCGGCGACGATGACGGGAAAGCCGCGCCCCTTGCGCGCCCTCAGCCATTCCCGCCGGTTTTCGAGATCGACGAGCGTCTCGTTCCAGATCGCCGTCGTGTGCTCCACGGCGTGATTGTAAATCTCGCGGATGGCGGGAAGATCGGCTTCGGTAGCGTCGCGAATGAGGACGGTGTCTGTCATGGTTGGTCCGGTTTGATTGGCTATCTGGGGTGGCATACGCCGCGGTTCAGAAGATGTAAACGGCAGTGGAGACCGCGGTTGCGGGACGGTTGCGCCCGGCCGCCGTTCAGAAACCCGATGCCGACAGGCTGAAACAGGTGAACACCGCCGAATAATGCACGGCCGCGGCGATGACGACGAAGCCATGCCAGATGGCATTCTGGAAGCGCAGTTTCTCCCAGACATGAAAGATGACGCCGAGCGAGTAGAGGACGCCGCCGATGACGATCAGCAGCATCGAGGCGGAGGGGATGCGCGCGGAGACAGGCCCGGCGACCAGCACGCCGCTCCAGCCCATGGCGAGGTAAAGCAGGATGGCGAGACGGTCGTAGCGGCCGGGAAAGGCGCATTTCAGGACGATGCCGACGACGGCGAACAGCCAGATCGCCACCAGCATGTACAAGAGCAGCGGATCGTCCGCGCCGCGTTGGAGGAAGGGTGTATAGGTGGCGGCGATCAGGATGAAGATCGCCGAATGATCGAAGCGGCGCAGGAACCATTTCGTGCGCGAGACCGGCCAGAGATTGTAGGAAAAGGAAATGGCAAGCGTCAGCACCAGTCCGACGCCATAGATCCAGGCGGCGGCGAGTGCGCCATAGGAGCTCCAGACCGTGGCGTAGAAGATCAGAACGGTGGCGCCGATCAGCGCCAGCACGAGGCCGACGCCATGGACGATGCCATCGGCGATCAGCTCATATCTGTCGTAAGCCCAGCGAATGCCGTTGAACTCAGCCATGCGCGCCAATCCGTTTCGTGCCCGATGGTGATGGTCGCATTGAACCGATGGCGGCGCAACAGCGGCACGTCGCGCCAGCGGTAAATCTTCGTGACAGACCGCACGACATCTTCCCCGCCTCGACGGCGCGAAAGAGCACTCGGAAAACGGAGCGGCGCAGATTCAGATCTTCTGCCGCTCGACTAGCACTGAGCACTTGGCGTGACGCACGACGCGGTCGGCCGTGGCGCCGATAAAGTAGTTGGAAAAATCCGGAATATGCGAGGCGAGGATGATGAGGTCGGCGCCATGGCTTTCGGCGGCCGCGATAATGGCCTTGGCCGGCGGACCGTTGCGGATGTCGATCCTTGCCGCAATTCCGGTGGTAGCAACCAGCCCTTCCAACTTGTCGCGACTGTCCTTCAATGCGTCCTCGAGCATATTGGCCGGGAGCTCGATCGCGACATAGGTCGGCACATCCTCGACGACGTTGAGGGCGACGATCTCGCCGCCGTCATCGAGCAGCGACGCGGCCTTGCGAAGAATGTTCTCTCCCCTGTCGAGGCGGCCGAGCGCGATCGCCACGATAATCTTCCTGTACATGGCTTCCCTCCATGACTGAGATGCATAAGCTTGCTCTAATAAAGATATGGGCGCATTGACTCCGATCAAGGCCGGCTCGCGTCATCGTCAACAGCTGCTCAACGCTTCATCCTCAAAAACGAGCCTTCTGTGAACAATCCAGATGAGCCATATAGAGGTCAAGTACGGCAACCCGAGGAGATCAGGCGAATGAACCGGCGACACTTTCTCGGGTTTGCTACAGGCGGCATGGTTGCCGCCACCGCCGGTGCGCCTTCAATTTCAGAGGCAGGAGAATTATTCATGACGACCGAGACATCCTATGCGCTGACGCGGCCTGCCTATATCGACCAATCGCATCTCGTCGTCCGAGACCTTGCGCTTGTGTCCGGCTTTTATCAGTCGATGCTCGGCCTGAAAGTCATCGAAAAGACGGCAAGCGGCGAAGTCCTTGGCGTCGGCGGGCAGCCGCTGCTGACGCTGACGACCGCCGGCAATGCCGCCGTCGCGCCGCGAAACGCCGCCGGCCTGTTCCACACCGCCTTCCTGATGCCGGACCGCACCGAACTGGCGCGCTGGCTGCGGCATGCGGCGCATAACAATGTCGTGCTTGACGGCGCTTCCGACCATCTCGTCAGCGAGGCGATCTATCTTTCAGACCCGGAAGGCAACGGCATCGAAATCTATGCCGACCGGCCGCACAAGGGATGGAAGTTTCATCAGGACGGCATGGTGGAGATGGCGACGCAGCGTCTCGACCTGCAGGCGCTTTACGACAGCGCGCCGGACGATCGCTGGGACGGCATGGCGCAGGGGACGGCGATCGGCCATCTGCATCTGCAGGTCGGCGATATCCCGCAGGCCGACGCCTTCTATCGCGACGTGCTCGGCCTGAAGCTGATGGCCCGCTATCCCGGCGCGAGCTTCTTTGCGACCGGCGGCTATCACCACCATCTCGCCGCCAATATCTGGAACAGCCGGGGTGCGGGCCCGCGCGCCGACAATATGACCGGCCTGTCCGATTACAAGATCCGCTTCAACGACAAGGCGACGCTCGATGCGGCGGTCTCTAAGCTCGACGCACTGGAGATCAACAGCGAGAAGCGCGATGGCGGCGTTTTCCTCCGGGATCCCTGGGGCATCGGCCTGACGCTGTCGGCCTGAACCGGGAGACGCTATTGGACCTTCTCGGTTCCCAATGGCGTCGTCACCCCCGTCGGCCCGCCGCCGTTGCCACTCGGCGCCGGCGAACGGTCTGTTGCTTCCGGCGGCCGTGCAGGGCCGGAGACCGGGTCATCGTTGAACGTGCCGGGACCGGACGGTTGCGTATTGATCGGATCCGGTTTCGTCGACGCCGTCGCCGTCGGATCGTTATTGTCGGGGTCGGGCCAGATCGCAACACTGACGCCGGCAATGATGAGAACGGCCGCGCCTGCCGCGAGGACCGTCCAGGCCCACCAACGCCGTTGGTCGGCGGCTTTCAGGCTGCTCTCGTCGGCGTAAGGGGGATTGGTCGAATAGGTCTTGGTGGTTTTCGTCCGATCGGGATCTTCGGTCATGAGCTATCTCCTTCCAACGTCGAACGCCCGCCACTGCAAGCTTGTTCCGGCGATGCAATTCAACTCGCTTGCTTGCCGGCGCGGGGCGGAGGTTCTCTCGCCTGACCGCGCACGCCTGCAACGGGCGCCATTTGCGCCATCGCGGTGACCTTGCGGAACCGGAACCGAAGCAGCGCGTTCTTGTGGCGAAGCAATGGGGCTTCGGGGACCTCACCGCATGGGCATCGCCAACGGCATCCGCAAACAGGCAAAGAAGATCGCCGACGGCGAACGCCGCACCAGCACCTGGGCAAAGACATTGCAGGAGGCGGCGGAGGAGCTGCCACCACCTGCGCCGGTGCGTCGTGTGGAAAAGGACGGGCTGGATATCAGCACGGCCTGGGCGATCATCGGCATCTTCGCCATCCTCGGGCTGGCGGCCGTCTATATGATGTCGCTGATCCTTATCCCCATCACGCTTGCGGTGGTCGTCGGCATGATCCTCGGCCTCGCCGCCGAAAATCTGAGCAAGATGGGAGTGCCGCGGCTCGCCAACGCCTTTCTGCTGTCAAGCGGGGTCGCTCTTGTCATCGCGCTGCTGGCCAACTCGCTTGCGGATCCGCTGACGACGCTTGCCAATGAAGCGCCGGCTTTTGTCGAGCGCACGATCAGCCGTATCATGCCTTATCTGGAGCGCATCGAATGGTTGCACATCACGCCGGCGACATTCGAAAGCGGGCCGATGTCAATCGGTGCGCTGCTCGAAAACACCGGCAACGTCCTGCATGTGGTGACCACGAGCCTGACGCCGGCGCTGGTGCAGGGGCTGATCTTTTTCGCTGCGCTGCTGCTCTTCCTCGCCAGCCGGGTCAATCTGCGCAAGACGATCATCATGACCTTCCGCACCCGCCCGCAGCGGCTGGCCGCGATCCGCATC
Source organism: Rhizobium sophoriradicis (assembly GCF_003939025.1). Lineage (GTDB taxonomy): Bacteria > Pseudomonadota > Alphaproteobacteria > Rhizobiales > Rhizobiaceae > Rhizobium > Rhizobium sophoriradicis. The sequence continues at coordinate 89,202 of NZ_RQIH01000014.1, forward strand.
ATCAATGCCGTCGAACAGGTGCTCGGCTTCTACTTTGCCACCGCCTCGCTGATTTATGTCGGGCTTGGCATCGTCATGACCATTATCGCTTATGCGAGTGGGTTGTCGGCGCCGGTGCTGTGGGGCTTTTTCGCCTTCCTGTCGAGCTTCATTCCTTATCTCGGCATCACGCTGATGACGCTGTCCGTCGCCATCGCCGGCATCATCACATATGACGGCTTCATCGTCGGCCTGATGCCTGCCGCCGCCTTCTTCACGGTGCATCTCGTCATGGAAAACATCATCTTCCCGGCGGTGATGGGGCGACGGCTCGAAATCAACCCCTTCATCGTCTTCATCGCCATCCTGTTCTGGACGTGGATGTGGGGTGCGGTCGGAGCGATGCTGGCGCTGCCGCTGTCGTTGATCGTCATGACCATTATCGAGGAGTTGTTGATCGAGGAACGACCGCAGCCGCAATTGCCGAAGTGATCAAGCAAGGAGACATCCGTTGGCATCTGATCCCGACCTCGACGAATCCGATCATGACCAGATGGTCAGCGGCTGTTCGCTTTGGGGGAGGAATGCCATCCGTCCGGAGTGGCGGCCGATCGAGCAGAGCATTGCTGCCGATGTGGCAGTGATCGGCGGCGGCATCACCGGTGCGCTGATCGCAGAACATCTGACGGCGCGGGGCTTTTCCGTTGTTGTCGTCGACCGGGAGGAACCGGACTTTGGCAGCACCGCCGCCAGCACGGCGATGCTGCAATGGGAAATCGACAGCACGCTCAGCGAGCTGGAGACCTGGTATGGCTTCGAGCGTGCGGCCGGCATTTATCGCCGCAGCGCCGCTGCCGTCGCCGGCCTTGCCAAGTTGATCGCCGCAAACGGCATCGCCTGTGGTTTTCGGCCGCGCAACACGCTCTATCTCGCCGCCAATCAGGAAGGTGCCCGCGACCTGCAGGCGGAGCGCCAGCTGCGCCGCCGGGCCGGCCTGCCCGGCGTCTATCTCGAACATCCCGATCTCTTCACCCAGTTCGAGCTCGATCGCGATGGCGCGATCTATTCGCCGGGTTCGGCGGAAGCCGATCCGTTGCTGCTCACCTGGGCGCTGATCGCGATCGCTGTGCGGCGCGGCGCGCAGTTGCTCAAGGCTTCGGTGACAGCGCTGCACAGCGACGGCGACCACGTCACTGCCGAAACCGACGGAGGCCATGTCATCCAAGCGCGCCATCTTGTGCTGGCGACCGGCTATTCGATGCCGGGTCTCGAGATGCCGAAGCTGCACCGCGTCTGTTCGAGCTGGGCGTTCGCCACCGTGCCCCAAAACCCGGCAAGGCTCTGGCGCGACAGGGCGCTGATCTGGGAGGACAGCCATCCCTATCTCTACATGCGCACGACAGCGGATCACCGCATCGTCGCCGGTGGTGAAGACGACGGCACCGTCAATGCTGCGGTGCGCGAGCGGAAGCTGCCGGCGAAGATCCGTGTGATTCAGGCGAAGATGCAGCGGCTCTGGCCGAGGGCCGACACCCGCATCGCCCATGCCTGGGGCGGAACCTTCGGCGAAACCGCCGACGGCCTGCCGCTGATCGGCCCGGCACCCGGCATGCCGCATGTGTTCGCCGCCTATGGCTACGGCGGCAACGGCATTACCCTTTCCTATCTCGCTGCCCAGATGATCGGCGCGATGATTGCCGGCATGCATCGCGACTGGTTCGAGGATTTCGCGCTCGATCGCGACGGGCCGGGGCTGCGGCGGTTTGGGGAAGATAGGGCGCGAGCGGGGAGTGAACTGCGGTAGAGGCCTTGTAGTGGCTGTCGTGCCGTGGCCGCCCCCCCTCTGCCCTGCCGGGCATCTCCCCCACAAGGGGGGAGATCGGCTGGACTTGGTGACCTCCCCAAACAACTGGCATCGCGGCTCGGCAAAACGGTAGAGAGGCCGAAGGCTTGGCTACTTGCCAATCTCCCCACCTGTGGGGGAGATGCCCGGCAGGGCAGAGGGGGGCGGCCACGGCACACCTTCAATAGCGAACTACTCCGTCGTGCGATCATCCCCCATATCATCGACATCATCGAGGCGAACAAACTCCGTGCCCTTCACCTTCAGATCGACCAGCGCCTTTGCTACCCCCTCGCCCGCCGCATGGGTCGGCTGGTTGATGTGGGAGATGACGACGTCACGGTCCTTGGCCGAGGCGATGCGCTTTTCGGTGATTGCAGCGCCGAGCAGCGAGCCGCCGTCGCCGTTCACCGAATAACCGGCGATGCGGTAGCCGAGGGCGCGGATTTCGCCGATTGCCGAAAGGTCATATTTGGCGGTCGAGCCGCGGAACCAGTGCGGTGCGGGAATGCCGGATGCGAGCATGGCGGCAGCGCCGCCTTCGACTTCCTGTCGGACGGCCTGCGGCGAGCCGGCGGACGCTATGCCATAGACCCGAGTCGGCGTATCGACGGCGGGAATGTGGTTCTCACCATGATTTTCGAGTTCGAACAGGTCGGGGTTCTGCAGGAAGACGGCGAGCGCGGCGGGGTTGCGCTTCAGCCAGCGGGCCGTGACGAAGATCGTCGCGGGAATGCGCTCGCGCACCAGCGTCGACATGATGCGCTCGTCCGCCTGGCCCATGCAGGCATCGAAGGTCAGCGCAATGCGGGCATGGCCTGCGATGTTGGAGCGGGCAATATGCAGATGCGGCTCGACGAGCTTTACCGCCGGACCCTTGATGACCGGAGCGCCGGCAGCCGGCAGCAGCGGCGTTTCGGCCGCGCATAGCGTGGTGAGGCCGGCCAGAAGAAACGGCGAAGCAAGCAAGATGCGGTTCATGGAAGGACTTCTACGATTCGATCGGCCGAGTTTAGCGACGGCATTCGTCCACCACCATGTGGCCGGTCAGCGCAGCCAAGGCGACAGGCGATCAATCGTAGAGATAATATTTTTCCCACTTCTCGCGCGGCACCTTGTCGCCGATCTGGTAATCGAGCTGGCGCACGTTGATATGCTGCGGACCGGTGATGCAGGTGTAGGAGAGATGGTACCAATCGCCCTTGCTGCGGAAGACCGCGCCCGGCGCCTGCAGCGAATTGTCGCCGGCGATCGGATCCTTGAAGGTATAGGCGATCACCTTGTCGGGCTTGAAGCCGGTGCTGTCCTGGTTGATGCGGCTCATCGCCTCGGTGTCGCAGCTCTGCTCCAGGCGGGTCGAGGGATCGAGTTTCTCCAGCTGCTTCTTGATGGCGGGATCGACGGCAAAGGCGGGGGCGGCAAGAGCGGCCAGGGATACAAACAGGAGCAGACGTTTCGGCATTGCGGAGAAAATCCCTTACTGTTGTCCATTCTTCACCCTGCCACAGGCGGGTTGCCAGGGGCTTGGCAGGTGTAACTTTCATGCAGCGATAGCGGACTTTCTTAAACTTTGTGGTGACATCAAGGCAGGGCGAGACAAGCCGTCGCCTTGTCTGTGGAAGGCCCCCTTCCCCCTTGGCGCTTGATCCGGAACCGGTGCGCCTCTATCTCTTGCCAACCCGACCTTCCCACCGGAGCCAATTCCTTGTCCGTTTTCAAGAACCTGCCGACACCGCCTGCCGCCCCGAAGAAGCCCGTCTCCGATACGCGCCACGGCATTACCCGCACGGACGATTATGCCTGGCTGCGCGCCGACAACTGGCAAGCGATGTTCAAGGATCCCTCGATCCTCGATCCCGAGATCCGCCGGCATCTCGAAGCTGAAAACGCCTATATGAATGCGGCGATGGAAGACACCAAACCGCTGCAGAAGGTGCTGTTTTCCGAAATGCGCGGCCGCATCAAGGAAGACGACAGCTCGGTGCCGGTGAAGGACGACGCCTATGCCTACGGCACATCCTACGTGACCGGCGGCGAGCAGCCGCGCTACTTCCGCATCCCCCGCGACGGCGATGTCGCCGACGAGACGATCCGCATGGTGCTGCTGGACGGCGACAAGGAGGCAACGGGCAAAGCCTATTTCCGCCTCGCCGGCCTCGACCACTCGAGCGACCACGGCCGCGGCATCTGGGGTTATGACGATAAGGGCTCGGAATTCTTCACACTGAAGGTGCGCGACCTCTCGACCGGCCAGGATCTCGACGACGTGATCGAGAATACCGGCGGCGGCGGCGTCTGGGCGCCCGATGGTAAGAGCTTCTTCTATTCGGCGCTCGACGAGAACCACCGGCCCTCGAAAGTGTTCCACCATATTGTCGGCCGGCCGCAGTCGGAAGACCGGCTGGTCTATGAGGAAACCGATGCCGGCTTCTTCATGGGCGTCGGCGGCTCGCTGCTCGACGATTTCATCTATATCGACATCCACGACCACGAGACCAGCGAATACCGGCTGCTGTCGACCAGGGATCTGACAGCCGAGCCGAAGCTGGTGGCGGCGCGCGAGGAAGGCATCGAATATTCGATGACCGAGGGCGGAGACGTCTTCTATATTCTGACGAATGACGGCGGCGCCAAGGATTTCAAGATCATGGAAGCGCCTATGGACAATCCGGGCAAGGAAAACTGGCGCGAAGTGGTTCCCCATAAGCCCGGCACGCTGATCATCAGCCACATGGCCTATGCCCGCCATCTCCTGTGGCTGGAGCGCAAGGACGGGCTGCCGCGGATTATCATCCGCGACCGGTCGACCGGTGAGGAACACGCGATCGCCTTTGCCGAGGAAGCCTATTCGCTGGGGCTGTCGGGTGCTGCGGAATACGACACGGATGTCATCCGCTTCTCCTATTCCTCGATGACGACGCCATCGCAGCTCTACGACTACAACATGGTGACGCGCGAGCGCACGCTCTTGAAGACGCAGGAAGTGCCGTCGGGCCACAATCCCGAAGACTACGTCACCCGCCGGGTCTTCGCCCCCGCCTGGGATGGCGAGACCGTGCCGGTCACCCTGCTCTACCGCAAGGACATGCCGCTCGACGGCAGCGCCCCCTGCCTGCTCTATGGCTACGGCGCCTACGGCATCACCATTCCGGCCGGCTTCAACACCAATTGCCTGTCGCTCGCCGACCGCGGCTTCGTCTATGCCATCGCCCATATCCGCGGCGGCAAGGACAAGGGCTTTGCCTGGTACGAAGACGGCAAGATGGACAAGAAGACGAACAGCTTCAAGGACTTCGTCGCCGCGGCCGATTATCTGAATCAACAGAAGTTCACCTCTTACGCGAAGATCATCGCTGAGGGCGGCTCGGCCGGCGGCATGCTGATGGGCGCCGTCGCCAACATGGCGCCGGAAAAATTCGCCGGCATCATCGCCGCCGTTCCCTTCGTCGACGTGCTCAACACCATGCTCGACGACACCTTGCCGCTGACGCCGCCGGAATGGCCGGAATGGGGCAACCCGATCGACAGCCGCGAAGAATACGAGCAGATCGCCGCCTATTCGCCCTATGACAATGTCGGCCCCAAAGCCTACCCGCCGATCCTGGCGCTAGGCGGCCTGACCGACCCGCGCGTCACCTATTGGGAGCCGGCCAAATGGGTGGCGAAGCTGCGTGAGCAGACGACCGGCGCGGCGCCGATCCTGCTCAAGACCAATATGGATGCCGGCCATGGCGGCGCGTCCGGGCGTTTCCAGCGGTTGGAAGAGATTGCGTTTGAGTATGCGTTTGCGATCAAGGTGGCGGGGAAGATGTGAATTTTTAGGGGGGTGCCGTGGTCGCCCCCTCTGCCCTGCCGGGCACCTCCCCCACAGGCGGGGAGATCGGCAAGTGGCCAAACCTTCCCGCCTCTCTACCGTTTCGCCCAGCCGCGTCGCTGGTTGTTTGGGAAGCCAGCAAGCCCAGCCAATCTCCCCACCTGTGGGGGAGATGCCCGGCAGGGCAGAGGGGGCGGCACGGCACAACGGTCAAAGGAGAAGGAAATGCCCATCTACATCGCCCTCCTCCGCGCCGTAAACGTCGGCGGCACCGGCGCCTTGCCGATGACCGAATTGAAAACAATCTGCGAAGAGCTCGGCTTCACGGATGTCAAAACCTATATCCAGAGCGGCAATGTGCTCTTCCGCTCGGATGAATCCGAAACGGCGGTGGAGGAAAAGCTCGACGCAGCCCTCGGCAAGACGATGGGCAAGCGGCCAGGCGTGATGGTGCGAACCCGGAAGGAGCTCGACGCGATCGTCGCCGACGCACCCTTCCCCGACGCCAAACCGAACTTCCTGCTCGTCTATTTCCTGCCCGAAAGAGCCCTTGCCGATGCACTCGAAAATATGGCGCCCGATGGCGAGGAAGCGAAACTCGCGGCCCGCGAAATCTATGTGCACTACCCCAATGGCTCCGGCCGCTCGAAGCTGAAGCTGCCGGCGCTGAAACCAGCGACCTCGCGCAATCTCAATACCGTGCGCAAGCTCGCGGAACTGGCCGCAGCGATGGAACGTTAACGGCAGCTAGGCTCTCGGCATTTCCGCAGCCGGCAGGAAGAGCATCTTTACGAAAGTCCTCAGCATCAGCACCTGTTCGGCCAGCGTGTTCGGCTCCTTCAGTGTCTTCGACAGGACGATGCCGCCTTCAAGGACTGAGGACACCATATCGGCGAGCTGGTCGATATTGACGGGTTCGCGCGGCGGATAGACCTCCATGATATCGCGAAGCATGCGGCCGAAACGCCGCCGCCAGGCAAGCACCGCATTGCGGTTGGTCTCCTGTATTTCCCGGTCGAACAGCCGCTCGTAATAGCAGACGGTCGCCACAAGGCAGCCGGGATGGCCGTTCGGCAGGTCGGAGAGCAATTCGGACAGCAGCTTCAGCCCGAGCAGGAAGGATTGCAGCGGATCGTCCACCAGATCCCTAGCGCGGCTGAAGATCTCGTCGTAGATGCGCTCGTCATTTTCGATGTAGCGGTTGAGCAGGGCCTTGGCGAGCTCGTTCTTGTCCCTGAAATGATAGAAGAAGCCGCTCTTGGTGATGCCGGTCTCGGCAATCAGCTCCTCGATGGAGGTGCCGCCGAACCCCTTCTGCAACACAGCCGCCTCGGCCACATCGAGGATGCGGGTCCTGGTTTCCTCGCCCTTTCGCATATCCCCTCCTGTACCGGCGGTACAGTTTTGATCGGCGCACGGTCAGAACTTGCCTGCGTCCCCGGAAGCTTCGGTTGCGCCAAGCGATTGATATTAACCGGCAAAAGCCAAAACCGCCGGCAGTATACCGCAAGTCGCCTAGTTTGGCAGCCGATTAAGCGCGAGAACTTCGTTCGACGACAGCTGTTCGGCTGCCGCGAGGAAAAGGCTTCAACAATGGCAAAGTACAGAAACGGTCTGCCGCAGCTCAAAGGCGGCACCTTCATTACCGATGGCGGCATGGAAACGACGATGATCTTTCAAGAAGGCATCGAGCTTCCGCATTTCGCTGCTTTCATATTGCTGGCTTCCGAAGACGGGCGCCAGCGGATGCGGAATTACTATCGCCGTTATCTCGATATCGCGCGGCGGCACGGCACGGGCTTCGTGCTCGACACCGCGACATGGCGCGCCAATCCGGACTGGGGGCAGAAGCTCGGCTATACCGCTGACGCCCTGAAGGCGGCCAACGAGGAAGCCGTCGACCTGCTCGTCGGGTTACGCAGCGCCTATGAGCGGCCGGAGCAGCCGATCGTCATCAGCGGCGCGATCGGCCCGCGCGGCGACGGCTATAAGGCGGGCAGCATGGATGCCGCCGAAGCGGAAGACTACCACGCTTTCCAGATCGGGGCTTTCGCCGGCACCGAGGCCGACATGGTGACCGCCTTCACGCTGACCAATATTGACGAGGCGATCGGCGTGGCGCGGGCGGCACAGTCGTTCAACATGCCCTCGGCCATCTCCTTCACGCTGGAGACGGATGGCAGACTGGTGACGGGTCGCAGCCTTCAGGATGCCATCGAGACCACGGATGCGGCGACCGGCGGGGCGCCGGCCTATTACATGATCAACTGCGCCCATCCCTCGCATTTCGAAGGTGCACTCGATCCCGGCAGCGCCTGGGCAAAGCGCATTTCCGGCATTCGCGCCAACGCCTCTACCATGAGCCACGAGCAGTTGGACAATAGCGAGACGCTGGATGCGGGCGATCCCGAGGATCTCGGCAGCCGCTACCGCAAGCTCATCGGCCGCATGCCGGCGGTGCGCGTGCTCGGCGGCTGCTGCGGCACCGACCACCGCCATGTCGCGGCGATCTGTGAGGCATGCCTGCCGCAGGCGGCATGACAGCGGTAGGAGGCCTGTATCCGGCTACGGCGTGCCATGTGTGCCCCCCTCTGTCCTGCCGGGCATCTCCCCCACAGGTGGGGAGATGGGCTGGGCTCACTGGCTTCCCCAAACAATGAGCGTCCAGCACGACGAAACGGTAGATGAGTAGGAAGTTCAATCCGCTTGTGATCTCCCCGCCTGTGGGGAGATGCCCGGCAGGGCAGAGGGGGGCTGCTACGGCACAAGGCCAGAGAGACCAGTTCATTGCCGATCTGCGTCAAGAAGGCTGAGGGCGTCAGTCTCCGACCGCGTCTTTCGTCTGTTTGGCCTTGTAGCCGCTGATCTCCTCGCCGGCGGTCGCGGAGAAACGCAAGTTCCAGAAGGTCGCGGTGATCGAGATGAGCGTGACGACGACGAAGGCGGTGGAGAAATCGTCGAGCGACGGCGTTTCGACATTGTTGAAGGCCATGGAGCCGTGCAGCGCCAAGGCACCGATGCAGATGCCGAGCGACAGCATCAGCTGCTGGAAGGTGGTGTAGAAACTCGTGGCCGAGCTCATCCGCTCCTTGTCGATCTCGTCATAGGCAATCGTGTTATAGGCGGTGAACTGGAACGACAGGAAGAAGGCGCTGAGTATCAGCACGATGAAGATGAGCGGCATCGGCCAGTCCGGCCGGAAGGCGGCGCAGAGGCCGTAACCGACCGTGCCGAAGATGCCGTTGAGGACGAGGCTGCGGCGGAAGCCGAGCCGGCTGAAGACGAATTTTGCCATCGGCTTCATGGCGAGCGCACCAAGTGCTGTGGCGATGACGATCTGGCCGGCGGCGGCGGCCGACAGGCCGAAGCCGATCTGGAAGAGCAGCGGCAGCAGGAAGGGCTGTGCGCCCTGGGTGATGCGGGTCAGCGAACCGGCTATGACCGAAGTGCCGAAGCTCGGCACCTTCATCAGCGAGAAATCCAGAATCGGCGACGGATGCCGGCGGGCATGCCTGAGATAGGCGATGCCGAAGATGAGGCCGACGGCGATCAGGAAGAGCGAGAAGGCGCCCTCGCCTTCATGGCTCGACATTTCGAAGCCGAAAAGCAGCGAGCCGAGCGAGAGGCCCGAGAGCACGAAGCCGATCGTATCGAAGGGACCGCTCGCCTTGCCTTTGACCTCGTCGATATAGATCGAGACGAAGATCATGCCGATGATGCCGATCGGCACGTTGATGTAGAAGATCCAGCGCCAGTCGAGATAGGTGACGAAGAAGCCGCCGAGCGGCGGGCCGACGATCGGGCCGATCAGCGCCGGCACCAGCAGCCAGGACATGGCGCTGACCATATCCTTGCGGTCGACGCTGCGCATAAGCACGAGGCGGCCGACCGGCATCATCATTGCGCCGCCCAGGCCCTGCAGCAGTCGCGCCAGCACCTGGAAGGACAGCGTCGGCGCTAAGGCGCAGAGGATGGAGCCGATGACGAAAACGGCGATTGCCGCGCGGAACACGGTGCGGGAACCGAAACTGTCGGCCATCCGTCCGCTCGCGGGAATGAAGATCGCCAGGCTGAGGAGATAGGAGGTGAGAGCGATCGACATGGCCGGGGCGCTGACCGCGAAGTCGCGCGCCATGGTCGGCAGCGCCGTCGCCAGCACGGTCGCATCGATATTTTCCATCAGCATCGCACTCGCGACGATCATCGCGATCACCCGGAAATTGGGCGCGGCGCGCCGAACCATAGGCGCCTGGTAAATCTGATCCGACATCGTCCGGGATCACTCGCGGTGGCGCGGCGGAGCACACGAGGCTGCAAGGCCGCGGGGGATGACATGGCGTAATGCCAAGGGGAGACGATCTGGTATACGCCCGCGATCATGGCGGCGCTATGTCCTTTATAGCAAAGCAGCTTTGACGAGAGAGAAAAGCACATCACGTTTGCTTGCATCGGCCTCATGCTTCGTGAAGAGCTTGCGCCGCAGGCCACCCGGCCCTACCTATCAGTCATGACCTCCGCCCTCGAGAAAAACCGGCCCGGTGCGGCCTTCGCCTTCGACAACAGCTATGCCGGCCTGCCGCAACGCTTTTTTGCGGCGCAAGTGCCGACGCCCGTGGCGGAGCCGTGGCTGATCAAGCTCAACGAACCGCTGGCCGCCGAGCTCGGGCTCGACGTCGAGACGCTGCGGCGCGACGGCGCGGCGATCTTTTCCGGCAATCTCGTTCCCGAAGGGGCGCAACCGCTGGCCATGGCCTATGCCGGCCATCAGTTCGGCGGCTTCTCGCCGCAGCTCGGCGACGGCCGGGCGATCCTGCTCGGCGAAGTGGTCGACCGGAGCGGCAGGCGTTTCGACATCCAGTTGAAAGGCGCCGGACCGACGCCCTTTTCGCGCCGCGGCGACGGGCGGGCGGCGCTCGGACCGGTGCTCAGGGAATACATGATCAGCGAGGCTATGTTTGCGCTCGGCATTCCGGCGACGCGAGCGCTGGCGGCGGTGACGACGGGCGAGCCGGTCTACCGCGAAGAGGTGCTGCCGGGCGCCGTCTTCACCCGGGTCGCAGCCAGCCATATCAGGGTCGGTACATTCCAGTTCTTCGCCGCCAGGGGCGATACCGACGGCGTGCGGGCGCTTGCCGATTATGTCATCGACCGGCATTACCCCACCCTGAAAGAAGCCGACAATCCCTATCTCGCGCTGTTCGAGGCAGTCTCCGAGCGCCAGGCGGCGCTGATCGCCCGCTGGCTGCATGTCGGCTTCATCCATGGGGTGATGAACACGGACAATATGACGATCTCCGGTGAGACGATCGATTTCGGCCCCTGCGCCTTCATGGATGCCTATGATCCGGCGACCGTCTTCTCGTCGATCGACCAGCATGGCCGTTACGCCTATGCCAACCAGCCGGCCATCGGCCAATGGAACCTCGCGCGGCTCGGCGAAACGCTGCTGCCGCTGATCGACGCCGAGCCCCACGGCGCAGTCGATAAGGCGAATGGCGTGATCCGGGCTTATGGCGAGCGGTTCCAGGCGCATTGGCTGGCCGGTATGCGGGCGAAGATCGGCCTCGCCGGCAAAGAGGACGGCGATCTCGAACTGGTGCAAGCGCTGCTCTCACTGATGCAGGCGCAGGGCGCCGATTTTACCCTGACCTTCCGGCGGCTGTCGGATCTGACCGGCGATGACGCCCTGGAGACAGCCTTCGCCGCGAGCTTCCGAGAGCCGGATTCCTGCGGCACCTGGCTTGCGCAATGGCGCGAGCGGCTGTCACGCGATCGCCAAAGCGACGGCGAGCGCGCAGCCGCCATGCGCAGCGTCAATCCGGCCTTCATTCCGCGTAATCACCGGGTCGAACAGGCGATCGAGGCAGCGGTCGAGAACGGCGATTTCTCGCTGTTCGAGGCGCTGCTGAGGGTGCTCGCCAATCCCTACGACGACCAGCCGGATTTTGCCCCCTATAGCGAGCCGCCGAAGCCGCACGAGCGGGTGCTCGCGACTTTCTGCGGGACGTGAGCACGATTAAATCCCTATCGTTCGAGCCGGCGGCCGGCATTCCTACAACCGGACCGTGATTTCACGCTGCGGCAAATGCAGCCGTTGAAAGGCATCTCTCTCGCGCTATCTGGCTGACCGGTGGGGCTTTTCCGCCCCTCCTTCACCCGGCGGACCTCAACGGGAGACAGCCTTATGGCGATCGTTATCACCTCCATCCTCTTCATCATCATCGGGCTGGCGCTCGGTGGCGGCGGGTTCTGGCTCGTCACGCTCGGCGGCAGCCTCTTCTATCTGTTCGCCGGCCTGATGTTTCTGATCACCGCCGGCCTGCTGCTGATGCGCAAGGCGGTGGCGCTCTGGGTTTATGCGGTGCTCGTCGTCGCAGCACTCGCCTGGGCGGTGTGGGAGGTCGGTTTCGACTGGTGGCAGCTCGGACCGCGCGGCGGCATGATCATCCTGCTCGGGCTCTGGCTGCTGACGCCGTGGATCCGCCGGCCGCTCGGCTTTCGCAGCCCGACGGGCATAACCTACGGCGCCAACCCCTGGCCGCTTGCCGTGCCCGTTGTTCTCGCCATCGCCGTCGCCCTCTATTCGATGACGACGGATCCGCACGATCTTGCCGGCGACCTGCCTAGGGATGAGGTCGTGGCCAGCCCCGCCTTCGGCGGCAGCGTGCCGGATGGAGAATGGCATCAGTACGGCCGCACGCCGTTCGGCCAGCGTTATTCGCCGCTCGACCAGATCACTGCCGAAAACGTCTCCACCCTCAAAGAGGCGTGGCGATATCAGACCGGCGACGTCAAAAGGCCGGAGGACATCAGCGAGACCACCTATCAGGTGACGCCGCTCAAGGTGAAGGACACGCTCTATCTCTGCACGCCGCATAACTGGGCGATCGCGCTCGACGCCAAGACCGGCAAGGAGAAATGGAAATATGACTCCAATTCCGGCATGAACCCCAACCGGCAGCACCAGACCTGCCGCGGCGTCACCTATTATGCCGATCCTGAAGTCGCCGCCGGCCAGCCCTGCGCCGAGCGCGTCTATCTGCCGACCTCGGATGCCCGGCTGATCGCGCTCGACGCTGCGGACGGGAAGGTGTGCACCAGCTTTGCCGATCAGGGCGTACTGCATCTCGAAACCGGCATGCGCTTCAACCCGGCCGGCTATTATTATTCCACCTCGCCGCCGGTCGCGGTGGCCGGCAAGATCATCATCGGCGGGGCGGTGAACGACAATTACTCCACGCAGGCGCAGTCGGGCGTCATCCGCGCCTTCGACATCAAGACCGGCGCTCTGGTCTGGAACTGGGATTCCGGCAATCCCGATGTGACGACGCCGATCGCGGCCGGCCAGACCTACACGACCAATTCGCCGAACAGCTGGTCGGTCTTCAGCGTCGACGAGGCGCTCGGCATGGTCTACATCCCACTCGGCAATCAGGTGCCCGACCAGCTCGGCATCAACCGCAGCGACAATGTCGAGAAATTCTCCTCCTCGATCGTCGCCCTCGATATCGCCACCGGCCAGCTGCGCTGGGTGCGCCAGACCGTGCATCACGATCTCTGGGACATGGATGTCCCGGCCCAGCCGGCACTGATCGACCTGACGAAAGAAGATGGCAGCGTCGTTCCCGCCCTGGTCGGCCCGACCAAGCAGGGCGATCTCTACGTGCTCGATAGGCGCAGCGGCGAGCCGATCATCCCGGTCAAGGAAATCCCGGCCCCCGGCGGCGCGATCTCGGGCGATCATACCTCGCCGACCCAGCCGATCTCCGACCTCACCTTTTCGCCCGAACCGCTCAAGGAAAAGGACATGTGGGGGGTGTCGCTGTTCGACCAGCTCGTCTGCCGCATCGATTTTCACCGCTACCGCTATGAGGGCCGCTATACGCCGCCGTCACTCGAAGGGACGATCGTCTATCCCGGCAATTTCGGCACCTTCAACTGGGGCAGCGTCGCGGTGGATCCGGAACGGCAGATCATGTTCGGCATGCCGACCTATCTCGCCTTCACCTCGCGCCTGGTGCCGGCTGCCGAGATTCCGCCACGCGGCCAGGACGAGAAGGGCAGCGAACAGGGGCTCAACCGCAATGACGGCGCGCCCTACGGAGTCTTCATGGGCCCCTTCCTCGGCCCGCTGCAGATCCCCTGCCAGGCGCCGCCATGGGGCTATGTCACGGGCGTCGATCTGCGCACCGGCAAGATCGCCTATATGCACAAAAACGGCACCGTGCACGACATGACGCCGCTTCCGCTGCCCTTCAAGGTGGGCGTGCCCGGCATTGGCGGGCCGATGCTGACCAAAGGCGGCGTCGCCTTCTTGAGCGCCGCCGTCGACAACTACCTGCGCGCCTATGACGTGACAAATGGCCGAGAACTCTGGCAGGCGCGGCTTCCCGCCGGCGGCCAGGCGACGCCGATGACCTATACGACTGACGACAACAAACAATATGTCGTCATGGTCGCCGGCGGCCACGGCTCGGTGGGCACCAAGCCCGGTGATTATGTGATTGCTTATACGCTGCCGTGATGGAGGAGTTGCCGTTCCTTCGGAGAAAGACCCCTCCCCAACCCCTCCCCACAAGGGGGAGAAGCTACCGTGCCGCGCCCGTCACATTTCATTTCTGACGATACCGCATGTGGCAGCGCATTTTGGTGCGGGAGCGCGCCGCAGCTTAGCCCCTCCCCCTTGTGGGGAGGGGTTTTCACCCGCACTCCGGACAGCCGTCGCATCTTTCCTATTTCAAACCATCTCCACAATCATCCGTCCCACCTCGGCAAAGACCGGGTTCAGCTCCTTCACCGGCACGGTCGCCTCGGCGATATAGACGGCGGCGACGATCGGGCCGCGGTCGGGGGGCCAGATGACGGCGATGTCGCCGAGGGAGCCGTTCGGGCCGGTGCCGGTCTTATCGCCGACCTTCCAATCGGCCGGCAGGCCGGCTCTCAGCCGCTCCTTGCCTGTCGTGCTTGCCACCAGCCAGTTGATCAGCCTGTCGCAGGAGGCTTCGGTCAGCACCGAGCCGAGCGTCAGGTTGCCGAGCGTATCGAGCATCGCATCCGGGGTGGTCGTGTCGCGCGGATCGCCCTTCCGGCCCTCGTTCAGCGTCGGTTCGGTGCGGTCGAGACGCGTCGTGCCGTCGCCGATCGAGCGCAGCCAGTCGGTCAATGCGGCCGGACCGCCAAAACTTTCGAGCAGCAGGTTGCCGGCGGTGTTGTCGCTGACCGTCACCGCCGCATCGCAGAGTTCGGCGATCGTCATGCCGTCGGCGCCTGCGTGTTTTTCGCTGATCGGCGAATAGTCGACAAGCTTGTCCTTGCCGTAGGTCACCCGCCGGTCGAGGCTCTCGTCACCCTTGTCAACGCGGGCCAGCACGAAGCCGGCGGCCAGCGCCTTGAAGGTGCTGCACATCGGAAAGGCTTCGCTGCCGCGATAGCCGAAGGAGATGCTGGTCTGGGTGTCGAGCACCGAGACGCCGAGGCGCCCGCCGGTGCGTTTTTCCAGCTCGGCCAGGCGGCGCTCGACATTGTCGTCGCCCTCCTCGCTCTTCTCCTCGGCATTGACGGGAAACGTGAGGGCAGGCAGGCACAAAGCCGAGCCGATCAGCATGCGGCGGGTAAGGCTGAGATCCATGAAATTCCTCCGGCGGTGAGGAGGACAGAGCTAAGGCGCGATTGCGGCGGCATCTCGTCATTGCGGCGGCGTCCGCACTGGAATTATGCCGCCCGCGTCACCTCGACCGTCACATGCGACAATTCCGACAGCGCCGAAAGCCGAGCCTTGTAGAAGGCCGGATCGCGCGGCTCGGGGGTGAGGACGGCGACGATGGCGGCGTGATGGCCGGGGCCGACCTGCCAGACATGCAGATCGGTGATCCGGTCTTCCTCCGTCTCGATCGCCTCGCGAATGTCAACCGGCAGCGTCTCGCCGTGCGGGACGACGTCGAGAAGGACGCCGCCCGAGGATTTCATCAGGCCCCAGGACCAGTTGGCGATAACAAGGCCGCCGACTATGCCCATGATCGGATCGAGCCAGAGCCAGCCATAGAGGCTGCCGAGCGTCAGCGCCGCGATGGCAAGCACGGAGGTCAGCGCGTCGGCGACGACATGCAGATAGGCGGCGCGGATATTGTTGTCGCCGGTTTTACCGTGGTGGGCATGGTCGCCATGCCCGTGATCGTGATGGCCCCGATGGCTATGCCCGTGATGGTCATGTCCGTGATGGCCATGCCCGTGATGAGCGTGATGACCGTGGTCGTGGCCGCCGCCGGCGAGCAGCCAGGCACTGGCGAGATTGACGGCAAGGCCGATCACCGCGACCGCAATCGCCTGGGCAAAGCCGATCGGCACCGGATTTACAAGCCGCAGCCAGCTCTCCCATGCCATCAGCAAAGCAATCAAAGCAAGAATGATGGCGCTGGCAAAACCGGCGAGATCGCCGAGCTTGCCGGTGCCGAAAGTGAAGCGCGGATTGCGCGCCTGACGGCGGGCGAAGAGATAGGCGAGCGCCGAAATCAGCAGCGCGCTGGCATGGGTCGACATGTGCCAGCCATCGGCCACGAGGGCCATGGAGCCGTAGATCGTGCCGGCGAAGATTTCGGCCACCATCATCAGCGTCGTCAGTCCGATCACCAGCCAGATCCGCAGCTCATTGCGCTGATGGTCGGCGCCGAGGAAGACGTGATCGTGTTCGAGGGCGGTCATCTGGGCTTTCCCGATCCCGGCATTCATTCCAGGCTCCTTCTCTCATCAGCGGATATAGGTTCGCAACACTTCCGAAATTTCCTCGACCGCCTCGGCCCGTGCCGCGTCATCGGCGGCATTCAGCACATGCTCGCGCAGGTGATCGTCCAGCACCTCGCCGGTCAGTCCGGTCAGGGCGCCGCGGATCGAGGCGAGCAGCTGCAGGATTTCGCCGCAGGGGCGCTCGGCCTCGAGCGCCCGCTCGACCGCCTCCATCTGCCCCTTCAGGCGGCTGATGCGGGCGATGAGCTTCTTTTTCTGCAGGGTGGTATGGGACATGGTCGGCCTTCTATAACATAGGGGGGTATACTATCAAGCGCACGGACTGACATCAATGAGCGTGACAGCGTGTTGAGCGCCACGCTCCAACGCCATTGACAAATGCCGCGTTTGCGGCGATTGATGCGCCATGATCAAAAACGCGCACCAGAGCCGCTCGTATTTTTGGCTGTACCTGTAAAGGGCGGCCGGACAGATCATATTGTCAACAAGCCGCCGTCAGGCGGCTTTGTTGTATCGGCAGCGTCCTGACGGCAGATTATCAAAGGACGCGAAGACCATGACCGAAATCGAAGACAGCGAAATTTCACTGATGCGCCCATCGGTGGTGACGATCCGCACCGCCAAGCCGCGCGACCTGCCCGAGCTCAACGACATGATCGCCCTGCTTGCCGCCCATCACGGCGACGCGGCGGCGACGACGCCGGAGCAGCTCGAGCGCGATCTGTTCGGCCCCCTGCCCTGGATCCAGGCTCTCGTTGCCGAGACCGGCGAAGGGCTGATCGGCTACGCCATCCTCGTGCCGCTCTACAGGGCGCAGGAGGGAAAACGCGGCATGGACCTGCATCACCTCTTCGTGCGCGACGGCCATCGCGGCCACGGCACCGGTCAGTTGCTGGTCGACCGGGCCCGCGAAACCGCCCGCAATGCCGGCTGCGGCTACCTCTCCGTCAGTGCGGCGACCGGCAACGTCCTGGCGCACCGCTTCTACGAACAGCTGGATTTCACGCCGCGGCCGGTGACCGGCATGCGCTACATGCAGTCGATCGCATAGGGTGGCCAGATCGAAGGTCTAGATTCCTGGCTCATGGGCGAGAGCGAGTTACGCTTGCCAGCTGGAGAGGCGCGCATCTATTCAGACGCAGGGTGGGGTTCGGATCGAGTCGGACGAGCCCCGCTTCAGTCCTGCTGATATTTTATCCAATCGCGTTAGGAGCTTTCATGGCTGATTTCAAACTTCATTGCTTCGCTCTCTCCGGGAACTCTTACAAGGTCGCACTCTTCTTTGCGCTTGCCGGCATCGAGTGGGAAAGCATTTTCGTTGATTATCTGGGCGGCGAAACGCGTACTGAAGAATGGCGAAAGACGATCAACGAACAGGGCGAAGCGCCGGTGCTCGAACATGGCCAAGCGAAGATCAGCCAATCGGGGGTCATCCTGGACTACTTGTCAGAGGTGACAGGCCATTTTGGCGCGCAGACGGCCGAAGAACGACGCGACATCATGCGTTGGATCCTCTTCGACAATCATAAATTCACCAGCTATTACGCGACGTTGCGGTTCATCTATGGCCTGCAGAAGAGCGGCGAGACGCCCGTCGTCGAGTTCCTAAGGCTGAGGGCCAAAGCTGCCTATGCGATTGTTGATGAACACCTGGCTCACCGGGCCTTCATGGTCGGCGACCGGCTGACGATCGCAGACCTTTCATTGGCGGGCTACGCCTTCATGCCGGAGGATACCGGAATCGATCACAGTGCCTTTCCGGCTATCGCAGCCTGGAAAGATCGCATCAGCAGCATGCCGGGCTGGCGCCACCCCTATGATCTCATGCCCGGTCCCACTTCCCTATAACAGGGAGATCGACCTTGCGAATGCAGCGGCCGCAAAAACCGCTGCACAGTCTTGCGCGACCAGGCCTTAACGCCCCGGCACAGCCTTCAGATAGGCGGCGATCGCCTCGCGGTCGGCGGCCGGCAGGTGGGCGATGTTCTGCTGGACATCGACCATCGAGCCGCCGACACTATCGAAATCGGGGGTGAAGCCGGTTTCGAGATAGCTGGCGATATCCGCCTCGCTCCAGCCGCCGATGCTCTCGGAGGCCGGGGTGATATCGGGAATGCGGCCCCTGCCTTCCGGATTGGGCGCGCCGGCGAGCCACTGATCGGCCTTAAAGCCGCCCAGCGCATCGCGCGGCGTGTGGCATTCGCCGCAATGGCCGGGGCCTTCGACGAGATATTGGCCGCGCTTCACCTTGTCGTCGCTGTTGGCGAGCGCGACGCGCGGCTGATCGTTGAAATAGAGAAATTTCCAACCGCCGAGCGCCAGCCGGATGTTGTAGGGGAACGGCAGCTCATGCGGGGGCGCGACGTTGGCGCTCTTCGGCAGGGTTTTCAGGAAAGCGAAGAGATCGTTGACGTCCTTGTCGCTCATGCGGGAATAGGAGCCATAGGGAAAGGACGGGTAGAGATGCTCACCATCAGGTCCGACGCCGCGCTTCATCGCATTGCCGAATTCGGCCAGCGTCCAGGCGCCGATGCCAGCTTTTTCATCGGGTGAGATATTCGGCACGTGGAAGGTGCCGAAAGGGCTCTTCAGCGCCAGGCCGCCTGAAAGCGTCAGCTTCGCATCGCCTTCGGAGCCGGGAGCGGCATGACAGCTGACGCAGCCGCCCGCCCAGAAGACCATCTCACCATTGGCAGGATTCGGCGCGCCGAGGCCGGCCCAGTGGCTCTCCGGCAGCGGATCGGGCGCGGTCACCAGATAGAAGGCGGCACCGCCGAGGACGGCGATGCCGATCAGACAGAGCAGTAACCGGATGAACCTGCGGACCATGCTCCGCCTCCCCTTTTGCCGAGATTTCCCGGGCGGATATCAAGACGACCCGCGTCGGCGGCAAGGCCGGCGCGGATCGCATAAGGATCCAGATCAAAATGGCCTATCGCTCACTCCTTGAGGCGATAGGCCTTGTGACAGCCGCCGCAATTGGCGCCGAGGGTGTTCATCGTGGCGCCGACGGCAGCGGCATCGGCCGGAAGCTGAGCGAGCGCGGTTTCGGCATCGGTGGAGAGCTTGGCGGCGCGCGCCTTGAAGTCATCCATGTTTTCCCAGAGCTTGGGGCTGACCTCGGGATCGTTCATATCGCTGCCCGGCTTGAACTGATCGGGGAAGACCTTGGCAGTCGTGGCAATCGTCGTCAGCGCCGCCTTCACCGCCTCGGCATCATAGGGCTTGGTGCCCTTGGCGATGGCGGCCAGCGCGCCGGCCGAACCGCCGATCTGCTTCATCAGGGCAATGCGCGAATCATGTGTCCCGTCGGCGGCGGTCACGGAACCGAAGGCTATTCCTGCCATCGCTGCGGCGGCAGCTACTGCTTTCCAATTCATATGTTCCTCTCCAGTTTTCTGAGGGCCAAGGCGGCCGCTGGCCAATCTGCCCCGGGAGCATGACAAAATCCATGCGTCCAGGTGGTCACGTTTTGCCGGGTCACCATAAAAACAACGTGATAAACAGCGAACAGACCAGGGCTGCCATGCCGACAAGACGACAGCCAGCCTACCTGCCTGAACCTCCTGATCGGCGGCAAAACGCGGCAACATTGCGATGCCGAGAGCGGACAGAGCGGCACGACGTGATCGTCGAGATCCTGTGGTGGAACTTCATATATTGGTGGCAGTATAGAATTCAAACGGGACGATGTGCTGCGACACGGTTGGCGATCGGCCGGCATCGAGAGCTTCCGCCATTGCCCGCACCAGGGTCTCTCCCAGCAGCTTTGCCGGATGAGACAGGACGACCCTGATCAGCCCCTCAGCAAGACCGGCTCTCGTTTCATTCGTCAGCTCGTGTGCTATGACCACCAGGCGTTTGGCTGACGGCCCACCATCTTCCCGAAGGGCTCGCATCACACCGGTGATGCCGCCACCGGCAACGTAGAGTCCGACCCAATTCGGCTCAATCTGCAGAAGGCGGCGCGTTGCTTCATAAGCGATTTCGGGCTCTTCAAGCGTGGCAACCGTCTCCAGCATCTGGAAGCCCGGCGCACTCTCCCGGAAATACGATCGAAAGCCCATCTCATTCAGTTCTTGGGCGAGATATCGGTGACTGCCGACGAAGACGGAAACCTTGCCGCCATTGCCATTCAGCCCGGCTATGAACCATGCGGCCGTGCGGCCCTTTTTGATGCAGTCGTTGCCGACATAGGCTGCGCGGGAGGCAGTGGAAATATCGGAAATCATGGTCACAACAGGAATGTTCTCTGCTGCAAGACCATCGACGGCATGGTTCACCTGCGGGTGGTCTGAGGTGATCATTCCAATGACGTCGGCTTCGCGACTGAGAGCGTAAATCGCCTCGGCAGCCTTATCGGGGGCAAGATCGTCCATGAATCTAACGATGGCCCTGCCATGGGCGTCGGGAAATGCTTCGGTCGCCGCAACGAGAATGTCGCTCCACATTCGATAAAGCTTGCGGTGAGACTGCTTGAGAAGAAAACCGAATTTGATCACCGGCTTGTCGTGCTCGAGTCGGCGAGCGATGGCCGTCACCCCATGAAAGCCGATCTGCCGGGCGGCGTTCAGAACCCGCTCCGCCGTCTGCGGGCGCACCGGATCGCGTCCGTTCAGCACGCGATCGACCGTTGAAATGCTCACATTCGCGGCCTTTGCCAAGTCAGGGATCGTTGGGCGAGACATAATAAACCTCTCATAATCTGACGCTATTTATGAGAGGTTTTGGGAGAAAAATCCACCGGTTCGTTGACACTCTGCTGAATTTTCGCAATTTCATCTTCCAGCAAAAGCCAGTTTGGCGGGAGAGCTTGGGAGAGCTCTCTCATCTGGAGGAAATACTCTCATGTCTGCGACCTTGCAAAGGGTGGCGCCGCTTTCGGGCGGCGAAGGCCATCGCACGCCTATAGATAGCGCAGCCGGCTTCGTTCTTGAAATGCGCTCAATCACCAAGGCCTTTCCCGGTGTTCTCGCGCTCGATGGCATGAGCCTGAAGGTTCGTGCCGGCACCGTCCATGTTCTCGTCGGGGAGAATGGCGCGGGCAAGTCGACGCTCATGAAGATTCTAAGCGGCATCTACGCGATCGACGGCGGAGAGATCCTTTTCAGAGGCGAAAAGCTCGACCATCAGAGCGCCGCAGCCGCGCTGGACCGAGGGATCTCGATGATCCATCAGGAACTCAGCCCGGTGCTCGACATGACCATCGCCGAAAACATCTTTCTCGGCCGCGAACCCACTTATAGCAGGACGGGCGTTTTGTCCCGGTTCGTCGATTTCGATCGCATGAATTCAGATACGCAGACGCTGCTCGATCGCCTGGGTCTGAAATACAGCCCCCAAACCAAGATGCGCGACCTGTCCATCGCGACGATGCAACTCATCGAGATCGTCAAGGCGATTTCGCGCGAGGCCTCTCTCGTCATCATGGACGAACCGACGTCGGCGATCAGTGACACGGAGGTCGCGATGCTGTTCAGACAGATCGCAGACCTGAAAGCAGCAGGCGTGGCGATCATCTACATCACCCATAAGATGGACGAGATCTTCCAGATCGCCGACGACATCACGGTAATGCGTGACGGTCAGTTCGTAGCAGCCGCCCCGGCGAGCGAATACGAGCCGGCAAAGCTGATTTCTCAAATGGTGGGCCGCACGATCTCCAGCATCTTTCCGAAAGAGGAGGTGCCGATCGGCGATATCGTCCTTTCCGTCGAGAACCTCTCGCGGGACGGCATTTTCGAAAATGTCAGCTTCGAGGTACGGGCCGGCGAGATCATTGGCCTTTCCGGTCTGATCGGCGCCGGGCGGACGGAGGTAGCCCGGGTGATCTTCGGCTTGGACGCCGCGGATGCGGGCGTCATCCGTTTGAATGGAAAACCGCTAAGGCTCACGTCTCCGAAGGATGCCATCGCCAACGGCATCGCCATGGTGTCAGAAGATCGCAAGGCGGAAGGTCTGGTGCTTTGCCGGTCCGTCGGCGAGAACATTTCGCTCGCGAACCTCAAAAAGTTTGCTTCCGGCCTTTTCATCAGCGAGCGGCAGGAAGAGACAGCTTCCCAGCGCATGATCAAGATGCTCCAGATCAAGACGCCCGATACGGCAATGATCGTGGAGAACCTCAGCGGCGGCAATCAACAGAAAATCGTTCTCGCCAAGTGGCTGCTGGGTGATCTGAAGCTGCTCATTCTCGACGAACCCACACGAGGCATCGACGTCGGGTCGAAATCCGAAATTCACAGACTGATGACCGAGTTCGCTCGTCAGGGGCTCGCGATCGTCATGATCTCATCCGAACTGCCCGAGATCCTTGGCATGAGTGATCGCGTGGTGGTGATGAGCGAAGGCCGGGTCACCGGCGAACTAACAAGAGCCGAGGCCACTCAGGAAAACATCATGCGCCTCGCCACGGGAGGACACTGATGAGTATTGAACGCGCAGACGCGGCGGTGAAACGAGAAGGCCAGGTGATTTCAGGCTCTCGGAACATGAGCTTTTCCCAGATCTACCGCAAATACGGCACAATCCTGATCTTCGTCGGTATCTGCGTCCTTGCCTCGATCCTGAGCCCGACATTTCTGACAGAAGCCAACCTCACCAATGTCCTGCGTCAGGTCGTGGTGGTGAGCCTTCTTGCGTGCGGCGTTACCTTCATCATCATTCTGGGACATATCGACGTCTCGCTGGGATCTGTCCTAGCGCTCTGCGGCGTCTTGGCGGCCAGCGTGATGGCCATGACCGGAAGCGTCATTCTGGCGGTCGCCGCGGGCGTTGCGGTCGGGATCGTCACCGGCGTCATCAACGGCTTCGTCATCACCTTCTTCCGCATCCCGTCATTCATCATGACATTGGCCATGACGACGGTGGCACGCGGCACGGTGCTGCTTTACACGGGCGGTTCGCCGGTGACGGGACTGGGCGACTTCAAAGTGATCGGCCAGGGCTCGCTTGGCCCGGTGCCGATTTCTGTAATCATTCTCGCGGCGGTCGTCGTCCTATCCTGGGTTCTTCTCAACAAGACCAAGTTCGGCCGATACGTCTATGCGGTAGGCGGCAATGAGCGTGCCGCTCGCGCTTCCGGCATCAATCCGGACAGCATCGTCGTGAAGGCCTTCATCTTCAACGGCATCCTGTGCGCCGTCGCAGGCATCGTCCTCATGTCTCGCATCAATTCCGGTCAGCCGGCCGGCGGCGTCGGCTACGAGTTCGATGCGATCACCGCGGTGGTCGTCGGCGGCACCAGCCTGATGGGCGGCACCGGAACCATCACCGGCACGATCATCGGCTCGATGATCATCGGCGTCATCAACAACATGCTCAATCTCATGAATGTCAGCTCGTACTGGCAGCAGATCATCAAGGGTTTGATCATCGCGATCGCCGTGATCCTCGATGTCTGGACCAAGTCTGCCCGCAGCAAAAAGAAGGCATGACCGACGTTCTTCGGCGGGCCAGCGCCTGCTCCGGAACCACCTCTTTGTCGGCGGGGATTTCCCGCATCCGGAATGAACCTGAAACTCGATGGGAGGACCCTATGAAAGCCATTTCCAAACTCGCTGTCGCGTGCGCCATATCCGTTGCCGCGATCTCCAGCGGCGCTGCATTCGCCGCGGACAAGTTCGTCGTCGGTTACGCCAACATGGCGGATACGGACGTCTTCGTCATGGCGCGCAAAAACGCCTTCATCGAAGCGTCGAAATCCGATCCGGCAGTCGAAGTGAACTTCTCCGACGCCAACAACGACGTCAGCAAGCAACTCGATCAGATCGACAACTTCATAGCGCAGAAAGTCAACGCGATCGTCGTCGTCCCGGTCGACTACCAAGGCATCGTACCCGGCGTCGAGAAGGCGAACCAGGCTGGCATTCCCGTCATTGCTCTCGGCATCCAATCGGCAGGCGGCAAGTACACGTTCGTCGGCTCGAAGAACATCGATGCCGGCCGCCTTCAGGGCGAGTACATGAAAGAACACCTGCCGAAGGACGCCAAGATCCTCTACCTCGAAGGCACGCCGGGGCTCTCGCACACGCAGGAGCGCAAGAAGGGCTTTGAGGATGCGCTCGGCCGTTCCGACGTGGCCACTCTCGCCAGCCTCTCGGCCAACTACGACCGCGCTGAAGGCATGAAGGTCACCGAAGACTGGATCCAAAGCTTTCCGAAGTTCGATGCAATCGTCGCAGCCAACGACCAGATGGCGCTCGGCGCGCTGGAAGCACTTCAGGGCGCCGACCGCCTCAAGGGCGTGATGATCTCCGGTGTCGATGGCACGGCCGATGCTCTGAACGCAATCAAGTCCGGCACCATGTCGCAGACCATCTTCCAGGATGCTGCAGGCCAGGCGAAGGCCGCCTTCGAGGTCGTGGAAGGCCTGAAAAAGGGCGAGGATGCTCCGGCCGAAAAACTGGTGCCGTTCGCTTCGATCACCAAGGACAATGTTGATCAATACGCCAAGAAGTAAGCCCTCCCAAGGGTGCGTGCCGGGATGGGGTTCCCGGCACGCATTTCGCACATGGCGCAATGCTTGCCGCAAATCACTGATCCTCTAACGACAGGAAAATATCGAAATGACAATAAGGATCGCCGTCATCGGGGCAGGACTGATGGGAGCCGATCATGCGAAAATCGTCGCGGAAGATCTGCCAGGGGCGAGCCTCCAGGTCGTTTGCGACATGGATGCGGACCGCGCCCGCAAGGTCGCGGACGCCTACAGCGCTCACGATGTCGACTCCGACCCCAACCGGGTCGCCGCTCGTCGCGACGTGGACGCAGTGATCATCGCAAGCCCCGATTTCACGCATGCACCCCTGTCGCTGTCCTGCATAAGAGCCGGCAAACGGGCTCTTTGTGAAAAGCCGCTGTCGCAGTCCTCGAACGAATGCCTGGAGATCATGCAGGCGGAAGAAGCCGCGGGATCAAAATTCATAATGCTCGGCTTCATGCGCCGCTTCGATCGATCCTATGTCGAAATGAAGCGGGCTCTGGCGCATGGCGCAATTGGCCGCCCCCTGATGATGCACAACTTTCATCGCAATGTCGCTACGCCCGCGTCGGACTTCACCGGAGCGATGGCGATCACCAATTCCGCTCCCCACGAATTCGATGTCGTCCGACATGTCCTCGACACTGAATACGTCTCGATCTCCGCCTTCCAGCCGAAGCGCTCCGACGCGCTGGTCGCACCGGTCTATATGGTGCTCGAAACGGCGGATGATCAACTCGTCAATATCGAGATCAACAATAACGCAGCCTATGGATACGACGTCCGCGCGGAACTGGTGGGCGAGAAGGCGACCATCGCCATGAACGCTGTCAACTACACCCGCGTCGACCGAGAACTCGGACAAAGCACAAGCTACGAGGCGGATTGGCGCAGCCGCTACGCCGAAGCCTACCGCCGCCAGAATCGCGCTTTCGTTCGGTTCGTCGAGACCGGTATCTTCCCGCACATCGCGTCGAGCAGTTGGGATGGATACTGCGCCGCGAAGGTCGCCGAAGCCGGCGTCAGGGCCTTGAACGACGGTCGCAAGATCCCCGTCGAAATGATTGCTAAACCGGAGTTTTACGCATGAAGCTCGGATTCGTATCAGACAGCCTCGGCGGCCTGCCCTTCGAGGCGATGTTGGATCACGCTAAAAGACTGGGAGTCTCCGGCGTCGAGGTCAACACCTGCGGCTGGTCGACGGCGCCGCATTTCGATCTGTCGACGATCCTGCGGGACAAGAGCGCGCAGAAATCATTCCTCGGAGCTTTCGCCGACCGGGAACTGGAAGTGATAAGCCTGAACGCAAACGGAAATCCCCTGCACCCGACCGATCTTGCCCAGGGACGAGGTTTGGAGGATACGATCCGCGCAGCCGGCGCGCTGGGGATCAAGACGGTCTGCGCGATGTCGGGACTTCCAGCCGGGAATGCCACCGATACGATGCCGAACTGGGTGGTCTCTTCGTGGCCGCCGGAGACGCAGGCGATCCTTCGCTACCAGTGGGAGGAGAAGCTCCTCCCGTACTGGACCAAGATCGTAGCGCTCGCCAGGGATCACGGTGTGGAACGCATCGCGCTGGAACTGCATGGCAATCAGTGCGTCTATAACGTCCCCTCGTTGTTGAAGCTGCGCGAAGCCGTTGGCCCGGTCGTCGGCGCCAACCTGGACCCGTCGCACCTCTTCTGGATGGGTGCCGATCCTCTTGTCGCCGCAGAAGCGCTCGGCCGCGCCGTCTACCATGTGCATGCCAAGGACACCTTTCTCAACGAACCGAAGCAGGCCGTCACAAGCCTTCTGGAGAATGGCAGCCTGATGGACATCCCGGCGCGCAGTTGGTCCTACATCACGCTGGGCTTCGGCCATGGCGAAGAATGGTGGCGGCAGTTCTGCTACCGACTGAAGATGGCCGGTTACGACGGCTGGCTCTCGATAGAGCATGAGGACGTGCTTCTGAACAGCCTCGAAGGGCTCGAGAAGTCCGTCGCTCTGTTGCAGGGCGTGATGCCGGTCGCTGCCAGCGATTTCAAGCCGCAGGCGATCTAGTGACGAAAACGCGTCCGATTTCACGTCGCGCATCGCATGTGAAGCGCCGCCTCCGGGCCTCATCCGAGATTGCCAGAAGGCGGTTCTTTTGAAAGCGAGTGCAATGCGACAGGATCGGGTCCCGCCTCCTCCCTCGACACTGCAGGAACTGAAGTGCCTGATCGCCAGCCGGCAGTTCGTATTTACCGTCGGTCTCGAACGCGTCGCAAGGGAGATCCTGGAAAGGCCGGAATTGCTGGCCTTTGAAAGTGCTGCCGGAGTCGCACGCAGGTGCCGCGTTTCTCCTACAACGGTCCATCGACTAGTACGACACATCGGGTTCAAAACATTCGGCGAGTTTCGCGCGATGATAAGAGAACATCTCCGCACGACCACCGCTAGTCGTCACTGAAGTCGCGGCGGCAATCGGCAGAGCGGCAAGGGCTTGGCGATCGGGCTGCTGTGGGAACTTGGAGGCTCAGGCGCTTTTCCAGCCCTGCCAGAGGCTGAGGGCGGAGACTGCAACCAGTAGCAGTCCGGCGCAGCGGCCGACGAAGGCCGTCGCATCGGGGTTTCCGACGAGAAGATCACGGCTGCGGCCGGCGGTCATCGCCAGCGTGCCGTAAATGGCGAACTGCGTCGCGATCGTCATGGCGCCCATGATGAGGCCCTGCATCCAGACCGGGCCATATTCCGGTTTCAGGAACTGCGGATAGACGGCGAACATGAAGATATAGGCCTTGGGATTGACCAGACAGGTGACCGCGCCCTGGCGGAAAGCGCGCCAGCCGGAGCCCGCCGTCGCCGGCCCGACCGCCTCGACGGTGATCGAGCTGCGCATCAGCGAAATGCCGATCCAGATCATATAGGCGACGCCGGCAAAGAGCAGCACGTTGAACAGTTGCGGCAGCATGGTGACGAGCACGCCGACGCCGGCCGCGCCATAGGCCGAGTGCACGGCGCCGCCGGCCATGATGCCGCCGGTTGCCGCCAGCCCTCGCCTGATACCGCCGGTCAGGGAGTTGGCGAGCACGAAGAGCATGTCCATGCCCGGCACGATGATGATACCGAAGAGAAGGGTGAAGAAGAGCCAGAGGTTTTCGTGGTAATTCATGTCAGTTACCGCCTTGTCGTTCCGGGGGCCGTTTCGAAAGACCCTGATAGATTTCAATCCGATAGGCGGCTCTATACGCAAACCCAACTGACAGTGTATTGTCAGGAGCGTGAGGGATGGGAGGGGCAAAATGCGCAAGGCCTCGCGGCTTTTCGAGATCATTCAGATCCTGCGGCTCGCCAGGAAACCGATGACGGCAGCTATGATGGCCGAGACGCTCGAGGTGACCGTGCGCTCGATCTATCGCGACATCGCCGCACTCCAGGCGATGCGCGTGCCGATCGAGGGCGGGCGCGGCATCGGCTATATCATGCGGCCCGGCTTCGACCTGCCGCCGCTGATGTTTTCGATCGAGGAGATGGAGGCGATCGTGCTGTCGCTGGCGCTGCTCGATCGCACCGCCGACGAGGAACTGAAGCAGGCCGCGCGCCGGGTCAACCAGAAGATATCAGGCGCCGTGCCGGCGCCGCTGCGCCAGGCAATGGACAATAAGGTGCTTTATGCCTGGGGCTCGACCGCGCAGCCGGCGGGTTTCGACCTGGCGATCGTGCGCCGGGCGATCCGCGACGAACGCAAGCTGATGCTCGGCTACCGCGACGAACTCGGCCGCGCCACCGAGCGGACGATCCAGCCGATCGCGCTGATCTATTATTCGCAGACCGCCAACATCGTCGCTTGGTGCGAACTGCGCCAGGCGATCCGCAATTTCCGCAGCGACCGGGTGGAGCGCTGCGTGGTGGGTGAGGATTTCTTCAAGGGCGACGGTGACAGGCTGCGGGAATTGTGGACGAGTGGGTGGAGTGAGAAGGCTGTGTCGGGGTGAATGGCAGGCGTTTGTGCGAACAGGTCTGGGGGCGTTGAGACAGGAACAGGAGGTCAGTGTCATGCGGGCCAGGGACGCGCATCGTGCCTGGCAAATCTTCGACATCCGCCAAAGGACTGCCGACATCTGCCCACTCCACCGTCATCCTCGGCCTTGAGCCGAGGATCCACCTTCGTCTCTATCAGCACCGGGCATGGATCCTCGGCTCAAGGCCGAGGATGACGGTGGGTGGGATTGCGTTCCGCCAAACTCACCGTTGGGGCGTTGGGCGCTTCTTCAGAGAGGCACCCCGCATACCTTGGTTTTGTTACTGTTATAGAGCCGTTGAAGCGCGGCATGACATAAGGAAAAGTTGGCCGACTTTATCGGCAGTCTCTCCCAGGCCTAAAAAGCCAGCGTCCGGCTCTCCTCGCGTCCGAAGCCGCGGATTTCGAGGCGATCGGGGTGAACCTCGACGATGGCGAAGGCGTTTTCGGTCTCGGTGTCGACCACGCCCTTGAAATTGACGAAGTGGCAGGCGCCGGCCTTGCCGTAATTGCCGACATGGTCGTGACCGTTGAGGTAGGCGACGACATTGCGCTCAGAGGCGAGCAGCGCGACGATGCGTTCGCTGTCCCACATGCCGTGTTCACTGGGCGGATGCACGGGATAGTGATTCATGACGATCACCTTTTCGCCGGTCTTTGCCGCTTCTGTGATTTGATCGCGAAGCCAGGCGAACTGCGCGTCGCTCAGCGCGGCATTCCAGCGATGGGCATTGCTGGCGCCTTTCTCCTCCAGCTCGGCCAGCATCCGTGCGGCAAGGGCGCGGTGCGGATGGCCTTCGGGCGGCGCGAAGGTGCTGACCTCGTTGCCGTCGAGCACGATGAAGCGCCAGCCGTGACGGCAGAAACTGTAATAGGGCGACGGCATGCCGAGACGTGTGGCGACTTCGGAGCGATGCCCCGCGGAGACAGAGAAATCATGGTTGCCGAGCAGGAAGAGCGCCTCGTGCCTCAGCTTCTCATAGATCGGCTGGATATCGTCGAAGCTTGAAAAGCTGCGGTCGATGACATCGCCGAGCGTCATCACGAAGCTCAAATCCCAACCGTTGAAGATCTCGATCGCCTCGGCGACCTTGGCGAGGCTGTTGGCATAATAGCGGTCCATGGCCGCATGCGGAGGGATGGCCGCATATTGCGGATCCGCGATGATGCCGAAGCGGAACAGGGGAAGAGCGGACGAGGACATGGGGCGTGATTAGGAGGGGCCGGTGACAGGGATGTGACGAGCTTGAAAACAAACACCCGGCGTTCGGAGGAACGCCGGGTGCAAAAAAAGAGGCTGAGAATCGCCGTCGATGGCGGCGAGCCTGGTGCCGCTTACTTCGTGGCTTCTTCGTAGCGTTCCAGGACGTAGTCCCAGTTGATCAGGCTGTCGATGAAGGCTTCGAGGTATTTCGGGCGGGCGTTGCGATAGTCGATGTAATAGGAGTGTTCCCAGACGTCGACGCCGAGGATCGGGGTGGCGCCGTGAACGAGCGGGTTTTCGCCGTTCGGGGTCTTGGAGATTTCGAGCTTGCCGTTCTTGACGGAAACCCAGGCCCAGCCGGAGCCGAACTGGGTGGCGCCGGCATTGGCGAAATCGGCCTTGAACTTGTCGTAGCCGCCGAGATCGGAGGCGAAAGCCGCTTCGAGCTTGCCCGGCAGCTTGTTGCCGCCGCCGCCCTTCTTCATCCACTTCCAGAAATGGATGTGGTTGTAGTGCTGGGCGGCGTTGTTGAAGAGGCCGGCGTTGGTGCCGAAGGACTTCTTGACGACGTCTTCGAGCGACAGATCCGAAAGGCCGGCTTCAGCGGCGAGCTTGTTGCCGTTGTCGACATAGGCCTTATGGTGCTTGTCGTGGTGAAACTCGAGCGTTTCCTTCGACATGAAGGGGGCAAGGGCTTCGTAATCATAGGGAAGTTCAGGCAATTCGAAAGCCATGTCAGATCTCCTCTTGGCAATAGATTGCGTCATCGGCAGGTGAGGCGGAACATAGGAGGGGAACGGGGGAGAGGCAACCGGCGAAATATCAAAAAACGACCGGCCGGAGGAAAATTTGCCTCAGTTTCAGGGCTGGATTCGAGCATGCAAATCGACCGGCAGGCCGCCGCGAAAACCGCTTACCGGCGACAGACATCAATGGAGAGCTTGACATGAACAGGAATATAATCCCGCTTCTCGCCATGGCCGCGCTTCCGTTTCTTGCGGCTGCGGCGGGTGCCTCTTCGGACGAGGCCTGGAAACAGCTGGCCGCCGACGTGGAAGCCAAGTGCAGGAAGGCCGCGGTCGCAATCGAGAAGCCAGTTGCCGCCGTCGACCCCTTCGGCACATCACATTACGGGCTCGCGCTGGTGACGGGAAAGCCGAAGGGCGCCAAGGGGCTCGTCGTCCAGATCTGCGTCTATGACAAGCAGGAGAAGTCGGTCGAGATCGGCAGCGCGATGGATGCCAAGAAACTTGGGCTGACCTTGGCTAAATAGTCGGTCGCCGTAGCTGTTGTGACCTCCGTCGCATTCCGAGCGGAACCCGAGCCTACCCTTGCGAGTTGAAGTTCCGGGTTTTTACAGCGTCGGGCGTCTGTGAGAGGCGTCGAGGCGCTCTATGTTTGTGATAAATGCATGATCCTTTTTAAAAATTGATTCCTATCTTGGGGTTGTGCGCAGGGAGGTTTAGACATGTCGGAGCTTCGCAAGCGGGCGGAAGATCAGCAGAAAATCTATCAGCGCTGGGCACCGGTCTATGATCGCGTCTATCGCGGCATCCTGCGCGACGGCCATCGCAAGCTTGCCGCGCTTGCCGCCGCGGCCGGCACCGATATTCTGGAAATCGGCACCGGCACCGGCCTGACGCTCGCCCATTATCCCAGCCGTTGCCGGGTGACCGGCATCGACATTTCCGAACATATGATCGCCCGGGCGCGCGAGAAGGTGCGTCGCGAAAACCTTCAGCATGTGCAGGCGCTCGAGGTGATGGATGCGCATGTGCTGCGCTTTGCCGACCAGTCCTTCGACGTGGTTTGTCTGCCCTTCGTCATCACGCTGATTCCCGAGCCCGAGCGGGCGCTCGACGAGTGCGCCCGGGTGCTGCGGCCGGGGGGCGAGATCATCCTCGCCAGCAAGCTCGGCGACGGCGCCGGTCTGCAGGGGGCGATCGAAGCGGCGGTGGCGCCGCTGGTGCGTCACATCGGCTGGTCTTCCGCCTTCCGCATCCATCGCATCCTCGCCTGGGCCGAGCGTCGCGGCGATTTTTCGGCGACCGATATTCTGCCGGTCTTTCCGAACGGCTTTTTCAAGATCGTCCGGCTGAAGCAGCGCGGACTTTCCGCCTGAGCAAAAGTTTTTTCCCGCATCGCGGATTCTGATGCTACCGTTCGTCTGAGGGGACCGCATGACATCGGATATCTTCTTCTTCATCGCCGTTGGCTTCTGCGCGCAGATCGTCGATGGCGCACTCGGCATGGCCTTCGGCGTGCTGTCGACGACAAGCCTGCTGGCCTTCGGGGTTCCGGCGGCCAATGCCAGCGCCATGACGCATGTGACGGAAATGTTCACGACGGCGGCGTCCGGCCTCTCGCATGCCTATCACCGCAATGTCGACTGGCGGCTGGTGGCGCGGTTGGCGCCTGCCGGCATGATCGGCGGCGCGATCGGGGCTTATCTGCTTGCCAATATCGACGGCAAGGTGATCGAGCCCTTCGTATCGGCCTATCTGATCGCGATAGGCCTGCTGATCCTCTACAAGGCCTTCCGGCCGCAGATCAGGCGCGAGGTGCGCGACTGGGCCGTGCCGCCCGTCGGCTTTTTCGGCGGTGTTCTCGATGCGATCGGCGGCGGCGGTTGGGGTCCTGTCGTCACCAGCACGCTTGTCGGGCGCGGTCACGACCTGAAGCGGGTGATCGGCTCGACCAATTTCACCGAATTCGCCGTGACCCTGACGATTTCGGTCACCTTCGTCGTGACGCTCGGCTGGTCTGAGCTCAACTCGGCGATCGGCCTCATCATCGGCGGTGTCATCGCCGCCCCCTTCGGCGCCATTCTCGTCAAGCGGCTGCCGGTGCGGGCGCTGATGGTGGCGGTCTCGATGGTCATCATCACGACGTCGGCGCTGCGGATCTTCTAGAACTTCGAAGGCTCAGAGATTGCGGCCGAAATAGACCTCCACGGCGGCGATCCTGTCACCGCGAAAACGAAGGCTTTCCATGTTGCCGAAGCTCGTGCCGTCCAGTTTTTCGGCACGGTAGCGAACAGCAGCCTCGTCGCCGTTTACCGCCAAAAATTCGATGTGGATGGCGCGGAAGAGCGGCTCCTTCGGCCAGCAGCGTTCGAAATAAGTGGCCCGGTCGATATGATCGTCGCGCGGACTAGAAAAGGTGAAATCCTCCGTCGACATGGCGCCGACTTTGTCCTTGCGGTCATCCAGATAGGCGGCGTAGAGATCGCGGACGGTCTGCTGCCTCGTGCGCACATCGTTCATGGCAATATCCTCCGATAAACCGATTGCATATTGCAATCAGTTTAGCACGTTTACCTCAAATGATCCAGTTTCGGCGCAATCGCGCCCTCGTGATCGACCGCCGAGGCAGGAATGACCGATAGGCAATTGGACGCGGCGAGCATTGGGACAGGCTCGATCTACTGGAAGCGCAATCTCGCCGTTTCGCTGATCGGCTCCTTTACCACGATCGTGGCGATGACGCTGCTGCTTCCCTTCCTGCCGCTCTATGTCGAGGAACTCGGCGTGGCCGATCATGCGGCGATCGTGCAATGGTCGGGCATCGCCTATGGCGCCACTTTTCTCGCCGCGGCTCTCGTCGCGCCGCTGTGGGGGCGGCTCGGCGACATTTACGGCCGCAAGCTGATGCTGGTGCGCGCCAGCCTCGGCATGACGCTGGCGATCTCGCTGATGGGAATGGCCGGCGATATCTGGCAGCTAGTGGCGCTGCGGCTGTTCGTCGGGCTTGCGGGCGGCTATTCCTCCGGCTCGATGGTGCTGGTGGCGACGCAGACGCCGAAGGACCGATCGGCCTGGGCGCTCGGCGTGCTCTCTTCCGGCATCATGGCCGGCAATCTCGTCGGACCGCTCCTTGGCGGAGTGCTGCCGCCTGTTATCGGCATCCGCGGCACGTTTTTCGCCGCCGGCGGCATGATCTTCCTTGCCTTTCTCGCCACCACCCTGCTGATCAAGGAGGAGAAATCGCCGGCCCGCAAACAGGCGGCCAAGGCGAGCGGCGGCTGGAAATCCATTCCCGACAAGCGGCCGGTCATCGCCATGCTGGCAACCGGCATGCTGTTGATGTTCGCCAATATGTCGATCGAGCCGATCATCACCGTCTATGTCGCGCAGATCGTGCCCATCGCAGCGCAGGTGACGATGATCTCGGGCCTCGTCATGTCGGCGGCCGCCCTCGGCAGCATTCTTTCCGCCTCCTGGCTCGGCAGGCTTGCCGACAGGATCGGCCACTGGCCGGTCATATCGGGCGCGCTCGCCGTCGCCGGGCTGTTGATCCCGCAGGCCTTCGTCACCAGTTCCTGGCAACTGACCATGCTGCGCTTCCTGATGGGCGCCGCACTCGGCGGGCTGCTGCCCTGCATTGCCGCCGTCATCCGCCACAGCGTGCCCGATAGTGCGGCTGGCAGCATTCTCGGCCTGTCCGTCTCCTCACAATATGTCGGCCAGGTGGCCGGTCCTATCCTCGGCGGCTTTGTCGGTGGGCATATCGGCATGCGGGCGGTTTTCCTCGGCACCTCGGTGCTGCTGGTCGCGGGTGCTGCCTATGCCTGGCTCGTGCGGCCCAGAAAGATCGAGGCCGGATCGGGCTCAGCTTCGCGCGCTACCGCAGATCAGCTCGACGCCTGAACGGGCGATCGCCTCAAGCGTCTCGCGGCTGTCGCCGGCGCGGGCGCGCACGGCGAGCGAATGCATGACGGCCGAGGCAAGCCTTGCCAGCATCTGCGGATCGGCGCTCTCGGGAAGCTCGCCGCGTTCGACGGCAAGGCGCATGCGCCTTTCGATCTCGCCGTCGAAATCGCTGAGACTGCGGCCGAGCACTTCGCGCACCCGTTCACGCTCGACCGCTTCGACCGTCGCCGTGCCGATCAGCAGACAGCCGCGCGCGGCGGTTTCGCCATGCAGATAGACCGCCAGCGCACCGGCATAGACGCGGGCGAGATTGTCGCGCAGCGGAAGTGACGGATCGAGTGCCTCCGCCAGCGCATCCATGCCGTCCTGCCGATAGGCCTCCAGCGTATCGAGATAGAGATCCTCCTTGTCGCCGAAGGCGCCGTAGAGGCTCGGACGGTTGAGGTTGGTCGCCGCGCTGAGATTATCGAGCGAGGCGGCGGCAAAACCCCTGTCCCAGAAGACGTCCCGGGCCTTGCCAAGCGCTGCCTTGGCATCGAAGGTCCTCGGGCGGCCTCGCTTCTTCTCATCCTTCATATTTTGTACCGTTTCGCATTAAAATCTTGACGAAAGTTATTTTATGCGAAACAGTACAGATGTTCAATGATATCGGATAGGTGGCACCGACCGCCTGCATGAGAGAGGAAATCGCCATGAAACTCTATATGAACGCCGCTGCCTGCTCGCTTTCGCCGCATATCGTCTGCCGGGAGCTGGGGCTTGATATCGAGCTCGTCGAGGTCGATCGGGAGACCCACCGGACGAGCGACGGCAAGGACTATCTCGCGATCAACGGCAACGGCTATGTGCCGGCGCTGATGCTCGACGACGGCAAGGTGCTGACCGAGGGACCGGCGATCGCGCAGTTCCTCGCCGACAGCGTGCCGCACGGCACGGCCATGCTGCCCGAGCTCGGCAACCTCAGACGCAACGAGGTGCAATCCTACCTGAACTTCATCACCGCCGAGCTGCACAAGCCGATGGTGCTGCTCTTCAACCCGGCCTATGCGAGCGTCCACCCGGAAATCCGCGCGCTGGTATCGAAGCGGCTCGCCTGGCTGAACGGCCGGCTTGCCGGACCCTACCTGACCGGCGAGGCCTTCACCGTGGCGGACGCCTATCTCTTCGTCTGCCTGAACTGGTCGCCCTGGATCGAGATCGATCTCAAGCAATGGCCGGCGCTGCACGGCTTCATGGCCCGCGTGGCGGCGCGCCCGAAGGTGCGCGAGGCGATGCAGGCCGAAGATCTCGAGGCCTTCGATGCCGGTGGCGTCTTCTTCGCGCCGCATGCTTATGTCGCCTCATCAGGGCGGACGGGCTCGCCGGTCAGGCCATAACAGCCGTCAGAGGGCGTTGACTGCCACCGGCAGCGCGCGCTTGTGGGCGGTGGCGCGATAGGCGGCGAGGATGCGGCGGCGGGCGATCTCGCCGACCGGCTTGCCTTCGAGGAAATCGTCGATCTCGTCATAGGTGACGCCATAAGCCTCCTCATCGGGGCGCAGCGGCCGCTGATCCTCCAGGTCGGCGGTCGGCACCTTGAAGACCAGCTCGTCAGGCGCGCCGAGCCGCTTGGCCAGCAGGCGGACGCGGCGCTTGTTGAGACCGGCGAGCGGCAGGATATCGGCGGCGCCATCGCCGAATTTGGTGAAGAAGCCCATGACCGCTTCGGCGGCATGATCGGTGCCGATGACAAGGCCGCCGAGCGCACCGGCCAAAGCGAACTGGGCGATCATGCGCTGGCGGGCCTTGATATTGCCGAGGATGAAATCCTGCCGACCGGCGTCGGCGAAAGCCAGACCGCCCTTTTGAGCGGCGGCCAGCATCCCATCGGCAGCCGCCTTGATATTGATGACCATCGAGCGATCGGCGCCGATCGTTGCAAGCGCCTTCTCGGCATCGGCCTCGTCCGCCTGGACGCCATAGGGAAGACGCACGGCAACGAACTCCACAGCATGACCGCTGTCGCGCAGCTCCCGCACCGCCTTCTGGGCGAGCAGCGCCGCCGTCAGCGAATCGACGCCGCCGCTAATGCCGAGAACGTAGCTGCGCAGACCTGAGGCGACGAGATAATCCTTGAGAAAGGCGCTTCGCCGCGCGATCTCCCGCTCGGGATCGATCTCGGCGGCAACGCCCAGCTCGCGGATGATCTCGCCTTGTTCGTCGGACAGCAGGGTCATGGGGTTCTTCCTCGGTTTGTGGGGTTGGCGGCACTATGGCGGAAAGATATGAGGAAGCGAAGCCGTTTTGGGCAAACCTGCCTGGGTTTCGGGCAAGTGGGCGGCGAGGCTTGAATAGGTCAAGAAGATAGACCGGTTTCACCGGCCCCCTCATCCGCCCTACGGGCACCTTCTCCCCGAGGGGAGAAGAGGGAATCGAGACGTTGCGGCATATCTCTTCTCCCCTCGGGGAGAAGGTGCCGGCAGGCGGATGAGGGGGCCGCGTCGCATCATCTCACAATCGTAAAAAGCTCCACCGGATCCGCAAACCCCTTCAACCCATGCGCCCCGACCGACACCACATCCCCTGCCCCGGCCTCTTCGCAGAACGGCGCCGACATCAGCAGCGGCTCGCTCAATTCACTGCAGGCGGTCTGGATGCGGCTGACCAGATTGACGTCGCGGCCGATCAGGGTGAAGTCGAGACGCCGGCCTGATCCGACATTGCCGTAGCTGACTTCGCCATAATGCAGGGCGATGCCGGCATTCACGCCGATGCCTTCGTACTGGAAATGGTCGATCTCATCGAGGATGGCGCGAGCCGATGCCAGGGCAGCGCCGCAGGAATGGGCCGCGGCATAGCCGGGGAAGAAGGCGAGCACGGCGTCGCCCATGAATTTCAGCACTTCGCCGCCCTCTCGGGTAATGGCAGGCACGATCCTGTCGAAATAGGCATTGAGCAGCCCGAGCACGGTGCTTCCGGGCAGCCGGTTCGACAGCTCGGTAAAGCCGCGCAGATCGCAAAGCAGGAGGGCGGCCTCCATCGATTCGATTTCGCCCTGGCGGATGCGGCCGGCAAGGATGCGGCTTGCGGTCAGCGGCCCGACATAGGTATCGAGCAGGCTGAGCTCGACCTGGCGAAGAATGCGCAGCTCGCTGGTGTTGCGCAGCGCCGGCAGGATGCGCTCGATCACCTGACGTTCGGAGTCGGTGAAGCCCACCGGCCGCCGCGTGGCAAAGACGGCAGCGCCGACCGGCCCATCGATATTGCAGAGCGGCGCGATGACAAGCTGCATCAGGCCGCGATCGGCGAAGACGTCGATATGCTGCCAGCGGCCGTGCACGTTTTCGCCAGGACCGACCACCAGCGGCTCCCGGGTTTCCATGACCTTGCGCAGCGGCGTATTGGCGAGCGCGACCCGCGCGCCATGTTCGCGGTCGTGGATCTCGACCGGCTCGCCCGGCGCCCAGGCAATGGTGCGGCCGACGAGCTCGGGATGCAGTGTCATCAGATGCAGGGTCATCCGGTCGACCGGCAGGCCGAGCGCCTGAAGCCGGCGGCCGAGGCCGGAGACGAGGCCCGCTTCGTCGAGCGCGTGGCATTCGTCGCCGGAGAGCCATTCGATGATGGCGAGGAGCGCACCGGTGCTGACGGCTTTGGCCTGCCTTTCTGCAGCTGGAGCATAGATCGCAGTTGTCATGGCATCTCCTCCTTGAGGCAGGCGGTGCTAGTGAGCGCCGCCGCCGGAGAGTTGAGCGGGCTTCTTGAGAAGCAGGATCGCAAGCAGGGCGACGACGAGGGCGACGCCGAGCAGGAAGAACGCGTCGCTGAAGGCCATGATATTGGCCTGCTTGCGCAGCTTCAGAGCTATGGCGACGACCGCCTTTTGGCTGGCGGCCGCCTGGTCGCTGACGCCGTGGCTCATGAAATAGGCCGTCAGCCGGGCGATGCGATCGCGGGTGGCTTCCTCGAACACCGACACCGATTGGGTGAGGATGTTCGAATGGAACTGCTCGCGCTTCGACAGGAACGTCTGCAGCAAGGCGATGCCGACCGCGCCCCCGAGATTGCGCATCATGTTGAAAAGCGCGGAAGCCGAACCGGCATTCTCCTGCTCGATGCCTGATGTGGCGATCGCAGACAGCGGGGTGAAGACCAGCGCCTGGCCGACGGCACGGACGATGTTCGGCCAGAAGAGCTGGTCGCTCGCATAGTCGCCCGTCATATGCACGTTCATGAAATTCGACGCGGCGAAGAGGGCAAAGCCGATGATGATCAGCAGGCGCACGTCGAAACGCTTCATCAGGCGGGGCACCAGCGGGATCAGCACCAGCTGCGGAATGCCGGTCCATGCGAGAACCATGCCGATCTGCTCGGAATTGTAACCCTGTATCCGGGCGAGATAGATCGGCAGCACGAAGACCGAGCCGTAAAGCGCAATGCCGAGCAGGAAATTCGCGACGATGCCGAAGCCGAAGTTGCGACGGAGCAGCAGCCGGAGGTTCAACAGCGGCTGGGCCGTCTTCAGCTCAATGACCAGGAACAGCGTCAGCGAGACGGCGGCAATGACCGACAGGCGGACGATGAAGTCGGAGCCGAACCAGTCTTCCTTGTTGCCCTCTTCCAGTACGGTCTGCAAGGCCGCCAGGCCGATCGCCATGGTGACGATACCCGGCCAGTCGCCCTTGGCGAGAAGCTTCAGGTTCATCGGCGCACGGTCGAGCGAAGCCCAGAGCAGGCCGACCATCAGCGCGCCCGGCACCAGATTGACGTAGAAGATATGCTCCCAGCCCCAGTTTTCGGTGAGGTAACCGCCGATCGTCGGGCCGATTGCCGGCGCGAAAGTGGCCGAAAGGGCAAAGAGGGCAAGGCCGACCGGCTGCTTGGCCTTGGGCAGAAGCGTGATGATGATGGTGAAGGCCATCGGGATCAGCACGCCGCCGGAAAAGCCCTGTATCGCACGCAGGATGATCATCTGCTGCAGATTGACCGCGAAGGCGCAGGCGACCGAGAAGATCAGGAAGAGGATGGCGTTGGCCAGCAGATAGTTGCGGAGCGAAAAGACCCGCGCCAGCCAGCCGCTGAGCGGAATGACGACGATCTCGGCGATCAGATAGGAGGTCGAGATCCAGCCGCCGTCATCCGTGCCGGCGCCGATGGCGCCCTGGATATCGGCAAGCGAGGCATTGACGATCTGGATATTGAGGACCGCCATGAAGGCGCCGAGCGTGGAGCCGACGACGGCCGCCCAGGTGCGCAGCGGGCTCATCTTTGCCGGTTGGGCAGGTGAAGCCGCGGCGGCGCGCACGAGCGAATTGCTGTTTGCGGCGATCTGAAGAGTGGCCATGACTTATCCCCTTCCGGCTTCGCGGAAAAACGTCTCATGACGGGTTGGGTTGATAGTTCTGGCAGATGGGAACGGATTATCCAGCGTGACTGGACGATCCCTCCCCGGCTGCTCCGGCGGTGTTGTTTGCGTCGTTCTGGGCAGCCTTGGTGTCGATCTCGGGCTCGACCGACATGCCGGAACGCAGAAGGCCGCTCAGAGCCTCGTCGTCGATGACGATCTTGACGGGTATACGCTGGACGATCTTCGTGAAGTTGCCGGTGGCGTTGTCAGGCGGCAGCAGCGAGAATTCGAGCCCGCTTGCCGGCGAAACACTGTCGACATGGCCCCTGATCGCCTTGCCGGGAAAGCTGTCGATCTTGATCTCGACCAACTGGCCCGGGCGGATGTAGGTCAGCTGGGTTTCCTTGAAATTGGCGACGACATAGACTGCATGCAGCGGCACGACGGCCATCAGTTGTGTGCCCGATGTGACGTACTGGCCGACGCGGATCGAGCGGGCGCCAACCGTGCCGTCGACGGCGGCGACGATATCCGTATAGGAGAGGTTGAGCTCCGCCTGGCGAGCGGCGGCCGCAGCCCGGTCGCGCTGCGCCACCGCCTGTTCCCGCTGGGTCCGAATCACCGGCACCTTGTTCTCTGCCGCGACAAGCGCTGCCCGATCGCGTTCGACGGCGGCGGCGGCCTGGTCGCGGGCCGACTGGCTCTGTTCGGCGCGGGACTGGGTGCCGGCGCCGTTGGTGATGAGGCGGGCGGAGCGGGCCGCATCGGACACGGCAAAATCCAGCGAAGCCTGCGACGCATTGACCGTCGCCCTGGCCTGTTCGATGACCGACTGCTGCAACACGATCTCGGCATCGATATTGGCGATGGCGGCCTCGGCCGCCTTTACCTCGGCTCTCGCCTGCGAAAGCGCTGCCTGGAAATCACGGTCGTCGATGCGGGCAAGCACCTGGCCAGCCTTGACCGCGTCATTGTCGTTGACGAGAACCTGCCTGATATAGCCGGCGACCTTCGGCGCGACGGTGGTGTAGTCGGCCTTCACATAGGCGTCGTCGGTGGATTCGATGAAGCGGCCGACCGTCCAGTAGCGGTAGCCGAAATCGCCCGCGAAAGTGACGCCGGCAAGCAGCGCGGCGGCGATGACGGCGCGCTTGACGATGCCGCGGCCGGTCTTTTTTGGCGCTTCGACAACCGGGGTTTCGGCAGCGGGCATCGCGGGCGCTTCGGCGACGGGCGTCCTGGCGGCCTCCTCGGCCAAAATCCGCTCGGCCTCGCCGGCGCTTTCGAAATCCTGCTTGCGGGGTAGTTCGACCATCGTCTCTTCCTTCGTCTTCTACCCCGTTTCTGCGAGGCCCTGTTCGATGCGAAGGAAAATGCGCCCTGCCATTCACTTTGATAATCTGCTTATATCGGGAAGGATCATCAACTCTCAGCGGATAATCCGGAGACAATATGGATCGACTGACAAGCCTCGCCGTCTTTGGCCGAGTGGTGGAATGCGGCGGCTTTTCCGCCGCCGCGCGCCGGCTCAACATGTCCGTCACCATGGTCGGCAATCATGTGCAATCGCTGGAGGAGCGGCTCGGTGTCAGGCTGCTCAACCGCACGACGCGCAAAGTCAGCCTGACGGAAACCGGCAAATATTATTATGAGCGCTCGTCGCAGATTCTCGCCGAACTCGATGAGGCGGACCGAACGGCCGGCGCGCTGAGCACGACGCCGCGCGGCACGCTGAAGGTCTATACCAGCGGCGCCATCGTGCGTTTCCTGCTGCCTGTGGTCAGCGAGTTTATGGAGCTTTATCCGTCGATCTCGCTCGATTTCAGCGTCGGCGAAGGCATGGTCGACATGATCGAGGATGGCTACGACCTGGTGATGCGCACCCTGCTGCCGCCGGACTCCTCGCTCATCGCGCGCAAGCTGACGCCCTGGCGCCATGTGCTCGTCTGCTCACCGGCCTATGCCGAGAACCACTCGATGCCGAAAAAGCCGGCCGAGGTCGCCGACCACAATTGCCTGCAATATGCCTATTACCCCTATGGCGACGAATGGCGCTTCGAGGATGGCGACGGCAACAAGGAGAGCGTAAAGATCGCCGGCAACGTCGTCTCCAACAGCGCGGAGATGTTGCGTTTCCTGACGCTGAACGGAAAAGGCATCTTCCTGGCGCCGAGCTTCGTGGTGTTCGACGACATCGCCGAAGGGCGGCTGGTGAAGATCATGCCGGACTACCGGCCGGTGGAATTCAACATCAACGCCGTCTACCCCAACCGCAGCCACCTGCCGACCAAGGTGCGGCTGTTCATCGACTTGCTCGCGGAGAGATTTGCCGAGCATCGGAAGTGGATGACGTGAGGGGGAATTCAACATGGCGAAGCTCGGCAGCAATGCCGATCGGACATCAAAATGCCTCGACTTCGCTGGACACCATTCGACGTTAAATCACAACGAGGTTAATGTGTCGGTTGAGCGCGTAGACATTTGGAATGTGCGGCGAATGGTCATCGCCGCTTTTCTTGGCACCGCATGTGCCGCCTACGCTCGCGCCTTGGATTTTTGGCCGCTTGGTTTTGCCAATGGGCTACGAGGACTCTTTGATTTATTGGGCGGTCCGCTGCTCGTTCTTTCGGTCGTGGGTATACTGCTCGTTTGGTTTATCAGCGCCATTGCTGCCCAATATGATCGTCGTCTCCGTGGGATGGCGAGTAGCTTCATCGCCATCATCATTGTTCCGGTTTGGTTTGGGACGATCGTCACCGTGCCACTATTCGATCCTTGGCTATGGTACGCCATTTTCAATAAATCGAGTTTCGAAGCTGCCGCAGCCACGAGTGGTTCTTCACAGAACAGTCCAAAGTTTGCCATCATCGAGGCGCGCGACGTTTCGACGGGAATCGCAGGCGTGAGTGTCGATCATTTCGTCGCTCTCATTTACAGCGAAGGCGATCCACACAAACATGTTTATAGTAACAGCGATGAAGAAAAACTGGCATCCAGTTCGGTGCTGACGCACCTCTACGGCAATTTCTACAGGCGAGATGAGTACTGGTGACGCCCCATCGGTTTGAAGTCGCCTTGATGGCTTCGCAATTGGTTCCAACGGAAACCACCGTGCCAGCCCTGCGCTTGCGCTCCGGGCGTCCGCAGTTGCAATCGATTCACTGGATCGATTGCTTCGGCTTCGCCGAACCGCCGCTTACTCTTCACTCTCGCTGCGGCCGTGGGCCCAGTCCATGTAAAGGTCAAGCGCCTTGCGGGTGACCGGGCCTTCCTGGAGGTTGCGGTCGTCGAGACGGGTGACACCGACGACTTTGGAATAGTTGCCGGTGGTGAAGATTTCGTCGGCGGCGAGGAAATCCTCGACGGAGAGCGTCGTTTCCACGACGTCGAAACCGGCTTTGCGAAGCAGGTCCATGACGCGGGCGCGGGTGATGCCGGCGAGGAAGGTGCGGTTGGCGGCCGGCGTCATCACCATGCCGTCCTTGACCATGAAGACGTTCGAGGAGGCAGTTTCGACGACGTTGCCGTTGAGGTCGCGCACCAGCGCATTGTCGAAACCGCGGCTGCGGGCTTCGGCGATCATGCGGCCGCTGTTGGGATAGAGCGAGCCGGTCTTCGCCTCGGTCATCGCCGTTTCCGGCGACGGGCGGCGATAGGGCGAGACGGTGAGGCTGGTGCCGGCATGGCCGCCCATCGGCGCCTCGAACAGGCAGAGCGCGAAGCGGGTCGATGCCGCGTCGACGGAGACGATGCTGCCGGGCGAACCGTGTTCGCCCCAATACATCGGCTTGATGTAGATCGCCGTCGCGCCGTCGAATTTGCCA
Organism: Rhizobium sophoriradicis; assembly: GCF_003939025.1. GTDB lineage: Bacteria > Pseudomonadota > Alphaproteobacteria > Rhizobiales > Rhizobiaceae > Rhizobium > Rhizobium sophoriradicis. The sequence goes on from NZ_RQIH01000014.1 coordinate 133,051, forward strand.
ACGCCTTCCCAGGCAAGCGCGGCAATCTCCTCGGCCGACTTCACCGGCTGCAGGCCGATAGCAAGCGCCGAGCGGTTAATGCGCTGGCAGTGCAGATCGAGATCCGGGGCGATGCCGTCGAACCAGCGGGCGCCGTCGAAGACCGTGGAGCCCAGCCACATGGCATGTGAGGTCGGCCCGATCAGCGGCGGATTGCCGGGAAGCCATTCCCCGTCGACGTGAGTCCAGGTGGTGGAACGCGGTGATGTATCGACGGCCATTGCTGCTCTCCCTTGCGAATCCGGGAAAGCAAAAACCCCGGCGGCAAGCCGGGTCAAGGACAAATCCCGGCCGGAAATACGGAAGCAAGAAAATGCCGGGGGATGCGGCGCGGCCGCAATATTCGTGCGCGACACCTGCGGCGTCAGCGATGGGTGCATCAGCAAAAATGATGGAATCTCTGTTGGAATGGCTGCCTGCCGCGTGTCATCATGGCCCCCAAAAAGAGGCATGAAGGAGGACGCCGATGAAAGCCATGTATTACGAAGCCTTCGAGCAGGCGCCCGAAATCCGCACCCTGCCCGATCCGACGCCGACAGAGGACGGCGTCGTCATCGAAGTCGGCGCCAGCGGCCTCTGCCGCAGCGACTGGCACGGCTGGATGGGGCACGATCCCGATATCCGCCTGCCGCATGTACCGGGGCACGAGCTTGCCGGAAAAGTCGTCGCCACCGGCCGCGGCGTGATGCGCTTCAAGGTGGGCGACCGGGTGACCGTTCCCTTTGTTTCCGGCTGCGGCCATTGCAGCGAATGCCATTCCGGCAACCAGCAGATCTGCCCGAACCAGTTCCAGCCGGGCTTCACCCATTGGGGCTCGTTTGCCGAATATGTGGCAATCGATTATGCCGACACCAATCTGGTGCACCTGCCGGACGCAATCGACGATGCGACGGCGGCAAGTCTCGGCTGCCGCTTCGCCACCTCGTTTCGCGCCGTCGCCGACCATGCGCGCACCGGACCCGGCGAATGGATCGCCGTGCATGGCTGCGGCGGCGTCGGCCTGTCGGCGATCATGATCGCCACCGCGCTCGGCGCCAATGCGATCGGCATCGACATATCGGAGGAGAAACTCGCCTTCGCCAGAGAGTGCGGGGCGGTGGCGACGGTCAATGCCTCAAGCGTTGCCGACGTGGCCGAGGCGGTGCGCGAGATCACCAAGGGCGGCGCGCATGTCTCGATCGACGCGCTCGGCCATCCCGCCACCTGCTTCAACTCGATCAAGAACCTGCGCCGCCGCGGACGTCACGTGCAGGTGGGGCTGATGCTCGCCGAGCATGCGACACCGCAAATTCCGATGGCGCAAGTGATCAGCAACGAGCTGGAGATCTACGGCAGCCACGGCATGCAGGCCTGGCGCTACGACGCCGTGCTGTCGATGCTGGCGGCCGGCAAGATCGCGCCGCAGAAGCTGATCGGACGGCGCATCAGCCTTACGGAGGCCGTGCCGGCGCTGATGGTGCTCGACAAGGCGGAGGGGACGGGAATCAGCGTGATTACGCGGTTTTCGTGAGGCGCTGCCACGATTCCCTTCTCCCCAGCCGGGGTCCGAAGGACGGGCGAGACCCGTGGCTCGTCCCGGTCGATGCCGGCTGGGAGATGAGGGGGTGAGCGGCACGGCCGCGAATGCGCTGAGCGCAAGCGAAGGGCAATCATGAATGGTGTGCCGTGCGGCCCCTCATCCGACCCTTCGGGCCACCTTTACCTGGGTTGAGCCGCGGGTCTCAACCCGTCCTTCGGACCCCCGCTGGGGAGAAGAGGGAGCCAAGCCGTGACCCTGACCATCCCTTCCAGGCTTCCAGCTTCGGCGCGAGAGCACAGGCGCGGCCCTATTCAGCCACACCAATCGAATCAAGATAGGCAGCAGACGCCGGGATTTTCGACTTGTCCTTGATCTCGATGATCAGGCGCGGATTGCTGTTGATCTCGGCAAGGGCTGCGAAGACCGCGCGCCAATGGATCGAGCCTTCGCCGAGGCTCCAGTGGCGGTCGGCATAGCCGTCGGCGTCCTGCAGATGGACATGCTGCAGCCGGTTGCCGGCGGCCTTGACGTAATAATCCACCGGTGGCGCGCCGGTATAACCATGGGCGTAATGGGCGTGGCCGGTGTCGATCGAAACCGCGACGCCGGGCGAATTGAAGCTTTCGGCGAGCGCCACGCGGATATGCGGATCCTTATCCTCGATATTCTCGAGAACCATGGTGCAGCCGATCTCCTCGGCGCGCCGGACGGCATCGCGCAGCGTCAGATGCACGCGCTCGACCAACGCCTCGCGGGCGCCTTCATTGTTGTCGAGATTGTTGTAGGACCAGGACGTATAAGGGCTGTGGATGACCATCTGCGTGGCGCCGATGGCGGCGCAGACCTCAAGGCCTTGCAGCAGGCGCCTGACGACGACGGCGCGAATGTCAGGATCCTCCGAGGCAATGGTGAAACCCCAGAATGGGCCGTGAATGCCGAGGCGGCCGGTATGCCCGTCGAGAAGCCTCCTGGCGCGCGCGGCAAGCGGCGTCCAGTCGCCGTTCAGGATGTCGGCATCGACAAAACTCTGCAATTCGAGATCGCGCGACTTTTCGAACAGCCAGCCGCGGTGAAGTTCGAGCTCATCGAGCGTCATGGCGGCGCCGACGACGGGAAGAGAGGACATGGATCAGCTCCATCAGGGTGGGTGCCGGGACGGCGTAGAGAGGCGGCCCCAAGGCGACCGGAACAGCCGCCGCGTTCTATGCGCCTCTTCTGTGTCGCCGATATTACAGGCGCGGGCGGCCGGACTGCTGCCTCCGCACATTTGTCGCAGCCGGCGGGCCTTGCGAAAATGGCCGGCCGCACCGATATCGCCGTCACCGGCTTGCCGACGGAGATCGTCGGCAGCTACGACGACAGGGCTGTTGTCAAAGGCGGCGGCAAGCTTTAACGGCTGCCCCGCAAACAAAAGCCAAGAAGAAGAAAGAGACATGATGTCCAACTCATTTGTGACAATGCCTGCCGGCAAAGAGGCAAGACGCTTTTTCGTCCTCGGCGACCGGATCGAACGACGGGTCCGCATCCGCGGAACCTGGCTCAACATCTTCGACGTCACCGTACCGCCCGGCAGCCGGACGCCTAGACATGCGCATGCAAGCCCTGAGGTGTTCCGCATCCTCGAGGGACGCCTGACGATCTGGCGGCTGACCGACAACGGCCCCGAGGAGATCGAGGCCGGCGCCGGCGACATCGTTACAATCGCGCCCTCCATGGTGCACGGCTATGCCAATCGCGGAAGCGTTCCGGCGGTCTTTTCGGCAATCGTCGATCGCGACATGGCCGAATTCATCGAAGCGGAAGGCACGAGCGAGCCGCTGAAAGCCCCCTCGCCCGAGACTATCGCCCGGATGACGGCAGTTGCCAATGCTTACGGGATTACGATTCTGGCGGCGTAATGAGACCTTCCCGCCTGGGTCGCGCTTGCCGTCTCAGGGATTTCCGAAGACTGATGGAACCGACATCGATCTTAACACGATGATGGAAGACGATGGGCGATGCGTATATATAGCCTCTCGTCGAATGCCTCGCCGCGTCGCCTGATCAATAACGAATAGGGTCCCTGTGTTTCTGGAAATTGGAATTGTGGCGTTTCTCACCATCCTCAATGGTGTGCTCGCCATGTCTGAGCTGGCTGTCGTGTCTTCTCGAACAGCCCGCCTGAAGGTTCTCTCCGACAATGGCAGCAAGGGTGCAGCCCAGGCCATCAAACTTGCCGAACACCCCGGCCGCTTTCTCTCCACGGTGCAGATCGGCATCACCCTGGTCGGCGTTCTCTCGGGCGCCTTCTCAGGGGCCACGCTCGGCGGCCGTTTGTCCGGATGGCTGGAAGCACAGGGCATGTCGTCGGCGGCTGCAGACGCTGTCGGCGTCGGTTCGGTCGTCGTCGCCATCACCTATCTTTCCTTGATCGTCGGCGAACTTGTGCCAAAGCAGATCGCGTTGCGGGAACCCGAAGCCGTCGCTGCGAAGGTCGCGCCCGCCATGGCGCTGCTTTCGAAAATTGCGCTGCCGCTCGTTTGGCTTCTGAACGCCTCCGGCAACCTTGTGCTCAAGCTCTTGGGCCAATCAGGGAAAGGCGGCGACAACGTCTCCGACGAGGAGATCAAAACAGTTCTGGCAGAGGCGCAGTCCGCAGGCGTGATCGAAAGCGAAGAGTCGGCGATGATTTCAGGCGTCATGCGGCTCGCGGATCGCACCGCCCGCGCACTGATGACGCCCCGGCGCGACGTCGAAATCATCGATATCGACGACAGCCTTGACGAAATTCGCGCGCAGCTGCACCGGACGAAACGGTCCCGGTTGCCCGTTCGAAAAGGCAGTTCGGACGAGGTGATCGGCATTCTTCCGGTCAAGGATTTCTACGATTCAATGTCCGAACACGGCAGTGCCGATATCAAGGCCCTGACGCAGGACGTTCCTGTGGTTTCAGACCTTTCAACCGCCATTCATGTGATCGAAGCGATCCGGAAATCGCCGGTCCACATGGTGTTGGTTTTCGACGAGTACGGCCATTTCGAGGGAATTGTTTCGTCAGGCGACATTCTGGAAGCGATCATGGGCGCTCTGCAGGAAGGACCGGTCGACGAGCAGGCCATCGCTCGCCGCGACGACGGCTCCTACCTGGTGTCCGGCTGGACGCCGATCGACGAATTCGCCGAATTCCTCAATCTCAAGCTCGATGACGATCTCGAATATCAGACTGTGGCCGGCCTGGTGCTGGAAGAGCTGAAACATCTGCCGGAACTGGGCGAGAGCTTCACGCGAGACGGATGGCGTTTCGAAGTCATCGATCTCGACGGCAGGCGCGTCGACAAGATACTTGTATCTGCGGAGTGAAAGCCGGCGCCGTTGAGATCGTCGAGCCCGACGGAGCAACTCGACAGGATCGGCATCCGCCACAGGGAATTGTGGCCCGACATCAGGAGGTACCGCCATGGCATGGTCCGCCAGCCAATATGTGAAATTCGAGGACGAACGCACACGACCGGCACGCGATCTTCTGGCGCAGGTGCCGCTGCAGAGCATCGGCCGCGCCGTCGACCTCGGCTGCGGGCCGGGCAATTCGACCGAACTCATTATTGAGCGTTATGGCGCCGAAGGTGTCGCCGGCCTCGACAGCGACGTCAATATGCTGGAGGCGGCCCGCAAGCGACTTCCCGGCACCGCCTTCGTCGAGGCCGATCTCGGCAGCTGGCAGCCGGCGGAGCCCGCCGACCTGCTCTTTGCCAATGCCGTCTTCCAATGGCTGCCCGATCATCTCGACATTTTCGACCGGCTAATGGACGGGCTTTCGCCGGGCGGCGTGCTCGCCGTGCAGATGCCCGACAATCTCGGCGAACCCTCGCATCTGGCAATGGAGGAGAGCGCGCATGCCGGCCCGTGGAAGGCCGCCTTCGAGGAAAAGAGCGTGCGCCGCCAGCCATTGGCTCCGCCCTCCACTTATTACTCCAGGCTGATCGCCAAGGCTTCGCGCGTCGATATCTGGCACACCATCTACAACCACCCGATGGCGGATGCGGCGGCAATCGTCGAATGGGTAAAGGGCACCGGGCTGATGCCCTATCTCGCCCATGCCGGCGAAAAGCACCGCGAGGCTTTTCTGGCGGATTATCTGGAACGGGTGGAAAGGGCCTATCCGAAGCTATCGGACGGGCGGGTGCTGCTGCGGTTCCCGCGAATTTTTATGGTGGCGGTGAAAAAATGATCGGTTGCGGCCGGTATGCTCACCTACCTCCCACACCGGCTAATGGTTTCGCACAAATTGCCCTAGTCCGTTTGACGCGAGCGCTTTAGTTAACAGCGGTCAGCCCTCCAACAACGCATCCAGTTGGGTAATCTCAGCTGCGGTCAGGCTGATACCTTTGGCTTCCGATTGGATGCGCGCGGTGAAGCGGCGCTGCGACGGAAGCCGCGCACCTTGTCCGACGATCGATTCGAAGAGCACTTCGGCGCGCGCGAACGATCGCCGGGGCGGCCTCTGGCGAAGGCTTCGGGTGACATTGCAATGATCAGTTCGCCATGGAACGGCGCCAAGATCGTCGTGCCGAGGTAGTCTAGAACCTCGGGGCTGGTGAGATCGCCGATCATGATGCCGGCGAGCAACTCTATCATGGTGGCGATGGCGGACCCCTTGTGGCCGCCGAAGGGCATCATTGCACCTTCGAGCGCAGCAACCGGGTCAGTGGTTGGGTTGCCGGCAGCGTCAATCGCCCAACCTTCCGGCAGTTGCTTGCCAGCGCGGCGGTGCAGTTCGATCTCGCCGCGCGCGGCCACCGAAGTGGCAAAATCGAACACATAAGGCGGCTGGTCCTTGCGAGGCCAGCCGAAGGCAAACGGATTGGTACCGAGCAGAGGCTTGCTGCCTCCGGATGGGGCAACCGTCGCATAGCTCGGGCACATCACCAATGCTGCGAGACCGTGCGCGGTCAACGCCTCGACCTCTGGCCACAGCGCCGAAAAATGCGAGCAATCGTTGACGATCATGGCGGCGATGCCAAGCCGCGTTGCGCGTTCCGCCAGGGCAGGTACGCCGAGCTCAAACGCCGCATTTGCGAATCCGCCCCGCGCATCGACCCTGACGATCGCGCTGCCGTCATCCGGCGCGAGAACAGGAGCGGCATCGGGCTTCACCTTGCCCGCCTTTACCGTGCGCAGCACACCCTCGATGCGGTAAATGCCGTGCGACTTGCAGGCATCGCGTTCTCCGGCCACGATGACATGGGCCAGAGCCGCCGCCTGGATCTTGTTCAATCCTGCGCGCTCGAAGATGGCAACGACGCGACTTTGCAGGGCTTCCACGCTCATCGTAACGGCTTCAGTCATCCGATTCTCCATCGAAGTTAAGTTCGGTTTTCGCCCGCCCTGCCTCTTTGGGTGCCAGCCACATGCGGCAAAGTCTTCAACGGCTTTGAGGATGTTCATCAAATGATCGCCGCCGCGACGCCCAGTGGTGGCGGAGGCAAACAGCATGACGCCCTGGGGTTCCGTGGCGGCGATGGGTTGCCTCGATCAGGGCTCGCTGGAAGTCATCGCGCCCAGCAGTTTCGGCAGGTCGCCGAAGCGTGCGACGAGACTGAAGACAATCGCTGCCGTCGCCACAAACAGGACCGTCACCGCCGCCATGGTCGGCGTGTAGCCGTAACGCAGCGAATTGAAGATCTTGATCGGCAGCGTTTCCATCGTGAAACCGACCGTCATGTAGGCAACGATGTATTCGTTGAGCGATAGCACAAAGGCAAAAGCGTAGCCTGACACGATGTACGGCGAAATCAGTGGCAGAACGATGGTTCGGAACACAGCGCGATCATCACCGCCCAAGGTCGACGCGGCCTCTACGAGCGAGTGATCGATGGCCGAAAAGCCGAGCGAAATGGTCACCAACGGCAGCGTGACGAAGAAGATGGCGTGGCCGATCACCGCCGTCCACGACTGCCCGTAAAATCCGGTCGTGGCCCAGAAAGTCAGCAGGCCGAGCGCCGTGATAACCGGCGGCAGGGTAAAGGGCGCCACTCCGAGCAACTGGAAGATATTGGCCCAGGGCGCGTAGCGGCGCCATAGGAACCAGGCTAGCGGCAAGGCGATCAGCACTGCCAGCGCCGCCGACGAGAGCGCGAGCACAAGTGACGCGATCAGCGCGTTGCGCCATTCCATGTGGAGAAATATTTCACCGTACCAGCCGAGCGAGAAGCCTTGCGGCGGGAAGGTCAAGCTCTGCTTGGCGTTGACCGACACGCCGGCGACGACGATCAGCGGCAGAGCGAGAAACAGTCCAACGGCCCCGAAAAGAACGTTGCGGAGAATAGTCATTTGATCGCCCCTCCTCGGCGGCCAACGAGCAGGGTCAGCGCTACAAGGGCTAGTGTGACCAATACCAGGAAAACCGCCATGGCAGCCGCGAAGGGCATGTTCGATTGATAGATCGCCTGGTCGGTAATGTGCACGGAAAACGTCCAGTGCTGCGGGCGGCCGAGCAGTTGCGGCAACAGATAGGACCCGAGCGCGAAGATGATAACCATGATCAGCGTGGCGACGATCGTATCGCGAAGCGCAGGCACGACGACGGTGAAGAATGCCTTGACCGGCGAAGCGCCGAGCGTACGCGCGGCCTCCAAAAGCGTCGGATCAAGCCGCACCAGCGCGGGATAGAGGACTAGGACCGTGTAGGGGAAGGCCTGATAGACCATGCCCGTGACAACGGCCCCGATGCTCGGCGTCAGGGCGACTGCCTGCTGCATGAGGCCGAGCCACACGAACAGGTTGGTGATGCCGGCCGTGCGCGAAAACAGCGTCGACCAGGCGAAACCGATGATTACCTCAGAAAGGGACAGGATCGAAAGGAGTGCGACCAGCCAGACCACCTGGGTGCTCCGCTTCATACGGATCAGCAGATATGTGAAAGGCAGGGCCAGAACGACACACATGACGGCCACCGCAATCGCAAGGATCAGCGAGAAGCTGAGCACTCCGCCAAAGAAGGCAGAGAGGAAGCGGACATAATTATCGAAGACAAAATCAGGCGTGTAGAAGGCGCCCTGCTGGCGCTTGAAGAAGCTGACGGAAATCATGGTGCCGAAAGGCACGACGAAGAAGACGATTAGCATGATCGCCGGGAAGGCTAGCGGGGCATAGTCGCCAAGCGTCTGGGGGGCTTCGCGTCTCATTGCTCGAGCACCACGCAGTCCTTGTCGGTGAGCGCAATGCCGACCTTCTGGCCAACCGCCACGTCAGGGCGCTCGCGCGGCGTCGAGACTGCAATGAACTGCTGACCGCCGACATTGACAAAGGTTTCGACGACGCCGCCGAGATCGCGCACGAAGATGACCTCGCCCATCAGTGCACCGGCCTTCGGCGGGCCCAGGCGCACGTCTTCCGGCCGGATCGAGAGCGTGGCGCGCTCGATCCCTGCCGACAGCGACAAGTCGGCGACCGGCTGCCCCAATATGCTGACCGCGCCGCCCTCCCGCCTGGCCTCGACCAGATTTGTTTGGCCAATGAAATCCGCTACGAAGCTGTCTGCCGGCCTACGATAAATCTCGGTCGGCGACGCCGCCTGGCGTATCTGACCGCCGTTCATGACCACCACCGTATCGGCCATGGTCATCGCCTCGCGCTGGTCGTGCGTGACGGCGATCGTGGTGATGCCGAGCCGCTGATGAAGCTGGCGAAGCTCCACCTGCATGGCTTCCCGCAGCTTGGCATCAAGCGCCGACAGCGGCTCGTCGAGCAAAAAGAGTTTTGGCGAAATCGCCAGTGCCCTAGCGATTGCGACGCGCTGCCTCTGGCCGCCCGAAAGTTTCGACACGGCTCGATCAGCGTAGCCCGGCAAATAAATCATCGCCAGCAGCTCTTCGACGCGCTTTGCCTGCTCGTCCTTCGGCCGGCCGCGAATGCGAAGTGGATAGGCGATATTCTCGCCTACCGTCAGGTGCGGGAACAGCGCCAGCGACTGGAACACCATGCCAAGCTCGCGCTGGTGCGTGGGCGTCCTCGTGATGTCGTTCCCATTGAGCGTGATGCGGCCCGATGTCGGCAGATCTAGACCTGCGATCATGCGCAGCAAGGTTGTCTTGCCGCAGCCGGAGGGGCCGAGCAGACAGACGAATGCGCCGTGCGGCACCGTCAGGTCGACATTGTTGACGGCGCGAAAGGCGCCGAAGTCCTTGACGATATTCTGAAGCGTGAGTCCCGACATATGCCCCTTCCCAACCGAAAGGCAGGCCCCTGAACGGGGCCTGCGAAAGCACGATCAGTGTCAGCTGGCGATCATTTCCGTCCACTTCTCGTTCAGCCAGTCGGCCTTGGAGATGTACATGTCGTAGTGTGGAATGATCGGTTCGATGTCGGAGGAAACCGCCGCAAATTCCTTCTCGTTCAGGTCGGTCGTTTCGCGCTTGACCGTTGGTGACGTGCCTACCTTGCGTGACAGCACGGCCTGGATGGACGGCTGACACATATAGTCGATGAAGATATGCGCCTCTTCCGTCTTCTGCGACGCCTTCGACAGCGCCCACGAGCCCGCGTCCTGGATGCCGCCTTCCTTCGGGAAGGTCGAGCGAACGGGTTGGCCGTCCGCGGCGGCGAGGCCGGTCACGTCGTGATAATACTGTCCCATCGGGATTTCACCCGATTTTAGCGCCTGTTCGAACTGCGCCTCGTCGCGATACCACAGGCGGACATTCGGCTTCAGCTCGGCCAGCTTGGCGAAGACCTTGAGGATGCTCTCCTCAGTGTCGAGCGCCTGGGCGCCGCCGAAATAGGTCTTTGCCGTCACGTCGAGCAGGAAGGAGTTGGAGACGAGCGCCAGCAGACCGAGCTTGTCGGCATTGGCGGGATCCCACAGCGCGGTCCAGCTGGTCGGCGCTTCCTTGTAAACATCGGTGTTGGTGACCAGGGTGATGAACCATGAGACCGCGCCGATGCCGGCGACGCGGCCATCCTGGTATTTGTTGACGAACCGCTCAAGCAGGTTGCTGGAGTTCTTGATCTTGGCGAGGTCGAGCGGAGCCCACAGCTCTGTGGCCTGACCCTTGCGCATCGACACCTGCGACATCATCGAAACGTCAGCCGGCGCCTGGCCTGCCTTGGCTGCCTGCTGCATCTGCACCAGCCAGGCCTCGCCGGTCGGCTCTGCGACGGATTCGACGGCGATGCCGGTCGCCTTGGTGAACTCCGGAAAGATGTTCTTGTCGAACGAGTCCTTGAAGTAGCCGCCATAAACACCGACCTTCAGCGACTTGTCCTGAGCGCGCAGCACATTGGGCATTGCCAACATGGCTACACCCGCACCTATTCCGAGGCCGAGCACGGTGCGGCGGTTCGTTGTCAGTTTCGTCATCGTCTTTCTCCTAACCGATGCGGCACGCCGCTTCCCTCTTTCAATTTATTCGAGGCCTTTGCAGCCTTCTTTTCGTTCCTGGCCTTGAGCTGCGGCCAGGGCCGTCAGGCGGCACGGCGGATTGCCGGGCTGAACGCCATCAGGCTCAATATTTCGAACAGCATCTGCGCGCCGGCATGGGCTGTGTTGGTGGTAGCGTCATACTGGGGCGCGACCTCGACGACATCGCCGCCGACCAAGTTCACGCCCTTGAAGCCGCGGATGAGCTCCAGCGCCTCGCGGGTGGTGAAGCCGCCAATCTCCGGCGTGCCGGTGCCCGGCGCGAAAGACGGATCGAGGCTGTCGATGTCGAAGGAAAGATAGGTTGGCCCGTCACCGATGATGGCCTTCGTCTTTTCGATAATTGCTGGAATGCCCATTGCCGAGATCTCCTCAGCATGGATCACCGTCATGCCCGAGGCATAAGAAAACTCCCAGAGATATTCAGCCGAGCCGCGAATGCCGATCTGAACCACGCGCGTCGGGTCGAGCACACCGTCGAGCACCGCGTTGCGGAACGGCCCGCCGTGGTGGAACTTGGTCAGGTCGTAAGCACCGCCGGTGTCGCAATGGGCGTCGATATGTATCATGCCGACTGGCCGCTCCTTGCCAACGGCCCGCAGAATCGGATGGGTGATCGAGTGGTCACCGCCTACCGAGAGCGGCAGCACACCGGCGTTAACGATCTGCGCGACGCGTGTTTCGATATCCTCATGCGACAATTCCAGCCGGTAGCGGCTCTGAAACGCCACATCGCCAATGTCTGCCACGCGCAGTTCCTGAACCGGCGCGCAGCCGAGCACGTGATTGTAAGGCCCGATGCGCTCAATGGCGCGTAGCGCGCGCGGCCCGAAGCGTGAGCCTGGGCGGTTCGTCACCCCCAGATCCATCGGCACGCCGAGGATCGCGACCTGCAGATCACCGAAATCCGGGTCCTCGTTGTCGACCTGCATCAGCGGGGCGGAGAGGAATGTCGGGATTCCCGAATAGGGCGCGAGCCTGGTGCCGCTCTTGTTAAAGATCTTCTCCGCGACCTTGCGGAACTCAGGATGGTGCAACTCACCGCCGTGGCTGTCGCCATATCTGGCTCGGAGTTCGGAAAGCTTGGTTTCATTCCAGGACATGACGGCCTTCTTGAGGGTGACGATGTTGCGATCAGGATGGCAAATCGGTCCTCGGCTGCAGCTTTGCCGCAGAGGCCGATGGCTTCTTTTAGTGATTGAACGGCAAGCTCGCTGGAAAATCAATTGATATTAATATACAGCTTCGTGCGAGTTTTTCTCACAGGTCATTGCTTATGTCCAGCCGTCTGCCGCCCCTCAACCCGCTACGCGCGTTTGAGGCAACCGCCCGCCATGGATCGGTTTCCGCGGCGGGCCGCGAGTTGAATGTCACCCACGGCGCGATCAGCCATCAGATACGCACATTAGAGGAATCGCTAGGCGTGCGCCTGTTCGAACGCGGCGGCAAATGGCTGAAGCTTACAAGCCAGGGCGCGTTGCTGATGCCGGTCGTTTCCAACGCATTTTCGGACATCGCAGCAGCGAAAGCCGCGATGACCCGGCCCTCGACCGGCGGCACGCTGCGCGTGACCTGTGTTGCGGCAGTACTGTCGCTGTGGCTTATCCCGCGGCTTCAGGAATTCACCGATCAATATCCCGACATCCAGCTCGACCTGCGCGCCTCGAACGAACCGAACAATCTGAACTCCCCGAATGTCGACCTGTGCATTCTCTACGGCAGCGGCAACTGGCCCAATTATTGGTCGCGCCTGTGGAGCCGGATGGAGCTCTTCCCTGTCGTCAGCCCGGCGCTCATGAACAGGCGTCCCCTGCGCTCCCCGCGCGACCTGCGTGACCATATGCTGCTGCACGCCGATCGCGGCAATGAGTGGAACACTTGGCTGACCGCCGCCGGCATTGCGCTGCCGGCGCGCCAGCACATGATGAGCGACGCGCGCCTATCGATCGAGGCGGCCATGCACGGCCACGGCGTTGCGCTCGGCGACAATATCACCACCGCGCACATGATCGCGCGGGGCGAGCTGATCGCGCCATTCGACCTTACGGTCCCGGCCAACGACGCGGTCTATGTGGCCTGCCGAACCGAGGCTCATGCGACGCCAATCGTGCGTGTCTTCATCGACTGGTTCTATGCTTCGCTCGTCCATAACTGAGCACTGATTGCTTGATCGAGAGCCATCCATGACATTGCCTCTTGCAGCCACCGGGGGTCTCGGCACCCCTGCTGCCCCGAAATGTCAAATGCCTGTTATCCCTCGCCGCCTATGTTGCGACGGAACCGGCAGGCTTTATAGTCGGACACAAAATCTCGGAGATGATACATGCACGCTGCCCCTACCCCGCCGGTCACCCTCGTCATCTTCGGCGCCACCGGCGATCTGACGCGCCGGCTGCTGGTGCCGGCGATCATCAATCTGACGCGCCAGCGCCTCGTCGGCGAGGATCTCCATATTCTCGGCATCGGCATCGAGCAGGGCGACGACGAATTCCTGCGCGGCCGGCTCGACGCATTCCTCAACCACCTCAACGGCGAGGAGCAGACGGTCAAGGACGAAGCCTGGGAGAGCCTGCGCCGGCGCATAAGCTACACATCGGGTGATTTCACCAAGGACGATATTTTCCTCGAGATCGGCAGGCGGCTGGGGCCCGATGCCAATGCCGCCTTCTATCTCGCGGTGCCGCCATCCTTCTTCGGCTCGATCGTCGAGAAGCTCGCCGCCCATGGCCTGACCGACGAGAAGGACGGCACCTTCCGCCGTGTCGCCATCGAGAAGCCGTTCGGCACCGATCTCGCCTCGGCACGGGCGCTCAACGCCCAGATCCTCGCCCAGATCGGCGAAAACCAGATCTACCGGCTCGACCATTTCCTCGGCAAGGAGACGGTGCAGAACCTGATGACGGCGCGTTTCGCCAATATGATCATCGAGTCTTTGTGGAACAGCCGCTATATCGACCATGTGCAGATCACCGCCGCCGAAATCGTCGATGTCGGCAGCCGCGGCAAATTCTACGATGCCACAGGCGCGTTGCGCGACATGGTGCCGAACCATCTTTTCCAGCTGCTGGCGATGATCGCCATGGAGCCGCCGAACAGCTTCGATGCCGAAGCGATCCGCAACGAGAAGAGCAAGGTGCTGAAGGCGCTGCGCATCTATACGCCCGAGGAAGCAAAAACGCATGGCGTGCGCGGCGCCTATAGGGCCGGGCCGCTGAACGGCGTCGAGCTTCCGGCCTATCGCGGCACCAAAGACGTTTCACCCGACAGCCGGACCGAGACCTATGTGGCGCTGAAGCTCTATGCCGATACCTGGCGCTGGGCGGGCGTGCCCTTCTATTTGAGAACCGGCAAGGCGCTGACGGCGCGCGACACCGAGATCGTCATCACCTTCCAGCCTGTGCCCTTCGCGCAGTTCCGCGAGACCGAAGTCAATCGCCGCCTGCCGCCGAACCGGCTGGTGATCCAGGTACAGCCCGACGAGGGCATGAGCATGGAAATCTCGATCAAGTCGCCGGGGCTTTCGGTCGATACCACGCCAGTCTCTCTCGACTTCCGCTACGCCGACAAGTTCGACATCGGCAAGACCACAGGCTATGAATCGCTGCTGTACGATCTCTTCATCGGCGACCAGACACTGTTCCAGCGCGCCGACGGCATCGAGGCCGGCTGGGCGGCGGTACAGCCCTTCCTCGACATCTGGAGCAAGGACCCGAGCACGCCCGAGGCTTACGCGCCGGGCAGCATGGGGCCGGCCTGCGGCGACGAACTCATCGAGCGCGACGGGCGAAAATGGCATGAACTCGGCGTCATCCTGCACAGAGAGGCGAAGAACGGCAAATAGCGCCCTTCCCTATTATCGACCTTCACGGCATGCGGGGCTGACGGAGGCACCGCTATTGCCACCTTCAGTGGCCAGCGCGCCGCGGGCCTTGTGCGGCGGGCAGCGCGCCCAGTCGACGCGGCCGCTCGGGGCGCCTTCGTCGATGCTGCCGGTTTCGATCGAATCGAGCGGGATGACCAGCCCGTTCTGCGTCTCGGCACCGGGCGAGGTGCCGAGCGGCGGCGTGCCGTCGATCCGGCCGCTGGCATCCATGCCCATATTCGTCTGGGCAAGGACCGGGGCGGAGAGGCTGAGGAGAGCGATCGACGTTGCTGCAATAAACCTGCGCATGATGCTATTCCTTCTGGTGTCGGCGATGCGACAGAAACAGCGATTCTGCGTTCGTTGTTCCCTATGGGACGAGCACGAGCGATCAAAGTTTGGCGAGCAGAATATCGGCCGCGTAAAGGCGCCTTCTCCGGCTCAATCGCGCCAGTGTGACAGCACTTTCTCCAGCCCTGTCGGATAGAGATCGATGCCGGCATCGCGCACCATGTTGCGGCCGAACCAGCGCGCCGTCGCCGCCGTCTCGTCGAGCTCGGAATAGCGGATTTCCTCACGCGCATAGAGCGATGCATCGGTAAGTTCGATATCGGCGGCGAAGATATATTCGTGACCGGTCGCGCCATGATGCTGGAAGATGTTTTCGAGCAGATGCCAGGGGCCGACGATGCGGATCGCCGTTTCGAGTTCCTCCCGGAATTCGCGCTGCAGGGCCTGTTCGCGCGTCTCGCCGAATTCGATCGAACCGCCGAGCGGACGAATGCCCTTGATGCGGCCGCCGTCATCCTCCACTTCCGCGGCGAGCAGCCGGTCTTGCCTCCATGCAAGGCCGATCACCTTCACCCTGATCTGCTGCGGTGGGCGCCAGACAGTCATGCGGCTATCCTTCTTTTCGACGGAAATCCCTACTTAACCGACAAAGGTTGCAAGGCAAGGGCGACCGGGAATTATCACGCGCGTATTCTTAGGCTAAGATTGATATCTATTGCCACAACGGAACGACTACCCCATACTGATGATAACGAAAGGAAAGCCATGCCCAACGTTGCGCTCGGAAGCCACTACGAGGAGTTTGTCAGGAAGCAGCTGGAATCCGGCCGCTACAACAACGCCAGCGAGGTCGTCCGTGCAGGCCTACGGCTGTTGGAGGATCATGAGGCGGCCCGCGAGCGCTGGCTCAATGAGGAGATCCCGGCGCGCTACGACGAGCTGATGAACAAGCCGAGCCTTGGCATCCCGGCCGAGACGGTGCGCTCTCGCTTTGAAACCAAACGTCGGAATGATGCGGCGAAAGCCAAGTAGGGATGCCCTATCGCATTGTTTACCATCCCAAGGCAGAAGCAGAACTAGACAAGCTCTATGCCAATATCGCCGTTGAGGCCGGAACTTCTATCGCTGGCGACTTCGTTGACGCGGTGATCACCTTCATCGAAGCTCTGGCGACGTTTCCGGAACGGGGCACGGTGCGGGAAGGCCGGATCCCCGGCTTGCGGATTATCGGCTATCGGCGCAGTGTCAGTGTAGCGTTCTCGGTTAGTGGCGATAACGTCATCATACTGGGTGTGTTTGCGCGGGGACGTAATATTACCGACGAGATTCTGGAAGAGCGACAACGGTGAACCTCCGCGGCAAGGCCGCGAAGGCTTATTTTGGCGGTTGTCGCTCAGACGAACTGGCTGAGCCCCGGAACCGAAGCGACGACTTCGTCGACGACCTCTTCGCCGGCATATTGCTTGGCAATGGCAATGGTTTCCTTGGCAAGCGAGGTGATCTCGCCCATGCCGAGGCCTTCGCCCATCAGCTGCTGGCCGAGGCCCATGATGCCGCCGCCGCCGAGCGAGCTCATCAGCCCGCCGAGCAGGCCGCCGCCGCCGGCACCGGCGCCGTTGAACTGGGCGACGAGATCGGCGCCGCCGGGGATCGCTTCGATCATCCGCGCGACCGGGCCGTCGGCCGCCTCGCGCTGCAGGAAGCCGAGCATCATGCCGAGCGCCTTTTCGGCCAGGTCCGGCGCAATACCCACGCGATCGGCGATCTGGGTCACAATTTCATTCATGCTAGCCTCCTGTTTTTTGACGTTAACGTCAACGTTATTCGAAGTTCGAGCGCAACTCAAGCTGCGCTTTCAGCGGCGGTTCTGCTTTCCCCGCAAACAGTTGTCCGCATCCTTCCGCCTGCTTATAACAGGGAAACGATGGTTCGATGAAGGCGGTGGAAGCCCAAGCCTTCACAACAAATGGCGAAAGCGCCGAAGGGAGAGTTGCGGATGATCGAGGACGGCAAGATTTTCATCGGCGCGAGCCGCAATCCCGACGACAGCATCAACAAGCCGGAATATCTCGACCTGAAATTCGGCAACCGCCACGGCTTGGTGACGGGCGCCACCGGCACCGGCAAGACGGTGACGCTGCAGGTGCTGGCCGAAGGTTTTTCGCGGGCCGGCGTGCCGGTCTTTGCAGCCGACATCAAGGGCGATCTTTCCGGTATCGCCGCCAGGGGCGAGCCCAAGGATTTCCTCACCAAACGGGCCGAGCAGATCGGCTTTGCCGATTATGAATTCGATCAGTTTCCGGTGATTTTCTGGGATCTGTTCGGCGAAAAAGGCCATCGCGTGCGCACCACCGTCGCCGAGATGGGGCCGCTGCTGCTCGCCCGGCTGATGGATGCCTCCGAACCGCAGGAAGGCGTCATCAACATAGCCTTCAAGCTCGCCGATCAGGCCGGGCTGCCGCTGCTCGATCTCAAGGATTTCACCTCGCTGCTCAATTATATGGGCGAGAATGCCAGCGAGCTTTCCAGGCAGTACGGGCTGATCTCCAAGGCCTCCGTCGGCTCGATCCAGCGGGCGCTGCTCGTTCTCGAACAGCAGGGTGCGGAGCATTTCTTCGGCGAACCGGCGCTGAAGATCACCGACATCATGCGCACCAGCAATAGCGGCTATGGCCAGATCTCCGTGCTGGCCGCCGACAAGCTGATGATGAACCCGCGCCTTTACGCCACCTTCCTGCTCTGGCTGCTTTCGGAGCTGTTCGAGGAACTGCCGGAGGTCGGCGACCCCGATAAACCGAAACTCGTCTTCTTCTTCGACGAAGCGCATCTGCTCTTCAACGACGCGCCGAAGGTCTTGGTCGAACGCGTCGAGCAGGTGGTGCGGCTGATCCGCTCCAAGGGTGTCGGCGTCTATTTCGTGACGCAGAACCCGCTCGACGTGCCGGAAACGGTGCTCGCCCAGCTCGGCAACCGCGTCCAGCACGCGTTGCGCGCCTATTCGCCGCGTGAGCAGAAGGCGGTGAAGACGGCGGCCGAGACCTTCCGCCCGAACCCGGCCTTCGATTGCGCCACCGTCATCACCAATCTCGGCACCGGCGAAGCGCTGGTCTCGACGCTGGAAGCCAAGGGCGCACCGTCGATTGTCGAGCGCACCCTGATCCGACCGCCCTCCGGCCGCGTCGGCCCGCTGATCGACGGCGAGCGCCAGCAGGTGATGGACAAGAGCCCGGTTCTCGGCATCTATGACGAGGATCTCGACCGCGAATCCGCCTTCGAGATGCTGACGGCGCGCGCCAGGAAGGCGGCGGAAGCCGAGGCCGCCAAGCGGGCGCAGGAGGAAGCGGCCGATCAGCCCGGCACCACCTCCGGCTGGAGCCTGCCGGGCTTCGGCGGCGACGACAGCCGAGGCCGCGGCCAAGCCCGCGGCAGGTCCTCCGGTTACCAGCGCGAAACGGTGGTGGAAGCGGCGATGAAGAGCGTCGCCCGCACGGTGGCAACCCAGGTCGGCCGGGCTCTGGTGCGCGGGATCCTGGGGAGCTTGAAGCGGTAGGTCTGAGTCCCTTCTCCCCAGCGGGGGACCAACGGACGGGTTGAGACCCGCGGCTCAACCCAGGTACTGATGCCGGGAAGCAGATGAGGGGTAAGCGGCAGAGCCGCGAATGCGCTGAGCGCAAGCGAAGGGCAATGACTGGTGTGCCGTGCGGGCCCCTCATCCGACCCTTCGGATTACCGACCTGGGGTCGAGCCACAGGTCTCGACCCGGGGAGAAGAAGAAGCAAGATCGCTCTCTGCTGCCCAATTGGCTGCGTCGCCTTGAACCGAAAGCCTTCATTCCCTAAATTACCCGCCATCGATCATTTCAACAGGATGTGTGCCGCAATGGATTTCAACCCGATCGCAACGCCAGTTCGCCTTGCCAACGGGGAAGTCCATATCCATGCCTGCATCCATCACTCTCTCCCAAATTTCGTGGGCCACGCCTGACGGGCGGTCGCTTTTTTCCGATCTCGATCTCAGTTTCGGCAGGGACCGCAGCGGTCTTGTCGGACGCAACGGCGTCGGCAAGACGACGCTGCTGAAACTCGTCTCCGGCGATGTCCAGCCGAATTCCGGGTCGATATCGGTCAACGGCAGCCTCGGGGTGCTGCGTCAAAGCGTTCAGGTCGCAGCCGATGAAACCATCGCCAATCTCTTCGGCGTGACAGGGGCGCTCGAGCTTCTTCGTCGTGCCGAAGCCGGCGAGGCAACGGCCGACGAGCTGACCTCGGCGGACTGGACGCTTCCGGCGCGGATCGCAGCCGCGCTCAACCGGACGGGGCTCGACGCGGAGCCGCAGACGCCGCTTGCCGCACTTTCCGGCGGGCAGCGCACACGCGCCGCGCTTGCCGCGCTCATCTTCAGCGAGCCGGATTTCCTGCTGCTCGACGAACCCACAAACAATCTCGACCGCGAAGGCCGCGCAGCGGTGATCGCGCTGATTTCAAGCTGGCGGGCCGGCGCGGTCATCGTCAGCCATGACCGGGAATTGCTCGAAAGCGTCGACCAAATCGTCGAACTGACCTCGCTCGGCGCGACGCGCTACGGCGGCAACTGGAGCCATTACCGAGAGCGCAAGGCCCTCGAGCTTGCCGCCGCGCGACATGATCTTGCCGAAGCCGAAGGGCGCATGGCGGAGGTTGCCAGGAAGGCGCAGGCGAATGTCGAGCGTCAGGCACGCAGGGACAGCGCCGGGCGGAAGATGGCAGCCAAGGGCGGCATTCCGCGCATCATGCTCGGCGGCATGAAGGAGCGGAGCGAAACCACCGGCGGCGACAATACGCGCCTTGCCGAACGACGGCGCACCCAGGCCTTTGAAGAGGCAAGGGCGGCGCGCGAGAAGATCGAGATCCTGCAGCCTCTGTCGGTGAGCTTGCCGACGACCGGGCTGCCGGCCAGCAAGATCGTGCTGAAGATCGACGGCGTGACGGCAGGTTACCGGCCGGACGATCCCGTCATCGACAATCTCTCCTTCGACGTGACGGGGCCGGAACGCATCGCCATCACCGGGCCGAACGGCTCGGGCAAGACGACGCTGCTCGCGCTGATCACCGGCGAGCTGGAAGCCTGGGCCGGCACGGTCGCGGTGATGACCGGTTTCGCGATGCTCGACCAGAAGGTCAGCCTGCTCGATCCGTCGGCTTCGATTCGTGACAATTTCCGCCGGATCAATCCGCAAGCCGATGAAAACACCTGCCGGGCCGCGCTTGCCCGCTTCATGTTCCGGGCCGATGCTGCATTGCAGAGGGTTTCGACCCTCAGCGGCGGCCAATTGCTGCGCGCCGGCCTTGCCTGCACGCTCGGCGCCGCGCCGCCGCCGCTGCTGATCCTCGACGAGCCGACCAACCACCTGGACATCGACTCGATAGCAGCGGTCGAGGCGGGTCTCAGCGCCTATGACGGGGCGCTGCTCGTCGTCAGCCATGACGCAACGTTTCTCGAGAACATCGGCATAACGCGGCGGCTTGAATTGTGCGGCGGCGATGCGGGCGGCTGATTTCAGGAGAGCAGCAGCGCCCTCCACCACCGGCACCTCCCATTCCCTGCCCGCCTATAAGAGCGCGGCCTCCCCCAACCGAGGCCCGAGAGGGCGTAGCCTCGAAGCACGCCGCAGCATTGCTTCCTGCATCCTCAATCTCGATTGCTCCACTAGCCCGTTTCGCCGGAAAAGGCTTCATGTCGCCTATTCGAGAGCGATGCCATACTTGCAATACATAACGCATTCAACCTATTGATAGCCACCGCGGCGGCTTGGGGGGGAAGGGTCATGACTATGGAAGAGGCGATCGGGCATCGCGCAGCCCAAAAGTGGAGCCTTTGGAGAAGCGCCAATATTGGCATGGCGTTAGCGCTGTCATTTTGTTACTTCAGGTCGCGAACGGTCGAGGCTTTGTACTCGCAAACTACGCCCACACTCGGAGTGCGGAAACGATTAGCGCTTTAGGTGGACAGGCTCTCGCCGCACCACTACTATTTGTTGTGATTGCAGCCATACGAAATCTTTTCAAAAGGGGACAAGCTAAGCCGAACGCAAGTGCCATTCGGGGGCAATCACCTTCGCGGCGCTCTTTGTCACAATTTTCGTCGGCCTTTTACCTACGGAGAGTTTGTGTTCTCTCGCGACGAAGCAATTGGTGGCGAAGCTCGACAATCATTCATAGCTGACGCCCAATTTGCGTGCGTTCAGAAGCAGGCCTCACTCAACCAAGCTATTACCCAGCAGCAAATCCAAACCTATTGCTCCTGCATGACCGAGAAGATGGCTGACGCCACGACGTACAAACAATTGGGCACTGAACTGGCTGCCAAAGACCTCGCGGACCTGCAGCAAAAGGTTGTAGCAATAAGTAACCTTTGCCGCCAATGACTTCTGAAGGGCGCAATGCTGGTGCAGATATGGTGAGCCATTGCGATGCTTCTGATAACGATGGCGCTCCTGATTCTCGACGAGTCGACCGACCATCTCGACATCGACTCGATATCAGCGGTCGAATGACGGGGCGCTCATCGTCGTCAGCCAGGACGAGATGTTTCTGCAAAACATCGGCATAACGCGGTGGGGAGAGCAGCAGCGCCCTCCACCACCGGCACCTTTCATTCCCAAACAGGCTGTGAGAGCGCGGCCCCCTCCAACCTCCCCCATGCTGAGGTGCGAAGCCCACGGGGCGTAGCCTCGAAGCATGCCACAATATTGCTTCCTGCACTCCTCGGACGCGGCCTCCCTTGCCTCATTTTGTTGGCAATGGTATTTCCATTCTGCAACCCTTTCGAGAAAGGAGGATCACGCCATGCAGTATTATTTCCGGTTTAATCGCCAGCGTGGTCCCGTCGACGCCCTGCAAATGCGTTTGCAGGGCTGACCAGAGACCGTTCCCGACATCTCTTCCTGGTCTGCCCTTCGTGGCCAATGCGGCGCCGTCTCCAAGCTGCGCGCGCATTTCTGTAACGTCCCGGTGAAAGGCGCAATTCCGTGATGGCTGATGCCCCGGATGCCGCGCTCCCGGTCAAGACCAGAGAACGATCATGACCCTTATCAATATCCGCAATCTCGGCGTGACGCTGGGCAATCCGCTATTTTCCAAGCTCAACCTCGTCGTCAATGCCGGCGACCGCATCGGTCTCGTCGCCGCCAATGGGCGGGGGAAATCGACGCTGCTCGCCTGCCTTACCGGCGCGCTCGAACCGAGCGAGGGCGAAATCACCAGAGCGCGCGGGCTGACCGTCGGCCATGTGTCGCAGAATGTGCCGGCCGCCCTCTTCGACACGCCATTCCAGGATGCGGTGCTGCAGGCTCTGCCGGCCGATCAGGCCGAAAGCGAGAGCTGGCGCGTCGACATCGTGCTGGAATCGCTGGAGGTGCCGGAGGCCATGCGCGGCCGGCCACTGAAGCAGTTGAGCGGCGGCTGGCAGCGGCTTGCGATGCTGGCCCGCGCCTGGGTGAGCGAACCCGACGTGCTGCTGCTCGACGAGCCGACCAACCATCTCGATCTCGAAAAGATCGCGCAGCTGGAGGGCTGGCTGAATGCTCTGCCGCGCGACGTGCCGGTGATCCTGTCCAGCCATGACCGCGCCTTTCTCGATGCGACGACCAACCGGACGCTGTTCCTGCGGCCGGAGCAATCGCCGGTCTTTGCGCTTCCCTATTCCAGGGCGCGCGCCGCCCTCGACGAGGCCGATGCCGCCGAAGCGCGGCGCTACGAGCGCGATATGAAGACGGTGGAACAGCTGCGCAAGCAGGCCGCCAAGCTCAACAATATCGGCATCAATTCCGGCAGCGACCTGCTCGTCGTCAAGACGAAGCAGCTGAAACAGCGGGCGGAGAAGCTGGAGGATGCGGCAAAACCGGCGCACCTGGAGCGCTCGGCCGGCGCCATCCGGCTTGCCAACCGCGGCACGCATGCCAAGGTGCTGGTGACGCTGGAGGATGCAGCGGTGACGACGCCGGATGGAACGCTGCTCTTCAGGACCGGCCGGCAATTCATCTGCCAGGATGACCGCATCGTGCTCCTCGGCCTCAACGGCGCCGGCAAGTCGCGGCTGGTCTCGATGCTGAGACAGGCGATCGAAAGGCCGGAGACGGCGCCAAGCGGGATCAAGGCGACGCCGTCGCTCGTTCTCGGCTATGGCGACCAGGCGCTTGCCGATCTTGCCGACGGCGATACGCCGATCGGCACGATCATCCGCCGCTTCGATGTCGGCGACCACAGGGCGCGCGCCCTGCTGGCCGGCGCCGGCATGACGATCGACATGCAGACAAAACCGATCGGCCAGCTCTCCGGCGGCCAGAAGGCACGGCTCGGCATGTTGGTGCTGCGGTTGACGGAACCGAACTTCTATCTGCTCGACGAGCCCACCAATCACCTCGACATCGAGGGACAGGAAGCGCTCGAAAGCGAGCTGATGGCGCATGAGGCGAGCTGCCTGCTGGTATCGCACGACCGCAGTTTCGTGCGGGCGGTGGGCAACCGCTTCTGGCTGATCGAGAAGAAGCGGCTGGTGGAAGTGGAGAGCCCGGAAGGGTTTTTTGCTTCGGTGGCGAGTGGCGGTTGAGCGTGTACCGTGCCGCCCCCTCATCCGCCTGCCGGCACCTTCTCCCCGCTGGGGAGAAGAGACTCGCTGTTAGGTCGCAGGGTGGCTCGTAGGCGGAGAGGAAAAGCCGCGACACCCCTTCTCCCCAGCGGGGAGAAGGTGCCGGCAGGCGGATGAGGGGGCCGGGGGCACGACCCCAAACGCAGCCCAAACCTACCGCTTCGGCGCCACCAGGCAGAAGAAGGCGCCCTGCGGGTCGGTGGCCTGGATGATCCAGCTGCCGCCCGGGACCTCCATCGGTCCGTTGACGACCTTGCCGCCGCCCGAGGTGACGCGTTCGATCGCGGCATCGAGGGCGGGCACGATGAAATAGTAGCACCAGAAGGTCATCGGCATGTTGTCGGGCTTGGTCATCATGCCGCCGGTCTGCCGGCCGTTATGGGCGAAGATGTAGTAGACGCCCATCGGGCCCATGTCCATTTCGCTGTCCTTGGTCCAGCCGAACTGCTTGGAATAGAAGGCCAGTGCCTCTTCGCCATTTCCGGCATAGAGTTCGCGCCAGCCGATATTGCCGGGCGCGTCGAAGGCCAGTTCCGGCGGGGATTTGTCCATCGGCGCCGGCGTCATGATGCAGAGCACCGCGCCATGCGGATCGGCGACGACGGCGAAGCGGCCGACGCTCGGGATGTCTTCCGGCGGACGGCGCACCGCGCCGCCATTGGCGGCGAAATCCTTTGCCGACTGATCGACATCGTCGACGCCGACATAACCCGTCCAATTCGGCGGAATACCCGTGCCTTCGAGTTCGGCCGGAAACTCCATCAGGCCGGCAACGCCGATGCCGTTCGCCTCGAAGATCGTATAGGTCGGCATGCCCTCGACCTTCATCTCGGAGGTGGTCCAGCCGACGACGGAACTGTAGAATTTCGCGGCGGCTGACGTGTCGGGGGTCATCAGCTCGCACCAGATGAACTTTCCATGCGTCTTGGACATAGAACTCTCCCTTTTCTGACGCCTCTGCGATGCTTGCGGCGCCGTGATTTTCAGATCTTGCGGGTGTAATGGACTTCCATGAACTGCTTCCAGGAGCCGTCGGCCTGCCTGGCGCTGGAGGTGAAGGTGCGGTGATCGGCGTTGATGAAGGTGATCTGCTCGCGGTAATCGGCCAGGCCCTCGCCATTGAAGTCGGGTCCTGTCGTATAGAGGTCGAGCACGTTGCCGGAGGCATCGACCTCGCCTTCATAGACCCACATGTAGTCCATCATCGAGCCGATCCAGCTGCCGACATACTTGCCTTTGTCGGCGTTGTAGCCGAGCGTCAGGATCGTAGTGGCCTGCTTGCCGTCGGGCATGCGGCCGTGCCCTTCGGCGACGAACCAGATGCCGTGCAGCGAGCGGACGGTCTCCGTCCAGTCGTCGCCGCCGCCCATCTCGGGTGCGGTGACGCTCCACTCGCCGACCAGTCTTTCCAGGAAGGAATGTTCCTTCAGCACTTCAGCCGTCTTCATCATCCTCTTCTCCCTTCAGGTGATGGCGACGCCTGTTCTTAGAGCATGGCGTCGTCCGGAAACCGCCCCACGGATTTCGGCATCATGTGCCTGCTCAGTGACAGCAGGATGGCGCCGTTTGAGCATCCTCATATTCGTCATGGCGGCGCACGAAATTCATCGTGCCCTGCTCGTTGCGGCCCTTCGGCGCGCGGTCGAGGATCATCAGGGTGCCGATCAGTTCCTCCGGCCCGCGGGCATAACTCGAATAGGTATGGAAGACCTCGCCCTTGTCGTTGCGGTAGAAGGCGCTGAGGCCCGGCAGTTCGTCATGGGCCTCAGCCGGCTCGATAGCAGTGAAATTGTAGAAGACCTTGTCTTTGGCAAGGTCCTCCGGGCTGAAAGAAACGTGATAATCGAAATTGAAATCGCTGCCGAAGGATGAGACCCAGGGAAATTTCCAGCCCATCCGCCTTTTGTAGGCGGCGATCTTTTCAAGCGGCGCGCGCGAGACGGCGACCCAGGTGACGTCGTGATGGTTGAGATGCGGCAGGGCGCCGTCGACATGATCGGCGAGGAAGGAGCAGCCGGGGCAGCCGGCCTCCCAGTCCGGACCAAGCATGAAATGATAGATCAGTAGCTGGCTGCGACCGTCGAAGAGATCGGCGAGCGACCTCTTTCCCTCTGGCGTATCGAAGGCATAGTCCTTGTCGACCCTCACCCAGGGCAGCGCCAGGCGGGCGGCGTTGACGCTGTCACGCAGCCTCGTCGCCTCCTTTTCCTTCAAGAGCAGGGCGCGACGGGCCGCGAGCCATTGCTCGCGGGAAACAACTTCGTTCTGCATCGGATGCGCCCTCCTCCGGCGCTTGCCGGTGAAGCCGGCAACATCTCCTTCTCCTTGACTAAATAGATTGAAATCAATATAAAATGGCCATGTCAAATTCGGTTGAAATTCCTTTCTCTACAACGCTTCTGGTGCGCGACACCTGCCTCTGCCTGCATGCACAGCGAGCGGCGCGCGCGCTCGCCCGGCTGTTCGACGACGCGCTGCGGCCCACCGGGCTGACCAACGGGCAGTTTTCGCTGATGATGTCGCTGAACCGGCCGGAGCCGCCGCCAATGGGGCCGGTCGCAGCCCTGCTCGCCATGGACCAGACGACGCTGACGGCGGCCTTGAAGCCGCTGCAGCGCAAGGGCTGGGTGATGGTGATGGAAAATCCGAGGGACAGGCGCGGCCGGCTGCTTGCGCTCACCGGCGAAGGCAAGGCGGCGCTGGCAAACGCGCTGCCGATCTGGAAAGAGACGCATGCGATGCTTGACGGCAGATTGCCGGACGGCGGCTCCGCGCGGCTGCGGCAGGAGTTGCTGGCGGTGTCAGGGAGTGGTGAGGCGCCGAAGCCGGCCGCTCGCCAGTCCCGCAAAAACGAACGGACAACGGCCGGGTAGAGCGAGCCGAACCTCGCCTTCGATCCACGAGAAATCGCGTCGTTCACGCCATGCAACCGGAGTCGGCGCGCGTGGGTGCTCGGGTCGAGCCCGAGCACGACGGAGGTTGGGGGTAGGTATTGGCTGGAGGCGAGAGGCCTCCCCTTGCTCCGTCGTCCTCGGGCTTGACCCGAGGACCCATGCGATGATCGCTGCGTTCACGTCAGCATCAAGACAAGCAGCGGCCCCGACCGAAGCCGAAGGCCATCCCGTCAGTTTTGCTGAACGCGCCTGGATCAGGCAACCGTGACCGGAACCTCGGTCGAGGTGCGCATGGCGTGGCTGTAGGGGCAGACGATATGGGCTGCGGCGGCGAGCTTTTCGGCTGTTTCGCGGTCGAGGCCGGGAATATTGACGGTCAGGGCCACTTCGATGCCGAAGCCGGTGCCGTCTTCGCGCGGGCCGATGCCGACCTTGGCGGAAACCGTCGTTTCCTCGGAAATCTTGACCTTCTGCTGGCCCGCGACAAATTTCAGGGCACCGAGGAAGCAGGCGGAATATCCGGCGGCGAAAAGCTGCTCGGGATTGGTGCCGGTCGCGCCGTCGCCGCCGAGTTCCTTGGGAACGGTCAGCGTCACGTCCAAGACGCCGTTATCGGAAACGGCGCGGCCGGCGCGGCCGCCGGTGGCAGAGGCTTGGGTCGTATAGAGAATAGGCATGACAATCTCCTTTGGTTGGTCCTTCGATCGGGGTTGGATTTTTAATATCGCACAATTAACTTGTACGCAAGTGAATTTTGCAAATTGCATTTCGGCGTCGAAAGGAAGACAATCGCAGCCTTAGGGCAGGACGATTTTAGGCTGGTCCGGCCCAAAATCTGAATCCTGCTCTACGTTAAAGTGAGAGCGTGATGTCATGAGAAAACCGCTCACACTTTTCGGCATCATGCTCGGGGGTGGTGGAGATGAAAGCGCAAACGGCAAAGACGATGGAGATACCGGAAGAGGAGAAGCGGCTGGAAAAGCAGCTGTGCTTCGCGGTCTACGCGACGGCGCATGCCTTCACCCGTGCCTACAAGCCGATCCTCGACAGGGTCGGCCTCACCTATCCGCAATATCTGGTGATGCTGGTGCTGTGGGAGCGCAGCGAGCTGCCGGTGAAGACCATCGGCGAGCAGCTGGATCTCGATTCCGGCACGCTGTCGCCGCTGTTGAAGCGACTGGAACAGGGCGGGCTGATCAAGCGCATCCGCGACCTGCGCGACGAGCGGCAGGTGATCGTGTCACTGACGCCGAAGGGCCAGGCGATGAAGGGAGAGGTCGATACGATCATGACGGCGATCGGGCAAGCTGCCGGCTGCACGCTGGAGGAGCTGGGGCAGATGCGCGACATGCTGCATCGGCTGCGCGGCAATCTCGGCCGGGCCGGCGCCGCCGGCGGCTGAAGCCTCCTGTCGGGCCTTTCGCCGAATTACGGCCGCCGCTGAGCGGATTTGGCCGGTGACCGGCGCTTCTTTGCCGGCGCCGCTTCCGCTCCGGCTTCGGCCGCCTGCTGCAGGCGCAACGCCTTCAGCTTTTCCGTCTTCTTGTCGCGGGCCGAGGCTTCGGCCGCGATGATGGCGCGCGCCGTCTGATCGGTCGCTTCCGCCTTGTCGCGGGGCGACAGCTTGGCGGGATTGAAGAATTCTTCCTTGGTGGCGGTCATATGCCCCTTTCTCAGGTGCTGGCGATTTTGAGCCACGGCCGGGCCGCGATCCCGCGGCCGGGCCGTTGTTCACGTTGGCCGCGATCCCGCGGCCGGGTTAGCGGGCGCGAAGAACCTTTTTCGGTGCCGGCAGCAGGCCTTCACGCTGCATCTTCTTGCGGGCAAGCTTGCGCTGGCGGCGAATGGCCTCGGCCTTTTCACGGGCGCGTTTCTCGGAGGGCTTCTCGAAGGCGCTGCGAGCTTTCATTTCCCGGAACAGGCCTTCCCGCTGCATCTTTTTCTTCAGCACGCGCAGTGCCTGATCGACGTTGTTATCCCTGACGAGTACCTGCAAAGTGATATCCTTTCTTCGGCGGCAAGGCCGCACGGTCCATAGTGAAAGCGGCTTTACTTCCCGATCCTGATGCTCGAAAGCTTCAACCAGGGTTCGGCGCCGCCGGCTTTGGCCACCACCTCTGGGGCGGCCCGGGACAACGATTTCCCGGTGTCAATGTCGGCCTCGGTGATGCGGCGTTCAAAATTCTCCGCGTCGAATTGGACGCGATATTGCACATGTCCATGATCGTTGGGAAGGACGCCGGCGATCCGGCACCGCTTTTCGGCTTCCGCGGTGCGGGTAAGGCCGGATTTCAACACGATCATGTCGCCGATTTTGTAGTTTGGTCTGCCCATTCGGCGCACCTTCAACCCTTCGGCTGTTTGTTCGATTGGCCAATCGAAGGCCACAGTGAAAACAAAAAGGCCGGGCGGACCCGACCTCTTCCCGTCACTCTGCCCTTCCGCCGGCAAGTTGATCAGCGCGCTGCCAGTACATCCGTGGTCAGCTCGCTGGCACATTCTTGCCAGTCAAAATGCTACAGCAGCTGCAGCTCGTCTGAAAGACGCGGCCGCTGCAGGCGAATGACAAATCATGCGGCCTGAAGGTTGTCGGCCGCGTTCTTGCCCGAGCGCTTGTCGCGAACGAGGTCGTAACGGACCTTCTGACCTTCGGTGAGCTCGCGCATGCCAGCGCGTTCGACTGCCGAAATGTGAACGAAAACGTCCGTGGAACCATCATCGGGCTGGATGAAGCCAAAACCCTTGGTGCCGTTGAACCACTTGACCACGCCTGAATTCATAACGATTTCCTTTCAACCGTTGGAGTGAAGCCGGGGAACGTTGTCCCACGAGCAATATCGATGCTGAGAGGAGATCTGACGAAGCGCGATCGCGCAGCACAAGCAATATTCGATAGGCACCATGTAGGCTTTTTACCGAATTAAGCAATGCTATTTTGAAAATAAAACTTTTCCGGGCAGAGCAACGACGCCCGGAATAGCAGGCAGAGGCGGCCGGCTGGCGACCGCCCCGTCGGAATCACTGCCAGACGACGATCGGCGCCTTCGTCGGAACGCGATCATAGAGATCGATAATATCCTGGTTCAACAGCCTGACGCAGCCCGAGGAGACGGCCTTGCCGATCGAGCGCCAGTCGGGGTTCCCGTGCAGGCGGTAGAGCGTGTCCTCGCCGTTCGAGAAGATATAAAGCGCACGGGCGCCGAGCGGGTTCTTCAGCCCGGGCTCCATGCCGCCGTTCTCGATCGAATATTTGACCAGTTCCGGCTGGCGGGCGACCATCTCGTTCGGCGGCTTCCAGCGCGGCCATTTCTGTCGCCACTGGATGACGCCCGACCCCTGCCAGGCAAAACCTTCGCGGCCGATGCCGACGCCGTAACGCATCGCCATGCCATCGGCTTGGACGAGATAGAGGAAACGCGACGGCGTGTCGACGACGATGGTGCCGGGCGGCTGACCGGTTGGATCGAGAACGCGCTGGCGATAGTAGCGGGGATCGATCTCTTCGTAGGGAACGGCGGGAATGAGGAAGCCGCCGTCCTCGACTGGGCCGTACATGACGGCAAGCTCAGGCCCGCTCGGCACGCTCGAGGCTCCCGGCGACTGGAACAGGCGCATCGGCGAGCGGTAGATGATCGACGTGTCGCCCGATCTTACGGTGTTGGCGGAAGAGGCGCAGCCGGTGAGCGCGGAGGCGGCGGTCAGTGCCGAAAGGGAGAGAAAGCTGCGGCGGGAAAGATGTCTATCGGAACTCATGACGCGGGACTGATTTCCTGTTGATGCGGGAATCCATTACGACATCATGAAATCTATCGGCTTGCGCCAAATAAACCATAGCTTCACGCAGACGTGTTCCTGATGGAGCCGACGATATGAAGAGCGCTGTTGCAGCGCTACATCACAACGATCTCGGCCTTGGCAGGCAGGCGGTCGTAGAGATCGACGACATCCTGGTTCAGCATGCGCACGCAGCCCGACGAGGTGGCCTTGCCGATCGACTGCCAGTCGGGCGTGCCGTGGATGCGATAGAGCGTATCCTGGCCGTCTTTGAAAATATACATGGCGCGGGCGCCGAGCGGGTTCTGCAGTCCGGGATTCATGCCGCCGTTTTCGACCGAAAAGGCGCGAACCTCGGGCTGGCGGGAGACCATTTCGACCGGCGGCGTCCAGCGCGGCCACTTCTGCTTCCACTGGATGACGCCGCGGCCCGACCAGGCGTAACCGTCGCGGCCGAGGCCGACGCCATAACGCATCGCCTTGCCATTGCCCTCGACGAAATAGAGGAAACGCGCCTTGGTGTCGACGACGACCGTGCCCGGGCGTTCGGTCGTCTGATAATCGACCTCCTGGCGCAGGAATTGCGGCTGCACGCGGCTGACCGGAATTGACGGCAGCGTGAAATCCTCGTCGCGCAGCTCGCCATACATCGCCGCATGCACTGGATTGGTGACCGGCAGGCCGTAGGTCTGGTGGAACTGGGTCTTGTAGAGTTCGCGCGTCTGCGGCACCGGCTGATCGGGGATCGGCCGCACGCGGCCGGGATCGACGCCGGGCGGCTGATAGAAGACCGGCGAGGTTTCCTGGACGAAGCGGGCGGGCGAATCGGCGGCGACATCGGGAATGAGGATGTTGCAGCCACTGAGCGAGGCAGCGACTATCACGAGCCCGGCAATCGGGAAGACCCGGCGCAGAAAATTCATCGAACCACCCTTATCAACGATCGGCGAGACAGCGATATCTGCCGCGACGATGGCATCCGCGGCTGGCGCGAGGCTGGTGTCGGGGAGGAAAAATCAGGAAGACTTGAACCCGCCCTCTGGCTGCGGGTTCCTGGGCGCGCCGAAAAATCAGGCCGCCACGCCGTGGAAGAAGCGGATGCTCTGGGCGATCTCGGCCGGCAATGCCGAGGTGTGGTTGCCGGCGACGGTTTCGGTTTCGATGTGGGTGCCGGCGGCGCGGGCGCGGCGGGCGAGCAGGTCGGCGCGGTCGTTGAAATGCGCCTCCTCCGTGCCATGGAGGACCCGGACGGGACATTTGAAGCTGTGGGCGTAGCAGAGCGCCGAACGCACCTCGAATTCATGCCTGTTGCTGTCGTCGAAGCGGATGTCCTGGGGATAGCGGCTGAAGAAGCGGAAGGCATTGGGATTACCCGATATCGGCGCGGCGGCACGAAATTTATGGGTGCTCATCGCCGTCAGCATGGTCAGCGTGCCGCCGATGCTGTGGCCGGCGATAAACAGGCGTCCGGGATCGACGCCCGGCAAATGCGCCAGGCGTTCGGCAGCGGCGAGAACGTCGTCGACCTCGTCGTAAAATCCTGAGAAATTGCCCCTCTGGCCGTTTTCGCCGCGCAGCGACGGCATCATCACGACATAGCCGGCATCCATATAGGGCTTCATCAGCTGCCAGTGGCCGATGCCCATGGCATTGCCGCCATGCAGGAAAAGAACTGCAGGCTTGGCCGTGCGCTCGCGCTTGTATTTCGACACCCAGGCGGCCAGCTCCAGCTCGCCGCCATAGCCGGAACGGTAGAAGATCTTCTCGGCGTCGGCAGGCGCGGCCAGCGGTTCGTATTTGTCGGGCGCCGGCCCCTTCTGCAGCAGCTTCGTGCGAAAACGGCGGCGAACCTCGGCATAGTCGTGCCTGGCAAGGCGTGGTTCTTCCGGGACATCGAAGGCGGCCGCCATGCGCGGCAACACCAGCGCTCCGGCTAGACCCGCCAGCACGGCACGGCGTTGGCGGAAAAAGGAATTTCGTTCATGCGAGCTCATGACGCGGCACCCAAAATCATTTCCCCGGCCGACAAGATGTGCACCGGAAAACGCGCTGCCGCCAATACACATCCTGTTGAAATTATCGCCCTGCGTCATTGTTGCGCAGGCGGCCCGACTCAGCCGGGTTTAGCGTCGATCATGGCGATCAGCGTGCGCAGCCGGTCGGCCTCGTAGGGCGGCTTGTCGGGACGAAGGCGGGCGATGCGGGGGAAGCGCATGGCG
Source organism: Rhizobium sophoriradicis (assembly GCF_003939025.1). GTDB lineage: Bacteria > Pseudomonadota > Alphaproteobacteria > Rhizobiales > Rhizobiaceae > Rhizobium > Rhizobium sophoriradicis. Next base: position 165,671 of record NZ_RQIH01000014.1, read on the forward strand.
ACGCCTGATTTGTGCCGGGTCGAGCGGTTGATGCCCTCGAAGGCGACCTCGACGACGAAGCCGAAATCCCGGTCGGCCCGCACGGCCCGCACCGGGCCGAACCGCTCCGTCGTATTGTTGCGCACGAACTTGTCGAGCAGCTCGAGTTCGGCATCGGTGAAACCGAAATAGGCCTTTCCCACCGGCACCAGCTGCTCGCCGTCCTCGTCGTCGGCCCAGACGCCGAAGGTGAAGTCGGAATAGTAGCTCGAGCGTTTGCCGTGGCCGCGCTGGGCATACATCAGCACCGCATCGACGTTATAGGGATTGCGCTTCCACTTGAACCAGGGACCCTTCATGCGGCCGGCCTGGTAGATGCTGTCGCGGCGCTTGATCATCACGCCTTCGATGACGGGATCGGGCGGCGCGGCGCGCAAAGCGTCGAGCTCTTCCCAGGATGAGAAAGGCACGAGCGGCGACAGATCGAAACGATCATGGGGGGCGCGATCGATGATCTCAGCCAGGCGATCGCGGCGATCCACATAGGTGTGGCCGCGAATGTCCTCCTCGCCGTCAAACAGCAGGTCATAGGCGCGGATGAAGGCGGGGTAGTCGTCGAGCATCCTCGCCGTCACCGTCTTACGGTTCAACCGCTGCTGCAGGTCGGAGAATGTGCGGGTCGGGCTGTTGGAGCGGGCGGTGCCGCCGACCAAGAGCTCGCCGTCGACAACGCCGGAAAAATCGATCGCCTCGAGAATGTCGGGAAAGGCGCCCGAAATGTCGTCGCCGGAGCGGGAATAGATCTTGCGCCGGTCGCCGGAGCGGGAAAGCTGGACGCGGATGCCGTCCCATTTCCATTCTGCGGCATAGTCGGCCGGGTCGAGGGCGGTAAGATCGCCCTCCTCCACTGCATTGGCGAGCATGACGGAGTGGAAGATCGCCGGCGTCGCCAGCGCCGGTTTCTCGCCGCCGCCCGCCAGCCACGCGAACAATGTCTCGTAAGGCGGCTGCAGGCCGTGCCAGAGGGTTTCGATCTCGGTAACGTCCTTGCCGCCGAGGTCGGCGAGCGCCTGTTTGGCAAGACGGGCGGAGACGCCGATGCGCATGGCGCCGGTCGCCAGTTTGATGAAGGCGAAGCGGCCGGAGGAATCCAGCCGGTCGAGCAGGTCGCGGACATAGCCGCGCACTTCGGTGCGCCCGAGCCCGTTCATGCGGGTGACGACCTCGCCGAGGCGCGGCTGGGAAAGGGCCGAGCGGTCGATATCCCGCTCATTGTCCCAGACCAGCGAGATGGTTTCGGCGAGATCGCCGACATAATCATAGGAATAGCGGAACAGCACCTCGTCCATGCGCTCCAGCACCAGCTCGCGCAGCATGGCCGGCTTGACGTTGCGCACCTCCAGCGTGCCGGCAATGGCGGCCAGGCCATAGCCGCGGTCTGGATTGGGCGTATCGCGGAAATAGTCGGTCAGCAGCTTGAGTTTGCCGTTGCGGCTGGGCGTCAGCACCAGGCGGTCGAGGAGGTCGGCGAAGGCTTTCATGCGGGCCTCCGGGCTTGGGAAGAAGACCCCTCCCCAACCCCTCCCCACAAGGGGGAGGGACTAACTCGTGGCGCTGCCCTGCCCTTTTTCGACTTCAGCGTTCCCGGGGGTGATTTTGCAGTGGGATGGCGCGGCAGATCTAGCCCCTCCCCCTTGTGGGGAGGGGTTGGGGAGGGGTTTTGATCCACCACACCGCTCATCTCAATCCGCCTCGTCTTCATAGCCCACGAGATGCAGCGGTTTCGCCTTGATGCCCTGCAATTGGCACCAGCGCACCAGCGCCTCCTCGCGGCCGTGGGTTACCCAGACCTCGGCCGGGTGCAGCTCACGGATCGTTTCTGTCAGCTCCGGCCAGTCGCAATGGTCGGAGATGACGAGCGGCAATTCGACGCCGAGCTGTTTGGCGCGCTGGCGCACCAGCATCCAGCCGGAGGCGAAGGCCGGCAGCGGTTCGTTGAAGCGGCGCGCCCATCGATCGGCGAAGGCCGAGGACGGGCCGATGACGACGGCGCCCTTGAAGGCGGATCTGTCGCGGCTTTCGATGGTCGCCGGCAGCAGCTCGCCGAGATCGATGCCCTCGCCGACATAATAGTCGCAGAGTTTTTCCATGGCGCCGTGAATATAGATCGGCTCGGCATAACCGGCGTCGCGCAGCAGGCGGATGACGCGCTGGGCCTTGCCCAGCGCATAGGCGCCGACCAGATGCGTGCGCTCCGGAAATTGCCTGAGCGAGGCCAGCAGCTTGCCGGTTTCGTCCATCGGATCGGGATGGTGGAAGACCGGCAGGCCGAAGGTCGCCTCGGTGATGAAAACATCGCAGGCAACCGGCTCGTAGGCCGCACAGGTCGGGTCGGGGCGTCGCTTGTAATCGCCGGAGACGACGATGCGGGTGCCGTTCCTCTCGATGGCGATCTGGGCCGAGCCGAGCACATGGCCGGCGGGATGAAAGCTCACCTTGACGCCGTTGATCAGCAGTTCCTCGCCGAAACCGGCAATCTGCTCGCTGGCGCAGAAGCCGTCGCCGTAGCGCAAACGCATGATGTCGAGCGTCTGGCGGGTGGCGAGCACGTTCACGTGACCGGGCCGGGCGTGATCGGAATGGCCGTGGGTGACGAGCGCCCGTTCCACCGGCCGCACAGGATCGACATAAAATCCGCCTTCCGGGCAATAGAGCCCTTCCGGGGCGGGATAAAGCAGGGCGTCAGCTCTCATGCAGCAAGAGATAGCGGCAAATGGACGCGAGGCCAGAGGGAGCGATTCATCAAGGAAGCCCGTCGAGGAAGGACAGCACTGCGGCGTTGAACTCGGCCGGCCGCTGCAGCGGCGCAAAGTGGCTGACGCCCCTGAGATAGATCATCTGAGCGTCTGGAATGCTGCGGGCGAGATATTCGGCATGCTCGGGCTTGATGAACTCGTCGTGTTCGCCGAGCACGATCGCAACCGGCACGCCGATGCGGCCGAGGTCTTCGGCCTGATAATTCGGCTCCGTGCGCATCATCAGGCTCACCGCCTCGACGAAGCCATTGAAATCGTCCGGCGTGGCGGACAATGCCGCATAATCCTTGGCGTGACGGCTGAAGCATCGGTCGATGACCGGCGTCGGATTAAATTCCAGCGTGCCGCTCGGATCCATGTTGCAGGCGAAGAAGAACACGCCCTCGACACGCGACGGCGCCGCCGCGGCGAGGATCAGGGCGATGCAGGCGCCGTCGCTCCAGCCGACGAATGCCGCCTGTTCCAGAGAGAGTTCGTCCATGACCGCAAGGACGTCGGCGGCCATCAGCTCATAGGTATAGGGACGGGCATCGCGCGTGCTGCGGCCATGACCGCGGCTGTCGATCAGCACGACGCGGCGGCCACCTTGGAGCAGCGCCGGGACCTGATAGCCCCAGTTGCCGCTATGACCGAGGCCGCCGTGCAGCAGGATGACGGCCGGCCCGGCGCCGTAGCTCGCATACCAGATGCGGGCGCCCTCGCGCCCGACATGGCCTTCGACTGCGGCCGGCGGCAAGGGGGCAGCGCCTTGGGCTTCGAAATGGATGAGCTCGTCGTCGTGTCGTTCCATGGCGATGACAGTCCTTTCGGGTTTATAGGCGGCCAGCATAGAAAAGCCGGAAAACAGCCCAAGAACAACCGGAATCGCTTTCTAGCTGTTGCGTCCTTCGATGCAATCAGGGGGAGCAACATGGGCAGGAGGCTTTTCTATTGCGCCGGCGCAATCGCGCTCGCCGCGGCCGGGATCTACCTCAACAATACCAGCCTTTTGGCGGAGCACCGTTCGGGTAAGCCGGTGCTGCTCGCCCATCGCGGCATCGCCCAACGCTTCGACGAGACCGATTTGAAGAATGACACCTGCACGGCGAGCCGCATGCTGCCGCCGAAACATGATTATCTCGAAAATACCATCCCCTCGATGCAGGCGGGCTTTGCGGCCGGCGCCGATATCGTCGAGATTGACGTGCACCCGACGACGGACGGGCAATTCGCCGTCTTTCACGACTGGACGCTCGACTGCCGCACCGACGGCCACGGTGTCACTCGCGAGCATTCGATGGAGGAGATGCGGAAGCTCGACATCGGCTATGGCTACACCGCCGATGGCGGCAAGACCTTTCCGTTCCGCGGCCGCGGCATCGGCATGATGCCGACGCTGGCGCAAGTGCTGTCGACCTTTCCGGATCGGCGTTTCCTCATCAACGTCAAGAGCCGCGATCCGTCCGAGGGCGAAAAGCTCGCCGTCGTGCTCAACGGGCTTTCCACCGGGCGACGGGCCGAGATCATCGTCTACGGCGGCGACGAACCGATCGACGTCATCCGCCGGCGCGTGCCCGATATCAAGACCGCCTCGCGCCAGAGCCTGAAGGGCTGCCTCACCGGCTATATCGGCTATGGCTGGACCAGCCTGCTACCGGATGCCTGCAAGCAGCGGATGATGCTGGTGCCGATCAATATCGCGCCCTGGCTCTGGGGCTGGCCGGACCGTTTCCTCAACCGGATGGCGGATGCCGGCACCGAAGTTTTCGTGCTCGGCCCTTATCGAGGCGGTGAATTTTCCACCGGTATCGAGGACCCCGCGCAGTTGGCGCGACTGCCGCAAAACTATGCGGCAGGCATTTGGACGAATGAGATCGAGACGATCGGACGGCTCCTGGAATGAGGCGGAGCGCCACTCGCCTCAGAACTCCTCCCAGTCGCCGCCGGCGACTGCCGCGTTGCCATGGAAGGCTGCGCCCACTTTTGCAGCCATTGCCCGCGGCGCCGATGCGACGGGCCTGGAAGCGGCAGTTGCCACGGCGGGGCGCTGCTGGCGTGAGGCTGGGCCGCCGATATTGAACTGGCCCAGCAGCTGGAAAAGCGCGTCGGCTTCCTTGGCGAGGCTATGTGCGGCAGCCGTCGATTCCTCGACCATAGCGGCGTTCTGCTGCGTGCCCTGGTCCATGGTGTTGACCGCGGTGTTGATTTCCTTCAACCCCGTCGCCTGCTCCTTTGAACTCTCGACGATCGCAAGAACATTGCTGTTGACCTGCTGAACCTGGGCGACGATCTCTTCGAGAGCCTTGCCGGTTTCGCCGACCAGCGTCACTCCGCTCTTCACATGCTCGTTGGAGGCCCCGATCAGCTCCTTGATCTCCTTTGCCGCCTTGGCCGATCTCTGAGCAAGCTCGCGAACCTCTTGCGCGACCACCGCAAACCCCTTGCCGGCATCGCCCGCGCGCGCCGCCTCGACGCCCGCGTTCAGCGCCAGGAGATTGGTCTGGAAGGCGATTTCGTCGATGACGCCGATGATGTTGCCGATCTCTGCGGACGATGTCTCGATCTTGCCCATCGCATCGACGGCGCTGCGGACCACCGCGCCGGAACGCTCGGCATTCTCGCGAGTTCTTCGAACCAGCTGGCCGGCTTCCTGGGCGCGGTTGCTCGAATCAGAGACCGTTGTGGTGATCTCTTCAAGGGCGGCTGCGGTTTCCTCGACGGAAGCCGCCTGCTGTTCCGTACGCTTCGACAAATCGTCGGAGGCTGAACGAACCTGCTGGGCGCTGGCAGCGATGCCCGTTGCGTTTTGAGCCACGACCTGCATCGCTGTGCGCAGCTTGGTGGCCGCTGCATTAAAATCGGTGCGGAGCCTTTCCAGTGTCGGAATGAATGGCGTTGCGACCTCCTGGGTCAAATCGCCGCCGGCCAGGCCCATCAAAGACGCCGCCAGCTGATCGACATTGTTGACGCGGGCAGTAACGTCAGTCGCGAATTTGACGACCTTGAACACCCTGCCGTTCATGTCGAGGATCGGATTGTAGGTGGCCTGGATGTAGATCCTTTTGCCGCCCTTGCCGATGCGCAGGAACTCATCCGCCACGAATTCACCCGCTGCCAGGCGCTCCCAGAACCGCCGATAATCCTCGCTGTTTGCATAGGCGCTCTCGCAGAACATGGAATGGTGGCGGCCCTGGATATCGGCAAGCTGATAGCCGAGCGCCGACAGGAAATTCTCGTTCGCCGTCAGAATCTCTCCTTTCGGCGTGAATTCGATAACAGCCTGGGCGCGCGACAGCGCGTTTAACTTGCCGGCATCTTCGGCGCTCTGCAGTTTCTGCTTGGTGATATCGGTCGCGAATTTCACCACTTTATACGGCTTTCCGCCACTGAAGACGGGATTATAGGAAGCTTCAATCCAGATTTCCCTGCCGCCCTTGCCGATGCGCTTGTATTGGCGCTGATCAAACTCGCCTCGTCTGAGCTTTGCCCAAAACTCGCGATAGTCGGCCGACGAGGCTTCTGCCGGCTCGACGAACATCCGGTGGTGCTGGCCGACAATCTCTGACAATTCGTAACCGAGCGCGGCGCAGAAATTGGCGTTGGCCGTCAGAATCTTGCCGGTGAGGTCAAATTCGATGATGGCCTGTGACCTGCTCATCGCCGCCAGTACGGCCTTGGCATCCGAACCGAAGCCGAATCCTAGTGTCTTCATGCTGTTCCCCTTAACTCAGCTCTTAAGCGAATGACTGCCGCGACCCCACCGGACTTGCGTTGGATGAGCGATCTGGGAATAGAATCCGGTAAATTCTTTAAGTTTCCATTAACCCCACCTTCGCCCAACAGGAGCCCCCGCGCCCCGGCACAAAGGCAGAAGAATTACAAATAAAATCAGTTATTTGAACAAAGATTTTCGGAGGGTCGGCTTCGGCACAGCATGTGCCGGCGGGGATTCCGAGCGTGAAGACAGCGTTTTTTCACCTTTGCCTGCCCTGAAAATTCTAAGAACGGTTTACTCTTTGTTAAGCAATCATCCGCCCCTTATCTTCGTATGTCCGGCGCTGAACGGCCTTTCTGTTTTCCCGCTACAAGTGCATATTCCATCGTCCGTCGAGCGTGCAGAATCATTTTCCGATACGGCCGGATTGCTGGACACGTCAGCCGCGAAGCGCTGGATGCGATTGTTGATCGGAGAAAGACATGATGCTCGAGGATGAGTTCAATCGAATTGAGGAAGTCGCTGCAGGCTTCAAGACGCATTACGAAGTGTTCAAATATATGAAGGGCCTCACACAGGACCTTGGAATGAATGCTTTCCTGTTCATGACACTGCCGACGGTCGACATAGTTGAGATCGGCGCGACCAAGATCATCACCAATTGGCCGGCGGAAATGGTGGATTACTATGATGCCCATAATCTGATGATCGACAGCCCGGTCATCCGCCGGATGATGAGGTCGACCAGCCCCTTCAACTATGATGTCGAAGCGATCAATACCAATCGTGGAGGAGGCAAGAAGTCGACGGTCATCGAGCTGTTCAACCGATATGGCATGGAAAAAGGGGCCTATTTCCCCGTTCACGACGCGGCGGGCGGACGTGGCTCCATGTCGATTTCGGGTTCTCGGAATTTCAGCATGATCGAAATGGCGAAGCTCCTGTTCATCGCCACGCTCATCTATGACCGGCTCTCGCAGCTCACATTGAACGAGAAGCACAAACCCATCGAGTTTACGCGGAGCGAACTGGACTGTCTCAGGCTCACCGCCGGCGGCAGGAAGGGCAACGAAATTGCAAAGCTTCTCGATCTCACCGAAAATGCGGTCAACAATCATATCGGCAGCGTGATCAAGAAGCTCGGATGCACGACGAGAACACAGGCGGTCGTCAGCGCTCTGCGTCTCAATATCATTCGGGTTTAGATTGCGGCGATCAGCAGGCTTATGAAATGACGTTCAGAGGTCCCGCGCCCGCAGCAATGCCGGGATCTCTTCCGGAGAGACGGGCTTGGAAAAGCGATAACCCTGCGCCTCCTCGCAATGCGCCTGCCGCAGGAAATCCATCTGGGCATCGGTTTCGACGCCTTCGGCAAGCACCGAAAGCTTCAGCGTCTGCGCCAGCGAAATCACCGCCGAGGCGATGGCGACGGCGGTCTTGTCGCCCGGCAGCGCCTCGACCAGCGAACGATCCGTCTTCAGCCGGTCGAAGGGGAAGGTCTTCAGCGCCGCAAGGCTGGAATAGCCGGAGCCGAAATCGTCGATCGACAGGCGCACACCGAGCGCCCGCAGCGATGCCATCATCGCAAGCGCGCGTTCGGCATCCTGCATCACCACGCTTTCGGTGACCTCGAGCTCCAGCCAATGGGATTGCAGGCCGTGGCGCTCCAGCGCCTCGGCGACATGGCTTGCGAAATCCGGATCGGCGAATTGCTTGGCCGAGACGTTGACGGCGATCGTCAGCGGCGTCAGGCCCAAATCCTGCCAGGCGCGCGCCTGGCGGCAGGCCTCGTTCAGCACCCAGAGCCCGAGGGGAACGATGAGGCCGGTCTCTTCGGCGAGCGGGATGAAATTGACCGGCGGCACCCTGCCCTTGGCCGGATGGTTCCAGCGGACCAGCGCCTCGATGCCGGTGATGCGGCCGGTGGCGACATCGACCTGCGGCTGATATTCGAGGAACAGCTGATCGCCTGTTATCGCCTGGTGGAGCTCCTCCTGCTCGCCGAGCGGCATGCCGACCGGTGTGCCGGCGCCATCGTGATGCTGCAGCGTATTGCGGCCGAGCTGCTTGGCCCGGTACATGGCGCGATCGGCATTGGCGAGGAGCTCTTCGGCGGTTGCGCCGTCGACGGGGAAGGCGGCAACGCCGATACTCGAGGTGATGGCGATGTCACCGCTCTCGCCGCGCATCGGCCGGTTGATCGCCTTCTGCAATTCGCGCAGGCGCCGCGCGATGCCGGCGTCGTGGCTCGACTGGTGGACGAGCACCACGAGGAATTCGTCGCCGCCGAGCCGCACCACCATATCCGAGGCGCGGACGCTGTTGGCCATGCGGGTGGCGATCTCCTTCAGCACTTCGTCGCCGGCGGCGTGGCCGCGGCCGTCATTGACGTCCTTGAAATTGTCGAGATCGATATAGGCGACGGTGACCTTGCGATTGTTGCGCCGGGCCTGATCGAGGATGCTGGCCAGCCTTTCCTTCAGGAAGGCGCGGTTCGGCAGGCCGGTCAAATCATCATGATGAGCCATGAAATGGATGCGGTCATCGACGCGCTTGCGCTCGATGGCGATGCCGGCGATGTGCGTGGCGAGCGCCACCAGCTTCATCTCATGCTCGCTGGGACGGCGGACTTCCCTGGAATAGAGGGCGAAGGTGCCGAGCACATTATTCTCAGAGGTGGCGATCGGCGTCGACCAGCAGGAGCGGAAGCCGAAGGGGGCAATCAGCGCGCGGAAATCCTCCCAGAGCGGATCGCTCATCACGTCTTCGACGATCACGGTCTGGCCGCGCCAGGCGGCCGTGCCGCAGGAGCCGACCTTGGGGCCGATGGTGACGCCGTCGATCAGGCGGCTGTAGCCGCCGGGCAGATTGGGAGCTGCCCCGTGATAGAGCCTGGTGCCCTCGCTGTCGAGCAGCAGCACCGATCCGTCGATGCCGGTCAGCTGCGCCTCGATCATCAGCACCAGCGCTTCGAGGATCATCGGCAACGGCTCGTTGCGGGCGATCATTTCGAGCAGTTTCGCCTGGCCGCGATGGAGATCTTCCTGGAGCTTGCGTTCGGTGATATCGCGGGAAACACCGATCAACCCGATGATTTCGCCGCGATCGTTGCGCAGCGGAATCTTCGACGTCAGCCGGCAGACCGGCCTGGGGCTGCCGGGAAGAACGACCGTTTCCTCCATGTCGATCCGGGCCTGGCCGGTCGCCATGATCTGCTGCTCAATGTCGAAATGACGGCGCGCCACCTCGAATTCGAACAGGTCAAAATCGCGCTTGCCGGTGATCTCATCGGCGCTCTTGAAGCCAAGGTTGCTGGCGGTGACGGCGTTGGCGAAGACGAAGCGGCTGTCGCGATCCTTGACGTAGAGGAAATCGGGCAGTTCGTGGATGATCGCCTTCAGGCGCAGGTTCTCGACGCCATCGGAGAGGTGGTGGGCGCTCGAGGCCATCATCGCCTCGGTCGCGGCGACGAAGCGCCGCGTCTCGGCCGTCAGAGCCTCGGGCGATTCCCATCGCCTGGCACTCGTTTCGTGCATGACGCCATTTCTCCCCGGCCCCGCAATCGTCATTTCCCTTCAAAGTAGTCCCGAAGTCCTTCGGCTTGCTTAAGTGATAGAGTGAACAACACGCCAAAATAAGCGGCGAGATCCTGCCCTCAACCCCGCCTGCAAGCGCAATTTCGCGCGCCAGGGAAAAGTCTGTGCCAAAAGAGGACAGGCGGGATGGCACGTTTCCTGCTACGGGCAGGCCATGACAAGCGCCCGAATGCCTTCACGCCGCGACATGCTTCTCTTTCTCGCCGCCTCGGCGGTTGCGGGCGGGACATCGCGCGCGTTTGCCTCACCGCTGACGGCCGCCGCCCAGCCCGATCTGCGCGGTGCGATCGACGCGGTGGAATATCGCGCCATTCCCGAAAGCGGCGACCGCAAGGCCCGCAACCTGGAGCAGATGATCAAACAGGCGGCCGCCGAGAATGTGCCGGTCTTTCTGCCTCCCGGCACATACCGGATCTCCAATCTCACTTTGCCCGACAACACCCGCATCACGGGCGTGCCGGGTGCTTCGCGGATCGTCTATTCCGGCGAAGGCCACCTGTTTGCGGCCGAAAATGTGCGGCGCATCGAGCTTTCCAATCTCGTCATCGATGGCGGCAACCGCTGGCTCGGGGATTATGCCGGCGGGCTCGTGCAATTTACCGGCGTCGACGAGGTGCTGATCGACAATTGCGAGATAGCAGGCAGCCGCAAGCACGGCCTGCAGCTGGAGCGCTGCGGCGGGCGGATCGAACGCAGCCGAATCTCGGGTGCGGCTCAATCCGGGCTTTACGCGATCGATTCCGCCAATCTTTCGGTCATCGGAAACACGATCGCCGATTGCGGCAATGGCGGCATTCTCGTGCATCGCTGGAAGAAGGCGGAAGACGGCACGGTCGTTTCCGGCAACCGCATTTCCAATATCCACGCCAATGACGGCGGCACCGGCCAGAACGGCAATGGCATCAACATCTTCCGCGCCGACGGCGTGATGGTGGTGAACAACCATATCTCCGATTGCGCCTTTACGGCAATCCGCGCCAACTCGGCCTCGGACATCCAGATCAACAGCAACCAGTGCCGCCGCTCCGGCGAGACGGCGATCTATGTCGAATTCGCCTTCGAGGGTGCGGTTGTGTCCGCCAACATGATCGACGGGGCGGCCAACGGCATCTCGATCGCCAATTTTGACGAAGGCGGCAGGCTCTCCAGCGTCACCGGCAATGTCGTGCGCAACCTGACGCTGAAGGGCCCCTACCAGCACGAGGTCGGCTTCGGCATCGGTATCGCGGCGGAGGCCGATACGCTGGTGTCGGGCAATGTGATCGAAGGCGCGCCGCGCTGGGGAATGCAGATCGGCTGGGGCGCCTATCTGCGCAATGTCGTCGTCAGCGGCAATGTCGTGCGCAAGGCCCCGGTCGGTTGCGCCGTCTCGGTGGCCGACGGCGCCGGCACCGCCGTCATCACCGACAATGTTTTCCAAGAAACCACCGGCGGCGCGGTTCTCGGCTTCGAGTGGGAGAAAAAAGTCTCCGGCGAGCTGGCGAACGGCGGCTCGCCCTATGCGCAGCTCACCATCGAGCGCAACCGCATGTCCTGACGGACGGGGCGGCTTTCGACCGCCGGCGGTAAGACCTCACGCACTTGAATTCATAGTGTCGTCACTGCGTCTGATAGGTGCCGGTGATGGTCGCTTCCGCCAAGGCATGTTTCTTTGCCTCCGCCCACATGGCGCTGATGCCGGCGGCATCGGGTGTCAGAAGCTTCGGCACGTCGAGGGCGGCGAGGCGGAAGATATAATGATGCGGGCGATCGCCGGCCGGCGGTTGCGGGCCGTCGTAGCGGGCATTGCCGAAATCGTTCTTGTAGAAGCGCGGCGCCTGTTCGGGTGCGGTGTCGACGCTTTCGGCAAGCTCAGTCCACTGCGCCGGGATATTGGCGATACCGCAGTGGCGGAAGGTGCCACGAGGGGCATCCGGATCCTCGACCACCAGAGCAAAGCTCCTGGTCTCGTCGGGGGCGCCGCTCCAGGCAAGCGGCGGAAAGAGATTCTCGCCCGCGCGCGCATATTTCTTAGGGATTGGCTGATCCTGCGCGAAGGCTTTGCTGATCAATGTCAAAGTCATGACATTCTCCTTTGTCTCCTCAGGGACGGCCTCTTCCCTTCTTATGCTCGCTTTCCTGGTTGCGGCCGCGCATGATCGCGCGATCGTCGTTTCCGGTATCCGGATCCGGCTTCAGATCGCCTCCCTTGCGATGCGCCTGCCTCGCCTGTGGATTGCGCTGCAGATCTGCTGCGGCATCGAAATCCTCACCGGCATTTGCCGTCTTCTCGCGTTTTTCGATGACGCGAAGCTGCTGTTCATGCGTCTTCTTCCCCGTCATGACATTCCTCCTTGCTGAGAACGCACTCCTGCTTTCGACGCCTTGACGGCGCCAGCCTCTGAGGCTCGAACCCGCTGGCCTACGCATTGTTCCGCCAGCCCGGGCGTATCAAAAGCTTTCATCGTCCCATCAGTGGCGGAGGCTTTTCCGCGGGAGGTGCGGCGTTTACGATTTCTCCCGACACATCGAGGGGATATGGTCATGCTGACAATCTATGGGGTCTATCGATCGCGCGCCTCGCGCGTTTACTGGGTGGCGGAAGAGCTCGGGCTCGAGTTCCGCTCGGTGCCGGTGCTGCAGGCCAGGCGGCTCGCCGATCCGCTCGCCGCAGAAGCGCCGCTCAACACGCACTCGGCCGATTTCACCGCCGTCAACCCAATGGCGCAGATCCCCAGCATTCGCGACGGCGACTTCGTCATGCACGAATCACTGGCGATCACTCTCTACCTCGCTCGCAAACACGGCGGGCCGCTTTCCGGACAAACCGTCGAGGAAGACGGATTGCTGACGATGTGGACGGTCTGGGCGGCCTCCCAGGTCGAGCTGCATTCGGTCAGGATCGTGCTGACCTATGATAACGGCCTCGAAAACAGCGCCGAGGGCAAGGAAACCATCGCCGCCGCATGTTATGGCCTGCGCCGGCCGCTCGCGGCGCTCGAAGGCCAGCTTTCAGGCCGGCAATGGATCGTCGGCGACCGCTTCACTGTCGCTGACCTCAACCTCGCCGAGGTGCTGCGTTATGCCCAGAGCGAGGCAGAGCTTTTCGATGCGCATCCGAACATCAAGGCGTGGATCGAGCGCTGCCAGTCCCGCCCCGCCTACAAGGCAATGCAGGCGGCCCGCAGCAAGGAACCGGTCGAGGTCTGAGGGCGACGGTAGAATTCAGCGTCCCGTGCGCTCGGGCACGATCCGGAATTCAGGCCGGCACCGGCTGACATCACCACCTTCTATTGCAGCAGCGATGCCAGACCGTAGAAGGATGCAGACACCGCTGCAGCCGCCGGCATCGTGACAATCCAGGCGATCACGATGTTGCCAGCCAGCCCCCAGCGCACGGCTGAAACACGGCGTGCAGCGCCCACTCCGATGATTGCGCCGGTGATGGTGTGCGTGGTCGAGACGGGAATGCCGAGCCAAGTCGCCCCGAATAGCGTCAATGCACCGCCCGTCTCGGCGCAGAACCCCTGCATCGGATTGAGCCGCGTGATTTTCGACCCCATGGTATGAACGATCCGCCAACCGCCAAAGAGCGTTCCGAGCGCCATCGCCGCTTGGCAGGAAATGACAACCCAGAACGGCACGTAGAAGGTCGAGCCGAGATATCCCTGGCTGAACAGGAGCACTGAGATGATGCCCATCGTCTTCTGCGCATCGTTTCCGCCGTGGCCGAGCGAATAGAGCGATGCTGAAACGAACTGCATCACGCGAAAGGTCCGATCGACCGCAAAGGGCGTCTGCCGAATGAACGACCACGAGACGGTGAGCACCAGCAGCAGCGCCAGGAAGAAGCCGATGGCCGGGGAAAGGAAAATCGCGCCGACCGTCTTGAGAAGCCCGCTCCAGACAATCGCGCTGAAGCCCACCTTGGCCAAACCGGCGCCCACCAGTCCGCCGATAAGCGCATGCGACGAGCTGGACGGAATTCCGAAGATCCAGGTGAGGATGTTCCAGATGATCGCCCCCATCAGCGCGGAGAAGATCACTTGCGGCGATACGATCGCTGGGTCGATGATGCCGGTCCCCAGCGTCTCAGCCACATGCAAGCCGAAAAACAGGAAGGCAATGAAGTTGAAGAATGCCGCCCAGGCGACTGCATATTGTGGTCGAAGCACGCGGGTCGACACGATAGTGGCGATGGAATTGGCCGCATCGTGGAGGCCGTTGAGAAAGTCGAAGAAAAGGGCGACAAGAACCAGGCCGGCGAGCAGCGGGAAAGCGAGAGACGCATCCATCAGACGTTCTCGATGAGGATGCCGCTGATCTCATTGGCGACATCCTCGAAGCGGTCGACGACTTTCTCCAGCTCCGCGTAGATTTCGCTGCCGATCAGGTAGGCCATCGCATTGCCGGCAGCGCCATGATGCAAGAACAGCTCCTTCAGTCCTTGGTCATAGAGTTCGTCGGAACGGCCTTCCACCCGCGTAACCTCTTCCGCAATGGCGGAAAGACGCTGCGCATTGGCGCCCACCCTGTTGAGAAGCGGTATCGCTTCGGCGATCAACTTCGCAGCCTTGACGATTTCGCCGCCCATCTGCTGCATGAGCGGATCGAAGCTCGACTGCTCGAACAGGCGGATAGTCTTGACCGTCTTATGCATCATGTCGATTGCATCATCCATCGACTGGATCAGGTCCTTGATGTCGCCACGGTCAAAAGGTGTGATGAAGCTTCGACGGACGGCGAGGAGAACCTCGCGGGTGACGTCGTCGGCTTCGCTTTCCAAGACGACGATGCGTTTGCAGTTTTTCTCGACGTCATTGCCTTTCAAAAGTTCGTCCAAGGCGTGCGCCGCAGCAACGACGGTTCTCGAGTGGGTGGAAAACATTTCGAAGAACTTATCTTCCCGTGGCATCAGCCTGCGAAAAATGCTCATCATGCCAGCGGACCTTCCTCGTGCGGCTGATTGTCATAAATCTGTCATAAACACGCCCGGACTGGTGAAGCAACAGGCAAATTCGGCACACTCATCGCCATGAAGTCCGCAAAAAAACGCAGCAAGCCCCGACCGGACAAGTCTCAGCCATTGCTACGGCAGCTTGCCGCCGTCCCGGCCAAGTTGTTCTCCGGCGCCTTTCGCCAACAGTACGGCGCGCTCTGCTTCCGCCACGCTAAAGGTGGTGCCGGGATTGAGATTCTGGTGATTACATCGCGCGAAAGCGCGCGCTGGGTTATTCCGAAGGGATGGCCGATGAAAGGCAAAAAGCCTTTCGAAGCGGCGGCAATCGAAGCCTGGGAGGAGGCCGGCGTGAGCGGAGCGGTGAGGAAGAAACCGGTCGGCCACTATACCTATCTAAAAGAATTGGACGATGGCGACGTCGTCCCCTGCATCGTCGACGTGTTCCAGGTTGAGGTCACCGAGATCAGCGACGGCTTCAAGGAGCACGGCCAGCGGGTTCTGGCATGGGTCAGCCCCGATGAGGCGGCAAGACGTGTTCGCGAGATCGAACTCAAATCGCTGCTCGTGGACTTCAAGGTTCGCGGTCGCAAGAAGGCCGCCCGTAACAAATTAAACCCGGAAGGATGAGGCAAAGGCCGATTACAGGCTATCGGAACAGCGTCAGCGTGCCGGCCATTTCCTGACGGATCCAGGCCTTGAAATCCCTGACCTTCTTGGGCTCACGCGCACCCTCGGCGGTGATGAAATAATGGCCGAAGCCGGTCTTTGCGCGGATGCCGAACGGGGCCGCCAGCCGACCTTCGGCAAGCGCAAAGTGGGCGAGGGTCTGCCAGGCAAGCATGACGCCCTGGCCGGCGATCGCCGCATCGAGGCAGAGCGAGGCGTCGTTGAAGACATGGCGCGTCGCAAGCGTCGCGCCCGACAGTCCCGCTTCCCGCATCCAGACTTCCCAGCTGAACATGGCGCGGCCATCGATGATGGCAGGCAATGTCAGGATATCGGCGGGCTCTTTCAATGTCGCCGCCATCTCGGGCGAGCAGACCGGAAAGACCTCCTGTTGCAGCAGCAGCTCGGCCTTCACGTCAGGCCATCTGCCAGTACCGACGCGGATGCCGATATCGACATCGCCGAGAGCGGGTTTGACGAGATTGGTCGTCGCATCCAGCCGCAGCTTAATGTCGGGATGGCGCTCGGCGAAGCGGTCGAGCCGGCAGACGAGCCAGCGGGCGGCAAAGACCGGGGCGACCGAGATGGTCAGGATCGTATCGTCCTTGCGGCTGGCGATCGACACCGCCGCCGAAAGTCGGGCGAAACCCTCGTCGAGTGCTGAAAGCACCGGCCGGCCGGCTTCGGTGGCGATCATGCCGCGAGCGGTGCGCTCGAAGATCACCTGCCCCAGCTGTGCCTCAGCCTTGATCACCTGCTGGCTGACGGCGCCGACCGAGACGCCAAGCTCTTCGGCGGCCGCCTGCAGCGAGCCGAGACGGCCGACCGCCTCCAGCGCCCTGAGGCCGTTGAGATGGACCGTGTTGAGGTTCTTCATATAGTTTTTCTATAGCAGCGCCGCGGTAAACTCAATTGAAATTCCGCCCAAGTAAGCCGAGATTACAGCATACGATCATGACCCAGCACCGCTGGAGAAAGCGAGGCCTGCCGTGTCGTTTCTGAAGTTTTTCTTGAAGCCTATTGGTGCTATCAGCAGGACGCAACCTGCCAATACCCCGACCTGGGAGGAGGATCCGCTGCGCCATCCAGAGGTCGAGCGCATGTCGCTGCGCGAAATCGCCGATCTGCCGCTTGGGGCGGAGACCGGTTTTCATGCAGAGGCGAAACCGCCCCTGGCGAAATGCGCGTGACATCGTGCTAAGTTTCCCCCGAAAAAAGGGGCGGGACAATGGCCGGCGAAGTCGACCTTATCTTCGGGCGCTTGAAGCGGCTGGCGGCGGAGGGCGGCCTGCCCGCGGTCGAGGAGAGCACCTCCTACGGCAATCCGGCGCTGAAGGCTGCCGGCAAGAGTTTTGTGGCGGTGAAAAACCCCGAGACGATCGTCATCTCGATTTCGCTCGACGACAAGGATCACCTCCTGGAAATGGCACCCGAGATCTACTTCCAGACCGATCATTATGTCGGCTGGCCGTATTTGCCGGTACGCGCCGCCCTGATCGGCGACGAGGAATTGCGGCTGCGGCTGATCGGCGCCTGGCTGTTCCGGGCGCCGAAGAAGTTGGCCGATCGTTTCGGGCGTCAGCCGCAGTCATAGGCGGGCGCGCTGGATGGCGGGCGCCGCAACCGCGGGCGTGGGCGCTGATCTTTTGAAGCAAAAAAGCAGGAGAGCGAATCTGAAAGATCGCGCCTTGCTTCAGGCAACGGTCTCGCAAAAAGCGATCGCGCAGGGTAAGCCTCTCTGGCAATATACGCATCTCCGCATCGATCGACAGTCCATCCAGGAGGCCCAGCATGAACGCCGACGTCGCCTTGGTCACCGGCGCAAGCCGCGGCATTGGCCGCGGCATCGCACTTGCTTTGCTTGCCGAAGGGTTCACGGTGCATGTGACCGCCAGGACGCGTTTCGAGGCAGAGGCACAGCAAGCCGGATCGGCGGGCTCACTCGAGGGGCTCGAGCTCGAAGCGGCAAAACTGCCGGGACGCATCGTCGTCCACCGATGCGATCACGGCAAGGAGGCCGACACCGAGCGTGTGGCCGACGCCATACGGGCGGGCGGCAGGCTCGATATTCTGGTGAACAATGCCTGGCCGGGTTACGAGAACATGGTCGAAGACGGGGATTTCACCTGGCCCCACCCGTTCTGGCAGCAGCCGGCCTGGCGATGGGAGGCGATGATCGGCACTGCGCTGAGAGGGGCTTTCATGATGTCGCGGGCGGTCGCTCCGCTGATGATCTCGGCGCGACGAGGCCTGATCGTCAACATTTCCTTCTGGGCGGCTCAGCTCTACGAGGGCAATGCAATCTACGGCATCGCCAAGGCTGCCGCCGACAAGATGGCCGCGGATTTCGCGCATGAGCTGCGCTCTCACAATGTCGCGGCGATCGCGCTCTATCCGGGACTGGTGCGCACCGAAGCCGTTCTTGAGAATGCCGAATATTTCGACATGAGCAATTCGGAATCGCCTCAGTTCATCGGCCACGTCATAGCGGGGCTGTGGCGAGACCCGGCGCTGATGTTGAAATCCGGGACAGTCTCGGTTGCGGCCGCGTTGGCGCGGGAATATGGCATCGCCGACGTCGACGGCTACCGGCCGGTTCCCCTCTCCGCCGGAGACTTTGCCCGGGACTGAAGTTGCTTCGGCTGGCCATCAGGCGGAGCTGCCGAAGCTGAAAGCCGTTGAAAAATCGGGATCGCGATGATATCGCTGCATCGGGTCTGCAGTTCACCCAGGCATCGCCGTTCTCCGGAACACGCTAAACCTGACAATGACGAAGATATGGACACCGATCCCGTGCCATGTCGGAAGGGCGATCACCGATAATCCATCCCGGAACGGCACGACCAAAGGATAGGTCATGTCCAGAAAACCCATTCCACTCACGGTGGGCGACACGTCGGCATTTGCCAAGTCGCTGCGCCTGCAGCTCGCCGCACATGAGGGGCTTCCCTCTCACCTCCAGTTCTTGAACATGATGGCGAGGGCCGGTCACGGCAAGTTCCAGAGCCTGCGTGCAAAAACCGGCTCCGGGAGCGAGAAAGAACCACCCACACCGGCACGTGTTGCCGATGCGGCGATCGATCGCAAGCATATCGAGCGCGTTCGACGCAGTTTTGACGAGGAGCTTCGGCTCATGCGCTGGCCCTCGCGGCGCATGGACCAGATCACGGCGCTTTGGCTTCTCTGGTCGCGCATTCCCTCCGCAAGGGAAATGTCAGAAAAGGAGGTCAACGCTCTTCTCCGCGACAGGCACCTGTTTGGAGATCACGCTTTGCTGCGCCGGGAGCTCTGCGAACTCGGCCTGATGAGCCGGACGCGCGACGGCAGCATCTACAGGCGGGTCGAGCGGCCGATGCAGATACAGGCGGCGACGATCCTGCGTCAGCATTCCTCACGCCAGGCAAACTGATCGCCATTGCTGAGGCGCCTTTTCGGGAGCTCACCGTCGTTTAAAGCGCGTCGCGATCTTTAGATTCGCCGCGCTTTAAGTCTAGTTTTTTGCCCGTCACCAGCTGCAGTTTTGCGTGACATGCATCGGGCGCCTCATTCTGCGCCGCTGCCAGCCTGCCACTGGCCAAGCGAAGGGCGATTGCCGAAGCGCATATAGTGCTAGGCATCCGTCAGCCGCGATCGTAGACGAGCGCGCGCTGAACGGCAGGGCGTTGCAGCATGCGGGCGTGGTGGTCAGTGATTTTTGCGAAGCGGGCGGGGTCGACGCCGTCACCCGGCAGCCAGTCGGTCATGACGAAGAGATAGGGATCGGCGAGCGAATAAGTCTCGCCCATCACCCAGGGGCCCTTGAACATCGTCTCTTCGATCAGGGTGAAGCAATCGGCCATATTCCCGGGTACCTTTGCCTTCATCGCCTCGATTGCTGAGGGATCGTCGGCCCAGCGGGGCCCGCGTCGGCGATGGGCATGGTTCACATGCACAGTCGAGCAGAGATAGCTGTTGAAGGACTGCAGCCGCGCCATCTCGAAGACATCGCCGAGCGGCGCCAGTTTGGCGGCCGGCGCGCTTTCAGCGATGAAGCCGAGGATCGCCGGCGTTTCGGTCAGCACGCCGCGCTCGGTCACCAGCGCCGGCACGCGTCCTTTGGGGTTGATCTTCAGATAATCCGGCGAACGCTGCTCGCCATTGGCGAAGCTGAGCTTCTTCGTTTCGAAGGCAAGGCCGGATTCTTCCAGGGCGATCAGGCTTGCAAGCGCGCAGGTTTCCGAGGCGTAATACAATGTCAGCATGGTTCTCGTCTCCCTTTCGGGAAGTGGTATAGCGCAGGGATGAGTGCGCCGGAACCGGGGATGGCGTTTTGCTTTGCGTCGAGCCGCCCCTCATCCGCCTGCCGGCACCTTCTCCCCGTTCTGACGGGGAGAAGGGAACATGCCGCACCCTCTCACCCCCCACAAACCCCTCGCAGGGCACGTCCCCTCTCCCCGTTTCCGCGGGGGTTCGAAGGACGGGTCGAGACCAGTGGCTCGACCCCGGCAAGGGTTAGGGTGAGGGGCAGTCCACAGTCACGAACTCTCGCCCCTCAGCCGCAGCCCGGCACATCCTCCAGCCTGTGCCAGACCGGGATGCCGCGTTCCCTGGCGATGCGCACGTCGTTGTCGGCGCCCTTGGAATCGCCCGGCAGGCGCAGCACGCCTTCGCAGAGCTGCAGCAGCCGGCCGGCGACCGGGTGAAAAATTTCCTCGTAGAGCGCGTCGCCGACCGATCTGCCGCCGGCGGCATGCCAGACCGGCAGCGCCACCCATTCACCGATCATCGGCACGTGGCCGGCGGCAAACAACTTATGAGAAGGCTCTTCCAGCCGCTTCAGGTTGGCGGCCATCTTTTCCGGGTCGTCGCCGGTTCCAGACCGGTAGTGTCCGGCAATCAAAATCAGCATCTTCCACTCCATCGCTGAGCACTCCCGGCCTCATGCACGGGACTTCCCGAAAATGCACGATAATTCTTGAAAGTCGAGTCATTTCGTGCAAGCTCACGCTATCTCGTTCAATTTCGTGCGGAGAGACGATGCTGACCACGCAACGCAAAGCCCTGATCCTCGACATATTGCGCCGTGACGGCCAGGTGATCGCCAAGCGCGTCGCCGAGGATTTTTCGCTCTCTGAGGACACGATCCGGCGCGACCTCCGAGAAATGGCGGCGGAGGGGCTGTTGAAACGCGTGCATGGTGGGGCGATGCCGCTTTCGCCTGACCTGCCCGATTTCACCCAGCGCCGCAGCGTCTCGTCCGAGATCAAGGCGCGGCTCGGGGCGGCGGCGGCGGCGATGGTCAAGCCGGGGCAGATGATCTTTCTCGATGGGGGTACGACGACGGCGGAGATCGCCCGGCACCTGCCACGCGACATGGCGTTGACGGTTGCGACCCACAGCCCGACGATCGCCGCCGAGCTGGAGCACCATCCGACGGCCGAGGTGATCCTTGCCGGCGGCCGGCTCTACAAACATTCGATGGTGGCGACTGGGGCAGCGGCGATGGCGGCGATCTCGCAGCTGCGCCCCGATCTGTTCTTCCTCGGCGTCACCGCCGCCCATCCTGTGCACGGGCTATCCACCGGCGACTTCGAGGAAGCGGCGATCAAACGCCATATCGCCCGCTGCTCGGCCGAAACCCATGTGCTGCTGACGCAGGAGAAGTTCGACCTCGTCTCGCCCTGCCCGGTGCTCGGTATTTCCGAGGTGGCCGGGCTGATCGTGCCGGCGGAGATGACGGCCGAACGGCTGCAGCCCTATCGCGATCTCAACGGCACGATCACCGTGGCATAATCACTCGGTCAAGGCCGAGGTAACGCTGATATCGCCGACATGGATGCCGTTCCAATTGCGCATCGAGGTTGCGGCAAAAGCCGTCAGGCCGGCATGCACCGTCTCTTCCGTCTCGAAGAAGCGGGCGAGTGTCGCCGCCACCATGGCTTCGGCAGCACGCGTTGCGCCATCCTCGCATTTCAGCGCGATGGCGATGCCCTTCTCCGGAATCGCGGCGCAGAAGACGCCCTCGGCGCCGGTCTTGACGAAGATGCGGCCGGGGGCGATCTGCATCAGTTTCGTGCAGGCGCGGCCGGAGCCGGCGACATAGAAGGGCTCGGCCATGCAGGCCTCGATCAGGCGGCGGGATGCCTTGGCGCGCAAAGGCTCCAGGCCGTTGCCGGTCGCCATTTTGGCAAAGCCGTGGGCAAGGCTGCGCAAAGGCACGGCATAGGTCGGAATCGAGCAGCCGTCGGTGCCGCAGCTTTCGGCGCCGAGCACGGCGCCGGTCAGGCTTTCCATCGTCGCGCGGATCTCGACCTGCAGCGGGTGCTGATAACCGACATAGCCTTTCGGATCGATGTCCCGGTGGCAGCAGGTGCAGATGAAGCCGGCATGTTTGCCGGAGCAATTGTTGTGCAGCGCGGTCGGCGCCTCCAGCCTGCGGACTTGCTGGATCAGGACCTTCTGGTTCATCGACCAATGGGCGCCGCATTCGAGCGCTTCGGCATTGCGGCCGGCGCGCGCCAGCATGGAAGCGGCAAGCGCCACGTGCTCGTCCTCGCCATTATGTGAGGCGCAGGCGAGCGCCAGTTCCTTGTCGCCGAACCCATAGGCGTCGGCCGCACCGCTTTCGACGAGCGGCAGCGCTTGCATCGCCTTGCAGGCCGAACGCGGAAAGACGGCAGCCTCGATATCGCCGAGTGAAAAGATCAGGCTGCCATCGCCATCGACGACCGCCACCGCGCCGCGATGACGACTTTCGACGAGCAGGCCACGGGTGACTTCGACGACGACGGGATTGGTCATGGGCTCTCATCCTGGTGCTGGCGGGATGCGGCAGGCATAACGCGTCAGGGCGCGAAAGCCAACGGTTTAGCCAACCGCTCCGTCAGTCGGCCTTGAGCCGAGCATCCATACCGCATCCACCAACAGCAGCGGCATGGATCCGGGGTCAAGCCGAAGGACGACGGTGGATGGAGAGCAGTCCGCGCCTATTCTCTTTCAACAACGATTTTCCTGAGGACACCGCCACTGTCGGGAACCTCGACTTCGATGGCTTTGCTCTTACGTCCGGACGGCGCTTTGCCGCAAACCGCGATTGCAGCCCTCATGAGACCTCTGTCGGTCAGGCGTTCTCTGTCGGTCGGGATGACTGGCTTAAACGTATCTGTGGCTTTTTTCGCCGATTCCCATGTCATCTGGAAACCACATCCGTTCATCACGAGATTCCGGAAGAAGTGCTGAACGAGCGGCCGACCATCGGGGGCTGTGTGCGTGCAACCTGCAACGGCGAAAGAAAGCGCGACAACGCCAAGAATGCGAAATTTCATCGTCCCATCCAAATGATCAACCCCGGCGAGCACTAAAGACAGAAAATTGGTAGAGTCAATCGGCCAGAGCACGGCGCGCATTTACGCCGAAGGGCCCACATACACTCGGTCATCCCAGGCCTTGATGGATGCGGTGTGGATGCTCGGCTCAAGGCCGAGCATGACGGAGGGTGGGGTGGCTTGTGGAGCAGAACCGCAATGCCGGGCGGAGGATGCGCATGCTGCCAATTCGGCCTCGACCGCCGTCATCCCAGATCTTGCGCCTGGCTCCAGCCGGATTGATGTCCGCGCCGCGTGTAAATGCAAGCCTTGAGGTTGGACGCGTAGCGACGCTATCTTGCAACCAAAATCACATTCGAAGAAAGTGTTTTGCAATCAGGTCTATCCATTTCAGCTTCAATATTGTGAATATTTTTCACGCTCGTCTCTCTCGGTCTGGCGTGCCGGTTGGCGCGCTGGCCCAAAAGGACAAGCGTTGAAATCATCCTCGGAGCGCTTCTGGGGTTGGTCTTGATGTCGATTGCTTCAGTTCTGACCGGTTTCCTCGGAAGCGTTCTTCCCCCGGGGCAAATCGATTTCTGGCTCTCCAGTTTGACGGCGCAGATCTGACGCAGCAATCATCACAGGAATTGACTGAAACGATCGCAAACTATCGTTTCTCTGATGCATCGGACGCGGCTAAAGATGGTGCATCAGGAACCGCCCCGAATGTCATCCACTCTTTCCTTGATTCTGCGCGACAACAGGATCCGCATTCCCACCGTGACGCTCGTCGCGCTCGCCTTCACCTATGCCTCGACCGTGCCTTACCAGTCGATCATCGGCATCAATGAACTGGGCTTGAGCAACGGCACCTATTCGGCGCTGGTGTTCTTCTCGGCGATCGTCAACGTCACGACCAGCCTGACGCTGGGGATCTGGTCGGACCGGCTGAAGGAGCGGCGGCCGCTGGTGCTGGGGCTTTCGGTCGCCGGCATGCTCGGCTTCGGATCGATCGCGATCATCCACAGCCCGGCGATCTTCATCGTCTCGACGCTGTTGCTGGTGCCGATGAGCAATTCCACCTATTCGTTGCTTTTCGCCAGCCTGCGGGCCAGGACCAACCAGATCGAGCGCGGCGAGGCAGCCGCGGTCACGGCAACGGTGCGGGCGCTGTTTTCCGGCTCCTGGGCGCTGGCGCCGGGGCTGATCGGCCTCTATCTCGTCAATTCGCCGTCGATGACGCCGGCCTATGGGATCGCGGCCTTCGCAAGCCTCGTCTGCTTCTGCCTGTATTTCTTCTTCGCGCCGGGCAACGGTACGGCCGGCTCCGCCCCCGATCCCGTCGGATTCCTGGCTTCGCTGAAACGGATCTTCATGCCCTATGTGCTCTCGCGCGTCATCGTCATGTCGCTGCTCTTCGGGCTGCAGCGGCTGAACGGCATGCTCTCGCCGCTGATCATCACCAATGCGGCCGGCGGAACAGTGGTCGATGTCGGCTTCATGGCCGGTCTGATGGCCCTTCTCGAAATGCCGTTCACGATGATATGGGGTTTTGCCCAACGGCGCTTCCGCACCGTGCATGTGCTTGCCTTCGGAGCGCTGATCTATTGCGCCTATCTGATGCTGCTCGGCTTCGCCTCGGCGCGCTGGCACATCTATGCGCTGCTCCTTCTCAACGCCTGCGGAGCGGCGGCGATCCTCAGCGTGCCGATCACCTATCTGCAGGATCTGATCGCCGACCGGCCGGGGCTCGGAACCTCATTACTCTCGCTTAATACCTTCATCGGCACCGGCATCAGCGCCGCAATTTTCGCCTTCGGCACATCGGTCACCGATTATTCCGGCACCGCCTTCGTCGGCGCTGCCGCGGGCTTGGCATCGATCGGCGCCTTGCTTTATCTCGAAAGCAGCAGACGGCAGGTGCGGCAGCCGGCTTAAGGTGTGGGCCGCACGTCAGCGCGCCGCCTCAAAGCGGCGTGATGCGATAGGCGCAGCGGCGGGCGCCGGCGAGGATGTGTTCGCTGCGCTCGACCTCGGCGCCGAGGGCGGCGCGGAAGGTTTCGAGTTCGGAGCGGCAGAAGCCGGCGCAGGCGGTGGCCGCCGCGCAGATCGGGCAGTGGTTTTCAACCAGCATGAAGGAGCCATCGGCCTCCCGCCAGCTGTCGGCCATATAGCCCTCGCGGGTGCGGATGGCGGCAAGGCACTCGACGCGGGCGGCAAGGTCGCCGGCCGTCTCCAGCTCTTGGCGATAGCGCTCCAGCGTCTCGGCCTCGCGGGCGGAGATGACGGTGTCGAGCGCTGCGGCTCCAAGCTGTTCGGTGAGGGTGGCGAGCAGGTTTGCCGTCAATTCGGCATGGCCGTCGGGAAAGCGGCGGTTGCCGGCCGCGGTCAGATGCCAGAGCTGACGCGGGCGTCCCCGGCCGGCGGCGGCGACGGTCACCGGCTCCACCAACCCCTCCTCCGCCATCCTGGCCAGTTGCTGGCGGGCAGCCTCTCCGGAGATGCCGAGCGCATCGCCGATTGCGGAGGCAAGCTGCGGACCCTCGGTCTTTATCAGGATCAGGATCCGGTTGGCTGGGGATTGGCGCATATTTTCCAAGTCAAGTCTTGTTTTAATCAGGACGGCATGTAATTTTCCAATTTATAACTTGGAAAATTATTTCCCGCCAGCAAAAAACGTCGAGGATCGCCCCATGTCCGAAATCGACCAGACCATTGCTATTCCGAATACCAGCTCCGTCCTCCGCCTCTTCCTTCCCGAGCACCTGGCCGCAACGCTGATGCTGGCCGGCGGCGTGACGCTTTATGCGGTCGAGAGCTACATCACAGCGACCATCGCGCCTTCGATCGTGCGCGACATCGGCGGTCTTGCCCTGCTTTCGTGGGTGACAAGCCTGTTCGTCGCCGCCGCCGTGCTCGGCTCGATCTTCGTCGCCATGCGCCCGCGAGGGATTACGCTGCGCGGCGTCTATGTGATCGCCGCCCTCGTTTTCGGCGTGGGCAGCCTCATCGCTGCAATTGCCCCGTCAATGCCGGTGGTCCTGGTCGGACGCGCGCTTCAGGGTCTCGGGACGGGCGCGCTTGCGGCCCTCGGTTATGCCTTCATCCGCTTCGTCTATCCCGAGCCGCTGTGGCCGAAGGCCACGACGCTTTACGCGGCGATCTGGGGCATCTCGACCGTCATCGGCCCGACGCTCGGCGGCTTCTTTTCCTCCGGCAGCAGCTGGCGCTACGCCTTCATCGTGCTGGTGCCGCTCGGCATCCTGATGGCGGCGCTGGCGCCGCGACTCTTGCCCGATGTCGAGGACGACCGCGATCACGTGAAGACGCCGGTTGCACAGATCGGGCTGCTGCTTGCCGCCGTGCTGATGATCAGCGCCGCCGGTGCGATCGAGGCGACAGCCATGAAAACGGCGTTGATCGCCAGTTCGGTCGTTGCGGTGGTAGCCATGCTGCTCATCGAGGCGCGAAGCCGCAACCGGCTGCTGCCTTCCGGCGCCGTCAGCCTCTCCAAGCCGATTTCCCGCGTCTATCTGGCGATGCTCGCCATGACCGTCGTGCTCGTCAGCGACGTCTTCATTCCCTATTTCCTGCAGGTCCTGCATGGGGTGACGCCGCTGATCTCGGGCTATCTGGTGGCGCTGGTCGCCCTCGGCTGGACCTTAGCCGCCTTCCTCAGCAGCTCATTGACCGGCCGGCGGGCGCACGCGGCGATCATTGCCGGCGCGCTGATCGAGGCGGCGGCAACCGCTTCGCTGGCCATCTTCCTCGCCAAAGACAATCCGCAGGCTCTTTTGCCGCTGATCGTGCCGGCGGCGGTCGCCATGTTCATGATGGGCTTCGGCATCGGCCTCGGCTGGGCGCATCTCGTCGCCATGGTGCTGAAGCTCGTCGCCAGAAACGAACAGGACAAGGCATCTTCGGCGATCCCGACGATGAGCTCGCTCGGCGGCGCTTTCGGCGCAGCCTTTTCCGGCGTCATCGCCAATGGAGCCGGCCTCGTCGAACCGGGCGGCATATCCGGCGCGCTGTCGGCGGCGCACTGGCTCTATGTCGCCATGGCAGTGCCCGGCATCGTCGCGATCGCCGCAGCAATGACGCTGAGGGACAACCGGAATTGAAAAGGCGCCTCAGGGTTCGAGGCGCCTCTGTAACGAAGGTTAAAGCTTTCAGGCGACGTTGCGCTCCGGTTCCGGCGCCTGCTGGACGGCCTGCTGCTTCACGCCGAGATAGAGGATGGAGTCGCGACTGATGCCATAGGTCTCGCAGACCTCGGGCGTGAGGAATTCGGTGACCGGGATTTGCTGGACAGCCAAACCGGCGCGCTGGATCACATCGACAAAGCCGGACCTTGAGAAGAGACGCACGTGGTCGTCCTGGCCGAAATGCGCCCAGCGGCCTTCCGGCGTCGTCACCTCGGGATTTTCATAGGTGTCCTCGATCGACAGGCAGATCGGCGCCATCAGGATGGCGACGCTGTCCTGCTTGAGAACACGCCGGATTTCGGCGGTGGCACGCACTGGATCGTCGACGTGTTCGAGCACGTGGGAACAAAGCACGAAGTCGAAGCTCTCATCGGCGTAGGGCAGGTTGTGGATATCCGCCTTGTCGTCTGCCTCGGGCAAATACATATCGCAGCTACGGTAGAAGATATGCGGGTGGCTTTTGAGCCAGAAGGTCAAGGCGCGGCCGGGCGCAATGTCCAGGAAGCGGACAGCCTGCGCCTGGTTGAGGCGCTGGAATACCGGCGTCAGGAACAGCGCGAAGAGCCTGTCGCGATCGGTCGAATGACAATTGGGGCAGCTATAGGCCTGATGGTTGATCGTCTCGAATTCATGCAGGCCATAGGGAAAGCCGTGCTCGACCGCTTTGTCGACGTAGTAGCGTGGAAGCGGTACGAAATGCGGAATTCTGCTGCGGCAGATGGGGCACGCGTGGAATAGAGCCATTGTATCCTCATAGGGACCGTACAACGCGCAAGCAACGCCACGTCAAGATGCGCAGTTTCGGGGCCAGGTTTCGATCAGACAACTGTTCAACGATCCCGGAGACTCACGAAACGCCCAGGATCAGCTTCACCTTGCGTACGAATGCTGGTCCGAAGCTGACCTCAGACGGTGAGCACCACCTTGCCGATATGGCTGCCTTCCTCGATCAGGCGGTGTGCCTCGACGACTGCTTCGAAGGCAAAGACCTTGTGGATGACCGGGGCGATGGCGCCCGTTTCCAAGAGCGGCCAGACTTGCGAGAGGAGGTCGTCGCGGATGGCGCGTTTTTCCTCGGCCGTGCGCGGACGCATGGTGGAGCCGGTCACCGTCAGCCGCTTGACCATGATCGGCGACAGATTGACCCTTTCGGCAACGGCGCCGCCGAGGAAGGCGATGATCGACAGGCAGCCGTCTTTGGCGAGCGAGGCGAGGTTGCGCTCGAAATAGGCGGCGCCGATCATGTCGAGGATGATGTCGACGCCCTGGCCGGTCTCGGCCTTGATCACCTCGGCGAAATCCTCGCTGCGGTAGTTGATCGCCCGTTTGGCGCCGAGCTTTTCGCAGGCCTCGCATTTCTCGCTCGAGCCGGCCGTCGCATAGACCTCGGCGCCGAAGGCGCGGGCAAGCTGGATCGCCGTCGTGCCGATGCCGCTGGTGCCGCCATGGATCAGCACCGTCTCGCCTTCGGTCAGCCCGGCCATCTGGAAAAGATTGGCCCAGACGGTGAAGAAGGTTTCGGGAAGGGCGGCCGCTTTCACGGCATCATAACCCTTGGGAAAGGGCAGGATCTGGCCTGCCGGCAACAGGCAATATTCGGCATAGGCGCCGCCATTGGCAAGGCCGCAGACCTTGTCGCCGACGGCGTGATCGCTGACACCGGGCCCGACGGCGACGATTTCGCCTGCAAGCTCCAGGCCGAGGATCGGGCTCGCGTCCTTCGGCGGGGGGTAGCTGCCCTGGCGCTGGGCAATATCGGGGCGGTTGACGCCGATCGCCTCGGCGCGCACCAGCACCTGCCCCTCTTGCGGCATCGGCAGCGGGCGGCTGCCGATCACCATCACCTCCGGCCCGCCGAAGGAGTTGAGATCGACGAAACGCATTTCTCGAGGCAATGGCATGGTGCGATCCTCCCTGATCCAAAACAGGGGAATTAAATCAGCACCGCCGGCTTGGGAAGGTCGGAAACGGCAAGGGCGTCAATTCGCCTCGCCCAGAACGTGGAAGGCGAGGCCCTCCTCGCTCTCCTTGGCGGCCGACTTGATGACGGCGATCTCGGCGCTGACACGGTTGATATCGTCGATGACGAGGCCTTCCGCCAGTTCGATCACGCCGATCGAGCAGCGCATCAGCGGGAACAGGGCTTCGGCGCCGCTGCGGTCGTGACCGAGGATGCGGCCGGCGGCGCGGTGCTCGTCGGAATAGAAGTCGAGCACGTCGTCGTGGAAATCGCTGATCAGCCGGTCGAGGATCTCCGTCAACTCCTCCTTGATCCAGCCGACGACGCCGATGAAGAAATCGTCGCCGCCGACATGGCCGAGAAAATGCCGCTCGGCGAAGAAATAGCGGCGCATCAGCGCGGCAAACAGCGAGATCGCGTGGTCGCCGAGATGGAAGCCATAGGCATCGTTGAACGGCTTGAAATTGTCGAAATCGCAATAGCAGAAATGGCGGACCTCATCGCCGTCGCGGCCGGACTGGCGCATGAAATCGCGGATGGCGCGATTGCCCGGCAGGCCGGTCAATGGGTTCTGGTCCTGGGCCGTCTTCAACTGCTTCTCGTTGATGACCTTGATCAGCGAGGCGGCGGAGACGACGCCGGCATAACGCATATTGTCGGTCAGGATCAGGCAGTTGCTGCCCTCCATATTGGCGAAGATCGCCATCAGATGCTCGGCATCGCTGTCGAGGCCGACGATCGGCGCCATCTCGACGAAATGCGAAATGCTGCGCTCATACATCTTGTTCTTCAGGAGATCGCGGCCGAAGGGCTGATAGATATATTCCTTGAGGTGATGCTCGTGGATGATGCCGCGCGGCTCGTCATTGGCGTTGAGCACGGGGAAGAAAGCCTGGCGCGGATTGCGGCGGAAAAGCTCGAAGACGCTGTCGATGCTGTCGTTCTCGTAAACCGTCGGCAGCAACTCGATCTGCCTGCGGATGAGGATCTCATCGAGCGACTGGCTGGCGCGCTTGCTTTTTCCGAGCTCCTGCAGGTGCGGGAAGGACGGCGCCAGTTCGGACATATGCGTCGTCGGACGCGAGATGAACCAGCCCTGGACGAGATCGACGCCATATTCTCGGCACGCAATGAATTCGGCTTCGGTCTCGATGCCCTCGGCGATGACGCGAGTGCCGAGCACATGGGCGATATTGACGATGCTTTTCAGCAGGTGACGCTTGCGCGGGCTGCGATCGATATCGGCGACGAAATGACGGTCGATCTTCAGATAATCGACGGGATGATCGCAGAGCAGTTTCATCTCGCCGTGACCGACACCGAAATCGTCGATCGCCAGCTTGAAGCCGGCCTTGCGCAGCTTCGACACCAGAGCTGAAAATTCCGGCACGCTTGTGTTGTCGAAACGTTCGGAGAATTCGAAACAGACCGAAGACGGCGGGATATTCGCGCTCCTCAGATGCTGCAGCAGGCTTTCGACCAGCCGCTCGCCATCGGGGATCAGCCGGACATCGAGATTGAGGAACAGCGTCGCGGTGGAGAAATTCGGCAGCGTCGCAAATTTGGCGAGTGCGCGGCTCGCCAGCATCTGTTCGAGCGCCAGCAGCTGGCCGGCCCGATGGGCTTCATCGAGAATATCGGCCGGCGTATCGTAGCCGATGCGATCCTGGCCGCGCATCAGGGATTCGTAGCCGAACACCGTGCCTGTGCCGGCCTCGACAATCGGCTGAAAAGCGTTCTCGACGACGAGCTTGGCAAGGGTGACGATCTGATCGCTGGCATAACGGCGCAGGACGCCAGGTTCGACGGCGGCAGTCAGGGATGTGCCGGTTTTCATCTCGGCCGATCTCCACTGTGACTTGTTCTTCTTGAGCCAGGACCATGCCGCAGAAGGATCAATGAACCCTTTCGCCAATATGAAAGTTTTGTGAAAGACGCAGGGCATCGCCACGCGTTCCGCGTTTAATCGGATTTTCCAACGCAATCAGACGCTTGTTCAGGCGGAGCGACGGCGCTGCGCCTCATGATCTGCGAACATGTCGGCGACACATCTGCCGCCGGAGGCACCGCTCTCGTCATCGAGGAGTTCGGCCTTGATTTCGCCGAGCTTGCGGGCGGCATCCCAGAGGCGCAGCGCCTCGCGGACGACCTCGCTGCTTGAGGCATAACCGCCATTATCGACAGCGGCGCGGATGCCCGCGGCCTGTTGCGGAGAGAGGGAAACGGTTACCATCGGCATGAACTTCCTCCCATATCGATCAGGCAGAACCCTGCCTATCGGGATGCACGACCATTTTTGCCATTCTCGGCGATCTCGCCGATCCTTAAACCGATACCGATCTAAGGAATTATGCGGTGGTGCATTCGCACATCGGATGATCCCAGTAGTTAGGATCGGCCGGTAATCCTTCAAGTCTAATCCCCAGGCATCTGCTTGTCAAAAAGCCGGGTCACCCTTCTCCACCGTTTCAATCCGGATGCCGAGGCCGAAGGCGATCATCGTCGAGCCTTGGACGATGAGATCGGCGGCAAGGAAAAGCCCGAGGATCCAGAGGCTGTTGACCGGCCAGCCGAGCACTATGACGAAACCGGCAAGGGCGGTTATGACGCCGCTGATTACGATCCATGCCCAGCCTTTGGCCGGCTTCATGCGCCTGCCGACCCAGGTGCGGAAGACGCCGGCGATGAGAAGGGCGAGCGACAGAAACAGCGTCAGCGCCGCCGAGGTCAGGATCGGATTGACGAAGGCCGCGATACCGGCCAGCACGTAAAGCAGGCCGCTCAGCGCCCAGAACAGCACGTCGTCCCAGCCGCGCACCTGGAAGGCGTGGACGAGATAGATGATGCCGCCGAACAGCATCAGCATGCCGACATAATAGACCGAGACGACGGTGGCGAGCATCAGATTGCCGAGCGCGATCAGACCACAGACCAACAGCAGAACGCCGAGGCCAACGAACCAGACCCATTTCGACCGCAGCTGGGATGTCGGGGTTCCCTCAAAGACATCGGCCATGATGCACCTCCTGAATCCAGATATGTTGCAGTAGGTTTTCAGGGAAAGATCGGCGCTCGCCAAACCGACAAAGATTTTTGTTGATTGATCAGTCAATCAAAAATAATCTGGCGCCGTGTTCATGGGAGATGCCGTTGCCGAAGGTCGGAATGGAGCCTCTGCGCCGCAAGGCGCTTGTCGATGCGGCGCTGCGGGTGATCGGCGATCACGGCTCGCTTGCCGTCACCATGTCCGATATCGCCCGCCAGGCCGGCGTGTCGCCAGCCCTTGCGCATCATTATTTCGGCAGCAAGGAGCAATTGCTGATCGAGACGATCCGCTCGCTGCTGCGGCAATTGCGCAGCGATACGGTGGCCGCGCTGCGCGCCGCCGAGACAGCGCGCGCCCGGCTTTCGGCGGTCATCCGCGTCAGCTTTCACGCCGACCAGTTCGCGCCGGAGACGATTGCCGCCTGGCTTGCCTTTTACGCCGAAGCGCAGCGCTCGGAGGAGACACGGCGCTTCCTGGTGATCTATGCCCGACGGCTTCGCTCCAACCTGCTTGCCGATCTCAAGACGCTCCTGCCGGCCGATGCCGCAGAACGCGTCGCCGAGGGCGCTGCGGCGATGATCGACGGGCTCTATATCAGGCAGAGTCTGAAATCGGCGCCGATCGGCATCGAAGCTTCGATCGCGCTGACGGAGGATTATCTGAATGCGCTTCTGGCCGGCGCCTCCCCTTCTCCCCGGCGGGTGAAGGCCGAGACTGCCGCCCCCTCATCCGGCCCTGCGGGCCACCTTCTCCCCCAGGGGAGAAGGAACGACCACATCGAACCCCATGGATAAATGACATGAAAGCCCAGCCGAACGCCTCGCACTTCATCGATGGCGAATATGTCGAGGATAGCGACGGCGCCGTCATCGAGAGCCTTTATCCTGCGACCGGCGAGGTGATCGCCCGGCTGCATGCGGCCACGCCCGCAATCGTCGAGAAGGCGATTGCCGCGGCCAAGTGCGCTCAGACGGAATGGGCAGCGATGAGTCCGATGGCGCGCGGCCGCATCTTGAAGCGAGCCGCCGACATCATGCGCGAGCGCAATCGCGAGCTCTCCGAACTGGAAACGCTCGATACCGGCAAGCCGATCCAGGAAACGATCGTCGCCGACCCGACCTCGGGCGCCGACGCCTTCGAGTTCTTCGGCGGCGTCGCACCGGCCGGGCTCAACGGTTCGCATATCCCGCTCGGCCAGGATTTCGCCTATACCAAGCGGGTGCCGCTCGGCGTCTGCGTCGGCATCGGCGCCTGGAACTATCCGCAGCAGATCGCCTGCTGGAAAGCTGCCCCGGCGCTCATCTCAGGCAATGCCATGGTGTTCAAGCCTTCGGAGAATACGCCGCTCGGCGCCTTGAAGATCGCCGAGATCCTGCATGAGGCGGGGCTGCCGAAGGGGCTCTTCAACGTCATCCAGGGCGATCGCGATATCGGGCCGATGCTCGTCAACCATCCCGATGTCGCCAAGGTGTCGCTGACCGGCTCGGTGCCGACCGGGCGTCGGGTCGCGGCGGCTGCAGCCGGCAATCTCAAGCATGTGACGATGGAGCTCGGCGGCAAGTCGCCGCTCATCGTCTTCGACGACGCGGATCTCGATTCGGCGGTCGGCGGCGCCATGCTCGGCAATTTCTATTCGACCGGCCAGGTCTGCTCGAACGGCACGCGCGTCTTCGTGCAGAAGGGGATCAAGGCCGAGTTCCTGAAGCGGCTGAAGGCGCGCACCGAGGCGATGCTGATCGGCGACCCGATGGACGAGGCGACGCAGATCGGCCCGATGGTTTCCTGGGCGCAGCGCGAGAAGGTGATCGCCTATATCGAGAAGGGCAAGGCCGAGGGCGCCACCCTGATTGCCGGCGGCGGCATTCCCAACAATGTCTCCGGCGAAGGCTATTACGTGCAGCCGACCGTCTTTGCCGACGTCACCGACGAGATGACCATCGCCCGCGAAGAGATCTTCGGGCCTGTGATGTCGGTGCTCGATTTCGACGATGAGGACGAGGTCACCACACGCGCCAATGCCAGCGAATTCGGCCTGTCGGGCGGCGTCTTCACCGCCGACCTCACCCGCGCCCACCGCGTCGTCGATCGGCTGGAGGCGGGCACGCTCTGGATCAACACCTATAATCTCTGCCCTGTCGAAATCCCCTTCGGCGGCTCGAAACAATCCGGCTTCGGCCGCGAGAATTCGCTGGCGGCGCTGGAGCATTATTCCGAGCTGAAGACGGTCTACGTCGGCATGGGGCCGGTGGTGGCGCCTTATTGAGTAACAAGCTCCGGCCTGCCCCTCACCCTAACCCTCTCCCCGCACGCGGGGAGAGGGGACGTGCCAGACGAAAGGCCTGCGGGGAACGGACAGGTTGCGGCAAGATCCCTTCTCCCCGTCAGAACGGGGAGAAGGTGGCGGCAGCCGGATGAGGGGCAGGCGCGGCAAACAAGCAGCCGGCCGAAGGGCAAATCGAGAAAGACAGAACCATGCAAGCAGATTTCGTCATCATCGGCTCGGGCTCAGCGGGGTCCGCCCTCGCCTATCGCCTCTCCGAGGACGGCAAGAACAGCGTCCTCGTCATCGAGGCGGGCGGCAGCGATTTCGGGCCGTTCATCCAGATGCCGGCAGCGCTTGCCTGGCCGATGAGCATGAAGCGCTACAATTGGGGTTATCTCTCCGAGCCGGAGCCGAACCTTAACAACCGGCGCATCACCGCGCCGCGCGGCAAGGTGATCGGCGGCTCCTCCTCGATCAACGGCATGGTCTATGTGCGCGGCCATGCGGAAGACTTCAACCGCTGGGAGGAGCTCGGCGCCAGCGGCTGGGCCTATGCCGACGTTCTCCCCTATTTCAAGCGGATGGAGCATTCGCATGGCGGCGAGGAGGGCTGGCGCGGCACCGACGGGCCGCTGCATGTCCAGCGCGGCGGCTTCACCAATCCGCTGTTTCGCGCCTTCATCGAGGCCGGCAAGCAGGCGGGCTTCGAGACGACCGAGGATTATAACGGCAGCAAGCAGGAAGGCTTCGGGCTGATGGAGCAGACCATCTTTGCCGGCCGTCGCTGGTCTGCCGCCAATGCCTATCTGAAACCGGCGCTGAAGCGGAAAAATGTCGGGATCGTCTACGGTGTGGCGTGGAAAATCGTCATCGAGGACGGCCGGGCAACCGGTGTCGAGATCGAGCGCGGCGGCAAGGTGGAGGTGGTGAAGGCCAATCGCGAGGTGATCGTTTCGGCCTCCTCCTTCAATTCGCCGAAGCTCTTGATGCTGTCGGGCATCGGCCCCGGCCAGCATCTCACGGACATGGGCATTGCGGTGAAGGCCGACCGGCCAGGTGTCGGCGCCAACCTGCAGGACCATATGGAATTCTACTTCCAGCAGGTGAGCACCAAGCCGGTGTCGCTCTATTCCTGGCTGCCGTGGTTCTGGCAGGGGGTGGCGGGCGCGCAATGGCTGCTGTCGAAGGGCGGGCTCGGCGCCTCCAACCAGTTCGAGGCCTGCGCCTTCCTACGCTCGGCACCCGGGCTGAAACAGCCCGATATTCAGTATCATTTCCTCCCCGTTGCGATCAGCTATGACGGCAAGGCGGCGGCGAAAAGCCATGGCTTCCAGGTGCATGTCGGCTATAACCTGTCGAAATCGCGCGGCAGCGTGACGCTGCGCTCGCCCGACCCGAAGGCCGAGCCGGTGCTGCGCTTCAACTATATGAGCCATCCGGAGGATTGGGAAAAATTCCGCCACTGCGTCCGCCTGACCCGCGAGATCTTCGGGCAGACGGCCTTCGACGCCTATCGCGGCCCGGAGATCCAGCCGGGTGAAGGCGTGCAAAGCGACGAAGAGATCGATGCCTTCCTGCGCGAGCATCTGGAAAGCGCCTATCACCCCTGCGGCACCTGCAAGATGGGCGCCAAGGACGATCCGATGGCGGTGGTCGATCCGCAGACGCGGGTGATCGGCGTCGAGGCCTTGCGCGTCGCCGACAGCTCGATCTTCCCGCATGTCACCTACGGCAATCTGAACGGCCCCTCGATCATGACCGGCGAGAAGGCCGCCGACCACATCCTCGGCAAGCAGCCGCTGGCGCGCTCGAACCAGGAGCCCTGGGTCAATCCAAGGGCGGCGGTCAGCGATCGGTGACGGCGGAGGCCTGATCAAGCGTCCGTTGTCAAGCCAGGCGGCACCTTGTAGCCTGGGACGGCAGCTGGGAGGTTGGAAACATGGCGCTCAAGCGGATGGACAATGTCGGAATCGTCGTCGAAGACCTCGCGGCGGCGATTGATTTCTTTCGCGAACTCGGCCTCGAACTCGAAGGACAGGGCACGATCGACGGCGAATGGGCCGGACGAGTGACCGGACTTGTCGATCAGCATGTCGAGATCGCCATGATGCGCACACCAGATGGACACAGCCGGCTCGAGCTCTCCCGCTTCCTCAAGCCGGATGTCATCGCAGATCACCGCAGCGCCCCGGTCAACGCGCTGGGCTACCTCCGCGCCATGTTCACCGTCGACGATATCGACGACACCCTCGAAAGGCTCCGCAGGCGCGGCGCGCAGCTCGTCGGCGAGGTCGTCCAGTATAAGGACGCGTATCGGCTCTGCTATATCCGTGGTCCTGAGGGGCTTCTCATCGGACTCGCCCAGGAACTCGGCTGAGCGCAATGAGGGTCTGTCAGAGTGAGAGAAATACTGATGCAGGCATGAGAAATCGCTCGCTCAGCGCGCGCGCCTGCCTGAGATTGATTTGCCGTTTCCCACTGAGGATCTCAGAGACGACGGACTGAGCGCCGACTTCCGGCACCTCGGACTGGCTGAGGCCCCGCTCCTCCATAATATAACGAAGTGCATCGGCTCCGGTCACGGGAGGCATCGGCCGGTTCTGCTCGTCATAGGCCTCAACAAGGTCCGCCATGCGAGACGCAAGCAAGGCCAAAGGATGATCATCATCGTCGCCCACTTCAACGAGAATCTCATCAAGCTGCTCCACCAGACGATCATACTCAGCCTCGTTGATCGGCATGGCAAGAAGAGGAGCCACATGCGTCCAGTGCTCGCTTACAAGTTTTACAAGTGCGCTCATTGGCCTAACCCTTCCATGCTCCTTCAGCCTATTGATATAAACTCATTTCGCGATCGACGAAATCTTTCACAGAAATCCGATCCACCGTCCGGCCAACAGGGCGGCGATCCAGGTTGCGGCCGACAGGGCCGCGGAGAAGCGCAGGCCGGGCCGGATCAGGCCGGTTGTCATGAGCGTCTTCCACGCTGGCCCGAGATGGACGGCAAGGAGATTGAGCAGGCCGAGCCCGATCAGGACGAGCTTGGTGAGGAAGGCGGGATTGGCGGCATATTCGACCGCCCGCACGCTGAAGAGGCAGAAGCCGGTGACGACGGCCGCGGCAAGGCCGATGCCCGCCGCGCGCGACAGAAACGGCGCGATGATCTCCGCCGGCACCTTGCGGAAGAAGCCGGCGAGCCTCAGATCGAGCGGCAGGATGGCGCCGACGAGAAGGCCGATCGACAGGATATGGCCGGCATTGACGAACATGTAGAGGGTTGCGGAGCGCCGGAGCGCAACCGCGGGCATCGTGGCCGACAGCCATTCGAGAACGGCGATCACGACAGGTCAGTTCGTCCGGATGCGATCGGGATAAATATCGTAGCGCTTGTCGCCGATGGTGATGCGCACGGCCTTCATCCGCTTCTCGCTGCGATCCTGCGAACGGTTGCCGAGAGCGATCACCTGGTCGCCGGGCTTGGCGACGCCCTCGACGAAGCCCGAGCGTTCCGTCTGGCGCGGATTGCCGAGCTCGACACGCCAGACGCCGTCATCGGCTGTGGCAACGTCGAGCGTCGGATGCGGCCCGCCCATGGAAATCTTCTCGATGGTGCCGCGAAGCTCGATCTGATCCGCCTCGGCCCATGACCAGCCGTGATGGGCGGCAGCGCTCGTCGCCAGGGCAGCCGACAGACCAACGGCCGCCAGCAGATGCTTTGTCGAAATTGCAAACATGGATCTTCTCCCTACCCGAATGGACAGGCAGGTGGAGCATCGCAGCGGCGAGAAAAGGCATTTCACCAAATCTTGAAGAAGGTCCCGCAGACTCTCGAGCGATGCTCAGGCGAGCAGGCGGGTGACTTCGGCGCCATGCCGCGGCCCGACGGCATCGGCGATGGTCGTCGAGAACAGCACCTTGCGGGTGGCGTCGGCGACCTTGGCGAAGACGTGGCGGATTTCGCAGGTCTGTTCGCCGTCGCAATCGTCGCATTTGCGGTAGGCGGTGATCGACAGGCACGGCAACGGAGCGATCGGGCCGTCGATGATGCGCAGGATTTCGCCGAAGGTGATGGTGTGGGCGGGTTTCAGCAGCAGATAACCGCCCTGCTTGCCGCGGCGGCTGACGACGATGCCGTGATGTTTCAGGTCGAGCAGGATTTGTTCGAGGAACTTCTTCGGGATCTTCTGCTGCGCGGCAATGTCGGAAATCATCACCGGTTCGTCGGCATCGGCATCTGCCAGAACCGTCAGCGCCCGCAGCGCATATTTCGCCTTTTGCGTAATCATCTCGGACCGTCGACACACACATGCGGCGCGAATTCCGCGCCGCTTCAAAGGTACATCAGCCTCTATGGCACAGCCAGCATGAACGGAATTTGAACGCGCCGGAGAAAGCCTTGAGGAACAAGCGTTTTGGCCTTGTTTTTCGCCCTTAGCCAAGCTTACTCAATCTACGCCGAAACTGTGGCTTCCGCACCTTTTTCGCCATCACTTCAGATTTCGAATTGACAGGCTGCGTGTAACTCTACTATTTTTGTAGACATACCAGCTGTTCGCGGGGATTTTTATCCTCGGGCGGCTGTTTTTTTGCATTGCGGCAGCTTCGGAGAGATATTTGCTCCTCCGGCCGCAGCTTTCGAAATCCCTTTTTCTGTCCGATCCAGGATTGAACTGCGATACTCCGGTCAACAAAGGACAGGATTCTCATGACTGTTATCGATACGATTGCGGAAGAAGGGCCGATTGCGGAAGCCAAGGCGCTGAACGACAAGCTGGCGGGCCTCGACCTTGCCGGACGTCTGTCGCTGGTGGCAGGCCTTGGCAGGCGCGTCGTGTTCACCACCTCGCTCGGCATCGAAGACCAGGTGATCAGCGCCGAGATCGGCACGCACCGCCTGCCGATCGACATCGCGACGCTCGAGACCGGCCGGCTGTTTGCCGAGACGCTGTCGCTGATCGAGGAGACGGAAGCCCAGTACGACATCCATATCCAGCGCTTCACCCCCGAAAAGGCCGATATTGATGCCTATGCAGCGAAATACGGCCTGAACGGCTTCTACGAAAGCGTTGAAGCCCGGCATGCCTGTTGCGGCGTGCGCAAGCTGAAGCCGCTTGCGCGCGCTCTCGAGGGTGCAACGATCTGGATCACCGGCCTGCGCCGCGGCCAATCGGCCAACCGCGCCGAGACGCCCTTTGCCGAATATGACGCCGAACGGCACCTGTTGAAGGTCAACCCGCTTGCCGATTGGGACCTGGAGGCAATCAAGGCCTTCGTTTCCGACAATGGCGTGCCGGTCAATCCGCTGCATGCCCGCGGCTATCCGTCGATCGGCTGCGAGCCGTGCACCCGGGCGATCAAGCCCGGCGAGCCGGAGCGCGCCGGCCGCTGGTGGTGGGAGCAGGACGAGAAGCGCGAATGCGGCCTGCATGTCGCCGAAGAGGCCTCGGTGATCGCCGCACAATAATCAACCCTCACGGCTTTCCCAATCAGGGCGCGGCGACCGCCGCAGCCTTTGGGGAAGCCAACATCAAGGACTTGTTTGCGGGCAGCCGCAAACGACCGATAGCCTGGAGTAAGACATGCCCGATAGCCGTCCGGATACGGAACTCAGCAATCCCCAGAGCGCCAAAGCGCCGCTCGACCCGCATCTGAAGGCGCTGGAAAACGAATCCATTCATATCTTCCGCGAGGTTGCGGCCGAATTCGAGCGTCCCGTCATGCTCTATTCGATCGGCAAGGATTCCTCGGTGCTGCTGCACCTGGCGCGCAAGGCCTTCTATCCCGGCCGCGTGCCCTTCCCGCTCCTGCATGTGAACACCGGCTGGAAGTTCCGCGAGATGATCGCCTTCCGCGACGAGACTGCCAGGAAGTACGATCTCGACCTGATCGAGCACATCAATCCGCGCGGTGCGGCCGAAAACATCACGCCCTTCACCCATGGTTCGGCCGCCTTTACCGACATCATGAAGACCGAGAGCCTGCGCCAGGCGCTCGACGCCGGCCAGTTCGACGCTGCCTTCGGTGGCGCGCGGCGCGACGAAGAGGCAAGCCGCGCCAAGGAGCGCATCTATTCCTTCCGCACGCCCGATCACCGCTGGGATCCTCGCAATCAGCGTCCGGAACTCTGGAACGTCTATAACGGCATGATCCGCAAGGGCGAGAGCGTGCGCGCCTTCCCGCTGTCGAACTGGACCGAGGTCGATATCTGGCGCTACATCCAGGCCGAGGACATTCCGCTGGTGCCGCTCTATTACGCCAAGAAGCGCAAGTTCGTGGAGCGCGACGGCATGATGATCCTGGCCGAGGATCCGCGCCTCGAACTCTTGCCCGGCGAAGTGCGCCAGGAAGGCATGATCCGCTTCCGCACGCTCGGCGACTTCCCGCTGACCGGCGCCATCCGCTCGCAGGCGACCACGCTGGAAGAGGTGATCGCCGAACTCGAAATAGCAACGGTGTCCGAACGCCAGGGCCGCGCCATCGACCGCGACCAGTCCGGCTCCATGGAAAAGAAGAAGCGTGAAGGATATTTCTGAGATGACCGCAGCCAACACCGCCGTCTCGGCCGCAACCGCCGTCAGCCTCCCCGCGGCCGAGCCGCAGAAGGCCCAGCGCGACTCGCGCCCGCTGCGCCTCATCACCTGCGGCAGCGTCGATGACGGCAAGTCGACGCTGATCGGCCGCCTGCTCTGGGACACCAAGGCGGTCAAGGAAGACCAGGCCGCCACGCTGCAGCGCGATTCCACCGGCAAGCAGAACGATCTCGGCCTGCCCGACTTCGCACTGCTGCTCGACGGTCTGCAGGCCGAGCGCGAACAGGGCATCACCATCGATGTCGCCTATCGCTATTTCTCGACTGACAAGCGCTCCTTCATCGTCGCCGACACGCCCGGCCACGAGCAATATACCCGCAACATGGCGACCGGCGCCTCGACCGCCGAC
Organism: Rhizobium sophoriradicis; assembly: GCF_003939025.1. Classification (GTDB taxonomy): domain Bacteria; phylum Pseudomonadota; class Alphaproteobacteria; order Rhizobiales; family Rhizobiaceae; genus Rhizobium; species Rhizobium sophoriradicis. The sequence goes on from NZ_RQIH01000014.1 coordinate 207,060, forward strand.
CTCGCCATCCTGCTGGTCGACGCACGCTTCGGCATTCTGGAACAGACGCGCCGTCACGCGACCATCGCTTCGCTGCTCGGCATCAAGCAGTTCGTGCTTGCCGTCAACAAGATCGACCTGACAGGCTACGACCGCACCGGCTTCGAGAAGATCAGCCATGAATTCCGGGAATTTGCCCTGTCGCTCGGCGTCAAGCAGATCACTGCCATTCCGATGTCGGCACTGAAGGGCGAAAACGTCGTCTATTCTGGCCAGGCCGCCATGCCTTGGTACACAGGCCCAACGCTGGTGGAGACGCTGGAGCTGGCGACCGTGCGTTCGTCGCAGACGGTCGGCTTCCGCCTGTCGGTCCAGCGCGTCTCGCGTCCCGGCGAAAGCTTCCGCGGCTATCAGGGCACGGTTGCCGGCGGCTCGGTCAAACCGGGCGACAGCGTCATGATCCTGCCGTCGGGCATGGTCGCCAATGTCTCCAAGATCGTCACCTTCGATCTGGTGCGCAACGCCGCCGTCGCCGGTGATGCGATCACGCTGGTGCTCGACCGTCAGGTGGATGTGGCGCGCGGCGACATGATCGTCTCGATCGACGCCCAGCCGCAGGTCGGCCTCGCCTTCGACGCGCAGATCGTCGCCCTCCAGCCCGAGGGCATCGAGCCCGGCAAACGCTACTGGCTGAAGAGCGGTAGCCGCCGCCAGCGCGTCCAGGTGCAGCCGTTAAGCCAGTTGGAACTGAAGACCGGCACGTGGAACGCCGCCCAGCGCCTCTACATGAACGCGATCGGCAAGGTGCGCCTTTCCTTCGACGAAGCGGCGATCTTCGATCCCTATGAACAGAACCGCCAGTCCGGCTCCTTCATCCTGATCGATCCGGAGACCAACAACACGGTCGCCGGCGGCATGGTGACCGGCAAACGCACCGAACTCGGCGGCCTGCACACCGGCGACGCCCGCGTCATCCTCTCGCTGCCGGCCGATCTCGCCGAACAGATCATGGCCAGCGAACTCTTCGCCAGCCGCAGCCACGAGGCCGAGGTGCGACGCATGACGGCCGCCGAAGCCGCCGACCTGTGGTCGAGCGCTGCGAGCGATATCTGATAGGAGATTAGGGCTCCCTCCGCCCTCATCCTGAGGTGCCCCGAAGGGGGCCTCGAAGGACGAGGGCGGCCACCGGCGTCTCTTCGAGGACGATGGGGAGTGCTCATCACCCGCCCCCGTCCTTCGAGGCCACTTCGGGGCACCTCAGGTTGAGGGCTGATCGATGTGCCGTGTGGCTGCTCCCTCAACTTAAATTTTCTCTGCCGGCCTCTAGGGGCGCCCAAAAATATCTTTTGCAGAAAACGGACGTCTTCCGTTCACGATTCGCTGTCTGGCGCTTGCCCGCGGGCCGATGTGGGACCATTTTAGATCAGATCCTGGCGATGCGGTAAGACGAGAGGTCATGCCTTGCAACGCTCATTTCGACCTCGACTTGACGTGGCGCCTTTTCTCGACTGATCCCCGAGCGAGGAGGTTGTCCATGTCCACGCCCTATGTCGACCATCCGCTGCAACCGGGCGACCCGGTCCCGAACGTTGTGTTTGACGCGATCTCGCGCGAGGGGAAGATCGCACTTGATGATTTTCGTGGCCGCAGCCCCTTGTTGATCGGTTTGTTTCGAGGCCTGCATTGTCCGTTCTGCCGGCGCCATGTCGCGGCCATGGCCTACCTCAACCCGATGCTGCGTGAGAAAGGCGTTCAGTCCCTGGCTGTGGTAAACACCCCGGTCGAACGCGCGCGGCTCTATTTCCGCTACCATCCGATACCCGATCTTCTTGCGGCTTCCGACCCGATAAAGGCTTCGCACCGAGCCTTCGGCTTACCCGAGGTCGGGATCGACGCGGTCATGGCGATACGGATCGATCTTCCGGGCGAGTTGCCCGAGCCGATGAACCCGATGGCAATGGATGAATTTATCAACGAGAAGGAAGGCTATCCAATTACCGAGGCCGACCGGCAGATGATGACTGCCGACAAGGGACAGCTTGTCGGTCAGTTCCTCATCGACCGGGAGGGCATCGTACGCTGGAGCTTCACGGAAGTTCTGGAGCCTGGGGTGCAGACGTTCAAGGCACCGAATTCCCAGGAATTGATATCGGTAGCTTCCCAAGTCGCACTGTGACAACGAAATACTCCCACCGTCCGGTTGGGCCTTTTGCGGTAGAACACTCGGCATCACCCGTCTATAAAGGTGATGCTGCGTTGGCTTTTTTAGCGGTAACCGATGCCCCATTCTCCCGAATCCACAGGTGAAAGCGTTAGCGGTTCGAGTTCGGGTCGCAATCAGAACCTGGATCCGGCAGCGCCAGCGGCCACCTCGGATTCGCCAGGAACCAGCCAAAGCGACGACCCGCAGCCGCCCCATGGATCCTTCGACCAAACCAGGCAGGCCGCCAGAACTCTGTTCCGTGCGATACGCCAAGATTTGCAGGCAAATTCTGCCTTGGCGAAGGTCAAGGCGGCCGTTTTGTCTTGGAGGGCGAAGCTGAGGAGGTCGGAGCGACCTGGGCCAGCCTCGGCTCCCCTGACATGGATGACGACCGCCTTGGTCAAGGCGGGGCGCGGCATTCGCGATCGGCGTTTAAAGCCGCGTGAAAGTCGAAAGAGCGGATGTCTCATCGCGGGCTGGCGGAAATATGCGGTGGGGTTCGCGCTTCTTGTCTGCCTCCTCGTCGGAAGCGTGCTGGTGTGGGCACTGAAAGACGTGCCGTGGAGTGAAATCCGCGATGGAACGTTAAAGCCGGTCGTCGTTTTGGAAACCGCTGACGGTGCGCCGTTGGTAAGACAGGGGCCTTATCAGGGTCCATATGCGCGATATGACCAGTTCCCGCCGCATCTGATCGATGCCGTCCTTTCGATCGAGGATCGCCGGTTCATGGATCATTTCGGCATCGATCCCCGAGGCATCGCGAGGGCGCTTCTGCGGAACCTGGAAGCAGGCTCGGTGGTGGAGGGCGGCAGCACGATCACCCAGCAACTTATCAAACTGCAATATCTCGACAGCGACCGAACCATAAAACGAAAGATCCAGGAAGTCGTCATCGCTTTCTGGCTGGAGTGGAAGCTCGGCAAGGAGGAAATCCTGACGCGCTATCTCAACAGCGTCTATCTCGGCGCCGGCGCCACCGGCATGCCTGCCGCCGCCCGCATCTATTTCAACAAGGACATCGGTGCCCTCAACCTGCCGGAGTCGGCGATGCTGGCGGGATTGCTGCGGGCGCCGAGCCAATGGAATCCCATCGATAATTTCGAAGGCGCCCGGCAGCGCACCATGGTCGTTCTCGACGCGATGGCGGCCAATGGCAAGATCACCGCGCCACAGGCGTCGGAGGCCAAGACGAGCTTTGCCAAGCTGCACCCGACGACGCCGACGCCGCGCTCCGGAAGCTGGTTTGCCGACTGGATTTCCCCGCAAGCGAGCGAAATCGCCGGCGCCTCGCCAGGCTCGACCACGGTGCGCACCACGCTGGTGCCGCAGTTGCAGCAGATCGCCGAACGGGTGGTGAAAAGAGCCCTGGACGGTGAGGGAAAGACGGTCGGAGCATCGCAGGCGGCCTTCGTTGCGATGACGCCGGACGGCGCGGTCGTTGCGATGGTTGGCGGGCGCGACTACAAGGCGAGCCAGTTCAACCGCGCCGTCACGGCGATGCGCCAGCCGGGTTCCACCTTCAAGCTGTTCGTCTATTACGCAGCGTTGAAGGCTGGGCTCACTCTGTCCGACTCGGTTCTGGACGCGCCAATCGACATCAACGGCTGGTCGCCGGAAAATTCCGGTGGCGACTATCGCGGTTGGGTAACGCTTGCCGAGGCCTTCGCGCGATCGCTGAATGCCGCGTCGGTGACGCTTGCCGAAGAGGTCGGTCTCGACAATGTGATTGCCGCAGCCCGCGAACTCGGCATCGACGCGCCACTGGCCGATACGCCGTCTTTGGCACTCGGCACATCCGAAGTAAATCTGCTCAACCTCACCAGCGCCTATGCCTCCGTCCAACTCGGCAGGGCGCCCGTCAAGCCCTGGGGCATCATCGACTTCCAGGCGGCAGGGCAGCCCAACACATTTCGCGTTGGCCAACAATCAAAGCCGAATGTCGATCTTTCACGCTACCAGTCGGATCTCCTCGGCCTCCTGCAACTGGTGGTCGAGCGCGGCACGGGACGTGGCGCCGATCCCGGCAGTTTTGCGGCCGGCAAGACCGGCACGAGCCAAGATAATCGTGATGCCTGGTTCGTCGGCTTCACGGACGCGCTCGTCGTCGGCGTCTGGGTTGGCAATGATGATGATGCGCCGATGAAGGGGGTAACGGGCGGGGGCCTGCCGGCGCATATTTGGCGGGACTTCATCCGCGGGGCGACGACCGAACCAACGCTGAACGGCGTGCGATCTGCCGAAGCAGTCGTCGATGGTCAAGGCGCACCGTCCTGCAACATCACCGCCTGCTCGCGCAGTTACCGCTCCTTCCGGCCATCCGATTGTACCTATCAGCCCTATTCCGGCGGCCGACGGCTCTGCGAAAAGTAAAGTGGCTCCGGAGCGCCGGCCATGCTCGCCCGGCGTGCGGTGTTTCCGATCAGCTGCAGCAGGCGCCCGCGAACCAGACGCAACTACTCCCCCAGAACGTTTTTCAGCGCATCGATGACGACGCGAATGGAGGGGACGTCTTTGATATCCGAATGAACAACCAGCCAGACTTCTCTGGTCAAAGGATGTTCCGTCTCGATGCGCCGGAGACCACTGGATTCCAGGACGACGAAATCGGGTAGCATGACGACACCTGCGCCAAAACTTGCGGCTGCGGCCTGAAACTCCAGAACGGACGACCTGACCGCGATCGGCCGGCCGGCGGCCAGCTCGATCAGCCGCAACTGTTGCGGTGAGGCGTTCATGGTTTCGTCGTAACCGATGAAGGTCCAGTCCTGCGGTGGAACGGTTTCAAGATAGGTCTTTGTTGCGTAAAGGTGAAACCTTGTCTCGCCGAGCTTGACGATCGAGTAATCGCCGTCCTCGGGACGAGACATCCGCACGGCGATGTCGGCCTCTCGTCTGTTCAGCGAGGCGAGGCGCTTTTCCCCGACAAGCGTGATCTCAACGCCGGGATGGTTGCGCCTGACCGCCGCGATCGGCTTTGCCAGCAGCACGCTCGAGAGTGCCGGGGGAGCGCTGATCCTGACGTGACCGCGCAATTCCGTGGTGCTGCTGCGACCAAGCTGCTCGATGGCCGCTGTCTGGACCGCCACGAGAGCTGCGTGCCTGGCAACCTGCTCTCCGTCCTGGGTCAAATTGATGCGCCGCCCGCGCCGGTCGACGAGCTTGCGATCGAGGCTGGCTTCAAGCGAGGAAATCCGCCGGCTTATCGTGGCGTGTTCGACGCCGAGCTGCTTTGCGGCGCCAAGCAGCGTTCCCGACTGGGCGAGCGCCAGGAAATGCCGAAGATCGTCCCAGTCGATATTTGTGAATTCTCTCCCAATCATTGTGAAACAATAGGGAATTTTCACACATCACGCCATCGCTTAATTTCCCGGCATAAAGGAGAGCACGAGCGATGACCGAGCAAATCGTATGGCTGAACGCCCCCGGCGATGTCACCCAGTTCCATGTCGAGCAGCATGATTGCAAGCCTCCCGGTGACGGCGAGATCAAAATTCGTCATGAGGCGATCGGAACCAACTTTCTCGACGTCTATCACCGAAAGGGCCTTTATCCGATGCCGTCCTACCCCTCAGTGATCGGCGCCGAGGCGGCGGGCATCGTCGAGGATGTCGGCGCCGGCGTCTCGATGTTCAGAAGGGGTGACCGCGTCGCCTATGCCGGGCCTCCGGTTGGCGCCTATCGCTCCGCGCGGAATATTGCCGCTGAAAGGGCGATCAAGCTTCCGGATGCCGTTTCAGCAAAAACGGCAGCAAGTTCGCTTCTCAAGGGCATGACGGCCTATATGCTGTTGAAAAAGACTTATGATGTGCGTGGGGGAATGCAGGTTCTGATTCATGCTGCCGCGGGCGGGCTCGGCAGCATCCTCGTTCGCTGGGCCAAATCGCTCGATGCCACGGTGATCGGGACGGTCGGTTCTGCCGAGAAGGCCGCGCTCGCTGCATCATGTGGAGCCGATCACCTTATCGTTGGACGAGACGCCGATATCGTCGCGGAAGTGAAGCGGCTGACGAACGGGCTCGGCGTAGACGTCGCCTATGACGGTATAGGCGGCGACACGCTCCTCAAAACCATACGCTCTGTCCGGCCATTCGGCATGGCTGTCACCATTGGTCAGGCCGCCGGTGCCATTCCGCCTGTGCCTGTCGAGGAACTTCGCCCGGGCAAGGCCCTCTGCCATCCGAGCATCATGGCCTGGTGTGCTGACATCGGACAGTATCGCGAGGCCGCGCTCGCTGCAGTCGGCGCGATGGAAACAGGAATCGTTTCGCAGATCGCTGCCGAGTACCGTTTGGCCGATGTTGCCAAGGCGCACGAAGAGATGGAATCCGGGCGCTCGGCGGGCAGTATCCTGCTGATACCCTGAGTGCTGTTAGAAGAGGCGCCGGCGAGCTATTGTTCGGTGGTGCTTCGCGGTCCTCCGGCGCGGTTTCGGTCCATTTATCCAAAATATGGCATTATATTATGCATTATAGATATCTACTGCTGTAGTCGGTGTTGAGCTAAACGTGCCCGCCATTGAGGTGGGCTATCGGCATGGGCCGGCCGCCCTCCCCGCATAAGACGCCTGGCAATCCCGCCGGCAGCCAATGAAGGGAAGGATGAAAGCCATGTCTACAGACAACAAGCCGCTGATCGCGGTTACCGGTGCAACGAGCAAACAGGGGCGCAGTGTCGTTGCGACACTTCTTCAAAGCCAGCGCTTCCGCGTCCGTGCTTTCACGCGCAGAAAGGATTCGCCGGAAGCTTTACGTCTGAAAAGACTCGGCGCTGAGATCGCGACCGTGCCTCTCGAACTCGGCCGTCAGGAGGATCTCGTTGCCGCCTTCAAGGGCGCGGATGGCGCCTTTCTGATGACGCCGCCGATCGCCGCGCCGGAGGAAATCGAGGCGCCTCTCGGCCGGCAATTGGCGGATGCGGCCGTCGAGGCCGGCGTCGGGCATATTGTGTTCAGCACGCTCGAGAATGTCGACAAGATCACCGGTGGGACGAAATATGCGCCGCATTTTACCGATAAGGCCAGCGTTGCAGATTACATTCGCGGCCTGCCGGTCTCGCATTCCTTCATCATGCTGGCATTCTTTTACACCAATCTAATTGAATATTATGCGCCTCGCATGGAAGGTGACACCCTGCTGTTGCCGATTTATCTTCCTGAAGATTTCGCCGCACCTTTTGTCGATCCGCTGACGGCGACCGGGCCTGTTGTCCTCGAAATCTTCTCAAACCCAGAGCGCTACAACGGCAAAACGCTGCCGGTCATCGGCGAGATCATTTCTCCGCGGGAGATGGTCGAAACCTTTCAACGCGTGACCGGCCGCAAGGCCGAGTATCGGAACGCTTTCGACAGGGAGGGCCTGCTCAACTATTTTCCGGAGTTTGCCGCCAACGAATTTTTCGTTCGAGAGCTTCTCGGGATGGTCGAATATGCCGTCGAGTATGGCTATTTCGGCAAGGAGCACGATCTCGAATGGAGCCGGCGCCTGGCTCCCGAGACGCTCAACTGGGAGCAGTTTCTACGGACGTCGGGATGGCGCGGCGACAAGCGGTCTTTCGGAGCTTGAAGCCCTTCTCGCGATAACGACATGCTTGAAAACAAAGACTTACGATGGCCGGATGCCCGGCAGCTTGGCGATCTCGGCGGCAAGAAAGTCGACGAGGAGCCGAACCCGGGCAATGGCTGCACGCTCCGGCACAATCAGCAAGCTCACCGGAACCGGAAAAGGCTGATAGTCTCCAAGCACGACCTCGAGCCGGCCATCGTCGAGAAGATCGTGAACCAGCCAGAGATGGGTAGGACCAATGCCGCGCCCGGCGGCCAGGGCTGCGCGCGCCGCAAGCCCGTGATCGACGCGCAACCGCCCGCTGACCGGGATTGTCAGGCTGGTGCCGTCGGGAGCGGAAAGAAGGAGCTGATTGCTGCCTGCGACGTTGGACATCACGACGGTTTCGTAGCGTGACAGATCGGCCGGACGCTCCGGCCGTCCCCGGGCGGACAAATAAGCCGGAGCGCCGACCAGCAGCCGCTGGCTCTCTCCGACCGCATGAAGTTTCATCGAGCTGTCGGCGAGCGGTCCAAGACGCAGCGCCACGTCAACGCCTTCGCGAACCAAATCGATCCGCTCGTCCGTCAGGTTGAGGTCGATGCGGATATCAGGATGCCTGTCCTGGAAGGCAAAGATCATCCGCGTGACATGCATGACGCCAAGCGCTGCCGTACAGGAAAGGCGAACTGCGCCGGCGGGCGCCTGGCGGGCATCTCTGGCTTCTTCGGCAGCCTGCTCGACCAGGCGCAAGATCTGCAGGCAGTTGGTATAATAGCGACTGCCTTCCTCCGTCAGGGTGACGCGACGCGTGGTGCGGCTGAGAAGCGCCACGCCGACAGCCTCCTCCAGTTCATTGAGGTGCCGCGTCACGGTGGATTGGCCGACGCCCAGCTCCCTTGCGACCACCGACAGGTTGGCGCGCTCGGCGACGCGAACAAAGGTACGCATTCTGTCGAAAGACAAGCCTATCTTATCCATTTTTTGAGCACAGTGATTGTCATTCTGTCCATATACGGAATAGTCCCGATGATGCCCAGCCCAGGCTTCAGCAAGGCTCGGCGCCACGCCTATTGTCGCGGTGTCTTAACAGGTTACCGTGTCGAGCCGCGCGGGATGATCGAAAAACCGCAATTGACCCTGTCTTCGTCAAGCGGTTCGTCGCGGATGGCGCGCAGCAGCATGTCGGCGACGCGGTAACCGATGTCCTGGCGCGGGATGTACACCGTCGTCAGCGACGGCTCGATGAAGGCGGAGAATTCCAGATCGTTGAAGCCGCAGATGCCGACCTCCTCCGGCACGCGGATGCCGCGCGCCTTGCATTCGATAAGGACGCCGAGCGCCAGTTCGTCGCTCTGGGCAAAGACGGCATCGACGTCGGGCACGCGTTCGATTAGCCGGGCAAACAGTTCCCGGCCGAGGCCGGTCCGGCTTGTCGCATCGCCGCCGATGATGAGAGCAGGGTCGAAACACCGGGCTTCCCGCATCACCGCCTCATAGCCTTCTATCCGCCGGAGCGAGCGGACATCGGCGCCGCGGCCGAAGAAGGCGATCCTCTTGTAGCCTCTCGACAACAGGAAACGGGTGGGTTCGGCGCCTGCCGTATAATGATCGAGGCCGACGACCAGCTTCTGCGGCTCCTGGCTGAGATCGGTGACATGGGCGATGGGACAGGCGGCATTGTCGATCAGCGGCAGAAGATCGCGGTAGGATTCGGCGCCGGCAATGATGACGCCGGCCGGCTTCTGCGTCAGGAAGGATTTCAACAGGCCGGCCTCGCCCTCGGCATGGCGCAGCGTATTGGAATATTGCACGGTGAGATCGGTGTCGCGGAAACGATCCTCGATACCGACCATCAGGCTGGTAAAGCCGTATTGGTGCAAGGCGGGCGTGATGACGGCGACGATGCCGTTGTGGCGGCCGGCCAGCGCCCGGGCGGCGAGATTAGGAATATAGCCCATCTCCTCGACCGCGCGCAGGATCTCCTCGCGCAGATCCTCCGAGACGATTTCGGGATTGCGCAGCGCGCGCGAGATGGTGATCGGGCTGACACCCACCTTCTTCGCCACATCGCTGAGCTTCACAGGCGCGCTGCGCCTCGGCTTCTTCCCCCGCTCCACCGACTTGCTCATCGCCTCCCCGTCTGCCGCTGCGGACTCGGCGATTCTCCGCCATTACTTTCTGCAGAAGAAATAATTTAGAGTCTACTAACATCGTATGATGACGACATATTTCGCGCAGGCGGCGGGATCGTCTGCTGCCAATAAGCCTATTGTTTTCGATGGATATCCGAGCGGAAGGGATATGCCTGAGAGAACCAGCCGGCATTTGCCGATGCGCCGCAGCCGCCTTGAGCAGCGGCCGGAAATGAAGGTTAAACCCAAGTGAAACCTTACAAATCGGCAATATAAACATGATCGATATTTAATTTGTAAATCGGTCCGGCGGGATCATATGAATCCCAAGCGCGAATTCTTCCATTCGCCAGGCCGCCGCCCCCGACGACTGCGCGTGTCCCCAAGAGAATTGGCGCCCTACGCCATCCGACGCCAGGTCCCATGACATGGAACCACGACGCCACCAAAAGCCAATCTTCTTCCAAAGGGCGACCGCCCAAGGGATTACCGCCATGTCACACATCCTCCGCAAACACCGCACCGCAGCGCTCGTCGGAGCCGCCATCCTCGCCGGCGCGGCCTGCCTGCCCTTTGCGATCAACAGCACGACCGCGCTGGCCGCCCCTTCGGATAGCGGCGGCATTCTGGCCGCAGGCGGCTCATTCGCCACGATCGTCGAGGCCGACAAGCCGGCTGTCGTCACCATCACCACGACGATGAAGGCGAGCGACGTCAGCGCCGATCAGCAATCGCCAATGGACGAACAGTTCCGCCAGTTCTTCGAGGATCAGGGCATCCCCCTGCCCCGACAGGCGCCGCGCGATCAGCCCTCGCAGCATGCGATGGCGCTCGGCTCCGGCTTCATCATCAGCCCCGACGGCGTCATCGTCACCAACAATCATGTCATCGACAATGCTCTCGACATCAAGGTGACGCTCGACGACGGCACCGAACTGCCGGCCAAGCTGATCGGAACCGATCCCAAATCCGATGTCGCCGTGCTGAAGATTACGGCCGGCAAGCCGCTGCAGACCATCGCCTGGGGCGATTCCGACAGGCTGAAGCTCGGCGACCAGATCCTGGCGATCGGCAATCCCTTCGGCATCGGCACCACGGTGACGGCCGGCATCGTCTCGGCGCGCGGCCGCGACCTGCACAGCGGGCCCTATGACGATTTCATCCAGATCGACGCGCCGATCAACCACGGCAACTCAGGCGGCCCGCTCGTGGACCGCGAGGGCAAGGTGGTCGGCATCAACACCGCCATCTATTCGCCGAACGGCGGCAGCGTCGGCGTCGGCTTCGCCATTCCCTCCGACGAGGCCAAGGCGATCGTCGCCAAGCTTGAGAAGAACGGCTCGATCGACCATGGCTATCTCGGCGTGCAGATCCAGCCGGTCACCAAAGACGTCGCCGATGCCGTCGGTCTCGACAAAACAGGCGGGGCGCTGGTGGCCGCCGTGTCCGCCGATACGCCGGCCGCCCAGGCCGGCCTGAAACCCGGCGATATCGTCACCTCGGTCGGCGGCGAGGCCGTCAAGACGCCGAAGGACCTGTCGCGGCTCGTCGCCGATCTTTCGCCCGGCACGCGGGAATCCCTCGGCGTCTGGCGTGACGGCAAGACGATCGATCTCAACGTCACCGTCGGCACCCACGAGGACGGCCAGAAACAGGCGGCGGCCGAAAACCCGGAAACGCAGGGCCAGGCTTCGGGCCAGCCGAGCCTCGGCATCGGCCTTGCCGACCTGACGCCCGACGTGCGCCGGCAGCTCGACCTGCCGCGCTCCGTCAGCGGCGCCGTGGTCGCCAGCGTCAATCCCGACAAGTCGGCGGCCGCTGCCGGCATTCAGTCGGGCGACATCATCGTCTCGGTCAACGACCGGCCGGTGCACAACGCTCGCGATGTCAAGGCTGCGATCGCCGAAGCCGGCAAGGCCGGCCGCAAATCGGTGCTGCTGCTCGTCGAACGCGACGGCAGTAAGACCTTTGTCGCTGTACCCTTTGCCGCGGCCTGATGCGGCCGCGTCCGGCAGCAAAACCTTCGTCTCCGTGCCGTTTGCCGCGGCCCGAGACGGCCGAGCGTTGCGACATCCGAAACCGGAGAGGGAAAGCCCGTGATGACGGGCTTTTGCTTGTTTCTGTCCGGTCCCGGCACACGGCTGCCGCCTCCAGGCCAATCCTGCCACTCGTATGGTAAATTCCCGAGATTTCCCGCGAAAATCTGGTGAAGCCGGCGGTTTTCCGTGCCGGAAAGCGACACCAAAACAAGCTGTTGCGCCATTGCCTGACAAGCCGGCGTGGGGCAACAAGCTGCCGCCGGGCGAATTAACCCTACCGGCTTACCTTAATATCAGCATCCGCTTGAATGCCCCCCGCCCTATGCCATCGTATTTTCACGATTACTAATTGTCCGGAACAGCTCACCGGACCCATAGCCCGCCTTTCCCTGGAGAGACCGGCTTCATGCAGCAAGGCGCAGCAACATCAAACGGAGGATATACCATGAGCAATGTCGTGGAATTTCGTGCCAAATGCCCGCATGTCGAAACTGTGTCGGACTGCCGGCAGGCGCTTGAAGCGCATGTGATGAAGATCGTCGCCGAGGCGGTCGGCTGGGGCTTTGCACCGGCGGAAGCGGCCATGGTGGTCGCCGATATTGCAGATGATTACATTCTGATGCTGTCGCGCGAACTGCGGCATTGAACGGCTGGCGCGGACGACCGCATGCCGCCCCCAGCCAAGGGTGGTTTCAGTGGGCCGCGCAGCGCCTGCAGGGGTAGCAGGGGATACAGGAGACGAAAACCCTGCCACGCGGCCCTGCGACCAAAACACCGGCTCGCGCCGGAAGTTCCGAGTGGAGATACTGAAACGGAAGAGTATTTCCTAACTTATTTCTCGATACGGAAATATTCCGTGAGGCACAGTCGCGCAGCCCGAGTAAAAATTGACTATACTATTTGTAGCTGCCGGAGTTTCTGCTTCCGTCTTCGGAAATACAGACAGCAAGTCACCGCCATTTCGGCTGGCGCGGCGGCGCATTGGCCTGGATCTCGTGCAACGGCGCGTGAGACCCGAGCAGCTTCTTCAGCTTCTTCTCCTCCGCCGGCCCAATGCCAAACTTGCGGCAATGCTCCGCGACATCATGCTCCCGCGGACCGGGAATGCGAACTTGGCGATTGTTCATGCTCTTCATGTCTGTTTCCTCCTGAAAAGGATAACAAACAGACGGCGGTTTGGTTCGTTAGAGAATGCTAAAATTTCGATATGCTGGTTGAGCTTCGGCTGTAGCAATATATCAAACCGGGCGGCTGGCGCTTTGCTGCGTTTACTTGGAAATGTTTCCGCCACATGCTGGATTCCTAGAAAAGATTTATGATTCTGCTCAGCTAATCTTCAACCAATGCCTGAGCGCCGCCACCGCGCCATCGCTCGCATAGGCGACAATCCCGCCGGTCGTCAGTCCCGCAAAGGCGATCAGCCCCGAGATCCCGTAGCCGATCGATTTCATTCGTTTCCACTCCTCGAGCGCCGGCCCGACCGTCTCCTGGTTCTTCTCGACGGTTTCCTTGAGCGTTGCGATCTCGGCGCGGAACTGCGCATCGGCGCCGCTGCCGATCGCCACTCTCGTATCGAGATGGGAGATCTGCCTTACCTGCTCGTCGAGGCGCTTGTGGATCACCGCCCTTCCATCATGAGCATTGGCTTTTTCGTCGCTCATCTCCTGGCGCAGCAGTGCGACATTTTCCTCGATGCCGGTCAGCCGGCCCTCCACGCGCCCGAGGGCGCGCAGGATATCGTCATTCGATGTCATATCGGCACCCTGTTATGAATTGAATTTCAGCTTTTCGGATTGCGGAATCCCGCTCGCGATGCGGTCGATCATGATGGGTTGCGGGTGAACAAGGGATAGCGGCGAGAGTTCGCCGACGGATGGGGCCGGGCGAACGATGGAGCCCACCGGCAGAATGACGGCGCTGGATCCCATATAGGTGATCACATTGCCCGAAATGCCGGCGATGGTCTGGGTGCTGAGACGAACGACGCCCTCCGGACCGGCGTAAAAATGCAGCTGCTGCTCAGGCCTGAAAATGCTCGCGTCCACGACGGTGATCTGGTTGTAGGCGGTGACACCATCCGTTCCGGCCTGCACGGCGATTGTCGTATTCGGAAGCTCCAGCATGCCGGGCCAGGCGCCGGCTTTCTCAGTCGAGGCCCAGGCTGCGTAGGTATCAATTGCGTCATCGCAGCAGGCCGAAGTCCCGGCGAGAATGTCGTCACGCAGACGCCATTTACCGGAAGCGTCGGTTCCGTCGGAAGGGTAAATGTTGTTTGCGCCGTAAGACTGCCAGGCGGCCCGCATGCCCAAATCATTGACAATGATTGATCCTGTCGCCGGAGAGGTGGCCGAGCCGGCGAACTGATAGGTAAACTGCGTCGGGCTCAATACCGTCACCACGACGTTGCCATTGTATTCCGCCTGAGCTGAACCGGAGATCGTGACTGTCTGCCCTGTCACAAGTCCGCCCGTCGCAGTGGAATGGGTTGCCGTGACCGTCGTTCCCACCGACGTCAGCGTTGCGGACTTGGTGACGGTCGTGCGGCCGAGCGGAGGGAACGCGACGATCTTGACGCCGGCATATTCGGCGCGGATGCGGTTGACCAGCGACCGATAGTTCGTGTTGAACCAGGTGCTGTACGATGTCGAGGTGTCGTTCTGCCCCATCTGGTTGGCGATGACGGTGAAGGGCAGTTTGTTGCCGTTGAAGGCCTTGATCTCGCGGATGATATCCCTTCGCCGGGTTGCGATCGACGAGCCGGATCCGGTGTATTCGCGCACCGATCCGGCACCGGGCATGCCGATCAGGCAATGCGGAATTCGTCCGGCGCCACCGTCCTTGTCGAGCCAGCGACGAAACCAGCCGAGATTGCCGCGGCTGTCGGCGGTGGAGGAATATTCCTGGCGCGCCTCGCCGATACTGTCGACGAAACCGAGGGCGACCGGCCTTCCGTCCCAATCGCCCTTGGCGACCATGAAATCGGCTCCCCAATATTGCGGCTGCGCCTGCAGGCCATAGCTCGTATCGAGGGCGGCGGTGCTGTCGGCGAGCGGCGTGTCCTTGAAGGCAAGCAGCGTGTCGAGATCGCTCGCACCCCAGACACGTTCGCCGCGATGCTTCTGGATGCGGTAGACCGGCCAGATCTTGTCGCCGACGGCCGTGTGATAAAACAGCCAGATTTCCATTTCGCTTTCCGGCGCGACGTCGGCAATGGTCAATTCGTCCGTCCAGGCGCCGTTCGTCTGGTCGGCGACCGTCACCGTGTTCGCGCCGGCGAATGTGCACTGATAGAAGATGCCGGCGACGCGGATGAACATGGCATCGGCGATGACCGAATTGCCGGGCGCGCCGATCGTGCCGGTGACGACAGTTTCCTGCGGCGAGTTTCCACCCTCCGTCGAGGCGAAGCCGGAGAGGTGAAAGCGGAAGGTCCGCGTCTTATATTGCGGCGTGCAAACGACGATCTTGCTGCAGACATAATTCGTCCCGGCGGTGACGATGCCGCCCGACGGCATGCGGTTGCGGGTGGCAAAGAACATGTAGCGGTCGGGATCTCCCGCATTGCCGCCCGTCCCGCTCAGCAGCGGATTGGCAAGGGCAAGCGAAATGGCATTCATCATCGGCGTGTTCCGTATCGGCTGGTGAGGTCATCATAGAATTCGACTGTGCGCCCCTGGCGGGCATTGGCGCGGTCGAGCGCCTGGCGCTCACGGGCGAGGATCGCGATCAACGGCTCGCCTTCGCGCACGGGCGCATGCGCTTCCTGCCTTCTGAGATCGTCGGGCAGCGGCGGCAGCACGAGGCCGGCCGCCGCCCTCCCCTTGGCAACCGCCGCCTGGTTCAGGCGCTCAGTGGCGGAGCAGCCACTGACGATCAGCAGCAGTGACAGCGCAAGTGCGGTTCTTTTCTGAAAGCTCGAGTTCATAGGATCGGATCTCGTTTTCCAATGTGTCTCTGGCGGCCTGCTCGGCGGCCTTGGCCGCCTCCAGGCGCTTGCGATGCTCTTCGCCGGCGTGGGCCGCCGCATCGCGCTGGCGCTCCATCTCGTCCGCCTTGGCTTCGGCCGCCGCCTTCTCGGCCAGCACGACATAACCGGCGCGCGCCTGGCGCTCTGCGGAGGGATAGCCGATCGCGACGGCATAGAGGTGATAGAGGAGGAGCCCGGCGGCGATGCCGGCGGCCATCTTCAGCGTATCGAGAAGGCCGAACATCAGACGCCCTCCAGGCAGAAGGCGCGTTCCTTCTGCCGGCGACGCGTCAGGCCGGGAAAGGTGATGCCGGCGGCGCGGTTCCACTTCAATAGCGCCTCGCACCCCTCGGCCGTCCTGCCCTGATTGATCAGCCGGACCGCGCTCGAACCGCAGGCCGCCTTGACGCCGACATTGTAAGCGAACGAGGTCAGCGCCACGAAACGCGCATCCGGCAAGGGCACGCTGACACAGCTTTCGATGCCGCCCGCATAGGTCTGAAGCTCCAGCGACAGCAGCGCCTTGCACTGCTCCACCGTCCTGCGATCCCCGGGCTTCACCCCATTGGTGCTGCCATAACAGATCGTCCAGGGCGGCCCCTTTGTGGCCGGATCCGGATAGGCATTCTGACGCAGCCCCTCGAAGCTGCCGACGAGTGCCACAGCAGCCGCGGCAACCGCACTGCCCTTTTTCATCCTACCTGTCATTGTCATTTTCCTTGAGGGCCGGCTGGTGAATGAGGCGAGCGATCGGAGATGCCGCTAGGAAGAGGATGGACAGCCATTTCGGTATCCAGCCGTCCAGATACGGGACGATGTACGGACGACCTCCAGAAAGCCGGCGGCATAGACGCACCACATCGATAGCGACCGCGTGAGTACGCGGCGCTTGTGCTTTACAAGGCGCATGAGGACTCCAGTTTGTGGAAGAGGTCAGTCCCGCTTTCGCTGCGGGAGGGATATTACTGACAGGGCTTGCCGGTCACTGCGATCTGGTGACGGAGCGCGTCGTCCAGCAACCAGTACTCAACGCGGTACGAATCCGCCGTGAAGTGAATGCCGTCCGTCGTGGACCCGGGGGTGGCTTGACCATTGATCGTCACCTTCCCGAAGAGATCGACGTATTTAAGCCCACATGGGGCGGCGATCTCATCCTTGATGATGGCGTTCATTTGCTCGATCGTTTCCATCGATCGCTTTACGCGTAGCTTTTCGGCTCGACAGGGGGAATGCTGACGAGGTGACCGTCGTTCCAGCCTGCTTCAAGCGATCGACTACCTGCTGCCAGGCCCTAGGACCCCGGTATACCTCGGCGTGTTCGGGGCGCTGTCCTTAGTCGTCAACTACCTTTAGAGGGAGCCGTGTCGTCTGTCTTGGTGAACGCTTACGACGCAGTCAAGACGCTCGCCGCGCTTGCCTAAGCCATTTTGGTTTGAGTTGTAAGGCCTGCGAGGTGAACTTCGGCGCAAGGATCTTGTCTGAATCAAGCCCATTTTGATTGCCGAGATCGAATACCGCGCCTGGACGCATGGCGGGAAGCTGCGGCATGCCTCATATAAGGGCCTGCGGGACTCGGCTGAGAGTACCCTGGTCTTTGACCTCCCTCTCCCGCCATCTCTAGTTTAGGTTCTGGGTCGATTGCCTTTCGCTCTCGGAGGCGGTAGGGACGACCAATCACCAATTATGCCGAGGTTGAGGTTTCGCTGTGAAAAACGGATTTATATGGTTGCTAATGGCAATTGAAATGTCCCTCATGCAGCCACTGCGAGCTAAAGCCTCCGCGCGAGAAGAGAAACGCCGCCTCGAGGCCCCCAGAGCGGCGAACCGGAATTAATCTAACTGCGTCGGTATTGATGGCTACCGTCTAGAGAAGATTTAGAGAGTAAAATGCAAACGCTTGAACAACAGAAGGCGACAGTATTGCAGCTGCGGGAAGAAATTGAGCAGGCGCGCGATGTCGAGGCGCTGAAGCCAATTTTAAACCGAATCTTAGACATCGTCGCCAGCAGCCTGGATGAAGATTTGGGCGGGTGGGCCCGTGACCAGGCGACAACTACAGAGTGACAGTTTCGCCCGTCGTCACGTTTACGACCGGAAGGCCATTCAACAAATTTTTAGCCTCGCTGTATGTTTTAAAGGCGAGGCTGCCGTCCCGGTTGCGAACTTCTCGCATGCGACATGGCCATTCGTGGCGCCGGGTCAGTTTATTATGTAGCTTTCCGGAGTAAATGTTGTCGATAAAGAAGGCGTTCGTTCCGGCCCGATTGGTGCCGATGAATTCGTAACCCCTCTCTTCAAGAAGGTGCCGGAATGCAGCCAAAGATGCGCCCCAATACATCCCGGAGTAGTGCTTGTTCAATCTGACAAAGGACTGATCGTAAGGTACACTTACGGGCGCATCTCCAAAGATATGGTTGTATTCCACGACAACAATTGCAGCCTTCTCGCGAATCTTCTCAAGCACCCAGTAATCGACGCCATCGATGTCGACGCTGAGTAACCCTAGTCCCCCGACAAACCCTGCCGACGAGATCAACTCAGCGATATTGTCGCGGTTGATAAATGCCGCCCGGGTTTGCAGATCATATTTGTAGGCGATGTCATCGGATCGAATGGAGGAGATGTTGTCTTCGGAGCCGTCGATAATCAAGCCTGACCAGTAACGCGAAGTTAGCAAATACCGCGTGTTGCTCTCGCGATAATCCTCTACGCCGAATTCAACGAAGTTTGTGACGGGTGGTTGGATCGTATCCACTAGCCAAGAGATAATCCCGTCCTCACCCCATTGGGAAAATACCGAAAACTCGGCCTCAGCCAGAGTGCCCAAGGCGTCTCTCTGGGCTATCTGATGCCCGCGGGTCTCACCCTGCAGAACAAGTAGCTTTTCCAAGCCAATGAGCCGTCGCGCCTGAAAGGCAAAGTCACGAAATTTGCGACGAAGGCGGGTCTTCATGGATTTGGCTCGCTTGTGGGGGATGGCACAAAACCATCCGCAGGAACGTCTGTCTTGACAACTGATCGGGCACCAATAATCGCACGATCGCCAATTGTCACGCCTTTCAGAATGATTGCACCCATGCCAATCCACACATCATTTCCGATACGTACCGGCGTCGTCTTTACCCCGGGGTTCTCGCGCGGATGTCCACTGGTCAGAATTTGCTTTGTCTGCGCGAAGCGCATCTGCGGATCGGTCGGGTGGCTGTCGCTGTCATGAATTGCAACCGAATGCGATACGAGAACCCTATCGCCGATGATGACTTCACTCGCTGACCAGATTGTTGACATCGGGCCGAGGTAAAACCATTCACCAATCTCGATCCTCCCTCCGAAACCGAAGGTTAAAAGTTCGCCGCGGATCGTTCCGTTGGCGCCCACTTGGATCGCTGATCGGTCATTGCGGATGTTGAAGACTCTGCCTTCGGAACTCAACTTGGTGGACATGCCAAGGACGGCGTCCCTCCTGGCGGCAGAAGTGACAAGGCTTGCTAAAAGCTTTTCGCGAGCAGTTAATATCAGACTTGAAAACACTTGCCGCCTTTACCGTCTCAACTGGAAAGATCATTATCGCCAACGACTGGTTTTAATGGTACGCGGGTTCAACTGCGAGCCACCACATCGGTTAAGTAATGCGCGTCTTTCAGAATTTTGGCCTATACCCTGCATATATGCACCGACTCAACAAGCTTGCAGCATCAGCGAATGCTTTTTCCGAACGACGGCAGGTTTTTCTCTCGGATTCGTTCGGCGCGTGCCACCTGCTTAAGACAGTGGTCGACGGAAGTAGCGATGCTTTCTTCACAACCGGTGACGATCCCATTACGCAGCGATTTTGGGCCCAAGAGCATGGCCTCCCGACCTCCACGGCGTTGGAGCAAATACTGCTTAGCCAGATCGAGGATCACCGCACTGAGATTTTTTACAATCTTGATCCTATTCGATACGGCAATGAGTTCGTCAGGAAGTTGCCGGGAACGGTAAAAAGGTCGATAGCTTGGCGAGCAGCGCCTTCAGGAAACGTCGATCTGGGTGCATATGATCTTCTCGTCTGCAATTTTCCAACGATCATAGAGAGCTACAGAGGCCGCGGATGGCGGGCAGAGTACATGGCGCCATCCCATGACCTCGCAATGGACAGCTATGCGGCGAACAGCAGCCGCCCGATCGATATTTTATTTGTCGGAGGATATAGCCGCCATCATAGCAGGCGCGCGGAAATTCTTGAGGCGGTCTCCGAACTTCGCAAGGATTTTCGGGTTGTCTACCACTTAGACCGATCTCGCCTTACGCGACTTGCTGAAAGCCCTCTGGGATGGCTCTTGCCCCTGAATGATCATCGGCGTCCTAAGGGCATTCGCGCGGTTTCCCGTCCGCCTGTTTTTGGGCGCGACCTGTATCGCGGAATCTCGCAAGCAAAAATCGTCTTGAACGGAGCTGTCGACATGGCCGGCTCAGATCGAGGCAACATGCGCTGCTGGGAAGCGTTAGGCTGCGGTGCTCTGATGATCTCCGACGCTGGCAACTACCCCAATGGAATGATCGACGGTACCACCATAGTGACCTATGGCAGTGCGCAGTCGGCAGTGGCATCAATTCGCACTGCACTCGCCGACCAAACCAGACTGAGAGAAATCGCGGCGGCAGGCAACATGATGATAAAGAGCCGATACAGCAAAGAGGCTCAATGGGAGAGTTTTACGCAACTCTGTCGGTAAACTGCGGATCTTTTTGATGGTTAACCTGTTCAAGAACGGTGATGGAAGGCACCCGCTGCTCACATTCGTGCACAATGTTGAGGATGTCCAGCGTGTCGCGGCCGAGACGATCTAGGTCGATTCCGTTTTCACAGGACGTGCTCCAGGTCATCGATCGCCTCTTGTGCGATTTACTGTCTGCCGGCGAACACGCTTTTGATTGCGCCGTTTTCGTCGCGCATCACGCAAACCATCGTCATGATCAAGCTCCATTCAGGCGCGGTACGGTATAGTCGTTAAAGCCGATTGATCGCAATGTATACGATACGCTACCGACCGTCGTGATGGCGTAAAAGGTTACAATCCCCGTTGATCGCGATCGGCTGCGAGCAGATACGCGGCCCGCTTGTGCCGTGTTGCCCGCGTTGACATTCAAGACTGCAACAGGAGATGTTACAGCATCAGCTCCCGCGCCAAGCTCGCCCGATGAATTAGCCGCAGAATTAACCGCAAGAATCCAATAAATTTCAGTAGCAATCCCAGCAGGAGTACCAACTGGCTGTATGTCGTTGACAGATATGCCGAAGCCATTGTATTCCTGCACGGCAACAGCAATTCTATATTCATTACCATCTTGAACATACTGACGAATTACATTGCCTGACGTTGTCAATACGACATTTACCCGCCCGACAACTTCCCATCCCGTAAGGTTTGCCGTTGAAACGAGCGTCGGGACAGATTGCAAACTTGCAACCCAATCGCCAACGCCTGTTGTAAGGTTGCGCACAGAGTGAACAAAATAGGTTTTGCTCGCCTGCATGACGCCAGTGTCAAGGAACCCGCCGCTATTGCCGGCCGTGAAGGTGGTGGACAGGGATTTTGTCAGCGCGGAAGCATAGACGACGTTCTTGGAATTGAAGAACACCTCGCCGGTTTTCATCTGAATAGAAGTGCTGGATACATAGACGGTCTCACACCCGACGACGTTGTTGATCTCCGATTTAGCCTGGATCTTGGCAATCAGCTTATCCGTGAAGAACGCTGTCCCACTGCAGACGATGAAGGTGGAATACCCGTTCGGGACGACAAGGGTTGCCGCGCTGTCGATCGTCTCTGCCCCATTCGGATCGATCGTCACGTCGCCGCCGTCGGCGATGACGCAATAGTGCCAGTTTGCGCCGAGCGTTGCCGCTGCGGTCAGGGTGAGCGTGGCAGACGCGGTAAAGCGGTGAACGGCGTTGTCGTCGGAGGCAAGCGCGGTGTAATCGCCTGACTTCGCCGCATAGACCGAGGCTTTGTCGAAAAAGATGTCGACGCCGTTCTGGGTGAAACCCAGCGCTCCGCCGCCCTTGAGATAGAGTCCAGTCTGCGGGTTCGAGGCGAAGCCAACACCCGGCGCCGAAACGGTGCCGCCTGCGGCCTTGAGCGGCGCTGCCATCGGCGCCGAGCCATCGCGCGGCAGCGAGTTGGTGATTTCGTTGCCGAGATCGGTCGTCAGCGCGTTCCATGGCGCCGGATCGATGACCTGGCCAACGGAGGGTGTCGTCCCGGCGGGTTTGGAATAGACGCCGGTTGATGGGTTTCTGGGCATTCATTGTCTCCAAAGTAAAAAGGCCCCGCGGATTGCGAGGCAATTGGCTCTGAATCAAAAGGCAACGGGCCACCGGCTAAGGTCGAGCGCTGTCGCGACAGCAACTCCTGTGAAAGCGAGAGGTCAAGGGGTTGCTCCTGATTGTTGTAATATGTTAGGGGCAGCGATCCGAGCAGAGCGAAGACCTTTGCGGTCCAATGGCGCCGCCGCTTCGAAAGAGAACCCAGCAAACGTGATACGCGGCCTCTTTAATCATCAACGCTTGCAGATGCTTATAGCCTCGGCAATAAGCCTACTCTTCCTGATATTCCTGCTAAAGGCAGTGGATTGGGAGGAAGCTGTCCGCATTTTTCGTAGCGGAATATCCGTCACATCGCTCCTGTGGTTCATGCTTGTTACCTTCGGCATTGCCGTGGGTTATGCGGTGCGATGGCGACTGTTGCTGGACGGTAGGATCGGTTACGGAGCGTCCCTCATGGCCTCCCTGCTCGGTCTTGGCACCAACATGTTCCTTCCTGCGAGAGGCGGAGACCTTTTACGCGTACATTACAGCCGTGTCGTCGCAACTGTCCCCTACGCCGACGCTCTTGGTAAGCTTCTGATCGAAAAAATGGTCGACCTGGTGACGATCATTTCTGTCGGTATATTTTCCTTGGTCTTGCTGAGCCATACACTGAATTCCGAATACCGAAATGTTCTGCTGGTCATCATGTTTGGTGCAATAGCTGGGATATTTCTGTCGGCAGTTCTCGTAAGGTATTTCAGCGATCGGCTTGTCCCGATATTGCGACCCGTCTTCGGTCTCGTGCGACTGCAGGATTTCTTTGACCGCCACATTATTCATTTCATCCGAAATTCCGCACGAAGCCTATCTCTTTCGGTGACCATCGTTCCTGCTGTTCTCACGCTGGTTCTGTGGCTTTCGGCATATGCGCTTGCGTATATCTGCGTGGGCCGTTTTGTCGGCGTCGCGCTGAGTTACCAAGAGTCGTTGTTCGTGTTGTTCGCCGGCGGCTTGGGCCTGATGATCCCAGCTGCGCCATCCGGAGTCGGTACTTTCCACGCCTCCGTCGTTTCGGCATTCGTAATACTAGGTCGTGTGGACAGTTATCTGATCCATAGCATTGTCGCCGCGATAGTGACGACGGCGAGGTAGTTTTCGGCGGTTTTCTCGAAGCGCGTCGCGACCCTTCTGAACTGCTTGAGTTTAGAAAAGCA
>NZ_RQIH01000015.1 GCF_003939025.1 Rhizobium sophoriradicis
GCTGCCGCCTGCCTGCGGCAACAACGCATCAACAAAGCTGAATTGACCCGTCTGCTTCACCGCCATCCAAATCATCTCCGTTCAAAAACAACGGAATCATATTCTCAGCATTTTGCAACAGTCCCCGCTGGGGAGAAGAGGATATGCCGCCCGCGCCTCGTCCCACGCGATATCTGCTGACGCTAATTTTCGCCATTTCGCCAGCCGTCCTACTGCCTTCGCATAGGGTGACAGCGACGCAGGGAGAGTGGTCCGCGGCCGCGATCCGGTGCATTCTCCTACGCATCGGTGGCAACCGCCAGCAGCCGGAAGTTCGCGCGGTGACGCCCTGTACCGATGAAGTCGCTTGCCTCCCGAGGACGCGACTTCGGCAGCCATCTTCCAGTCAACAGAGGAAACCCTCGCTGAGGACAAGGAGACTACCCATGAAGATCGTCATTATCGGCGGCACCGGCCTGATCGGCTCGAAGACCGTGGAGAGATTGCGCAAGAAGGGGCATGAGGTGCTGGCCGCCTCGCCGAATACAGGCGTCGACACGATTACCGGCAAGGGCGTGGCCGAAGCGCTGGCAGGCGCTCAGGTGGTGCTCGACCTTGCGAACTCGCCTTCCTTTGAGGACAGGGCCGTTCTCGAATTCTTCCAGACCTCGGGCCGCAACCTGCTGAAGGCAGGGGCTGCCGCCGGCGTGAAGCATCATATCGCACTCTCGATCGTCGGCATGGAGCGCCTGCAGGGCAGCGGCTACATGCGCGCCAAGATGGCGCAGGAAGAGCTGATCAAGGGCTCCGGCATTCCCTATACGATCGTGCATTCCACCCAGTTCCACGAATTTATGGCCGGCATCGCTCAGTCCAACACCGTCGGCGAGACCGTGCATCTGTCGCCCGCCTATCTGCAGCCAATCGCTTCGGACGACGTCGCCGATGTGATGGCCGACGTGGCGCTTGCCGCACCCGTCAATGGCACGATCGAAATCGGCGGGCCTGAGAAGATCCGCCTCACCGAGATCGTGACACGCCTGTTCAAGGCAACGAACGATCCGCGCCAGGTGGTAACCGATCCGCACGCCCGCTATTTCGGCGTCGAACTCGATGACGACTCGCTCGTGGCCGGCCCCAATGCGCGGCTCGGCCGGATCCGCTTCGAGGACTGGCTCAACCAGCAGCCGCCCCAGAAGAAGAGCGCCTGACAGGGATTTGCGCCTGTCGTATCAACTGAGGAGACCAGACATGCCAGGAAAGATCATCTCGGCGGCGGCACTCGCCCTCACTCTGGCCGCCGGCACGCAAGCGCAGGCCGGGGACAACAGAGCGCGGATAACCGTCGTTTACGATCAGAAGCTTCCCAATGTTCCAGGCAAGAGCATGAAGGCGGTGCTGGTGGAGTATGCGCCGGGCGGCATGTCGCCTGGGCATACCCATCCAGATTCGGCCTTCATCTATGCCACCGTTCTCGAAGGGGCGATCCGCAGTGCGGTGAACAGGGGCCCGGAGAAAACCTATAAGGCCGGAGAAAGCTTCTCCGAATTTCCCGGCGATCATCACAGCGTCAGCGCCAATGCCAGCAAGACCGAGCCGGCAAAACTGCTGGCAGTCTTCGTGCTCGATACCACCGAAACGGAACTGACGATCGACGACAAGTAGGCGGCCCGCGATGCCCGGCGCCGCCGGGCATCGTCCCCTGCCGCCTCAGGCCGCCTGCAGCGCCAATTCCAGGTCGGCGATCAGATCGTCCGGATGCTCGATGCCGATGGACAGGCGGATGGTCGATTCCAGCACGCCGATCCGCTCTCTTATTTCGGCGGGCACGCCGGAATGCGTCATGGCGGCCGGATGGCTTGCGAGCGACTCCGTGCCGCCAAGGCTGACGGCGAGCTTGAACACCTGCAGCGCATTCAGGAATTTGAAGGAGGCCGGTTGGCCGCCGCGGATATCGAAGGAGAAGGTCGAGCCCGCGCCGCTGCATTGGGCGGCGAAGGTGCGGCCCGACGGCGAGTCCGGATCGTGATAGGGCAGGTAATGCACTCTCTCGACCTTTGGGTGGTCGCGCAGGAAATCGGCGACCGCGCGGGCGTTGCTGTTCGCCCGTTCCATGCGCAGCTGCAGCGTTTCGAGCGAGCGGCCGAGCATCCAGCAGGAATGCGGATCAAGCTGCGTGCCGATTGCGCCGCGCAGCGCCTTGACCTGCTTGATCACAGCCTTGCGGCCGAGAACGGCGCCGGCGATGAGGTCGGAATGGCCGCCGACATATTTGGTCAGCGAATAGAGCGAGATATCGGCGCCATTCTCGATCGGCCGCTGGAAGACCGGGCCGAGCAGGGTGTTGTCGCAGACGACGATCGGCGTATGCCCCTGCTTCGCGCCGATCGCATCGGCGACGCGCCGGATCATCGCGACATCGACCAGGCTGTTGGTCGGATTGGCCGGCGTCTCGATCAGGATGACGGAGACGCGGCCCTTGGCCATCGCCTCTTCCGCCGCCTTCTGCACCGATCCCTCGCTGACGCCATCCGCAAAGCCGACCGCGGCGACGCCGAAATTGAGGAAGGTCTTTGCCAGCAGGGTTTCCGTGCCGCCATAGAGCGGCTGCGAATGCAGGATCGCATCGCCCGGCCGCACGAAGGCGAAGAGAGTCGTGGCGATCGCCGCCATGCCTGAGGAAAACAGCGCGCCGCTTTCCGTCCGCTCATAGACGGCGAGGCGATCCTCGACGATCTCGCTGTTGGGGTGGTTGAAGCGCGAATAGACGAGGCCAGCGCCCTTGCCGGCCGGCGGCTCACGACGGCCCGATACATAGTCGAAGAAATCCTTGCCGTCCTCGGCAGTATTGAAGACGAAGGTGGAGGTCAGGAACACCGGCGGCTTAACCGCCCCTTCCGAAAGCTCGGGGTCGTAGCCGTAGTTCAGCATCTGCGTTTCGGGATGCAGTGCATGATTGCCGATATGCGTTTTGGAAGGATGCGGGGCGGTCATGATCGTCTCCTCTGTCGAACCTGCCGAAGCATAAAATACATCAAAACCGCATC
Source organism: Rhizobium sophoriradicis (assembly GCF_003939025.1). GTDB lineage: Bacteria > Pseudomonadota > Alphaproteobacteria > Rhizobiales > Rhizobiaceae > Rhizobium > Rhizobium sophoriradicis. The sequence goes on from NZ_RQIH01000015.1 coordinate 3,027, forward strand.
GAAGCAGCGGGCATCGATGCCGCTCCTTAACGATCAGCTCACGGTCTCGCCCAAAGTGTCCGCGACATAAGCCCCGCGCGCGCCCATCGGCAATGGCTGCCCCGTCGTCGTGTCCTTGGCCGTCTGATGCTCGAGCTCGGCGTTGAGTTCAGCGCCGATGATGAGAATGACGACGGAAAGCCAGATCCAGACGAGAAAACCGATCAGCGCACCGAGGGCACCGTATGTCGCATTATAATTGGCGAAATGCTCGAGATAGAAAGAGAAACCGAGCGACATGGCGGCCCAGGTAACGGTCGTCAGAGCCGCGCCCCACGTCATCCATCGAACCCTCGCAGGCTCGCGACTCGGCCCGAAGCGATACACCAGTGTAACGGCCACCGCCACTACGAGCAGCAGCAGCGGCCACCTGAGGAGGAGCGCCATCTGCTCCTTGAACTGATCGAGCCAGAGATAGGAGAGCACAAGCGGCATCACGCCGACAAGCGCCACCATGAGGACGGCGAAGAACACTGCGCATAAGGTGAAGCAGAGGCCGATAAGGTTCAGTCGCACGAGGCTCCGTTTCTCATCCTCCTCATAGGCCACGTTCATCGCATCGAAAATGGCGAGCGTGCCGTTGTGCGTACTCCAGAGGGCGATGGCGAGACCAACGAAGAAGGCGATGCCGAGCGTGCTCTCGCGTCGTTCGACGAGCGCCTTGATTTGGTCGGCGAGAAGATCGAACGCCCCGGGCGGCAGGAGAACGACCAGCTCGCGGAGATGTTCGGATATGGTGACCGGATCGGCAACCAGCCCGTAGAGGGAGACGAGCGCCGCCAGCGCGGGAAATATCGCCAGCAGCAGATAGAAGGTGACGCCGGCGGCAATCAGAGTGACACGGTCGTGCAGGATCTCGTGGAAGACCCGCCAGAACACGTCACGAAGACCGCTGAGCGGAATGGCCTCCGGCGTAGCGGCGCTGCGCCCATGATCGTCGTCGCGGGAGGTATCGCCGGGCGGGACGACAGCACCGCGCTGCCTTGCCTCAAGGATAACAAGCGCGGCGATCGCTGCGGCCATCGCCGTCGCGCCGATGGAGAACCTCTTGAGGCGGAACGCGTCTGCCATTACCCTATCCTCCGATTTGCTGCGGGGATAACGCCGATAGCCGCTAAAGGATGCAAACCGTTGCTTTCTTGCGGAGATTCCAGCAGGCGAAGGGCCCGGCGCCCTAAGAAGGCCAGGCCCGCGGCAGCTTCGCAAACTGCAAGCCTCTGGTTTTATTAAATTAACAGTGCACTACGGAAGCAAAACACGACTTTGGTTTCGTTACTGCTGTGTAACGGCGAATGTCGAGGCTTCGCGGTTCGGGCTCGTAGAGGCCCGATTATGCCTAAATAACGCGGCCCGGGCAGATGGCGGCAGGGCGGCTGCGTTTGCATTTCTTGACGCGCCCAAGCGGCCGGATCCGATCGACGCATGCGGAGGGCCAGCGGGGAATTCCTTATTCCGGGAGGCCGGCCTTGCGCAAAGCCGACGCCAGCCCCTTCATGAGCTGCGGCCGCACGACATCCATTCGCACGAAACCGCCCATTGTCCAGTCCGGCGCAACTTTCAGCAATCGCGCGGCCGCCGCTCGCGCAGCCTCCAGACGATGGAGATTGGCATAGCTTGCCACCAGGCTGGCGTGGAGAATGCTGAATCCCGGGTTCACCTGAATTCCCAGAGCCGAGTATTTCACGGCATCCTCGAACCGCCCGGTAAACAGGCTGACCCAGGCCAATGCGAGATAGGAATGATAATTCATCGGATCGAGCGGACTGAGCCGAAGGGCCTTGAATGCGTGGTCTCGGGACCGGTCATAGGTCTCGTTGAACATATGTACCATCGCGCTCAGCCCGTAGGCGAGCGACGAATTGCCGTCCAGCATCAAAGCCCTGTCGAGCGCATTGATCGAGCGCTCGTAGTCATGGGTGATGGTGGCGTGGACGAAAGCTCCGAGACACAGCGCTTGCGGATCGTCCGAGCCGGTGACGAGCGCCGCATCGGCGTGGCCGAGCGCCGCGGCCCTGTCCTCGGGATCGAAGCCGCCGCGCAGGAATCGCTGCTCGTATCCCCAGGCGGCATAGCCGTGCACGGCGGCATAGTTGGGATCCAGACGCAAAGCTTCGGTCAGCAGCCGCAATGCTTCGCTGGTGTCCGCCGGGGTGTTGGCATAGCTATGCGGCAATGCGCGAAGGAAGAAATCATAAGCGTCCAGGCTATCAGGCCGCTTGCGACGCGCCCTCTCTATCTCGGCACGCCTGATCGTCGGCACGAGCATCCCGACAATGCCCTCGGTCAACTGATCCTGCAGATCGAAAATATCTTCGGCCGCACCCTCGAACTTGTCGGCCCATATATGGGTGGCATCCTTCCCTTCAATCAATTGCGCGCTGATGCGCACCCGGCTTGCCGCCCGCCTGATGCTGCCTTCCAGCACGTAGCGGACGCCGAGTTCCCTGGCAATCTGCCTGACGTCGGTCGCCTTGTTTTTGTAGGCGAAGGTGGAATTTCGCGCGATGACAAACAGGCTCGGAATTCTCGAGAGGTTGGTGATGACATCCTCGACCAGCCCATCGGCAAAATACTCCTGCTCAGGATCACCGCTCATGTTCGCAAAGGCCAGCACGGCTATCGACGGTTTGTTCGGCAAAGCAGGCGGCCTGGACAGCCGCGCCTGCGGGGAGGCACCTTCCTGCACGAGACGGTGAACCGTGATCGGCTCGGCAATGTTTTTGACCTGCTGCTCACCCATCGCTTCAAAGCCGAAGGCGAGCGTCTTTTCGACCTCACGCGCGACTTTGCCGGAGATGCAAACACCGCCAGGATCGGCGAGTTGCTGCAAACGCGCTGACACGTTGACGCCATCGCCATAGCAGTCGTCGCCATCGACGATGATTTCGCCGAGATTGAGCCCCATTCTCAATTCGAGCCGCTCGTTCTCCTTCACCTCAGCGTTGCGCTCCTTGAGCGCACCCTGCAGCGACACCGCGCATTCGACTGCATCCACGACGCTGCCGAACTCGGCGAGCAACCCGTCGCCCATGAGCTTGAAGATACGGCCGCGCCGCTTCGCGATTTCCGGCTCGATCAGTGCTTTTCGAATCCCGATAAGACGCTCGAACGTCCCGGCCTCGTCACGCTCCATCAGCGCCGAATATCCAACGACGTCGGCCGCAAGGATGGCCGCAAGCTTCCTCTCCATGGCCCCCTCACAAGACGCCGTGCCGAAGGTTAACACACAAACAAGTGGCGACCTATAGACCACCACATCAAGCTCATTCGCCGCGCCGACCTGTGACGGCGAAGACCGAAACGGTTATCGGCAGCGGCGACTGCATGACACTGAATCGAGGGGGCCGATTCAGCCGGTTGTCCGCGGACAACGTTCACAGCGTAACATTCAGACATGCAATACGCGACTGAGCGCTACTCCGCATTCGCCGCCGCTGGCCTCCTGCGGGCCTGGATGATTTCCCCTACTGCGCTGTCGTATCTGTCATCGGGGAATACGATGTTCCAGAGGAGGCGATGCAACGCCTCCCGGGGGATGCTCCGATATCCAAGCCCCTCCAGCCGAAGCAGCATCAGCAGATGGTCGATCACGACGACCAGTCTCGCATAGGCGCTGACCTGATTCAGCGTCGGACGCATGGCGGCATATGAGTTGAAGCCAAAGGATGCGGCGATGGCCTCATCGAGGTGCGATGACTTGATGTGGGGATATTGCCGCCGCAGAGCCTTCTTCAAGGCGGCGATGTTCGAAGGCGAGAATCTCATCGATGGATGGAGCATAGGACGATCCAATGTTCTTGGTCGAAGTCTGCCGATTACGCTTCGACCTTGGTGAACATGGCCGTCGATAGATTCCAAACGCCCTTCAACCCGGCAGCAGGTTTGGTGTGGGCCTCCAGATCCGGAGTCTAACCTTCAAACCCGCCAACCTCAAGGGCCACGCTCTCACCAGCGTTTCATCAGCTGGCATTCAGAAACGTGACGAATACGAATGACCCGTTGCCCATCCGTTGTCCGCGGACAACCCGTTCGATATCCACACTGGAGCAGGAGGAGCAAAATCGCCGGACGTCACCAACTTGACCGCCACCCATGAGCCACCCCGCAGTCTTTCAAAAACAGCCTCCAGCCCTGCAGAACGCCGAATAGGGACAGACGCATCGGCACTTAATAGATGAAGGGAAGCATTGCACCGCATACCGCGGGGCCGCCATGCGCTACGCACCGCCGGATGGACTGTTGGGTATTGCTACGCACTTGAGTGAGTGCCGGCATCCAAAAGACAGCAAATAGAGTGCGGCTGGCTGCAACTGGTTGTCCACGGACAACATCGCACCAGGGCTGACAGCTGGCGATGAACAAACGCCGCATCCGCAGCCACGCTCCCGGCTCGCATCTACATCTGCGCAGTATTGACACAACCGCGGGCTTGAATTCGCCGTCTTGCCTCCCTACGTCGTAACGAGCTGACGCGCCGTCCCCTCCTAAGCTGCGTCGGCCCGATGGACAGCACTCCTCCTCCCATGCTGTCGGTCATTATTGAAGCCCGGCGCCCTCTCCCGCGCCGGGCTTCTCTCCTCCGAAAAGCGCCGGCGCGTCGGCCTCCCTTCGAGCACGTCGGTGTCGGGCTCCCCTGAGCGCCTGGCCGCCCTATACTCTCCAACCTCCCTCATTGGATGCCCCCCAGACATCGAACAGGACCGACAGCGAGCGAGCGAAGCATGCGCAGCGCGGATTGGTCTCACCGGCCGCTGCCGCAAATGACCCGTCGCGGGGCTAGCGAGGGCGCTGATCCAAAGGCGCGTTGCCGGAGTTTGACGGCGCTGTTCCGATCTCGATGCACCCGCCTCGTCCTTCGGGCCCCTGCGGGGGCACCTCAGGATGAGGCTCTCTTGAGCGCTTGCGGCCATCTGAAGGTTTCTCATCGGCGCGGCATCCTCCAACGCCCCTCATCTTGAGGCGCGCAGCCCGTAGGGCGAAGCCTCGAAGACGCGCCGCGATGCCACTCCTTGCATTCTTCCGGTTTCGGCGCACCGGCCTGGCCCCTTCGAGGCTCCAGCCTTTGGATTCCGCACCTCAACTGAGGTTCTCTTGAGCGCCTGCAGCATCTTGGAATGTTTGCGTGCTCGCGGCCACCTTGCGGCGGTGGCGGCCTTCCTAGAGGCTCCATCGAGCGCCAGCGCGGCATCCTCCAATGCTCCTCATCCTGAGGCGCGCAGCCCCCGTAGGGCGAAGCCTCGAAGGACAGGCCGCAACGCCGCTCCTTGCATGAATGAACACTGACCCGCCTACCTCATCCTTCGAGGCTCCAGCCTTCGGCTTCCGCGCCTCAGGGATGTGGCTCTCTTGAGCTTGCCGCAATTGGAACTGCTTGAGCGCTGGCGCTTATAGGTTTCTCGGGACGTCGGCGTCATATCGCCCCCCGGATGTAACGGAATTGAATCATCAGATTACTTCCATAAAGAAATCCGTCGCAGAGAAATCAATGCGTTATGCTTCGGTTTTCGGCTCAGCAGTGAAAGCCGATGGTGCGATCACAGCACCTTTCTCTAAGGCGAACCAAAATCGCCGCCGGCAACGCGCGAAATATGATGACATATTGCTGCTGCGCTGGCCTCAGCGGATCTGGCAGTAACATCCAGATCCAGGGTAAACCGATGTCCGGGATCGAAGACACGCGCTTGCCTGCATTTCTCTCTGGAGGCTTGCGCGTCGATCGACTTCAACCGCTCACGACGCGCGGGTGTGGAAACACGGCGTGCCAATTCCTCCTCATCGCAAAGCAATCTAATCGGAACCAGCAGCGCTTGGCATTGTCGGGCAGCGTCGGAAATCTGCTGAAAAGTGCGAGCGCTACGCTCGTCACCGTCGATACCGGCATGGGTGAAAATGAAGTTCGCCGGGTGAGGGCAGTATGCGACAATCGCATCCAGCACCGTCTGCCGTACTCTGCCGGTGTACTCCCAGATTCCCTTCGGAAGCGGTGTCGCACCGTCGTCATCGAGCAGGCGGAGTATCGGATTATTGAACCAATGATTATCGATGATCTTTGCAGGGAAGAGAGAACTCAGTTCTGTCGCGATAGTCAGTTTCCCCACGCCGGGGAAGCCTGTCAGCAAAACGAAAATGCTCATGAGAGTGTCAGCTTTCCAGTTGCACGCTGAGAGATCGGCAGAATAGGGGATATCGCGAAGGTCGCAATGGCGGCGGACAGTGGTCTATATCCGATCCTCTGCCCCACCCCTCAGACCACCAGCAACCCCTGCCTCTCCGCCAGTGTCACCACCGCCCGCGTCCCGGCATTGAATTCCAGAAAATCCGCCTCGATGCCGTCGCTGAAGATGACGCCGTGTTCGGGCATTTCGGAGACGATGGTCAGCGGCCGGGTATTGGAGACCAGGCCGGCGACAATGGTGGCGCCGGTGGTGCGGCTCGGGAAGGGTTCGCGCACGAAATAGCGCAGGAAGTCGGCGTCCCAGGCGAAGGACATGTCGATCGTCCGCTCAGCGGGGTCGAGACCGAGCGCGCTAGCGGTTCCGAGCCAGCCGGAATAGAGGCTCTTCAGCCAGCCGGTCGAGCCCATGCCCGTGGAGACGATGATGCCGCTCGAGGACTGGCGCTCCTCGCGCTCCTCGGCCTGCAGGACATAGCGGGCCGAGACGTGGCTTTGCGGGCCGATGAAGAGATCGTTGACCGCATGGATGACGGCGCCGGTATTCAGCGTTGCCTTGGCCATGCTGACGCGTTTGATCGGCCGCTTGTTCCTCAGCGCTTCGCCGATCACCTTCGGCAGGCTCTTGGGGTTGAAGGGAAGCAGCGGGCCGTCCCAGCGTGCAGGATCAGGGTTGACGCCAAGCACCGGCTGGCCGTCGAGATATTTCAGCGTATTGGCGACCAGCCCGTCCTGACCGAGCACGACGACGACATCGTCGGGGCCGAAGACGAAGTTCGGGAGGTAGCGGCGGTCGAGACGCTGCACGCGGGCGACGGCGCGCAGGATGGCCTCCACGTCGGCGATCGCCGTTTCGTAGCGCTTGTTCTCGGCGAGGTAATCGCTGAAATCGGCACCGAGATGCTCGACGTAGAATTGCGCCTGCTGCACCGTGTTGAACCGGGCGATGAGTTCGTCGAGGCGGGTCGGGCGGACGACGAGGATGATCTTGCGTTCGTCAGAGGCCGGCACGGTCCTTGCCCTCCTGCGGCTGCAATATCTCGCGCAGAAGATCGGGCGAGACGTTGAGCTGGCCGATCTTCGTCGCATTGTCGGCGAGGTCGCGGAAAGCGAGCGCCATCAGCTGGCCTGGCTTCATGCCGACCGAGGCGAGCGCCTGCAGCACTTTCGGATCGGCCTGCTCGCAGGATTTCATCATCGCCGTCAGCGCATAGGCCTGGGCATCGGCCTCGGCCTTGGCGTTGGTCGCGGCAAGCGTCACCAGATCGCGGTTCTGCTCTTCCAGCGCGATCTTGCCGGCCATTTCTTCCCGCCGGATCTGCAGCTGCCGCTCCTGCACGGCGCGTTCGGCTTCCATCTGCGCCTCGCGCACCTGCCGCCTCTTGTTCTCAAGCGTGATCTCGGTGGCGATCTCGTTTTCCTTGATCGTCCGCTCCTGCTCGATGGCGGCATTGCGCCTGCTATAGATAGCCTCGTCGGCCTGGCGAAGCAGGGCCTCGCGGGCATGGGCTTCCAGCGCCTTGGCCGTCTCGGCTTTCGGCATGACGGCGAGCAGCGACAAGCCGAGAATTTCAAGGCCGAGCGCTTCGATCGTCGGATGTACCTTAAGCGCTTCCGCCACGCCGGCGACGAGCGCCTCACCCGAGGCGAGAACTTCCTTGAGCGACAGCGTCTGAACTTCGGCGCGCATCGCCACCTGCACGCGGTCGATCACCCGGGTCGAAAGCTTCTGCGGATCCTCCGAGACATAGCGGCCCTTGTGGTCAAGCGTGAAGTTCAGGAGTGCTGCCGTGCGGCGCGGCTCGGCGATGCGATAGGTGATCTGCCCCTGCACGGTCACTTCCTGGAAGTCGGATGTCACCAGCGGAAAGATGAAGGGGTCGTTGACGCTCGCCGTCGGCACAAGCACCAGCGAGCTCGACGGCGCAAAATGCCAGAAGGCCAGACCGGCGCCTTCACGAATGGCTTTGCCGTTTTGATATTGGATGACGTATTGCGTAGGTTCCGTCTTGATGAAGCGCAGTCCGAACATGACCTTTTCCCTGTTGCTGGCGCGAGCCCCTGCTCGTGTCGACATGGAGAAAACATGACTTAGTGATAAATGTCAACTAACTTAGTTGGATATTTACACTAAGCCTCGCGTATGCTATGTTCGCATCATGACATCGCATGACAATGACGCCTTCAAACCGATCGCGACCGTCGATCTCGCGATCTTCTCGCTGTCGCCGGCGGGCCTTTCCGTGCTTCTCGTGCGGCGGGCGAACGCACCCTTTTCCGGCGACTGGGCCTTGCCCGGCGGCTGGATCCATATTGACGAGGATGCGGATCTGGAAGCTGCGGCACGGCGCGTGCTGAAGGAAAAAACCGGGGTCGAGACACCCTATCTCGAACAGCTGCAAACCACGGGCAGCCGCACCCGCGACCCGAGGGGCTGGAGCATCAGCATCGTCTATATCGCGCTGCTATCGGCCGATGACGTCGCCGAACGGCAGGGTGGAATGGCCGGAGAGGCCGAATGGCGGCCGATCGGGGGCGAGGGCGTCGGCTTGTCCCTTGCCTTCGACCATGCGGCTCTCCTGAAGGAGGCGCTCGGCCGCATCCGCAGCAAGGTCGAATATTCGAGCCTGCCCGGCCATCTGCTTCCGGTCCATTTCACCTTGAGCGAGCTGCAATCGGTCTATGAGACCCTTCTCGGCCGCAAGCTCGACAAATCGGCCTTTCGAAAGCGCATGGCCGAAGCCGATTTCCTGGAGCCGGTCGAGGGCGAAATGCGCCGGGCGAGCAACCGGCCCGCCCAGATGTTTCGCCTGAAAGATGCGCAGTCGCTGGCGCTGTTCGACCGGACGCTCTGACGCGCCCGATCAGGCGTTCAATCGCTGCTGCATCTGCCGGTCGAAGGCGCCCAATCGCCACATATTTGTCAGCAGCCGTTGCGGAACAATGACCTGCCAGTGAGGTTGTGGATAGGCCAATAAGGCAAAATTCCCAAGGAGGATATCGCAATGCATATGAAACTCGTAGCAGCTTCGCTGTTTGCCATCGGCATGGCCACATCAGCCTTCGCCCAGTCCAATCCGGCTCCGGCCGGCGCCACGATCGACAAGAATGCGGCAGATCAGGGCGGCGGCGCGAGCGGCGACATGAAAGCCAAGAAGCCGATGGCCACTGATACCACCACGACCGGCTCAACGACCGGCGGCACGATGAAGACGGACAAGGTCAAGTGCCCCGATCCGGTGAACAATTCCGACAATCTCCAGACGCAGGGCGGCAGGAGCAATGCTACTCCGATGGACGAAGCGTGCGCAGCCCACAACAATTGACGGCTTGCCTGCCCAGGAACCCCGCTTCGGCGGGGTTCGGGGTCGCAGAGAAGCTCACTCTCGTTGCCGAGGTGCGTTGGAGGATGCCGTGCCATGCCGCGCGGGGAGGGGATTCCGCACCCGACAAGGCAGCGGAAGATGACGTAAAAAAGGGCTGGCGCGCAGCGCACGCGATCCACAGCGGCGAACTGCACCCGCTTGACTCATCAAAATGGGATTGATACCGGTATGGGTAATCGATAACCCAAAGCAAGCCAGTGACCGCTTCACTCAACGACATAGCCGCCCGTGCAGGCGTTTCCGTCAAGACCGTCTCAGGCGCGTTACATGGCGGCTCCGCGCGCATGTCCGATGAAACCCGGCAGCGGATCAAGGAGATCGCCGAGGAGCTCGGCTATGTCACCAACTTCGCCGCCCGCAGCATGCGGCAGGGCTGGATGCCGCTCGTCGGCCTTGTCGCCGATGATCTGATCACCTCGCCTTTTGCCACGGAGATCATCAGGGGGCTCGACGGCGCCGTGCGCGCCGCCGACATGGCCGTCTTCGCCATGACGCTCGGCGGCCACCGGAGCATCGCATCGATCCTCGACGAGATGCGGCGCTTTCGTCCGCGGGCGATCGCCTACGCCGCCATGTATCACAAGAGCGTCGACCTGCCGCCCGAATTTGCCGATGCGGTCGGCGTCATGATCAATTGCCGCGATGCCAACGACCGCGTCACTTCGCTGGTGCCCGATGAAACTGGGGCGGCGCTCGAGATTACCAACTATCTCATCGATGCCGGCCGCCGCAACATCGCCTTCATCAATCTGCCGGGGCTGCTCGCCGGCGAACTTCGTGAACTCGGCTTCCGGCAGGCGCTCGATCAGGCTGATATCGACGGAGCCGGCGCCATCGTCCTGCCCGCCGTCAGCAAGGCGATCTACAGCGACCGGGCCCACAGCCTTGTCTCCGCGCATGTGCATGCGATGATGAACGGCTCCCGGCGCCCCGATGCCATCCTGTGCGGCAATGACCGCGTTGCCATGGAGGTCTATGCCGCGCTGCGCCGGACAGGCGCGTCCATTCCCGACGACGTCGCCGTTGCGAGTTTCGACAACCAGGTCGAGATCGCCTCGCGTCTCGACCCACCGCTGACCACCATGGCGCTTCCCCATCGCGCCATGGGCCGCCAGGCCGCACAAATCCTGCTTGCCGAAGACCGGGTCCCGGTCGGGGTGCAGAAACTGCCGTTCCAACTGGTGGAGCGGGCATCCGTATAAATTGAAATAGGCCCATTCAATTGAGGAGGAATTCTAATGGGTAAACGTTTACTTTGGTCTCTGGTCCTGTCCTCGGCCTTATCAGCCATGGGGGCGCAGGCAGCCGAGAAAACCGTCATCCAGGTCATGCACCAGGGCGATCCCGGTTTTGTCGCCGCCTATGGCAAGGTCGCCGAACGGTTCGAGGCGGCCAATCCCGATGTTGACGTGCAGTTCATCTATGCGCCGCACGATGCCTATAACGAGAAGTTCAGCGCCGCCGTCATGGCCAAGCAGCTGCCCGACGTCATGGAGCTCGATGCACCGTTCCTCGCCAATTACGTCTGGTCGGGCTATCTTCAGCCCATCAAACCGCTGATCGACAAGGATCTCCTCGACGACATGACGGAGTCCAACATCGCCCAGGGCACATACCCGATCGATAAGGACCTCTACGCGATCGGCCTGACCGACTCCTCGGTCGTTCTTTACGGCAACAAGAAATATCTCGAAGCGATCGGCGCCCGCATCCCGAAATCCGTCGAGGATGCCTGGACCCGGGAGGAGTTCGAAACCTATCTTGAGAAGCTTTCCAAAGTCGACGGCGTGAAGTGGCCGATCGACACCTTCCGCGGCTACGGCATCAAGACCGAATGGATCACCTATGCCTATGGCCCGATCCTGCAATCGGCCGGCTGCGATCTGATCGACCGCAAGGCCTGGAAATCCGAGGGCACGCTCGACAACGACGCCTGCGTCGATGCGCTTGTCATGATGCAGAAATGGGTCAAGAACGGCTGGGTCGTGCCGCAATCGGCCGGAACCAACCAGTTCTTCGCCGAAGGCAATCCGGCAGCGTTGGCGCTCGGCGGACACTGGGTCTATGCGGAAGCCGCCGCGACCATGAAGGACAACATCGTCGTGCTGCCGCTTCCGAAATTCGGCGCCAAGGGCGCGAGCCCCGACGGCACCTGGATCTGGGCTGTCACCAAGACGTCGGCGCATCCCGAGATCGCAGGCAAGTTCGTCAGCTTCCTGCTGAAGGACAAGGAGTTCCGCACTTACGTCGCAAGCCAGTCCGGCTATCCCGGCCTGAAGAGTTTCGCCGCTGAATCTCCGCTCTATGCTCCCGGCGGCCCGATGGCGATCGCCTTCGAGCAGGCCTCGAAGACGGCCATCGCCCGCCCGCCGCACCCAGCCTATCCGACCATCACCTCCGCCTTCATGCAGGCCGTCGACGAGGTGTTCAATGGCGGCGATCCGAAGGAAGCGCTGACATCGGCCGCCAAGAAGATCGACCAGGATATCGAGGACAATGACGGCTATCCGCCATTCGGCGACGAGCAATAGGCGTCTCGTCGTCGACAGGTCGCGGCCCGGCGATGTCTCCGGCAGACATCGCCGGGCGCGACCGGCAGCCAAATTGGGAAAGGAGGAGCTATATGGTCCTGCAGCAATCGACATCTTCGACATCAGTTCGAAAAGCCTCGGCGCGCCGCCACGACAAGGGACGGCTGATGCAGGAAGCCGCCATGCTGGCGCCGGCCGTCATCCTGTTGACCCTCTTTCTGATCGTGCCGTTCCTCCTGTCCTTCTGGACGGCGATGACCAACCAGCCTCTGGTGCCGCGGCCGACGCCGGTCCGGTTCGTCTGGTTTAACAATTTCATCCGTATCTTTCAGGACGACCTGTTCTGGACGGCCCTTTGGAACGTGTCCCGCTTCACCTTCTGGATCATTCCAGCGCAGTGCGGCCTCGCTTTTGCGACGGCGCTGCTGCTCCATCAGAAGCTGCCGTTCCGCAACCTGCTGCGCGGCATGTTCTTCCTGCCGGCAATCACCTCGATGGTCGTGGTCTGCGTCATCTGGGGCACGCTGTTCCAGTATCCCACCGGGCCGTTCAACCAGATCCTCGGTTTCCTCTCGGGCGGGGCGATCCAGCCGATCGACTGGCTCGGCGATCCGCAATGGGCAATGTTCTCGCTCGTGCTGCTCTCGGCCTGGCAGGCCTATGGTTTCCAGATGATCGTCTACCTCGCCGGGCTTCAGGGCATTCCTGACGAACTCTACGATGCGGCCAAGATCGACGGCGCCAACGCTTTCCGCCGCTTCTGGCATGTGACCATGCCCGGCCTCAGGCCGACCCATGTCTTCGTGCTTGTCATCACCACCATCCAGGCCTTCAAGCTCTATACCCAGGTCGCTATCCTCACGCAGGGCGGGCCGAAAAGCAGCACCGAAACGGTGGTGCACTACATGGTCCGCGCCGGCTTCGAAGAGCAGAAGATGGGTTATGCCTCCGCCGTCTCGGTCATCCTGTTCGTGATCGTTCTCGTCATCGCGCTGATCCAGCGCCAGCTCCTGAGGCGCTTCGATGTCTGATATCGCTCTCTCGATCCCGCAGGCCAGCACGGCGCAGCCGCGTTCCGCCACGAGGATTCTGCGCACCATCCAGACCGTCTGCATCTTCATCATCGCATTGGTGATCGTCTCTCCATTGCTGCTGCTCGTCGTCGCCAGCCTCAAGGACGACCGGTTCCAGATTCTGGCCGATATGGGTAGCTTCCGGGCCTTCTGGGTGTCGAACCCGACGCTTTCCAACTACGCCGAGGTCGGCCACCTCTCCGGCGAACTCGCCTTCGGACGCTATCTCATCAACTCGTTGATCATCCTGATCACCACGGTCTGTTCCGGCCTGATCGTCAATTCGATGGCCGGCTTCGTATTGGCCTGTGGATCGCTAAAGGGCCGCGCCGTCATCCTGTCCGTCGTGATTGCGCTCTACGTGATCCCGCAGGAAAGCATCATCATGCCGCTGGTGATCATGGTTTCCAGGGCTGGTATGTCAGATACCTTCGCGGTGCAGATCGTGCCCTGGGTCGCAAGCCCGCTTTACATCTTCCTGTTCTACCAGTTCTTCGCGCAGCTGCCGAAGGAATTGCTTGAGGCCGCAGAGGTCGACGGCGCATCCTTTTTCCGGGCCTATCGCTCCATCTTCCTGCCGCTCAGCCTGCCGGCACTCGCCACCGTGTCGATCCTCATGGGCATCGAGACCTGGAACCAGTATCTCTGGCCGATCCTCGTCACGCAGACCGATTATGCCCGCCCCATCGCGGTGGCCATCGCCACCTTCTTCGGGCAGGACAGCATCTACTGGGATCGGGCGATGGCCGCCTCCGTTTTGATGATGATCCCGATCCTGGGGCTCTACCTCGCATTCCAGCGCTGGTTCGTGAGCTCCTTTATCGGCTCTGCCGTGAAAGGTTGAATTGATGACAAGCCAAGCGATTTCGCCCTCGGATGAAGCGGGGCTGGAGACGATCAGCGCCGTGCTGCCGGCGGGTTGCACGATCCATGCCTGGATCAAGGCGACGCATGACGGCGCCCCGGCAAGGCTGACGTCACATGTCGATGGAGACCTGACCGGCGCCCTCGAAACGTCAAATCCTGATGAATTCGAGTTTCGGCCGCTGATGCTGGAACGAGGCGGAGAAACCGCCTTCTCCTACGATCCTGCTACAACAGAGGTCTCGGTACTCTATGCCTTCCGCCAAGCCTCGGTTCTCGAAAAAGGCATCCGGCTGCTGCATGCCCGCCCTGCCAACGCCGCCCCCGAAGTGCCGGGTGGCTATCATTTCCGCCCGCCTTTCGGCTGGATGAACGATCCGAACGGGTTTGGAAGGTTCGGCGGCAAGCTGCACCTCTTCTACCAGCACTATCCCCATAGCCTTCGGTGGAACAACATGCATTGGGGTCATGCGGTCTCGAAGGACTATCTTCGCTGGACGCATCTCCCGATCTTTCTTTTCCCTTCGGATGAACTCGCCGCGCGGGCCGACGGGCGGGGCGGGGCATTTTCCGGCTCGGCGATCGCTCTTCCCGGCGATCAAGCCGGCCTTCGCATTTTCTTCACCGAGCATATGAAGGACCGGGAACCGGAGGAACAGGTTCAGTTCACCGCCACCAGCCGCGATCTTGTCAATGTCGAGCCGGCGCGCCTGATCCTGCCGGCGCGTCCCGCCGGGCTCGGGCTGACGACCGATTTCCGCGACCCTTACGTCTTCAAAGGCCCCGACGGCAAATGGAAGATGCTGCTCGGCACGCGAGACCGCGAGGGCGGCGTCATCCTGCTCTACGAAGCCGACGATCCGGCCGCGGCGGAGGGATGGACCTTCCTCGGCACGCTTCACCGCGAGAACCGCTTCGGGATGACGGCGGCGGAATGCCCCTGCATGCTGCCCCTCGATGGCCCCGCCAGCGATCCGACGACCCGCTGGGCCCTGATCTTCGGCCTGCTGACCAGCCGCGACCCGACAACCGGCCGGCGCAACATGACGCTTGCGACCGTCGGCCGTTTCGATGGCCGCAGCTTCTCCGTGGAATTCGAGCAGGAGCTGGATTTCGGCACCGACGCCTACGCGTTCCAGGCCTTCGTCGACGAGGCCGGTCCGGTCGGCATTGCCTGGCTTGCGAACTGGACGGATATTTCGAGAGAGATCGACATGCCGACGGCGATGACCCTGCCGCGCCGGCTGGCATTGCAGAGCGGTGCGCTGATCACGCCGCCGGTGCCAGGTGTCGAAAGCCTCCGTCAGCGCCAGTTGGATGCCAAAGCTCTTCTGGATGGCCGGACCGTCGATCTCGCCAACGGCTCCGTCGAAATCCTGCTCACCCTCGGGCAGGCCGGCAACGCTTTCCGCCTCGATCTCGAACACCCCGAGGCAACGGTTGCAGTTCAGCTGAACGACGACGGGCTGAGCATTCCCTTCTCGGTGGCAAACACCAAGGCATCGCCCCGCTATATCGCCGCCGGCGCGCGCCCGTCGACCATCCGGATCTTCCTCGATGCGGGCTCGATCGAAGTCTTTGCCGACGATGGGCACTGGACCGGAACCAAGCGGCTGCCTGGCTTCAAGGGGGTGAGCACAGCGCGTCTGATCGCACCCGAGGGAAATATCATCGCCGCCGAAATCTGGCAGCTTGGTCTTTGATCTCAGGAGAAGCAGGTGCAAAGCACGGCCGCCGGGGCGGCGGCCGTTGCTGAATGAACGGGCTCAGGCTGCCTTGCCCTTGCCCTTCACGTTGGCCGAAGCCTCGGCGATCCGCGTGAGTTTCTTGTCGGTTGCCTCTTCTTCGGCCAGCGTTGCCTGCAGCAGCGGCACGGCATCCTTGAGGCCGAGCTGCTTTGCCCACGCGATCAGCGTGCCGTAGCGGGCGATCTCATAATGCTCGACGGACTGCGCCGATGAGATCAGGCCGGCGTCGAGGGCGACCGTGCCCTTGAACTCGTCCATAATTTCCTCGGCTTCGGCGATGATCCCCTGAATGGCTTCGCATGTCTTGCCACGGGCCGGCTTGCCGACCATCTCGAAAACCTGCTCGAGGCGTTCGACTTGAGCCTGGGTCTCGTCGCGATGCTGCAGAAACGCGGCCTTGCCCTCTTCCGATTGCGCGGCGCGGGCCATCTTTGGCAGGGCCTTCAGTATCTGCTTTTCGGCATAGTAGATGTCCTTAAGGGTATCGAGAAACAGGTCGTTCAGAGTCTTCTCGGTTGCCATTTCAGTCCTCCTGTGGCGTGTCGTGACGACAATCAACTCTCGCATCGGCCGGATGTTCCGCGTGGAAATGACGCCTCCGTGGCTGGAGGCGTCATCTCTATCCGGCCAAGGAAGAGGCCGACCCTTGTCGGGACGGCGATCAGCCGAACAATCGCCGAAAGCCGTTGTTCCCATTTGTACGGTCGTGAATGCTCCTTGTCCGCAATGCTGGTCGCGGGCGAGGTCGTGACTGGTCGACGAGAAAGCCGGTCCGGGCAAAACACCGCTTTGTCCGATATCGTACGGCAACGAATAGGACGGCAGGAACTTTCCCTCTCATCCCAGGAGAGAAAAATGACTTCCTCGTCTTCCGTACGTCCTGCGTCGCATTGCAAAGAAAAGTCCGCAATCGAGCTTGAGATCGTCGAACTGACGCCGGCATTGCGCGCCTTTGCCCGCAGGTTTCTGCGCAGTGAGGACGACATTGATGATCTCGTCCAGGAGACCTTGCTGAAGGCGCTGAACTCGCTGCATCTCTATCAGCCCGGCACCTCGCTCAAATCTTGGCTTTTCACCATCCTTCGAAATACGTTCTGCACCAATTACCGCCGGCAAAAACGCGAGCCGGTCGGGATGGATGCGGCGCTGGAACAGGTTGCGATCGCGCCGACCCAGGAGTGGACGCTACGGGAGCACGAGCTGCAGCGGGCCCTGACACGTCTTTCCGACGACCGGCGCCGCGCACTGACATTGGTAGCTGCCGGAACGAGCTACGAGGATGCCGCCAGGATGTGCGGGTGCCGGATCGGCACCTTGAAAAGCCGCGTCAGCCGTGCCCGCGAGTCCCTGCTGCAGATGCTCGGAAACCATCTCGCCGACTGAGCGCCCAGTCGGTTCATCGGCCGGCCGGCAGGAACAAAAGGTCCTCGTCCCGGTTCCAAATTCAAGCCGATAAGATGGCTCTACACGTACAGGTCAGACCCCTCCGCCATGGAGGGCCGCTGCCGACCGGGCTGGAGTGTCATGAATGCGCGAAGCCACGCTGTTTTTCCCAGAGTAAACCGTGCCGGGTGGACCGATACGCTTCGGGTGATCATGACGATCGTGGCCCCGACGGTTGCCAAGGGCATCATCATCCGCCGCCCGACGATCGAGCATCTGGCGGAACGCCAGGACTGGAATGCAAAAGCCGTGAAACAGATGCAGCGGCTGAAAAAGAAATACGGTCCGGCGCCTCTTCTGCTACCTATTCCATTCCGGCCGCAACTGCTCCTCCTGGATCCGGCCGATGTCTCCACGGTGCTCCAATCTTCGCCCGAACCGTTTGCCGCGGCAACGCCGGAAAAGCACGCCGCCCTTGCCCACTTCGAACCGAAGAACCTCCTGGTTTCGTCGGCCTCGCAGCGCGCCCAGCTTCGGCCAGCTCATGAGCAGGCATTGGCAACAGCAGATCGGCTCCATCCATATTCCGCCCATTTCAAGGGCGTCATCGACGCCGAATTCCTCCAGCTTTTGGGCGACATCAGATCCAACCGGTCGGGTGAGCTCGATTGGCCAGCTTTTTCGCAGGCCTGGTTTCGAGTCGTCAGGCGACTCGTCCTCGGCGAGCGGGCGCGCAATGACATCAAATTGACCGAGACCTTGAACGACCTGCGGGGACGGGCGAACTGGGCTTCTGCCGCCCCGGTCGACCGGCGCGAGCTTGCCCTGTTTCATCAGCAGGTCGGTCGCTATCTCAGCGAACCTGACAAGCACAGTCTCGTCAGCCGGCTTCCGAAAGGCGGTGAGATCGCCCCGGAAAGCCAGGTGGCCCAGTGGCTGTTCGCTTTCGACGCGGCCGGAATTACCGTCATCAGGACGCTGGCGATGCTGGCCTGCCATGTGAGCTATTGGGGCAAAGCCGTGGAAGAGGCCATGAGCGGGGACCTCGATCGTCCTTTCACCCGCAGTTGCCTGCTCGAGGTCTTGCGGCTCTGGCCGACAACACCCGTCATCCTCAGACAGCTGACCGAGGATATCAAATGTGGCGGCAGGATCATCCCGCGTGGCACGGGCGTCATCATCTTGGCACCATTCTTCCATCGAGACCCCGAGTTCCTCTACGCCAATCGGATGGACCCGAGCATCTGGGGTCCGAATGATGCGTTGCCGGCAGCAGGGCTCGTACCCTTCAGTGCCGGTCCCGTCATCTGCCCGGCACATAATCTCGTACCGACTGTTGCGAGCCTTGCCGTCGGCGCCTTCTTGTCGGCGGCTGATGTTGTGCTGCTCCAACCCTCGCTTGCTGTCGACAATCTGCCCGGCACTCTCGATCACTTCGCCATCCGGCTCCGGCTGGCCGCTCGACGCAGGGAAAAATAGGCTCTGCCCTTCGATGGCGGTCGTTCGCCAGGAAATTCCGCCCGCGCGTGCTACATCCTTTGCATTACGCCGTAGACGAGGATCGAGACGTAAAGCAGAAAGGCGATGGCGACCATTGTTGCTCTAATATGGCGATGACCAGCCACAGGGGTTTCAGGCCGTTCCGCTGCTGTTCACTGCTCAGCCCGTCCACCCGGACCGAACCGTCGCTCTCCTGGAACGCAGGCAGCAGAAGCGATCATAGCATCGAGTTTTCAAGGGAGGCCAATCCGTGATGGAACGGCCGAAAGCGTAGTGCCGAGCACGATCAAAAGCCCGACTAGGACGATGGCTGCGATATAGACCGCGAAAGCGCGACGATCCGAACCTTGGTTCATCTTCCTCTCCTTCGGCTCCCGAACCAGCCGAAAGGCGGAATGTTCCGGACAACCGGTTGAGAAGGGCTCTACCAGCGGAGCAGGCGAGGTCCGGCGGCGGGTATGCCGGAAGATAAGTCGCGGCCGGGCTTCGATCCGCTTGCTCAGGCCGGGCGTGGGGAAGGTATGTCGTTCGGACCACGCTTCGGTTTCCTGAGAGGTCCGATCAGCCGCTCATATTCGTCCTCTGCCTTGCCATAGGCGTCGGAGGCGAAGTCCTCCAGGCCGGCGCGATCCCTGACGATCACCAGGCCGCGAACGGAGCGGATGAAGCGGTAGCCTTCGAGCAGATGCAGGGCCGTGGTGACGCTCGGCCGCCGCACCGCCAACATCAAGGCGATGAACTCGTGCGTGAGCGCAAGTTCGTTGCCGTCGATCCTGTCGTGACACATCAAGATCCAGCGGGCCAACCGTTCATCGATCTCGTGGACGGCATTGGAGAGGGCGGTGAAGCCGGCCTGTGTGGCCAGAACATAGACGGCCTTGTGGAGCAGGCTGGCAAAAACCGGCTGGGTTTTCATCAGATCGAGCAGCGTGCCTTGCCGTAGACGATAGGCGAAACCCGGCACCTGGACGGTGACTTCCGGGACACTGATGCTTGCACCGACCACCGCAGCCGCCGGTGCAAAGCCGTCGCGACCGAACAACCCTGCTTCGACACGATTGCCCTCGGGCGAGATATTGATGACCGAACCTATCCCCTCGCAGGGAAAATAGGCGTGCTCGATGATTGCGTCGGCCGGGGCGATGATGAAACCGCGAGGTATGGCGCAGGGTTCGAGATGGGCGACAACCGCCGCATACTCATCCTCGGGCAACAGGCCCAGCAGGCGGTTCTCCTTCGGCTGCATCGTCGTTTCTGCCATATTCGCTCTCCTATGAGTGCGGGACTGCAGGCAGTGTTATGGGTTCATGGACGCGATGGTTGGCCCCCAGCCGACTTCGTCAATCGGTTCCGCTTTGGTCAGCTGGTGAGCCGCTGAATTGAAAGCCTACACCTTGGCCGTCTCGCCCAACTGGCGCAGCGACAGGAACTTCGTCGTAAGAGCGACCAGATTGCCATTGATCCATTCCGCCATCGCCAGCTCTTCGGCCAGATTAGCCTGAAGACCGGACGTAGCCGCTCCGTATCCGCCCGCCTCGGCGACCGCCAGCAGCGATTTATAAGCGGCAGCTTCGTAGTTTTCGAAGGCGAAATTGGCGAAGGCGTTCTTCAGGATTTCATCGCCGGCAGCCGCATGGCCGAGAGCGGCCACGGACCCGGCAACCGAAAGCGCCATATCTTTCAGGGTCGATTTATCCTCGCCCAATCCATCGAGAATCTCCTCCAGCCGCACGATCTGGCCGTCGGTTTCGCGTATGTGTCGATCGAGCTTTTCGGCAACTTCAGGATAGTTCTCGATTCGTTTCAATTGCGGCTTCATGATGCTGAGCGCCTGGTTTTCCATGGCGTGCGCATTTCTCAGACCGACGACGAAGACGTCGCGAATTTCGTTCTCTGCCATATCAGTTCTCCTTTTTCGCCAGCTCTAACCGCCCGGTCTCGCCCTGGTTCCAAAATAAGAATCAAACGCGGATGCCTTGGCGTGCGGAACCGTCCCCGCATCCGCTTGTTGGGGAGCATTCGCGCTTGCAACGTCGCTCAATCGAGGATCAGGAGACAATCATGCGGCTGCTATTCAACCTTTGCCTGCTCTTGTTGACGTCGGTACCCAGCTTGGCTGCCGATGATGCCGCTCGCAGCAAAGCAACCGATTTCGTCGCCCGCGCCGCCATGTCGAATATGTTCGAAGTGGAGGCAGCCAAGATTGAAACTGCCAAAGGCAAGGCAGAGGACGCCAGGCAGTTTGCCGGCGACATGTTGAAGGATCACGGCCGGGCAGGGTCGACGCTTGCCGATGCGGCCAAGGAGGACGGCATTGCGCTGCCCACAGCGCTCGACGACCAGTACAACAGGAAGCTCGAGGCGCTTCGCCAAAGCGATCAGGCAAATCTCGACCAAGCCTATCTTTCGACACAGCTGACGGCGCATCAGGAGGCTGTAGCGCTCTTCGCGGACTATTCACAAAATGGTCCGGACGGCGCGGTGAAACGCGCCTCGCAGAAGATTCTGCCGGACCTCAGGATGCATTTGACGAGGATCCAGGGGCTGACCTCAAAGTGAGCGTGGCCAGCATCAGGAAAAAAGCCGGTTCGGGGCCCTCTTTCACCACGCAGGAACTGCGCGGCGCTCGAAGGCTCAACGCGCTCCTCGGTCTCTTGCCTCGTTACCACACCGATCGGCGCTGGAATGCCAAAACGATCCAAGCCGTGGTTCGGGCGGTCCAGTCCCTGGTTCCTGATCTGCTGGCCCGTCACGGCCAAACCGCCGGCCGCACTACCTTGAGCGTTGGCAGTCCTGTCGGCGTAAGAATGATCCTGCCGCGAGCGAACGCTCGTGGCCTTTATATCCATTTCCATGGCGGTGCCTGGGTGATGGGCAATGCCCGTCTCGATGACGGCATCACCCGCCCGATCGCAAGGGATTGCGGGGTGCTGGTGGCCGCGGTGAATTTCCATAACGCCGTCGATGATCGGCTCGACGTCACCCTCGATGGCTGCAGGACGACGGTCAAGTGGCTTGTCGAGCACCTCGCCGAACTGCAGGTTGAACGGATCATCCTCGGCGGCGAGTCCTCCGGCGCCCATCTTGCCGCGGAGGCGCTTCTTCATCTGCGCGAGTGCGGCAAGGCACAGGCAGTTGCAGGATTTGTTTCCATGTGCGGTGGTTTCGACTTGACCGGATCGGAGAGCCTGCGGCGGTCGAGCGGAAAGAGTCTCGTGATCGACGGGCCATCGGCGCTCCGCAACCTTCAGCGGCTGACACGGAGCCTAAACGGGCGAGAGGCCAAAGGTCCGCTGTTTGCCGATCTCTCTGGGCTTCCGCCCGCCTTGCTGATCGCCGGAGCACTCGATCCGATCATCGACGACAGCCTTTCCATGGCGCGGCAATGGCAGCAGCAAAGCAGCAACGCCGACTGCGTGATCTTTCCCGAAGCCCCGCACGGCTTCAATCGCTTCCCGACGAAGCTGGCGGCGAGAGCAAACAGACTTGTCCGTGAATGGATATCGAGGACAATCGCGACGGCGGAGAGCTCGAGCTAGGCGGTCATCTGGCATGTTCCGGCTTATCAGCACTTCTCAACATCAAAATCTGTCGCCGAAGACGACATCGAGCGGCCCCAAGGTAAGGCTGGAGGGTTCATCAGACGCATCAGCAGCAGCCGCAGATTTGTACGCTAGTGCACAGTGTGTTGCTCAACGATTCTAGATGGTTAGGTTCGCCCGCGAGAGGGTCGCATTACCATAGATGCGCGAATGAATTTGGATCACCAGCAATTGACTTTTCGAAACGAACTTTTGCGGGCCATGGGGCCGCAGGAGCGTGCACTTCTCGTGCCCTATCTGGAGCCGCTCGATCTCGAGGTTCCCTTGGTCCTTGAATTGGAAGATACGCCGATCAGCAATGTCTATATTCTGGAATCTGGGCTTGCGTCGATCGTGGCGAGATTTCCGGGCGGGCGCGACCTCGAAGTGGGAATCGTCGGCCGTGAGGGCATGACCGGCGCCGCGGTCATACTCGGAGGCGAACAGTCCGCGAACCGGACATTCATGCAGATTTCCGGACACGGCTTCAAATTGCCCGCACCCGTCCTTTCTGCCGCCGTGGAAGAAAGCCGCGTCCTGCGCAGTCTTCTTCTTGCCTATGTTCAGACGCTGCTTGCCCAGACGACCTCGACGGTTCTTGCCAACGGCCATGCCAAGCTTGAGGAGCGGCTCGCGCGCTGGCTGTTGATGGTGCATGACCGAACCGATGGCACGACCATCTGGCTGACGCATGAGTTTCTGGCTGTGATGTTGGGCGTCCGTCGGGCCGGCGTCACCGTCGCGCTACACCTGCTCGAAGGCAAAGGGCTAATCCGCTCCACCCGTCGGCAGATCGTTATCCTCAACCGGCGCGGACTGATCGAAGAGGCGCACGGATCCTACGGTGCAGCCGAAGAGGAATATAGACGATTGATCGGCACTCAACTCACGCGTTGAGCCTGTACCGACGTTCGATCCGCCACGTCTGGAACGGACCTGCCTGGAATCTTGCGGCTGCGCCGATCAGTTTTTGCTTTTCCGCTCGGCTTCTGACGCGTGCCAGTCAGCATCAATCCTGCCCTCTTCCGCTTTATGGAAGAATTGCGAGCAGACGAGCCAGCCCTTGAGCGGACGCAGAAGGAGGACACAGGCAAGTGCGGTCACCGGGAGGGTGACCAGAAGATGAACCCAGATCGGCGGCTCGAACGCCAATTGGATCCATAGGGCGAAGGCGAGGGCGGGCACGGCGGCGATGCTCATTGAGAAGAAAGCGGGCCCATCTGCCGGATCCGCGAAGGAGTAGTCCAGGCCGCAGACATCACAGTGGCGTGCGAGCTTCAGATAAGTCGCAAACAGATGGCCCCGCTGACATCGCGGGCAACGGCCGAGCAATCCAGTGATCGCCGGATTGGTCGTTGGTTCAAATTCGCTGATGTCGTGGTTCGGTTCCATCTCCCCGAACTTCGGCCGCGCCATCGGGTTCCATATCCTTCATGCAGGCGGCCGTTCGGATCGCGTTCGGCTATGGCGCCTCCACCTGCCCGCCAGGTTTGAATGCGGTGGCTTTTGTCATACCGCGCGCATTCTGTGTCAGTGCGAGGCGGCCAACCGATAGCAGCTTGTCAGGGTCTGTCACGCCGTGGCGAAAGAGGCCGATCAGCAATGCGGCGATCTTCTGCATCGCAGGGCCGCACAACGGCTCGCCGGTCTCGCGGCAGATCGCATTCAGGATGGACCGCAAGCGGCTGATACCGGCAGAATCCAGTGCTTTGAGATGTTTGGACTGACAGTCAGGCATAGCGCCCTTCCTGATGCCGAAGCTTCCCATTGTGCCGCTTAATAATGGCGTTCGACGAAGGCCGGTACAACTCCCCTGGCAGAACTGTACGGAAGCGAACATCCTCAATGATAATAGGAGGCATCAGGTCCGAACAAAGCCGCGGCCACCGCATCGATATCGGAAGAACGACCGCTCAGCACAAAGCCGCCGGGAGGCGCTTGCGACTGCTGGTGATGGGCAAAGACGAAGGGGATTCGGCGTGTCTCGAGCCAGTCGTTCAGCCAGAGCAAGGCTTGATCGGAAATCCTGATGTCGATGATTACCGCCTCGAATTGAAGACCTTCGCTTAAGCGCTCCATCGCGCTGGAGACGACGACAGGCCCGGCGATCGAAGCCTGGCGGCGGATCAATGCCCGTTTTGCCTCGTTCGACAGAAAGCCGGACTCACCGATAATGAGGATCGTCTTGCCGGCGACCGGGTTGAGCGATTTCATGGCGGGCGCCTACAATAGCCTTGGTTTGACGATGATCATGCTGCTCAATGGCGACTCAAACCTCAGGCGATCCGCTTCTGCACCCTGCGTATCACATTCAAGCCTGCCGTGCGACGTTCTTCCTCGTTCCTGCCGAACCTGATCCGACCTCGTTGGTTCCACGGTCTTGTGGCTGGAAATCAACCCGGCAACCGGCATACGTACGCTTCCGTACCCGTGATTGAAATCGAAAATCCGAAGATTAGGATCACCTCACGTAATGGGGAGGAATGCGGAAATGACCCAGCATTCGGGGATTACGAAGCCGGCGCTGCAGCCCGAGGACATCGGCATGTTACACTCTGTACTGAAGGAATGGTGTCGGGAAAAGTCCTGCGAAATCGGCAGTCCGGCGGCGCAGCAGGTTGCGCGGGAACTTGTCTCCTGGTTCGAATGCGGGATCCGCAACCCGCATAGGCTCAGTGGTTTGATGCGGCACATGCATCTGGATTTCGAAAGCTTGCCAATCTCGACAGCCACATCAGGCGCGCGCTCGCCAGCCGTCAAGGCCGACCGGTTAGCGTGTCATGATGAATAGGAGGCGGCCTAACGCCCTAATCGCGGTTTGTTCCTCGTCCCTGAGCTTTCGAGAACGGCGGATTGTCCTCAGACAGATCATCGATGATCTTCAGCATCTCTGCGACGACCGTTCCGATCGACAGGCCCTCCACCGTCTCCTTCAGACGATCCGCAGGTCGATGACATCGATCGCCAGCGCCGATGAGGATTGCTGGGAAGATATCCTCAGGGAACTCCTCCAGCTTCGCGCGACGATCATGCGCCTTCAAACCGGCGCCGCCATCACCTACCATTGATCCCATGTCCCACACCGGACGACCTGATTGTTCTCAGTCCTTCGATGACATGCAGTTCGTTCGACACGCCGGAGCGCCGCACGCCGAGCATAAGCGCCAGGAATTCATGGGGTGAGCGGCAGGTCGTTGCCGGCCAGCGGCCGCTCAAGCATCTCTCGGCAATCGAATGACGAAACCCGCACCCGGCCGTCGATCTTCGATCTGGAGCTCGGCCCTCAGTTGCTGCACAAGCGCGCGCACCACCTTCATTCCCAGGCTTTTTCCGCCATTTTCGTCGGACGAAAATTCCGGGGGCAGGCCCTTGCCGCCGTCCGATACTTCGAGGCGGAGTTCACCGCCGTTGTTGCGCGCGATAACGCAGACTGCGCCGCCGCCATCGCAATAGGCGTGCTTGAAGGCGTTCGTTACCAGCTCGTTGACCAGAAGGGCGATCTGGATGGCACGGTCGGCATCGACAATGCAAGGATCCGCGTCGACGGAGACGGTGTGGAGGGAGGTCGACTGTTCGAGACGCTGGCACAGACTCGACAGGAAATCGGCGAGATCCACCGTTTCGATATGCGGCTGCCGCCACAATTGATCATGCACCTGGGCAATCGTTCCGACGCGTGCTTCCGCGTCACGCAGGGCCTGCTCGACGTCCGGGTGTTTCGTCGAGCGCGCCTGCATCGCGAGCATTCCCGCAACCAGCGCGAGGCTGTTTTTGATGCGATGGCTCATCTCCCGCATCATGACCTGCTGATGTTCGTCGGCGGAGTGCCGCTGGGTGTCGTCGCGGAGCACCTTGAGAAAGCCGGCACCATGATGATGGGCACGCAGCGGCATCGTCAATCCGCTGCCCCAGAATGTCGAACCGTCCTTACGTAAGTGGAAGCGTTCGTTTTCCGCGCGGCCGTGCTCCAGCGCGGCCTTCATCTCGCGTTCCGGTGCGCCATCTTCTCGATCCCCCGGGAGAAAGAGAATACGCGCGTCGCGTCCGAGAATCTCCTGTTCCTCATAGCCGAAGATCCGACAAGCTCCCGTGTTCCAGCTGATGATCATTCCTTCCCGATCGAAGGCGAAGATCGCATAGTCGATCGCACTTTTGAGAATGAGCTGCAGGCGCTCCTCACTGGCGCGCAGCGCTTCGTCCTGCTGCAGCCTTCGTGTGCGGTCGCGGACGACCTTCATCAGGCCGTAGATCTGGCCGGTGTCGTTACGAAGCGGCATCATCAGCCCGGAGGCCCAGAACATGCTGTTGTCTTTTCGGACGTGCCATCGATCGTCGCTGGCACGTCCGGCGGTAAGAGCAAGCCTCATCTCCTTGAGCGCTGCACCGGCGAGCTGATCCTCGAAGGTAAAGATCACGGCGCTGTTCTGTCCGAGGATTTCCGGTGCTGAATAACCGAAGAGGCGTTCCGCGCCGGTGCTCCACGTCGCCACGGTGCCCTCGAGATCCATCGCAAATATGGCGTAGTCCAGCGCACTCTCGACGATGTGGCGATAGATTTCTGCGTCGTCGCCCGGAAAGGTATATTGATCCATACCAGAGCACTCCCGGAATTCCATTCCGCTACATTAGCACCTGCGACGGCAGTTTCGGTCCGACGTGCGCTTGCGTACAAAAGCCTTGGGTCTGCGCAACCTGCTCGACGATGCAGGCTGCGCCAGGCGGCTTGCAATCTCTCCTCCCGGGGTCCATAATTGCTGGCATCTTCAGCAGATTTTATGGCGCTGGCGGCTAAGAGCGATGTGCTCTTGCCAAGCAAAGGACAGGGCCATGCGATGCACCCAAAATCTCATCCTATCGCATTTGACGGATACCGAGTTTCTCGCCTTCGAGACGGTACTCGAGCCGCTCATCCTGCCGCGCGATCTGCGTCTCGTTCATACCGGCATGCCGGTCAGTCACTATTACTTTCTGGAAAACGGTATAGCCTCTGTGGTAGCGGCATCTGCCGCGGGCAGGAGCGCGGAGATCGGCCTTGTCGGCAGGGACGGCGTGTCGCCGCCGGCCCTTATCGTAGAAGGGAATAGCTTCCCTTTCGAGATCACGATGCAGGTCGCCGGCCATGGACGTCGCGTCGAGACCGCTGCCCTGGCAGGATTTCTGCGTGAGAACCCCGCAGTCTTGCCGCTGCTCTCGCATTTTTTCCATAACTTCTTCGCGCAGGTCGCCCACACCGCGCTCTCCAACGCCGTTCACAAGATCGACGTGCGATTGGCGAAGTGGATCCTGATGTGCAATGATCGTCTGAACGGCGAGGAGATTGCCATTACTCATGAGCATCTCGCGACGGTGCTTGGCGTCAGGCGGTCGAGCGTTACCGATGCCTTACACATCCTGGAAGGCGAGCATCTCATTTATTCCACCCGCGGCCTGGTGATCATCCGCAACCGCCGGGCCCTCGAAGCTTTCGCGGCCGATGCCTATGACCTCCCAGGCGTCTCCGGCCCCGCTTCACCCGAAATCGCCCGACCGCCCCGCGCACGAGCTGCCGCCCACTGATGGGCTTCCTGCCGTCGCAGCCGCGTTAGCCATTCCTTGTAAGGCCTCAGCATCTGGCCTGGGAAACGCCTTTCGATGGCGCTTTCGGTGAGAACGATCTTGACGAAGGTCTCGTCTGTTGAAGAGGATCGGCCCGATCCTTGGCTACGCATTTCCAGTTTTGCCATCAGGCGGAAAAGCTCTTCGTCCGTCATTGATTTGAGCGCTGCGGCGAACGCACGCTCCTGAATAACCGCAAAACCCGCCATGGTGCACCTCCTGCCGATGGTGGCGAGCCCGCTCGCCGTGTTGGGCGGGCGGCCCTAAAGCGGCGTCGCGATCTTTCCGATTCGCTTCTCGCGCTTTAGCTCTTTGTTTTCACGCATGTCGTTGCCGCAAAACCGCTGCACGCTTTTGCGCGAACATGCTTTAATCACCTTCCCGGCAGATCCTTTTCAGTCGTCGCGGCCGCCGGAAGCCTGTTTTGCGAGCCCTCCCTATCGGAGGCACGCAGGGGGGCCGTCGGGGCGGTGGCGACATAGACACCCACTCCCAGGGCGCCGATGGCAACCACGAAAGCGCCGGCAATGGCAGCGATCGAGCGCCGGCCATCCTGCTTGATCATTCCGAAGCAGAGAGCAACGCCCAGAAGGGCCGCTCCTCCCGCCACCGCAAAAAGCCAGAGATAATTCATCGTCATGCTCCCAAATCGGCCACCAAAACACTGGATGGCCGCGAAGGTTCCCAGCACTCCGCAACCACCCGCCGACCCGGTCAGAGCGACCTGCGTCCACAGCAGCATTCGTGTTCTGCGTTTATGCGGCGTATTGACGCACAACCCGAGGAATGGTATCGATGCGTTAATTGGTCAGGCCAGTTGACCAGCCGCGGCTTGAGGAGAAGCCGCCAGGGAGACCGTGATGTTTTCGCCAGTGGAATCACGCCGCCTCTATCGCCAGGTAGCGGATCAGATTCGTTTGATGATCGCGAGCGGCGAGCTTGCCGTCGGCCAGCGGCTGCCGGCCGAGCGCGATCTGGCGGAGCAATTGTCCGTATCACGCCCGACGGTGCGCGAGGCGCTGATCGTCCTGGAAGTCGAAGGCCTCATCAACATCCGCATGGGATCCGGCATCTATGTGGTGCGCCAGCATAGCGCCAATGCCGCGGCAAGCGAACGCGAGCCGGTGGAGGGACCTTTCGAATTGCTGCAGGCGCGCGCCATCATCGAATGTGCCATTGCCGAGGAAGCGGCGGGCTGCGCCAAGCCGGACGGCATCGCCGTGCTGGACGAGGCGCTGATGCGCATGAGCGGCGGCGTCAATGATGCGAGCGCGGTGCTTGCCGCCGACCGCGCCTTCCACACCGGCATTGCCGCCATCGTCGGCAATGCGACGCTGATCCGGGTAACGGGCGAAATGTTCGACATGCGCATGACCCCTTATTTCGCCAGGCTCGCCAGCCATTTCGAGGGGCCGACGACATGGCGCAGCGCTCTGGACGAACATCGGGCCATTCGCGATGCGATCGCCGCCGGCGATGCGGCGGGCGCAAAGGCCGCTATGCGCACCCATCTTACCATGTCACAGAAGAGGTTTTCCGAGAGCTTCGGGGAGGAGTTTTCGGGAGAGGAGAAGCGCGGCTCCGCTAAGGGGCGCGCGAAAGGAACCGTCAAGACTTAACCGAGCTCGGAGGAGAGAGCGATGAAGAGCAGACTGGCAACGATACTTTGCACCGCAGCCGCGATCATGGCGAGCACGGCG
Organism: Rhizobium sophoriradicis; assembly: GCF_003939025.1. Taxonomy (GTDB): domain Bacteria; phylum Pseudomonadota; class Alphaproteobacteria; order Rhizobiales; family Rhizobiaceae; genus Rhizobium; species Rhizobium sophoriradicis. Next base: position 32,599 of record NZ_RQIH01000015.1, read on the forward strand.
ATCGCCCACGCCCAAACAGTGCTGAAATGGGCGCATGTCTATGAAACGTCCGAGCCCTTCCACACCGATTCCGTCTGGGCCTCGGAGGAGATCGCCAAGCGCACCGACGGACGCTACAAGATCGAGGTCTATCCGGCCTCGCAGCTCGGCAAGGAAGCCGACATCAACCAGGGCCTCAAGCTCGGCACCGTGGACATCATCATATCGGGGTCGAGTTTTGCGGCGCGCGACTATAAGCCGATCGGTGTCACCTACTTCCCCTATATCTTCCGCAGCCCCGATCACCTGATCGCCTATACGAAGAGCGACGTCTTCAAGCGCCTCGCCAAGGGTTATGAAGACAAGACCGGCAACCACATCGCCGCCGTCAGCTACTACGGCACGCGCCATACGACCTCGAACAAGCCGATCGCCAAATGCGCTGATATGCGGGGCCTGAAGATCCGCGTGCCCGACGTTCCGGCCTATCTCGCCATGCCGCGTGCCTGCGGCGCCAACACGACGCCGATCGCCTTTGCCGAAGTCTATCTCGCTCTACAGAACGGCACCGTCGAGGCGCAGGAAAACCCGCTGACGACAATCGAGGCGAAGAAGTTCTTCGAAGTCCAGAAGAACATCATTCTCACCGGCCATATCGTCGACCACCTGAACACGGTTGTTTCCAAGCAGCTGTGGGCGAAGCTTTCCGACGAGGACAAGAAGATCTTCGGTGAGGTGATGCAGCAGGCGGCAGAGCGCACCACCAAGACAATCGCCGGCAAGGAGAACAGCCTCGTCGCAACCTTCAAGGAAAAGGGCCTGAATGTCGCCGAAGTCGATAAGTCCGACTTCGAGAAGACTGTGATGGAGAAGGTCAAGTTCGAGGACTTCGGCTACGAGAAGTCCGACTGGGAAGCCATTCGGGCGATCCAGTAAAAGCTCGTCAGCGATGCCCCTCACCCTAACCCTCTCCCCGTTTTGACGGGGAGAGAGGACGTGTCCTGCGAAACGTTGGCGAGGGACGGAGACGTTGCCGCATATCCCCTTCGCCCCGTTTACGGGGAGAAGGTGCCGGCAGGCGGATGAGGGGCCACGCCTCCAGCAAAGAACAAGGTTTATCTACAAATTAAAGGTCGCGCCGCCCGCGCCGCGCCATCCTCCCCAACAGGAACAAGGCCGATCATGTCGCAAGAAATTCACACGCCAATCACGGCCGAGGAAATCGGCCACGAATTCGAAGGGCACGCGCCGACTGCAAATGTCGCGGATTATGCCATCGAGGACTGGATCACGTTGATCGTCTTCTGGCTGATGACAGCTTGCGTCTTCCTGCAGTTCTTCACGCGTTATGTGCTGAACGACAGTTACGCCTGGACCGAGGAAATCGCCATCAACTGCCTGATCGGCGTCGTCTTCCTGGGGTCCGCCATGTGCGTCCGCATGTCGCGGCACATTCAGGTGGATGTGTTCTATCACTATATGCCGGCGGGCCTGGCGCGCGTGCTCGCGACCTTCGTCGATATCGTCCGCATCGGCTTCTTCGCCTATGGCTGCTATCTGATGTGGCGTTACGTCGAGATCGTCGCCGACGAGCAGATGGTCACCATCGAGCTGCCGCGCAATATCGTCTTTTACTCCGTCCTTGTTGCCTTCGTACTGATGCTGATCCGCGCGGTCATCGTCTTCATCGCCAATATGCGCCGCGGCTACTCCGTCCTGGAGCGGCCGGAAGAATTCCAGACCGTCGAAGGGTAATCCGATGTTGCTGCTGCTTGGTTCGTTTCTGCTGCTGATGCTTGTCGGCGTGCCTGTGGCCATTTCGATGGCCGTCGCATCCGTGCTCTATATCGTACTTTACGGCATCGCCCCTGACATAATCGTCGCCCAGCGCATGATCGCCGGTGTCGAAAGCTTCCCGCTTCTGGCCGTGCCCTTCTTTATCCTCGCCGGCAATCTGATGAACTCGGCGGGCGTCACCGGCCGCATCTATTCCTTCGCCGTCGCGCTCGTCGGCTGGATGAAGGGCGGGCTGGCGCAGGTCAACATCATCGGCTCGGTCATTTTCTCCGGCATGTCGGGCACCGCACTTGCCGATGCGGCCGGGATCGGCACGATCGAGATCAAGGCGATGAAGGATCACGGCTATCCCGTCGAGGCCGCAGTCGGCGTGACGGCGGCGTCTGCCACACTCGGGCCGATCTTCCCGCCGTCGCTGCCTTTCGTCATCTACGGCATGATGGCCAATGTCTCGATCGGCGCTCTGTTCATGGCCGGCGTTCTGCCCGGCGTCGTCATGACGCTGCTGATGATGATCACCGTCGCCGCCTTTGCCTATTACAAGCGCTGGGGCTCGGACGCACCCTTCGACGTCAGGCAGTTGCTGTCGGCCGGATTGGAGATCCTCGTCGTGCTGATGGTGCCCGTGGCGATCTATCTGATGATGCGGGCTGGGCTGTCGATGAATGCGGCCACGGGCATCGCCCTTCTCGTGCTTCTGGCGCTCGACTGGTATTTCGCCTTTTCCGCCGTCATGGCGCTGATGACCCCGGTGATCCTGATCGGCGGGATGACGATGGGCTGGTTCACGCCGACCGAAGCGGCGGTCGCGGCCGTGCTCTGGTCGCTGTTCCTCGGCCTGGTGCGCTACCGCACCATGACGTTCTCGACGCTCGCCAAGGCCAGCTTCGATACGATCGAGACGACGGCATCCGTTCTCTTCATCGTCACCGCGGCTTCCGTCTTCGCATGGCTGCTGACGGTCAGCCAGGCCGCACAGCTGCTTTCCGATGCAATCCTGTCGATCACCGACAATAAATGGGTGTTCCTCATCCTCGTGAACCTGCTGATGCTTTTCGTCGGCTGCTTCCTGGATACGATCGCCGCAATCACGATCCTCGTGCCGATCCTGCTGCCGATTGTCGCCAGGTTCGGTATCGATCCGGTTCAGTTCGGCCTGATCATGACGCTGAACCTGATGATCGGCCTGTTGCATCCGCCGCTCGGCATGGTGCTGTTCGTGCTGTCCAGAGTCGCGAAACTCTCGGTCGAACGCACCACCATGGCGATCCTGCCCTGGCTGGTGCCGCTCTTCCTCGCATTGATCCTGATCACCTTCATCCCAGCCGTATCGCTTTGGCTGCCGCAGCAACTCGGACTGTTGAGATAGGAGGGCCATGATGCGGACACGTCTGGCACGGCTTTATCAAAAGGGCGATCTCAGGGTGGAGACCGACACCGTTCCGGCTCCCGGCCCAGGCGAGGTGCTGCTGAAAATGGCAGCCGCAGGCATCTGCGGCTCCGACCTGCATTATTATCAGGATGGCGGCTTCGGACCGATCCGGGTGCGCGAGCCGATAATTCCGGGTCACGAGGCATCGGGAATCGTCGAGAGGGCAGGGGAGGGGGCAGACCTGAAACCCGGAACGCTGGTGGCGGTCAACCCCAGCCAGCCCTGCGGCGAATGCGAATATTGCGGGAAGGGACTGCCGATCCACTGCCTCGACATGCGTTTCATGGGCAGCGCGATGCGCCTGCCGCATGAGCAGGGCATGTTCCGGGAAAGGCTGGTGGTGCCGGCCAGGCAGTGCTTCGAAGTCGGAGCGGCGACGACCGCCGCGGAAGCCGCCTGCAGCGAGCCCTTGGCCGTTTGCCTGCACGCGGCATCGCGTGCGGGAGAGATCTCGGGCAAGCGCGTCCTCGTCACAGGCGCCGGCCCGATCGGCTGCCTGATGGTTGCCGCCGCCCGCTATCACAGCGCGGCCGAAATCGTCGTGACCGATGTGGCCGACGCGGCACTGGAGAGAGCAGAGGCGATGGGGGCGAGTCGGACGATCAATGTGTCTCGAGAGGGTGCGGCGCTTGCCGAATTCGAGACGGGGAAGGGCTATTTCGATCTCGTCTTCGAATGCTCGGCCGCCGCGCCCGCCATCCGCAGCGCGATTGCCGCCATCAGGCCGCGCGGCACGATCGTGCAGGTCGGTGTCACGGGAGAGATTCCGGTCCCGCTCAACGCCATCGTCGGCAAGGAACTCCATATCCATGGCACGCAGCGGTTCCACGAGGAATTCGCCGCCGCCGTCGCGCTGATCTCAAGTCGCGAGATCGACGTGCGGCCAATCATCAGTCACAGCCTGCCCCTCGAAGAGGCCGACGCCGCTTTCATCCTTGCCGGTGACCGTACGGCTGCTTGCAAGGTGCAGCTGACCTTATAGAGCACGGAAGTTTTCGCGGGCGACGACATGGCGCAAAAGCGCGGCGCGCTCGGGGAGCCTCAGCTTATTGAGGCTATCGGCGAACCTACGGTCGATGGTCGGTCGTGCCGCTTCGGAACAGGTGCGCAACGCGAACGTTTCCAGTATAAATCGACATGGCGCTGGGAGACAGATCCGCATGAATACGGCTTTTGACAAACCTCGGGGAAGGGTTGTCCTGGTCGTCGAGGATGACTATGTGCTGGCGAGTGATCTCGCTTCCAACCTGAGCGAAATCGGCGTCAAGATTGTCGGCCCTGCCCCCAACGTCGAGCAGGCACTGAAATATATTGATGATTCCTCCCAAATCGATGTTGCCATTTTGGACATCAATCTGGCCGGAACCATGGTATTTCCGGTTGCCGACGAGCTATCAAGGCGCAATATCCCCTTCTTCTTTGCAACCGGCTACAGCCGAGACGTTGTTCCTCCGCGTTTTGCCGATCGCATTTTCTTGGAAAAGCCGTTGGACAAGAGCGCGGTTTACGATGCGCTTTCCGACTGCCGGCGCTCAATTGAAAAGGCGGCGGGTGGCCAAAAGAACTTGATCCTTTCGATGCTTTCTCGACGCGAAAGCGAGATCATCCGGCCACATCTGAAGCCGGTGCAGCTGATCCAAGGTGAGGTCCTCGAGCAGCAGTTTGCAGAAATAACAACGGTGTCCTTCATCGAAACCGGTGTCGTTTCCCTTGTCGCCGCGTCTCTCGATGGCAGACAGGTCGAAGCCGGCCTGATCGGACGTGAAGGCGTGACCGGTGCCGGGTTGTTGGAGGGCGATTGGCGAACGCCTTACAACCTTATGGTGCAGATCGAAGGAACCGCGCAGCGCATCGACGTCGATAGTTTCCTTCGTCTTACGCACCGAGCCCCGCAGTTGCGCTCTCTTTCACATTCCTTTTCGCGAGCGCTCGGAATTCAAATCAGCTACACCGCCTTGGCCAACGGACGATACTCCATAGAACAGAGACTGGCGCGTTGGTTGCTGATGCTTCTCGACCGAACAGACAACCCGGTGCTGCATCTGACTCACGAATACATGTCCTTCATGCTCGGCGTCAGGCGCTCCGGCGTGACGGGCGCGCTCCACGTCCTGGAGGGCGAGAAGCTCATCAGGTCCGTACGAGGAAAGGTCATCATTGTGGACCGGGCCGGACTCATTCTCAAAGCTCACGGCTCCTACGGCATTCCGGAAGCTGAGTACGAGCGCCTGATGGGATTCCCGTTAAACGGTGCAAGGAGCGCTGGGAAAAACACCGTCAATCACGCGCCCATTTTCGCACCCCCCATACGCGGGCAAAAAGGACGCGAATAGATTCTGTCACGGCCGGGACATCGTGAAGCTATTATCCGTTCGGCGGCGCAACTTTCGCCCGCAGCGGGAGTTCGGCATGCGAAGGAGCTGGATCATGCAAAGACCATTTTCGTTCGCGGGGCGATTCTACCTGGTCGTCGAAGACGAGTACCTCGCCGCTTCCAGCATGGTCATGGCGCTGGAGGACGCAGGAGCCGAAGTCGCCGGGCCTGTATCTAATGTCGCCGGCGCTTTGAAGCTCGTCTCTGAGCGCGCGTCCGAACTTGATGCCGCAATTCTCGACATCAACTTGCGTGGGATAATGGCCCACCCGGTGGCCGAGAGGCTTGCCGAGCAAGGAATCCCCTTCGTTGTCGTCACGGGTTACGACTGCGATTCCGTGCCCGAGCCATTCAGCATGATGCCCTGTCTCAACAAACCCTGCGATGAACGAGAGCTGCTGACGGTCCTGGCTGGTCTGCCGGTACGGCAGCCGCCCGGAGTCCGCCGCTCTCATTGACCTCCGGCCCGATTGGAAGAACCCAGTGGAAAAAGGCAATTACACGAAACTCTTCTCGGGGAAGCGTATCCTGATCGTTGAGGACGAGTATTTTCTTGCCGACGAGACCCGCCGGCAATTGGAGGATTTCGGCGCGACCGTCATTGGCCCTGCGGCGAATGTTGGCCGCGCGCTTGACCTCATCAATCGCGAACGCGTCGATGCGGCGATCCTGGACGTCTTTCTTGGCGACGAGCTGGTATTTGCTGTCTCCGATGAACTGGAGGAACGAGAGATCAATTTTGTCTTTGCGACCGGCTACGACCCGTCACACATCCCCGCAAAGTATCGAGGATTTGCTCTCTGCGAGAAACCGACCGAGCTCGAAAAGATCGCCGTCGCGCTCTTTGGCCGGGCAGGGTCCCAGCCTCTGAATTGATCACCCCAGCCGGGCTCCGGGAATCTGCAGCTTTCGGCGGTGCATGCAGCAACGAGCGGAGCGATTCCGGGTGCCCGGCGGAACCAAGAGGGCTCGTCGGTTGTTGAACCTGATCAGGAAAGGTCAAAATCTATGTCTTCCAGCGCGACCAAGGATATCATTGCGATTGGCGGGTCGGCAGGGAGCAGTGCTGTCTTGAAAACCCTGGTCGCTGATTTGCCCGCCGACCTTCCTGCAAGCGTCTTCGTCAGTACCCATATTCCCGCGAATTCTCCGGGCTTTCTGCCGGAGATCCTATCGGCACGGTCCAAGCTTCCGGTCACGCAGGCGATCGACGGGCAGCCGATCGAGCGGGGCCACATCTATCTCGCTGCACCCGATCGCCACTTGTTGCTCATGGGCGAGACGATCAAGTTCGGTGCCGGCCCCCGGGAAAACATGGTCCGGCCGTCGATCGATCCCATGTTTCGCTCTGCTGCCCTGTCTTTCGGCCCACGGGTGGTCGGGCTCGTGCTGACTGGAATGCTGAACGATGGAGCGGCAGGATTGCACGCGATCAAAACCAATGGGGGGACGACCGTAGTGCAGCACCCGCTCGACGCGGAGGCAGACCAGATGCCCTTGGCGGCGCTTGAGGCAGTGGAGGTCGATCATGTGGCCCCTGCGGCTGACCTTGGCAAGCTCCTCGCAGGCATCGCAGGAAGCGATGCCGGGCCGGCTTGCGGTTCGCCATCGGACAGTCTGCGGCTGGAAGTCGATATTGCGGCTGGCGCACGACTTGGCAGTGTCGAACTTCGCAAGATCGCCTCTCCGACTGCCCTAACCTGTCCCGACTGTCACGGCGTGCTTTCCGAGGTTCGCGGCTCGCAGCCGCTGCGATTTCGCTGTCAGATCGGCCACGCCTATACCGCCGACGCGCTTGTTGCGCATATCGATGAGCTCGATGCGGCGATTAGGATTGCCATGCGAGTGATGGAGGAGCGGCTGACGCTGGTGGAGCGGATGGCGCGGGACGCGCGCGACACCGGCCGCACCGCCGTCGCCGAGCTCTACGAGGCAAGGGCTGTCGAGTACAAGCAGTATTCGGAGACCTTGCGGCAAGCTGCCCTGACGTCTCTGCGCCTCGGTCGCGCATCGCGTTTCCAAGATAGCTGATAAAGTTGTATCTTTCTGCTGTGCCGAACGTCTAGAGTCGGCGCAGCAGAGGCATGGATCGATGATGGCGTACGACGAACAGCAAAGCATGGAGCAGCAGGCCAGCGCGCCTGACCAGGGCCGCCACGAACAGCCGGTCGTGATCGTCGGCATAGCGGTGTGTGCGCAGTCTGTTAGCTCACTCGAACAGATATTCTCGCAAATCAACCCAGACCTCGGTGCATCCTACCTTGTGGCGGTGCGTCAGGAAGGGGTCGATGCCGCTGCCGTTCTTGATATGCTCGGGCGGCAGGATCGACTGGCGGTGACGGTCGCAGTCGATGGAGAGCGGATTGTTCCAAATCATATCTACATCGGCGGGTCCGACGATATGATGACCCTCGAAGACGGTCACATCCGCATTCGGCCGGCATCGGAGCCGATCGGCCATCGGGGCACGATCGACACGATGTTGATCTCACTCGCGGAACATGCCCAGGAGCGTGCCATTGCCGTAGTCCTCAGGGGGCTCGAGAGTGACGGCACAGCCGGTGTGGCGGCGACCAAGAAATTTGGCGGCCTGTCGATTGTGGAGTTGGGCGAAGGCGCCGATGGTGGATCTCCCGAGGAAGGGGGAGGGGCGTTGGCAATTGCCGACCTACGCCTGCCGGCGCAGGGGATTGCAACGCATATCTCGCTGTACGCCGGCAATGTGACCGAAGAAGACGCTGGTCTCGATGACGAGCCGCCAAGCGCGATCGAGGCGCAGATCACGCAGATTGCCACGATTCTTCGCAATGTCACCAGCCATGACTTCCACGGATACAAGCGCGGCACCTTCACGCGGCGCGTTCAGCGACGCATGCAGGTGCTGCAGATCGGCAGCATCGAGGCCTATATCGAGCGGCTGCGCGCCAGCCGCGACGAGGTCCAGAACCTTTTCCAGGACCTTTTGATCGGCGTGACGCAGTTCTTCAGGGATCCGGCCGAGTTCGAAGCGCTTGAGCGCGAGATTCCTAGGCTGTTCGAAGGCAAGGAGCCGGGAGACCAGTTGCGCGTCTGGGTGCTCGGTTGCGCCACCGGCGAGGAAGCCTATTCGATCGCCATGCTGCTGCGCGAGCATATGGCCACCATGGACTATCCCCCGGATGTGCAGATATTCGCGACCGATCTTGACGCGCGCGCGCTGGGGATCGCGCGTGGCGGCCGCTATTCCGCTGCGATAACCTCCCAGGTCCCGCCCGAACGGCTGGCCCGCTGGTTCGTGCGTGAAGGCGACACCTATTGCGTTGTCAAAGAACTGCGGGAGATGTGCATCTTCTCGCCGCACAACATCGTCAAGGATGCGCCATTCTCGCGCATCGACATCCTGTCTTGCCGGAACCTGCTGATCTATCTCGACAGTGAGCTGCAAAACCGGGTGATCCCGATCTTCCACTTTGCCCTCAGGCCAAGCGGCATCCTGTTTTTGGGTTCTTCGGAAAACGTCACCCGCCACGCCAAGCTTTTTGCACCCGTCGACCGTAAAAATCGGCTTTTTCGAAGGCTGGAAACGGCAACCCGCATCATTCCGGATTTCCCGCTCAGCCCGCGCCCGCGCAGCCCCGACCATCCGCTTTCTGCACCGGCTCCGATGCTGCAGACCGGGCGGCTGTCGGCTACGATCAGCCGGCAGGCGGAGGTCGTCGCCGAACGCTTCGCCCCCGCCTATGTGGTCGTCGATTCGCATTACGACGTGTTGCATTTCTCCGGACGCACAGGCCGCTATCTCGAACCGGCGTCGGGGACGGCGACGCTCAACCTGTTGAGCCTTGCCCATCGCGACCTCCGACTCGACATGCGTTCGGCCCTGCAGCGTGCGACGACGGAAGCCGTCAAGGTCGAGGTGCCACGGGTGCTGCTGCGCCAGGATGACCGCACCTACGCCGTTAACATCATCGTCGAACCGCTCGGCAGCGGCGACGTCACCTCGCTGATCGTCCTGTTTCAAGACGCGGGGCAGGTGGCCGAAGGCACTGCGCCCGATGGCGGAAGGCTGACGAGCGAAGAGCACGTCCAACGTCTCGAGACCGATCTGCGCGTCACTCGTGACCGGCTGCAGGCGACCATCGAGGAGCTGGAATCGACAAACGAGGAGCTCAAATCCTCCAACGAAGAATATCAGTCGATCAACGAAGAGCTGCAGTCGGCCAATGAGGAGATGGAAACCTCGAAGGAAGAACTGCAGTCGGTCAACGAGGAGTTGCAGACGGTCAACGGCGAACTTGCCCACCGTGTTACCGAACTTGACCGGACCAATTCCGACTTGAAGAACCTCCTCGAGGCAACGCAGATCGCCACCGTTTTCCTCGACAACGATCTGCGCGTCAGGAGCTTTACCCCGGCCGCGACCGAAATATTCCATCTGCTCGACACCGATGTCGGCCGGCCGCTCGACCATGTCGTCTCTCGCGTCGCCTATCCGGAACTGCTGGATGATGTTCGCCTCGTTCTCAGAACGCTTGTGCCTACTGACAGAAAGGTCAGCGATCCCACCAACAACCGGCACTACGCCGCACGCGTCCTGCCTTATCGCAGTGTCGACAACTATATCAGCGGTGCTGTCGTCACCTTCACCGACCTGACCGCCACTTACGAGGCGGAAGTGGCGCTTCGCCGCAGTGAGGAGCGCCTGCAGCGCGTCCTGGAGACGGATGCGGTTGGCGTAATTTTTCTCAATCAGGATGGTGTCATATTCGACGCCAACGAAGTCTTCCTGAAGATGTCGGGTTACACCCGCTCGCAAATGGAGCGCGGCGACCTGCACTGGCGCCGGCTGACCCCGGAGGAGCACCACGCCGAGAGCCAGGCCCAGATGGAAGCTCTGAAGGAAACCGGCAAAATCGGCCCCTATGAGAAGGAGTATTTTCTCGCTGACGGGACGCGTCGCTGGATGTTGTTTGCCGGCCGCGATCTTGGCGACGGCACGGTCGCCGAGTTCTGCATCGACATCTCGGCCCGAAAACAGGCGCAGGCAGCTCTGCGGCAGGGGGAGGAGCAGTTCCGCCTGTTCGGCGAAGCCTCCACCGACGTATTGTGGATCCGCGATGCGGAGACGCTGCAATGGGTCTATCTGACGCCGGCCTTCGAGACCATCTATGGTGTCGACCGCGAGCAGGCGATGACCGGCAACAATTTCCGAAGCTGGGCGGAACTGATCATTCCCGAAGATCGGGAACAGGCGCTCTCCGAGATCGGCCGGGTGCGGAATGGCGAGCGCGTCGAATTCGAGTACCGCATCAGGCGCGCCTCTGACCACGAGATCCGCTGGTTGCGGAACGCGGATTTCCCACTTTTCGGGGAGGAAGGAAACGTCAAGCAGATCGGCGGTATCGGCCGCGATATTACCGAGGAAAAAGCCTCTGCCGAGCGGATGAAGGTTCTCGTCGCCGAGCTTCAGCACCGCACGCGTAACCTGATGGCCGTCGTCCGGTCGATGGCCGAAAAGACCATGCGCACCAGCACCGATCTGGCCGACTTCCACGAAAGGTTCCGGGACCGTCTGGACGTGTTGGCTCGAGTGCAGGGCCTCTTGTCGAGGCTGCAGGAAGGCGATCGCATAACCTTCGACCAGCTCATCCGCTCTGAACTGGCCGCGCATGGCACGCTGGAAGGCGAAAACAGCCGGATAAGCCTGCAAGGTCCTGATGGCGTCAGGCTTCGTTCCACGACCGTGCAGACAATGGCATTGGCCATGCACGAACTCGGCACCAACGCGGCCAAATATGGAGCGCTCAGCCAGGCCCGGGCGCATCTGGCCATCACCTGGCGCGTCGAGCAATCCGGCGAAGGCGGCAAGCCATGGCTGCATGTCGAATGGCAGGAAAGCGGGGTGAAAATGCCACCCGCGGATTCCGGGCCGCAAGGGGGTGGTCAGGGCCGCGAACTGATAGAGCGAGCGCTGCCTTATCAGCTCGATGCGAAGACGTCCTACGTTCTCGGTGAGGACGGGGTTCATTGCACGATCGCAATTCCGGTTTCTCTCAGCAATCTGATCGAGGCCGAAGCCTATGGCTGAAGGGCTGCTGCGCGGACGCCGCGTGCTCATCGTCGAGGACGAGTTCATGTTGGCGGAGGACATGTCCCAGCAACTCGCCGAAGCGGGTGCGCTCGTGCTGGGACCGGCGCAATCTCTTGAGCGCGCATTCGAGCTGCTGACCGCAGCCGATGTCCTCGACGCAGCGGTCCTGGACGTCAATCTTCATGGAAAGCAGGTGTATCCGATTGCCGACACGCTTCTGGAACGCCATGTTCCTTTCGTGTTCACCACCGGCTACGACGCCTCGACGTTACCAGCAAGGTTCAAGTCGATGAGCTGCTATGCCAAGCCCGTCGACATGTCGCGGCTGATAGAAACGCTGCAAGCGGCAATCGCCGCCGCACACCAGTCATAATCCCATGTCCACTATCGTCGGACAAATTGCCGGTCCGTCGATAAGCGCTGCAACCGTCAGGCTCCGCCTGTCTGCTTGCCTCACGCCCCGCTTGCCAACGCAAGAAGCTCCGCCTTGAGCCTGTCGAGGTGAGCAACATGCATGATCTGAGACTCTTCGAAATTCATCAGAAGCCGGTTCGCTTCCGTGACGTCGGCGCCGCGATCGATCAACTCGGCCACGATCTCACGCTGCCGAGCCAGGTGCAGTTCTCCCGCAGCGACATGCTCGCGCGCCTGCTGCAAATGTTTCTCCACCATTGTCCGGTCCATGTGGACCTCCTTTCCTCCCGCGGCAGATCATGCGCCTAATATCTAACTGAGGAAACAGTAATCGTTGGTCGCAACAGGCAGGGATTCTTCGGCGTTCAACCGTGCCGCCGACACCGTTTGGAGCGCGGGCGATTGCAAGAGAAAGTTCGCCGCCGCGTCAAACCAATCTGAAGCCGCATTATCGCGGTATGGCAATCATTCGGCTACCTCCTCCCACGAAAGTCGCCAACCGTTGCCGTCACATTGCACACGCAGACATGCCGTCCGCAAGAGGCCTCGCCCACGCTCCTGCGCCACGGCCAGCATCCACAACAACGTGCGATACCGCACAGAAACAAAGCGAACCTCGCCTTGTTACTGGTAAATCCGCACGGGAAATTCCCTGCGGGCGGCAATCAGGAACGGGAGCAGGCAATGAACACGGCAAGGCAGTCGGCGCTGCTCCTCGGTTGGTTGACGTTGGCGCGCTGGATAGCTGGCGGCCTTGCGGCCGGCCGTGGCCGTGAAAATGCGGAGCTCGTCCACCGGCAAAGAGCGGCAGAATATCTGACCTTCGGCCTGAGCGCTGCCGGCTTCATCTCCGCAGTTTCCACGGCGGCGATCCCGGTGATCCGATGAGCTCAACCACCCGCGTGGCCATTGATCGGCACTTCCCACGGTCCTCGGGTATCCTGTTCGGCCTTGGCCTCGGCGGCTTCTTCGACGGCATTGTCTTCCACCAGCTGCTGCAGTGGCACCACATGTTCAGTGCCTGGTATCCGATCGACTCTATCGACAACCTCGCGTTCAACACCTTCTGGGACGGGGTTTTCCACTCGGCGACCTATCTGTTCCTTCTCGCCGGCCTGTTCATTTTCTGGCGCTCGGCGCGCCGCCCGCATTTCCGCTGGTCAACCAAGGAATTGATCGGCACGGCGCTGACAGGCTTCGGCCTGTTCAACCTTGTGGAAGGACTGGTCAACCACCAGCTGCTGGGCATCCATCATGTGAATGAAACTGCCGATCGGTCAGCATGGCTCTACTGGGATATCGGCTTCTTAGCGTGGGGAGCGGTCATGCTCGCTGTCGGCTGGACAATGATCCGCAGGCGAGTATGACTGATAGCAGCCCTTTTCTGCTCCGCGAGTTCCGGACCGCCATGATGGGCTGCACCCAACCAGTCTCTCTACCATCCGAGTGCGGTTCACCCGAGGACAATTTTCCATTCGCAGCTTTTTTGTTTCGCGCCCTGACGGCAAACCAGCCCCGGACATGTCAGCGTCGGGCGGCGATCTGTTCCGCAGCAGGCGGCGGACGGCGAAAGACTGAGACCTGGTTGCGCCCCGCTTCCTTGGCGCGATAAAGAGCCATGTCGGCCTCGTGCTGGAGATCAGCCAGGGAAACGCCGGTGTCGACCGCCGATTTGAAGGCCACGCCGACGCTCAACGTCACCGACGGGCCGACGCTGGAAGACGGGTTCGGAAGCGCGGCGGCTTCCACGCTTTCACGTATTCGCTTCGCCACCGCGACCGCATCTTCTTCTTCGACATCGGGAAGGACGATGAGGAATTCCTCGCCGCCGTGTCGTGAGACGAGGTCGCGATCGGCGCGCACGCAGCTCTGGATGATGCCGGCGATCTTGACAAGACAGCGATCACCTTCGCCATGCCCGAGATTGTCGTTGAGCGCCTTGAAGTGGTCGATGTCGCACATGAGCATGGCGACGATGCCGGTTTCACGGCCGTGGCGCCAGAGGCTCTCAAGCGTTTCCATCATCCAGCGACGATTGGCGATCCCCGTCAGCGGATCGGTTCTGGCCAGCCGTTCCAATCGGGCATTCGCATCGGCCAATTCCGCGACGCGGCGCTGGTCCCTGCAGTCGAGCAGAAATGTCTTCTGCGCCAGGATGTTCATCGTTCGCCTGGCAACCACGGTCGCGATGATCCCACAGGAAAAGAACAGGGTCCCGGCCACGACACTGCCCGCTTCCACGAGCGGGTTGTACCATTGAAAGGCGAAATAGAGGCAGAGGGCATAACAGGCGATGGCGATCGTCCAGCCGAGCGGCACGCTGAAGATGGTGATGGCGCTTGTGGCGACGAACAGCATGATGGTCAGATGGCGCTCGTAGAATTCGCCTCCCGCAAAGACGCCGACGAGTGCGACCGACAGCAGAATGAGGCACATTCCGCCGAGGAGCGATGCGCGTTGAACCGCCGCCGGGCGCGGCTTGGTCCAGACGAGCGCCGTCAGGATCGCCGCCGGCGGCAGCAGGCAGGCCGGGGCGACCATCAACAGGGCAACCTCACGGGGAAGCAGCATGGCATTCAGCGCCAGCGTCAGAACGCCGACGAAAGCGACCCATGTCATCCAGGACCGAATGACTTTCGCCCTCTGGCGCCATAGCCTTTCGTCGAACCGGCGCCGCAGGTCGCCCGACAGGCGAATGTCGCGGGTTCGACCCGATAAAAGGCGTTCGACCTCATCCGCCATCGCGCCGGTCAACGGCTGCGGCGAGAAAGACCCGGCTGCAGGACGGTCGAAGGACGTGCTTTTGGCATCATTCATCTTTGCTCTATCTAGCCGCAATCGGAAACTCGGCAAGGCTGCCGCGCGGACGTCCTGATTCCTGCGTTGATATTTTGTAAACAAGTTTGGCCGCGTGATCTGGGCCAGACCCTTTCGAACATGCTAACTAGCTTGTTCCGAGAGGGAGCATGATGAGACTTAAGCTGGTCGCAGTTGCGGTCGCGGCGCTGGCGCCGGTGGTGGCGATGCTCGTTTACAACGAAATCGCGCTCCGCCATCAGCGCAATGAAGAAGTGCGCGCATCCGCGGCACAAGCGGCCAGACAAGCATCTTCGGAAGTCGACAGGATCGTGGAGGGCCTGCGCGCCCTTCTCGTCTCCGTGTCCGCTATGCCGTCCGTGCGGCACCTCGACGTCCGAGGCTGCAATGAAGCTCTCAAATCGGTCGCCGAGAACATTCCGAACATCCGCACCATCTTCGTCGTCGGCCTCGACGGACGGCCGGTCTGCGGCAGCATGGCTTTTCCCGATGGCGTGACGTTCTCAGATCGCGACTATTTCCAGCAGGTGCTCAAGACCAAGAGCTTTGCCGTCGGCAGCTATACCCAGAGCCGCCTTGTCGACAGACCCGTGCTGCCGCTCGCCATGCCGCTGACGGAAGGCGACGCCGTCAAGGCCGTCATCGTCAGCGGGATCCGGGTGGACTGGCTGCAGAACCGCATTACCGAGCGCGGCGTAGCGCCGGGCAACGAGGTGACCATAGCCGACGACAAGGGAATCGTCGTCGCGCGCGTCCCCCTTCCCGAACGGTTCGTCGGCACTGTCATATCCGACGAATACCAGCGCCTGGTCCATGCCGAGCAGCCCGACGTGGTCGAGATCATCGGCCAGGACGGAACAGCGCGCATCCTCGGCTATCGCCCGATCGCTTTGCCGTCCAGCCCCCTTTATGTCAGCGCCGGCTTCTCGAAACCGGAGATTTTCGCGCCGATCAACCGGGCGACATTGATGAACACGCTCGCCATTTTCGGCGGCGCGCTTTTCGCTTTCCTCGCCGCCATCTTCATCGGCAACCGCTTCATTCTGGCGCCGATTTCCAGGATCGCGGATGTAATGGAAAAGTGGCGCGGCGGCCAAACGACGGCGCGGACCGGCATGAAAGGACCAGACGAGCTCGATGTCGTCGGTGCGACCCTCGACCGGCTGCTTGACGAACTCGATGAACGAAGACGCCAGAGCCAGGAGGCGGAGGAGGAGCGAAGCCTCCTTGTCCGCGAACTGGCGCATAGGGTCAAGAATGGCTTTACTCTCGTTCAGGCGATCGCCCGGCAAACCTTCTCGCGCTCCGATCCGGAAAGATACAATTCCTTCGCCGAGAGGCTCGCAGCGCTCGCCGGCACGTATGATCTCATCCTGTCGCGCGAGGGGTCGGCCTCGCCCGTCAGTGAGATTGTATCCGCAGCCTTGCGCGCCCACGTCGCGTCGCAGACCGAGCGCATTCGCCTGGATGGCCCGGAAGTGGTTCTTCCCGCAGACATCGCCCTGCCGCTTTCGCTCGTGGTGCACGAGCTGGCAACCAACGCAACCAAGTATGGAAGTCTCGGAAGCGAATATGGAACCGTCACCATCGAGTGGAAGCACGATGACGGACGCGTCCTTCTCGTCTGGACGGAAGCGGGTGGACCGCCGGTTTCGACGCCGACGAAAAGGGGCTTCGGTTCGGTGCTGATCGAACGGGCCTTCCCGTCGAAGGCGCAGGCGCGCTCCAGGTCGGACTACAGGCCCGGGGGCCTCGTCTTCGAAGTAATATTTTTGATCGGGGAACCGGTTGCGAAAGGCGAAGTTGACCCTCTGGGTAAGGATGACATGCATACGAGCGGAACATGAAAACCAAGGTAGTCGTGGTCGAGGACGAAGCTCTGCTGCTGATGATGGCAGTCGGCATCGTCGAGGAAGCAGGCTTGGAAGCGCTCGAAGCACGCAATGCCGATGAGGCTCTCATGCTCTTCGAAAGCGTGCCCGGCATTCGGATCCTGTTCACGGACATCGACATGCCGGGAAGCATGGACGGTTTGAAACTCGCAAATGCCGTCCGCAATCGCTGGCCGCCCGTCGAAATCATCATCGTCTCCGGCATGAAGCAGCCGGGCAAAGATGAATTGCCCGAGCGTGGCGTTTTCTTCCCCAAGCCTTACGATACTCGCCAGCTCTGCGACGCGCTCGTCAGAATGGCCGCCTAATAGGTGAGCCGGGGCACCGGCTAGCCACCTGATATGCCGCGGCCAATGCATCCTTTTGGAATCCTGTGCGTTTCCCTGATCAAACAGCGGGAGAACATCATGTCCAAACGTGAGCTCATCGATACTGGCACCGACAAGCGCTACGTCCGCCGCGACGATCAGGGCCGCTTCACCGAGTCGGCGGACGTCGGCCGCTCGCTGTCGGCCGACAAGCGGCGCAAGGCGAAGAATGATGCGAAGCCCGGAGAAGGCGATCGCGGCGACCATCACGCCAAAAAGCACTGAGCAGCGATCGGGATGTTGCGCGGCCGGCTATCTCTTAGCCGTCGAGGGCCGCTGCAAATCGATGCGACTGGTCACGACCGACTGGCCAGAAGCAGGATCTTGGTCGACGGTCTGCAGCCGAAGCCGGTTCTGTCCGACTTTCTCGATCATCAAAACTGCGTCTCGATCACCGTTGACCAGTCGCGCCCAGGTCACACGCAGGTTGAGGGCAGTACCTTTCCTGCTGCCTGCAAGCTTCGACGGCAGTCCTAACGGCCCGACATAATTGCCGGTATAACGCTCTCCGTCAGCCTTGACGGTCGCCGAGAAGGTTCTGGTGAAAACCGCAAGGCCGCGACACTTGCCGTTCATCGAAACGGTGGATGCGCTCGCATCAGATCGGAGGGTGCAGGAGACGTTCAGGTTCGTGCCGCCAATCCGCGTGAGCACCTTTCCAGTCCCGCTCCAGTCGCCGGCCAAAGACTGCAAAAAACCGACCTCTGACGCCATTGCCCCGACAGGAAGACAAGACAGCAGGAGCAAAGTTGCGATCAGGAAAGTACGCATGGTAGCCCCCAAATTTGCGTGTTCGGACAACAGATCAGCATGGCAGATTGTTCCCGGCGTCAGATCGTTTTTGTTGCGCGTGAAGGGCGGCGCTTTACGACTTACGCCTCCGTGGCTGCGATGGCGTCGATTCTGCGCAGCTTGAAGAAATAACGACGGTCGTCACCTGCAACACACATCATGCCAGCCAGCTCTTGCGCATTCATCCTGCGAAAATAATCGACGATCGGCTGCCCGTCATAACGCATTGCCGCGGTGGCGTCGTCCCCCGAGATCTGAAGCGCAAGCGACGCGGTCGTGCCCCGCGCACGTAATGCCTTCTGCAGATATGAGAACCAGGTCCGCGCGACCCTTGTGCGCCCGAAGGGTGCGGCTTTGATGGCCAGTCCGATTGGCAAAAACCGGGGTTCAATGGCCACCAGCCGATCCGCACGCCACTGAAAGAGCAGTGCGTCCGCGCGCATGTCTCCGTGAAACCGCTTGCCGAACCAGCCAAGGTTCTCGAGAACGCCGTCAAGCGGGTGATCGGACGGGATGCCCGCCCCCCTCCACAAGCCGATCAGCTCGCCCGGCCGAACCGGCTTCAGCGAAGAGAACCAGGCCTTCATCTCGTCCTGCCGACCCATGCTTTCCATCCGTTTCCAGTCACGCTAGCGAAATCTCTCGCCCACCATAAAGCAAACGGCGGCGCCACCGGCCAGATCATCCTGTTTCGATGCGGCGGGATCAAAGCCCGCACTTCGTTGACAACAAGGCATCCAGAGACACCGGCCTGAGGCCCTGCCGATCGACGCCGACGTCGTACTGGCGCGGCAGGGGCTTCAGACGGCCGTGGGAATGTCCGTGCAGATTGATCGATTTCTTGCCCATCTTGTTCCAGGTGCGGAACGGGTAGTGGCACAGGATCAGCAGATGGTCGTCCAGCGTCATCTCCTTGTAGTGCTGAACACTTGCCCATCCCGTCGCCTCCGTCGTCGTCGGAGGATCATTGTTCCCGACGATGAGGTGCTTGCGCCCGTTCAGCAAGGAAAGCAGCTGGTCGCAGTCCCCGCCACGGAAAGACATGACGTCGCCGAGGTGCCAGATTTCGTCCTGCGGACCGACGATCTCGTTCCAGTTCCGGATCAGCGTCACATCATGCGAGGCCATGTCGGGGAAGGGGCGCCGGTCGATGCGGAGGACGCGCGGATCTGCAAAATGGGTATCGCCGGTAAAATAGATCATCTGAGAGAGATGCCGCAGCCCGCGCCGTTGAAAAGCCGTCGCTAATGGCCAGCTGTCGCGATCGGATGTTTGACATCGGCAAGGGAAGGGCTGCGCACGATGCGATAGCGCGCTTCAATGAGGTTATAGACACCGAAGGCCGCCAGTCCGATCGCGACGGCGATGTAGAGGATCGAGCCGAACGGGAGCTGTCTCACCCACTCAAGCGCGTCCGCCATACTGCCCGCCTGTTGCGGGTCGACGCGGAAACCGGCATAGGCGAAAAAGATTCCCATGATCGCAAAAACGACGCCGCGGGCGACGAGGCCGTATATGCAGACCGTGGTCACCACGCCGCTGGCGTCGGCGAGCCTGAGATAGCGCTCGAATTTCTTTGTAATGCCCTTGGCTGCCGTCACCACCCCGCCGATGATAAAGCCGAGGCCGACGGCTACGGCGAGATAGGCGCCGAACGGCTGCGACATGATCCATTGGGCCAAGCCCTTCTCACCCGATCCCTCGCTACCGCCGCCGCTGAAGAGTGCGTGTCCCAGCGCGTATCCGGCAAGCCCGAGGTAAACGACAGCGCTGCCGAAGAGAACCGTGCGGATGGCGACAGCCTTGGCCTTGCTGCCGTGGCCATCGCTGTCGGCCAGGGACTGCGCCAGTCGCCAGCCGACGAAACCAAGAAGTCCAAGGCCGATGAGCCCGACCCAAACGCGGCCGAAGGGCTGTCCGAGAAGCGTTGAAAGTGCCGACTTCGTTTCCGGCTCTCCCCCGGCAACGCCGGAGAAGAGGGCCAAGCCCGCCACAAGAAGGAACACGGCGCCGCGCGCCACATAACCGCTCTTCGCAAGCAGGTCGAAACGAAATCCTTTGGGCATGATATTCTCCGTGCGTCTGTGTGGCTGTCATCCCTAACGCACCACCGCGCGGAAAGTTGTCATCGAGGAATGACCATGATCATCCGGGGAGTTGCCGATGCCCGTCCGTAGCGCCGGACTTCTCATCTACCGCTTTTTCGAGACGCGGCTGGAAGTCCTGCTCGTCCATCCCGGCGGTCCCTTCTGGGCGAAGAAGGACGAGGGCGCCTGGTCGATCCCGAAAGGATTGATCGAACCCGGTGAAGACGAATTGTCAGCAGCGATCCGGGAGGCGCAGGAGGAGCTAGGCGTCGAAATTCAAGGAGCCTTCGCCCGGCTCGGAGAATATCGCCAGCCCAGCGGAAAAGTGGTGGTCGTCTGGTCAGCGGAGGCGAACGCGACGCTGAGTGTCGAGGCGATACGGAGTTCGGAGTTTCAGATTGAATGGCCACCGCGATCGGGCCGCATCCAGAATTTCCCCGAGGTCGACCGCGCCGAATGGTTTCCAACCGGGAGGGCGGAGATCAAGATCCTCAAGGGCCAGCGCGCAATGATTGCCGACCTCCTCAAGCAACTCGGTCGAGAATGATGACCGCGGCCTTTCTCCCCTCATTCTATTTCGTAAGGACATCAACCGACCCCGGTGATCTCCGGCGTGAAGGCAATTATCTTCTCGGATATGCGGCTTTCGTCTCCGCTGCTCGCAGCGAGCAGAAGCGCGGCGGCGGTTTCACCCATCTGGCGCCGTGGCGAAATCGAGGTCGCGATTCTGACGGGGAGGGCACTGGCAACATCCAACCCGTTGAATCCGGCGATCAGGATTTCCGTGGGGCTGGCAATGCCGAGCTCCAGACATGCAAAGGCGCCGCCTGTGGCCATGTCATCGTTGGAATAATAGATGCAATCGAGATCCCGGGTCGCCGCGAGCATGGAGAGCGACAGCCGCTTGCCGTGCGCCACCGAGGAATAGGGGGCGTTGATCCGCTCGTCCACGAATGAAAGGCCACTCTCGCGCAGCACCTTCTCGAAGCCGGCCCTTCGTTTGCCGGCCCGCAAATCTCGGTCGATCGCGCTGCCGATATAGCCGAACCGCCGCCGGCCGGCCGCCAAAAGCGCCTTTGCCATCTCTTCTCCAGCCTTGCCGTGCGAAAGGCCGACGTTGAAATCGATGGGCGTGCCGTCGAGATCCATCAGTTGGATGACGGGGATCTCCGCATTCTGCAGCATTCTGACCGTTTCTGCCGGCTGATCGAGACCTGTCACGATAATGGCGGCAGGCCGCCAGGAGAGCATGTCGCGAATGATCTCGCGCTCCTTCGCCATGTCGTAGTCGGAGATGCCGAAAACCGCCTGCATGCCGGATCCCCGCAATCCGGCCGAGATGCCCGCCAGCATTTCGGGAAAGACGATGTTCGACATGCTGGGAACGACGACGGCGACGAGGTTGGTGCGCTGCGACGACAGCGAGAGCGCCAGCCGGTTGCCGACATAGCTCAGCCGCTCGGCCTGCTGGAGCACTTTTTCGCGCGTCTCCTTGGAGACGTCGGCCGCGCCCCGAAGGGCCCGCGATGCCGTCATCTTGCTGACGCCGGCCGCGGCGGCAACCTCTTCCAATGTAGATTTGCGCATCGAACCGATTCCTTAGTCGAATTGCCTCGCCAGCGGCCAACACCAGATTCATAGGCTCTTTTGCAAAAAAGGAAAACACGCACTACTTGACATATGCGACCAAAATAGGCGTTGTTACCGATACCGGTATCGATACCAGCGAACAAACCTGGAGCAGAAACGGGACGGACAAAGCTTCGGGCGTCCGGCATCGTAGAAATGTTTGACTGCCAAGATCTGCGGATCAGCCAATCCGGCTTGACCTGCAGGTTGCATACCTATCTGAATTCGATCGGACACATTCCGATCGCGCCGCCAGTTGCGACAGGCAGTGACCGCCAGGATAACGCGACGATTGCCGAAGACACCGGCCGAACGGGAGGAAGAGCCGCCATGCATGTGATGATTTTGGGCGCAGCCGGCATGGTCGGCCGCAAGCTGGTCGAGAAGATCGCGCGCGAGCCGCTGGTTTTCGGCCGGCCCGTCACCCGGTTGACGCTGGCGGACGCCTTTCAGCCGCCGGTGCCGGAATCGCTCCGGCCGATCTCGACGGCGCTGACGGTCGACCTCGCCGGTGCCGGCGCCGCCGACAGGCTGATCGAAGGCCTGCCGGACTTGATCTTCCATCTCGCCGCCATCGTCTCGGGAGAGGCGGAAGCGGATTTCGACAAGGGATATGCCGTCAATCTCGACGGCACGCGCGCGCTGTTTGATGCGGTCCGCCAGGCCGGCCTCACCAGCGCCTATGTGCCGCGTCTCGTCTTCGCCTCCTCGATCGCCGTCTTCGGCACGCCGTTTCCCGAGGTTATTCCCGACGAATTCTTCACGACGCCGCTGACGAGCTACGGCACCCAGAAGGCGATCGCCGAACTGCTGCTTGCCGACTATTCCCGCCGCGGCATTTTCGACGGTATCGGCATCCGGCTGCCGACCATCTGCGTGCGTCCCGGCGCGCCGAACAAGGCGGCATCGGGTTTCTTCTCCAACATCCTGCGTGAGCCGCTGGTCGGCAAGGAAGCGGTGCTGCCGGTCAGCGACAGCGTCCGGCACTGGTTCGCGAGCCCGCGCGCGGCCGTCGGCTTCTTCGTCCATGCCGCGACGATCGATACGGCAAGGATCGGCGCCCGACGCAACCTCACCATGCCGGGTCTTTCAGCGCTGGTCTCCGAAGAGATCGAAGCCTTGCGCCGCGTGGCCGGCGACAAGGCAGTCGCCCTCATCAAACGCGTGCCCGATCCGGTGATCGAACGCATCGTCGCCGGCTGGCCGACTCAATTCGATGCGGAGAGAGCGTCCTCGCTGGGCTTCAAGGCGGAGACGAGCTTCGACGAAATCCTGAAGGCACATATCGAGGATGAACTCGGCGGGAGGATCGCATGAGCATATCGACCAGCGGAGAGGCAAGAGTAGCGCTTGTCACCGGCGGCGGCACCGGCGTCGGACGCGCCATATCCCGGGGTCTCGGCGCTGCCGGCTACACGGTCGTCATTTCAGGGCGTCGGGCCGATGTGCTCGATAAGGCCGCTGCTGAGCTTGGCGGCGAGACGGGCGCGGAGTTCTTCGCGGTTTCCGCCGATGTCGGCGATGCCGCTTCGGTGCGGGCGCTATTCGACGCCATCTCGGAAAAATACGGGCGGCTCGACCTCCTGGTCAACAATGCCGGCGTCACTGTGCCCGGGCTGCCGCTGGAAGAGGTTTCCTTTGAGCAATGGAGCGCCATCGTCGCCGCCAATCTCACCGGCGCTTTTCTCTGCACCCAGCAGGCCTTCCGGCTGATGAAGGGCCAAAATCCGCGCGGCGGGCGCATCATCAATAACGGCTCCGTTTCCGCCACCACGCCGCGGCCGAATTCCGCACCTTACACGGCGACGAAGCACGCCATAACAGGACTGACGAAATCCACCGCCCTCGACGGGCGGGAATTCGACATCGCCTGCGGCCAGATCGATATCGGCAATGCCGCCAGCGACATGACGACGAGGATTGCGGCCGGCGTGTTGCAGGCAAACGGCAGTATGGCTGCGGAGCCGACGATCGACCCGGCGCATATTGCCGATGCGGTCGTCTACATGGCGGGCCTGCCGCTCAGCGCCAATGTGCTGACGATGACTGTCATGGCGACGAAAATGCCCTTCGTCGGGCGGGGGTGAACGGGCCGGGCTGACGCCGGCCGAAACCGACATATATGCAGTGCTCATGATCTGGGAGGAGGGAGTATGGCAAACGTTCAATTCGAAAATGTCCGGAAATCATTCGGCGCGCATCCCGTCATCAAGGGGGTGGACATCGATATCGCCGATGGCGAATTCGTCATCCTCGTCGGCCCCTCGGGCTGCGGCAAATCCACTCTTCTGAGGATGCTGGCCGGGCTCGAGAACATTTCCGGCGGCGAGATCAAGATCGGCGGGCGCGTTGTCAACACGCTGCCGCCCAAGGACCGCGACATCGCCATGGTGTTCCAGAATTATGCGCTCTATCCGCATATGACGGTGGAGCAGAACATGGGTTTTTCGCTCATGCTCAACAAGGCGCCGAAGGCGGAAGCCGAGAAACGGGTGAAATATGCCGCCGGCATCCTCGGCCTCGACAAGCTGCTCGACCGCTATCCGCGCCAGCTTTCCGGCGGCCAGCGCCAGCGCGTCGCCATGGGCCGCGCCATCGTGCGCGATCCCGAAGTTTTCCTGTTCGACGAGCCGCTCTCCAACCTCGATGCGAAACTGCGCGTCGCCATGCGCGCCGAGATCAAGGAGCTGCACCAGCGCCTGAAGACGACGACCGTTTACGTCACCCATGACCAGATCGAGGCGATGACGATGGCCGACAAGATCGTCGTCATGCATGACGGCATCGTCGAGCAGATCGGTTCGCCGCTCGAGCTTTACGATCGTCCCGCCAATCTCTTCGTCGGCGGTTTCATCGGCTCGCCGGCGATGAACATGATCCACGGCAGGCTCGATCCGGAAAATCCCGGTGAATTCGTCGCGGCCAACGGCACGCGACTGCCGGTCGCCAAGCCGCCGGCGAGTGCTGTGGGCCGCGACCTCGTCTACGGGCTGCGCCCGGAATATATCTCGCTCGATCCGAATGGGCTGCCGGCGGAGATCGTGGTGATCGAGCCGACCGGATATGAAACACATCTGACCGTCCGCCTCGGCGGCAGCGAGGTCAGCTGCGTCTTCCGCGAGCGTGTCGATGCCCGCCCGGGCGAAGCCATCCGCGTGGCGATCGACGCTGCGCATGTTCACCTCTTCGATGCCGAAGGCGGCAAGAGGTTGACCGACTGATGCCATCCGGCGGCACGGGAGAGGAGGAGTTCTCCCTGCTGCCGGAGAGCAAGCATTCCGGGAGCGTAAGCTCCCCCGGACATGCCAGGCCGCCGTTCACCAAGCGGGAGGTGAATGCCGGAGAATTGCTCCCGCTGTTCAATGAGGAGGAATCTCATGACGATCAAGAGACGTGAATTTCTTGCTGCATCGGCAGCCGTAGCCGGTGTCGCCGGCCTTGGCATCAAGCCATCCTTTGCGCAGGCCGAGCCGACCTACACGCCGGAAAGCGGCGCAAGCCTCAGACTGCTGCGCTGGACGCCTTTCGTGAAGGGCGATGAGGATGCGTGGATCGCCAATACCAAGAAATTCACAGAGGCCACAGGCGTGGAAGTGCGAATTGACAAGGAAAGCTGGGAGGACATCCGTCCGAAGGCGGCCGTCGCGGCGAATGTCGGCTCCGGACCAGATCTCATCATGTGCTGGTTCGATGACGCGCATCAATATCCCGACAAGCTGGTCGATCTCACCGAACTCGGCAATTATCTCGGCAACAAATACGAGGGCTGGTACGACGGCGTGAAGGGCTACGCCACACGCGACGACAAGTTCATCGCCATGCCGCTGACGACGATCGGCAATGCGGTCGTCTATCGCGACAGCCACGTCAAGGCGGCCGGCTTCAACGAATTTCCGAACGATACCGCGGGCTTCCTCGAGCTATGCAAGGCCATGAAGGCGAAGGGCACGCCCGCCGGCTTCCCGCATGGTAAGGCCGTCGGAGACGGCAACAACTACGCTCATTGGCTGCTCTGGAGCCATGGCGGCAAAATGGTCGATGAAAGCGGCACGGTGACGATCAACAGCCCGGAAACGCTCGCCTCGATCAACTACGCCAAGGAGCTCTACGCAACCTTCATTCCAGGCACGGAAAGCTGGCAGGACGTCAACAACAACCGCGCATTCCTGGCGGGCCAGGTATCGCTGATCGCAAATGGCGTCTCAGTCTATTACACGGCCAAGAATGATCCGAAGCTCGCCGAAATCGCCAAGGACATGCGCACGACGAACTTCCCGATCGGACCGGTCGGCAAGAGCGTCGAGCTTTTCCAGACGAGCTCGCTGCTGCTCTTCAAGCACACCAAATATCCGGAAGCGGCCAAAGCCTACATCAAGTTCATGATGGAAGCCGACCAGATGAACGCCTGGATCCAAGGCTCCAGCGCCTATTGCTGCCAGCCTCTCAAGGCCTTCGCCAAGAATCCGGTCTGGACCGCCGATCCAGTCCACGCACCCTATGCGCACGCTTCGGAAAAGCTGCGCCCGAACGGTTATGCCGGCCCGCTCGGCTATGCCTCGGCCGCGACCATGGCCGATTATGTGCTGGTCGACATGTACGCCGCCGCCGTCACCGGCCAGAAGTCGCCGGAGGACGCGATGAAGGAAGCCGAACGTCGGGCGAACCGCTACTACCGCGTCTGATCCGGAACCGAGGGTTGCGGCATGCCTGATACCGGCATGCCGCATGTCCTCAAGGACTGAATGCAATCTGGAGACCAGCAATGTCGACCTTGAAATCCGGGGATACGCGCGGCCCCTCGCTCATGCAGAACAACAATGTGCTCGGCTTCCTGTTCATGCTGCCGGCCGCCGTGTTTCTGGTCTGCTTCCTCACCTATCCCCTGGGGCTCGGCGTCTGGCTTGGCTTTACCGACACGAGGATCGGCCGAGACGGCATCTTCATCGGCTTGGAGAATTATGAGTTCCTCGCCGATGACGCGGTTTTCTGGCTGTCGGTCTTCAACACCATCCTTTACACGCTGGTCGCGTCGGTGCTGAAATTCGCGCTCGGCCTGTGGCTGGCGCTGCTTCTGAACCAGCACCTTCCGTTCAAATCCTTCTTCCGGGCGATTGTGCTGCTGCCCTGGGTGGTGCCGACCGTGCTTTCGGCGCTCGCCTTCTGGTGGATCTACGATTCCCAGTTCTCAATCGTCTCCTGGTCTCTGATGAAGCTCGGCCTGATCGACGCGCCGATCAACTTCCTCGGCGATCCCACAAATGCACGCATCTCTGTCATCGTCGCCAATGTCTGGCGCGGCATCCCCTTCGTGGCGATCTCGCTGCTCGCCGGCCTGCAGACCATCCCGGCCTCGCTGCAGGAGGCCGCCTCGCTCGATGGCGCGACGAGCTGGCAGCGATTCCGCTATGTGACGCTGCCGATGCTGACGCCGATCATCGCCGTCGTCATGACCTTCTCGGTGCTCTTCACCTTCACGGATTTCCAGCTGATCTACGTGCTGACCAAGGGCGGGCCGGTCAACGCCACGCACCTGATGGCGACGCTGTCATTCCAGCGCGGCATTCCGGGTGGGCAGCTCGGCGAGGGCGCGGCCATCGCCGTTGCCATGGTGCCCTTCCTGCTCGGAGCCATCATGTTCAGCTTCTTCGGTCTGCAGCGCCGCAAATGGCAGCAGGGCGGCCAGGATTAAGGGGGTATAACGATGTCGACCAATCTCAAAACGGCCGATGAGGTCCTGACCGACAATGCCGAGGGCATGAGCTATCTGAACCGCCTGCCGCGCCGCGTGGTGATGCTCTACCTGCCGATGGCGGTCTTCGTCTTTGTGCTGCTCTTTCCCTTCTATTGGATGGCGATCACCGCCGTGAAGCCGAACGAGCAGCTGACGGATTACAACAATTACAGCCCGTTCTGGGTGGTCGGGCCGACGTTCGACCACATCAAATACCTCTTCCTGGAAACCTCCTATCCGGGCTGGCTGTGGAACACGATGCTAGTGGCTGTGGGGTCGACGGCGCTGTCGCTCGTGGCCTCGGTCTTCGGCGCCTATGCGATCGAGCGCGTGCGCTTCACCGGCTCGCGGCAGATCGGCCTCGTCATCTTTCTCGCCTATCTCATTCCGCCGTCAATCCTGTTCATCCCGCTCGCCTTCATCGTCTTCAAGCTCGGCATCTACGACTCGCGCCTGGCGCTGATCTTCACATACCCGACCTTCCTCATTCCCTTCTGCACCTGGCTGCTGATGGGCTATTTCCGCTCCATTCCGTTCGAACTGGAGGAAAGCGCGCTGGTCGATGGTGCCAACCGCTGGCAGATCCTGGTCAAAATCATCCTGCCGCTCGCCGTGCCCGGCCTGATCTCCGCCGGCATCTTCGCCTTCACCCTGTCGTGGAACGAATTCATCTATGCACTGACCTTCATCCAGTCCTCGGAGAATAAGACCATTCCGGTCGGGGTACTGACCGAGCTGGTGCGCGGCGACGTGTTCGAATGGGGATCGCTGATGGCCGGCGCGCTGTTCGGCTCGCTGCCTGTCGTCATCCTCTATTCCTTCTTCGTCGACTACTACGTGTCGTCGATGACGGGCGCGGTGAAGGAGTAGCGCCCGGACCGGGCTTATCGGCAACGGGCAAGGCAAGTCATTTTGCCTTGCCATCGAAGCCGCTCTGCACGCAGCACTGACAGTGCAGGGTAGCAGTGCGATTCCGCTCCAACACGCCGATACTCAGTGGCCCGGTTTTCGGCCAGGGCTCTACCCACCGATCTTGCGTCCTTCGCCTCAGTCGAGAAAGTGCGTCCGGAAAGCCAGGCGCCGGAACCCTCCTCGATCGCCGCAAACTTCTATCGCGCGGTCCACCACACGAATATCCTCGACGCGTTCGCCTGAAGGCCACGAGATGGCGCCTATGGCATGCCTCGCTTCAGCTTCCCCGTCCCGGACGAGGGTGAGTGCCCCGGGACCTGAGAGGTCGTTTTCGCTGGAGTGGCTGCGCAAGGCTGCGGCCGCACTCTCTTCGACCCCCAAACAGCCGAAGTGTCGGCTCGACCACGGGGGATAGTCGCGGCCGCCGTTGGAATGCCAGAAAATAGTCATGGGCAAGCGGCGGGCATTCCGGAGGGAAAGAAACAGATCTCCCTCGACCGGCCGCGTCACCGCGGTCCAACCCAAGCTGTGTTCGCGGCCTTCTATGGCGATGACGACATCCTCATGCCGCGGGTTCCACGGGAACCGGCTCAGATCCACCGATCCGTCGATCCCAGGAAAGCGGTCGGGCGCCGTTGACCGCGAGGGGTAGCGCAGGCCGGAACGCCCACGGGCGGAATCGACTTCGGGCGGCGCCGGCGGCGTCTCCCATGCCGATTTGGGGGAGCAACTGATGAGTCCGCCCCGAGGCAGCGACACGTTGGCATGGTTCGAGATGGCAATGCGGCCGCTCCCGCCGGCGAAGACATGGCGCTGGTAGACCCAGGCGTGCCCGTCTTCAACCTCGAGTTCCTTGGTGACGGTCGCGCCGCAGACGGTGCGTTGCAGCCTGGCCCGCAGCCGCCCGGCCTCCTGTTCGGTGACGTGCCAGGGTGAATTGGCGGTCCAGCCATGAAGGGGTGATCCCTCTTGGCTGCCTGCGAAGGGTGCGCAGAAGAAATCGCCGCCGAGCACCATCAGATGCGGCGGCGTACCGGGCGGCATTATCTCCTCCGTGCCGACCCAGGGCGCACGGTGCAGCAGAGCGATTTCGTGCCCCTCATCTTCCACGGTAAAGCCGTCGAGGAGACCGGTCCGCGCATCGAAGCCGAAGCGGATTCCCTTGGCACGGATCTCGATCATGCCGCGATATGTTCGCCTGTGATGATCTTTTCGACCTCCTGGATCGATGAGGTCGCGGGGCTTAGATCATCGGCGACGACGGTGCCGCGTCGCATCACCACCATGCGGTCCACCACCTGGAAGACATGATGGATGTTGTGCGCGATGAAAATGCAGGAGTGCCCGGTGTCGCGTGCCTCGCGCACGAAACGCAACACGCCCTGGGTTTCGGCGACACCGAGATTGTTGGTGGGTTCGTCAAGGACGATGAGGTCGCTGTCGAAATACATGGCGCGTGCGATTGCCACCGCCTGCCGTTCCCCGCCGGACAGCGATCCGATCGGCGTAGTGGGCGGAATGTTCTTCGAAATGCCGACTCGCTTCAGAAGATCGGCGGCAACTGCGTTCATCCGCTCCTGATCCAGCCGGTCGAGGAAGCGGGGGCCTGTTCTGAGCTCCCGTCCGAGAAAGAGATTGCGGGCAATGGAAAGCTGCGGGACCAGGGCAGAGTCTTGGTAGATGGTTTCGATGCCGCTCGCGATCGCGTCGTTGGTGCTGCGCAACCGCACTTCGCGGCCCTTGATGACGATCTGGCCGGACGTGTAGGGAACCGCGCCCGACAGCACCTTGATCAGGGTGGACTTGCCCGCGCCGTTATCGCCGAGAAGGCCGACGATCTCGCCCTTTCTTATGGTGAGGTTGACATCGCGCAAGGCGTGGACGCGACCATAGAATTTCTCAATGTGTCGCATCTCGACGAGGGTTTCGGTACCGCTCATCCTCAGACCCCCGTATTGTGCCGGCGCTCGAGGCCGGCATGGAGCGCCATCATCGCCAGGATGATCGCACCGATGAAAATATTGTAGGCGAGACCGGGCACCCCGATCAGGACGATCCCGTTGCGCATCAGTCGCAGGATCAGGACGCCGAGCAGGGTCCCAAGAATTGTCCCGCGGCCGCCATTCAGCACGGTGCCGCCGATCACCACCATCGCGATGACCTCGAGTTCGTAGCCGGTTCCGGCATTGGGGTTGGCGGCCGAGACGCGGATCGACGAGACGATGCCGGCAAAGGCCGCCATTGCGGCAGACAGCATGAACAGGATGACCTTGACCCTGGCGATCGGCACCCCGCGGTTTCGGGCAGCATTGGGATTGCCGCCGGTCGCCTGGATCCAGTTGCCGAACCGGGTGCGGGTCAGGACGTAGTGTAGCGCCAACGCTAGCACTACGAACCAGATGAGGCTCATGAAAACACGCAGGTCGCCGATATAGAAGTCGCCGACCAGCAATTGCGCCAACCACTGCTCTTCGGCGTCCCAGGTGCGCTGCGGAAAGCCGGCCGTCAGCCACAAGGCCGTGCCGCGGATGACCAGCAGCGTACCCAGCGT
Source organism: Rhizobium sophoriradicis (assembly GCF_003939025.1). Taxonomy (GTDB): domain Bacteria; phylum Pseudomonadota; class Alphaproteobacteria; order Rhizobiales; family Rhizobiaceae; genus Rhizobium; species Rhizobium sophoriradicis. The sequence goes on from NZ_RQIH01000015.1 coordinate 63,444, forward strand.
CACCAGGAATGAAGGGATAGCGAGACGGGTGACGAACAGACCGTTGAAAAGACCGATCGCCAGAGCGACGGCTATGCCCGCAAGGAACGCCAGCGGTAAGGGAAGCACGTCCGCATTGAACAAAGTCCACATCACCACGGGGGCGAAGCCGAAGACGGAACCGACCGAAAGGTCAAATTCTCCCGCGGTCATCAGAAGGGTCATTGCGAGCGCGATGAGGCCGAGTTCGACGGTGAAAGTGAGGGCATTGCCGACATTGATCAGCGACAGGAAGGCGGGGTTGATCGCCGTGAAAATGACGAGCATCGCGATCAGAAGGACGAAAGGCCCGAATTCCGGATAGGCGATAAACGTCCTGACCAGGCTAGGCCTGTCGCGTGGCGGAGTAAGAGCGTCGCTGCTTTGCTCGATCATGGTGGACTCTCGCGTTGGGGCTATAACAGGCATCCGCGGCAAGCTACCGCGGATGCCGGGTTGGCATGCTTATTTGCCGCCCATGATCTTAGCGTAGAACGGCGCCTTATCGGCCTCGTAGAGTGCGCCAGTGATGATGTCGAAGTTGATCGGGATTCCGCTCGCTTCAGACATCAGCGCCGAAAGGCACATGTATGAGGTCGCCAACGGATCCTGCCACATTCCGGCATTCACATAACCTTCGCTGACCTCCGTAGTCGTATCCAACGAGTTGCCCCATCCCACCACCGGAATCTCGCCTTTGGCGATGCCGGCCTGATCCCACACGCGTTTGACAGAACCGGTTACGAGATCGCCGAGACCGATGACGGCATTGATCTTCTTACGGTTGGCGGTCACGTAGTCGGTCATCCGGTTGATGGCCTCGGCCTGGTCGTAGGACGCATCCTGGATTTCCCAAGTGATCCCGAGCGGCTTGAACACTTCGTCGGCACCCGCCGATTCCTCTTCGCCGTAGCCTGCACCCGGAACTTCGAGCGGCATCCAGACGAAATCTCCCTTCTTCACCAGCTTATGGTCGACCAGATACTGTGCCCAGGTGCGGCCGACGACCTTGAGATCGACGCCGACATAGGCTCTCCAGGCCGGCGCCGGGTCCTTGGTGTTGAAGTTGATGACCGGGATGTTGGCCCGGTTGGCCTCGTTGACAACATCCACCAAGGTGCCAGGCCCCGGGCTCGTCGTGCAGATGCCGTTCGCGCCGGCGGCGATGGCGGCGCGGATGGCTTCCTGATGGCTCGGTACATCATTCGAATGGAAGGACGTGTTCACCTTCACGCCGGTATCGGCAGCGAATTTCTCGGCACCCTGAAGAAAGTAGGTCCAGACCGGATCGGTCGGGGAGCCGTGCGATATCCAGTAAAAGGTTTTGTTCGCCGCACTCTGCGCCATTGCTGCTGCCGGCATCAGCGCCAATGCGGCCACCGCGCCCAGAAAAGTCCGTCTCAGCATGTCCCGTTTCCTCCCTTTGGTTTGGCCGGTCTATAGCTCCTCCCGGCCGGTGAAAGCTGTTGTATGACGCGTGACGTGGCGGCGGGCGGCCTCCTCATTGCCGATCGACCCCGTCGATGAACTTCTCCAGTTCGCGCGGATCCATGCGGATCAGATGACAATCCTGCGGGAAGGCACCACCGGCGACGTCCGCGGCATATTCGGTGAAAGCTGCGATCCGCTCGCGTTGCAGCCGCGCATATTCGGCATCGAAATCGCGATAGGTTCGGGCGTGGCGCGGGACGTGACCTTCGGTGTAGCCCAGTATATCGTTGGCGAAGAGATACTGCGCGTCGCAGCCAGCCCCGGCACCCATCGACCATAAAAGGATTTCGACCCGTTTGCTGATCTCGGCCGCGACTTCGGCGGGCACCACTTCAATTTCGACCGCGAAGGCACCGGCGCTCTCATAGGCTTTGACCTCCTTGAAGAGCCGCAACGCCGCCTCGGCAGTCTTGCCGACGGCTTTGAAGCCACCGGTCCAGGTGGCGCGGGTAGGAACCAGCCCGACGTGACCAACGACGGGAAAATATTCACGGGAGAGCTTTTCGACCGTCTTCAGCGAGCCCGAACAGTAGACCGCGTCGGCGCCGCGGCTCAGCGCATTGCCGCACCAGCGCAGATAATCGTCCGGGGTACCCATCTCGAGATGGGTCTGCCCGGTCATCGAGAAGACCGTCGGCGCAACCGCGCGGTAGTGCGGATCAAGGACGATCTCGGCCGGCACGGAGGCGACATCGATCCCCGCCGCTTCGGCGGCTGCCGCCTCATCGAGGCTGAAATAGCGCAACATGGTCAACTGACGCCGGCCCTTCCAGGCGCGCAGGTCCGCCACCGTCGGCAAACGGCGTGATGCGGCGCCCCGGCTCTCCTGTCTTCTCAACTCTGTCATTCGACCAGCACCAGGACTTGCCCGCCCTCGCGCCGGACGGAATAGGTTCGCAGGTTCTCGCAGGCAGGCGAGCGCTTGGCCTCACCCGTTCGATAGTCGAATTGGCCATTATGTCTGGGACACTCGATCACATAGTCGAGCACCAATCCGTCTGAGAGCTCCACCTGCTCGTGGGTACAGAGCCCATCGGTGCAAAAGAATTCGTCGTCAGGGCTGCGAAAGATTGCAAAGCTCCGTCCGCCATGGATCCAGCCCAAAACGTCTTCCTTTTCGATGTCGTCTTCGGCGCAGGCAGCGATCCAGGGCATATGGTCCTCGTTTCCATGTTCAATGGGCATCTCTGATGGCCGGGCGATCATGCGAGGGACCTTTCCGGCACAGCCGCATGCAGCTCTTCGCGATAAGGCTTCGCCCCTTGCGGCAAGGCACGCTTGAGATAATAGCCGGGCTCCCGTCTCTGCCGCATGATCGCTTGAAACACCTCGCGATAGCCGGCCCAGATCGAGGTGTTGGCGGGCGGCAGGTCGTGCTTGATCGCCTCGTGCAGCCTTGCCAGCGCATGGTAAGGCACCATCGGGAACATGTGGTGTTCGACGTGATAGCCCATGTTCCAATAGATGAAGCGGCTGACGGGATTCATATAGACGGTGCGCGAATTAAGCCTATGGTCGAGCACGTCCTCCGCGAGCCCGCCGTGCTGGAGGAGCCCGGTCATCACCATATGCCAACAGCCATAGATGCGCGGACCGCCGATCAGAAGAAGCGGGATCGCCGCCTTCCAACCTGCACCGGCGACGAGCATGCCTATGGTGGTCAGTATAGCGGCCGCGTAGATTGCCATATGCACCCGCGCCCAGAACACCGCCTTGGGCCATTCGCTCTCGGGCACGTAGTCCTTCTCGTCCGGCGAGAGGGCGCCGGCCGCATTACGCGCCAGCGTCCTGAGGTTCTGCCAGACCTCGACCACGCCGGTATAGGCGAGCGCTTTCAGCGTCAGCGCGATTGGATGCATCCAGGCGATCTCAGGGTCTCGGCCGACAATGATTGTATCGGTATGGTGGCGGGCGTGGCTCCAGCGCCAGTTCACCGGGTTGCGTGCCACCTGAAACGAGCAGATGTGATAAAGCACGTCATTCATCCAGCGCGTGCGAAAGGCGGTGCCGTGGCCGCATTCGTGCCAGCGTGCATCGCAGGCCGAGCCATACATCACCCCATAGGCAAACCAGAACGGCACCGCCCACCAGCTGCCCCAGAACCAGATGCCGCCAACGGCAAAAGCCACGTGGAGAACTGCCCATAGAATCGTGTCGCGGATCGCCGGCTGATCGCTGCGCTGCATCAACTCCTTCATCAGCTTGCGCGGCACGTCGGTGTGATACCATTCGGCCGCTACCAGACCCGCCTCGACGGCTTGTCTGGCGGAAGCACCGGTCAAACCGTAGTCGCGGGGGAGGGCGGCAGACTGCCCGCATGTTTCGCTATTAGCCGAATTGGCGCTCATGCGATCATCTCCGGTGGCGGGAACAAATGCTGCGCTGAAAGCGACTGACCGGTCCCGCTCAAGCCGTTCACCTGTATTGCCGCCGGCACCTCGGACCGCTCCGGACACATCACCCGTTCGCCCCTACATCCATATTCATCACGCAGGGCCGCTGCGAGATCTGCCGATCCTCGGCCTGCCCCGGTGATGTTGTAATGACCCTGCTGATGCCAAACTGGGCTGCCGATAGAAGCTTCGCAACTCGATATCACATCAAATCACATCAGTTACCTCCTCCCATATTGATTGGATTTCAGCGGAACTCTTGGTAATTATTATATTTTAGACGCTCACTTCATTTCGCGGTTCTTACTTATGTTGCAGGTGGGGTATGATGTGATTAACCTCATCTTTTGATGTGACAAAACGGCATTTCCCTCAACTGTGCAAAGGGAAGGACCATGAAGAAAACGACCATTTCCGATGTCGCCCGGAAGGCTGGCCTCTCGACTGCAACGGTCGATCGAGCATTGAACGACCGTGGTGGTGTCAGCGCCGCCAATCGCCAGAGGGTGTTTCGCGCCGCGAAGGAACTGGGCTATCTGCCGACCGAGGGAATGCTTGCCTTGCCCTCGCGCCCCGCACATCTGGAGTTCTTCATCCCCTTTGCGCACAACTCATTCATGCAGGACGTCGCCAGGAAGATCACCACCTTCGCGTCATCCCTGCCGCTCGTGGCGTCGTGCAATGTCACGGCACTCGACGGCATCGACCCTGACGCGCTCGTAGCGGCGCTGGAAGGTCTTCCGCTCCGGACCAACGGCGTCGGGGTGATTGCCGTCGATCACCCGAAGACACGGCATGCGATCCGGCGCCTGTGCGAATCCGGGGTCCGCGTCGTGACCATCGTGACGGATGTTCTCTCGACCCCACGCTCTGCCTTCGTCGGCGTCGACAATCTGGTGGCGGGGCGAACCGCGGCGCTGATCATGGGCCTCACGTCGCGTGAGAAGAAGGGATCGATAGGACTGTTCCTCGGCTCGCGAACGCTCCACGGACACCAGCAGCGGGAATATGGATTCCGGACATTGCTGGAGGAGCAATTCAAGCATCTGACGATCCTTCCTGCCATCGAAACCCGTGACGAGAACAAGCTGTCCCAGCCGGCGATGGAACGGATGCTGCGCGACACCGACGATCTCGTCGGCGTCTATTGCGTCGGCGCAGGCAGGCCGGCATCGCCGAAGTTCTGCAAGCAGCGAAAGGAAACAAGCGTCCCTTCGTCATCATGCATGACCTCACTGACGCGACGCGGGCATGGCTGGCAGAAGATCTGATCGACGTCGTGATCGACCAGAATGCGCGCCTGATCGGCGAGCAGGTTGTCATAAGACTTCTCGGCTCGATCGCGGCAAGCACGCCGACCTTGTCTTTGAAGAACATCGAGCCACGGATCATCTTTCGCGAGAATATCCCACTCGTTTGAAGCAGAGTGATTCCATGACGGGTTGTTGCGCCGGGCAGGCGTTGCACTTTCTGCTATGCCATGCCAGAAAACACGCGATAGTGGAATGTGGCCGAGTCGGGGGTTCCATTGAGTTTGAGTTTGAGTTTGGCAAAGATAGAAGAGCTTGCCCCGGATCAAGGCTCGCTCGCCGCGGCCAAGAAGCTTCTCAAACCCTCGAGCTGGCCGACGCTCGCCCAGGACGGATCGGGCCTCATCTGGGGCGAATGCCAAGGCTCCGGCGCCACGCCCTACAGAATTTCCGTCACCGAACCCGATGCCGGCTACAAATGCAGTTGCCCCAGCCGGAAGTTTCCCTGCAAGCATTCGCTCGCCTTGATGTGGATGCGCGCTGACGGCAAGGTCGATTTTGCGACCGGAACGGCGCCGGACTGGGTGAACGACTGGCTGTCGCGCCGACGCGGACCTTATGCGGGCGCTCCAACAGCCGGCGCCGATAAACCCAAAGCGTCGATCGCGGCGACCGAGGAAATCGAGGCGGTGGTTGATCCGAAGGCGGAGGCCCGCGCGGCGGCGGCTCGGGAACGCAACCGGCTTGAGCGCGAGACGTCCATCGCCAACGGCCTCGACGAACTCAATACCTGGATTGCCGACCAGATGGATGCTGGTTTCGCCGCCTTTCCGGCCAAGGCAACGGCTACCTGCCGGGTAATGGCTCAGCGCCTGTTTGACGCCAAGGCCTCCGGCCTGGCGCTCCGGGTCGATACCATTCCGGCGCGGCTTTTCGCCCGCGCGGAGGCGGCCCGCCCGATTGCTGCCATTCAGGAACTCGCTACCCTGCATCTGCTGGCCGAGGCCTATCGCCGCCAGGATAGCCTGTCCGAGCCATTGCGCCAGGATCTCAGGCAGATGATGGGCTGGAACGTCACGCGTGAAGCGCTGCTCGAGGATGAACGGGCGCTGCGCGTTTCCGGCGCCTGGCGAGTTTGGGCGACCCGCAGCGAGGTGCAGCCGGATAAGCTCCGCCGGATCGAGACCTGGCTTCACGGTAGCGACAGGCATGCGGTGCTCATCGAATACGTCCCGGTTTCCACGGGCGCCTCCTCAAGCGGCTACAGCGTTGGCGATACTTTCGAAGCTGAATTGATTTTTTATCCGTCGAGCGTGCCATTGCGCGCGCTGATCGCCAGCCAGGCAACCGGCAGCGTCATGTCCGACGCTGCGCTGGCGCTTCCGCCGCACGATCTCGCCGACGCCTATGGGCTTTACGAGGAGGCCTTGACCGAAAAACCCTGGCTCGGCGACTATCCGGTCATGTTTCGCGGGGCGCGGCTCAGGCGCTCGGGCGAAACCATCCACCTCAGCGGCCATGGGATCAGTCTTCCGCTTGCGAAATCGCAATCGGCGGCAAGCTGGCCGCTCCTGCAGCTCGAAGCGATCGATGGCGCCGGGCTTTGGGATGGGACCGAGCTGACGCTCTGCTGGTCTGAAACGGCGCTTGGACGGTGGACCGCATGAGCTTGACCAGCCTGAAGAGCGAGATCCTGCCGAAGCTTCTGTCCGGTACCCGGAGCGGTTTGCCGCTCGATCGTATCGGCGCCACCGATCCCCTGCAGGCGCTGGCGCTGGCTGGCCAGGCATTGCGGTTCGACCGTCCGCCGCCACCGGGACAGTTCCAAACCGAGGAGGCTATCACCGATCATGCGGCAATCCTGCCGGACGCGGCAAGGAAGCTCTTGCTTCGGCTGCTTTCCGGCAAGAACCAGGCGTCAGGTCAACTGTCCGCGGCAATCGTCCAAAAGCTTGCCGAAAAGAGGCTCCGGCTGCATCCGTTCGATCTGCCCAGGCTCGAACCGTTCGTGAAAGCCCACGCCGAAAATCTCGGAGCGGAAGCGCTTGCTTTTTCCGAGCGTGAAACGCCGGTCGCGCAGAAGCAGAATTACTTCGCGCCCGACAGCCTGAGTGACGACACCTGGATGCTGGCGACGCCAGCCGTGAAAGCTGGCTACATCAACGGCCGCAGAACTTCCGATCCGGATGCTGCGCGGGCGATGGTCGAGGCAGCCTGGACGTCGGAGAATGCCGATAGCCGCGTCCGCCTTCTCGCAGCGTTCTGGAAAAATCTGTCGGAAGCAGATGCGCCGTTTCTGAGGAGCTTGGAGAAGGATCGCGCGCCACGCGTTCGCGAGCTCGCTCAGAGGCTGCTCGTCCGCTTACCGGGGTTCGACGGGGACAATCCGGCTTTGCGCGCCGCCCTGGAACGCATCAAGGTTTCGCAGACCGGGCTGATTTTCAAGAAGGCGGCCCTGTCGCTCGACGTGCCCGCCACCGTCCGAGATTTTACAAAGATGAGCTGGCTCAACGAGACCTTCGGCCCAATCGGTCTGGAGGTTCTGGCCGACGCCTTGTCGATGACGGTAGATGGCGTGGTGGCTGCCGGCGAGAAGCAAGGCGACCTCTTGGCGGCACTGCTTTTCATGGCGACGCAGGATAGGCGGCTGGATATCGTCAAGCTGATCACCGAGCGCCATCTCCTCAACGGTTGGGAGGCCTTTCACCAGCTCGATAGCGAAATGCTGGCGGATTATCCCGCTGACATGCGGCAGCTCTGGATCGAATACATCTTTCGGCCGGGCAGGTGGGCGGCCGACACGTCGCCTTGGGCGATGCGGGCGATGGCGCAATGGCTGGGAGGGCAGACGACGGAGAACGTCTTCGGCGATATCCTGCGCTCCAAGCCGTGGCAGGCGTTGCGCGGGGACAGTGGGCGCTTCGAAGCCGATATCGCCGACAGCATGGCCGTCATGTGCCCGTCATCGATGCGTTCGACGCTGCGCGCCGAGCTTGCCGGGCTCGATCCCGCCAAAAGCAGCAATGCCATTCTTTTCCTCGACCTCATGGACAGCCTGGAGACCGCAAATGCCTGAAGCCCAACTTCGCCGTCCTGCAGAGCAGATCTACGCGGGCGAACTGGCCGCCCTTGCGAAGGGCGACGACCGTCCCCGACCCGCCAACTGGAAGCTCTCTCCGCAGGCGGTCGTTACCTATCTCCTTGGCGGAAAGGCATCCGATGGAGCGCCGGTATCGGCCAAATACGTCGGCAACCGGCGACTGATCGGAACGGCCGTCGCCACGCTCGCGACGGATCGGGCGCTGCTGCTGCTTGGCCTGCCGGGGACGGCGAAATCCTGGGTTTCCGAACATCTGGCCGCGGCGATATCAGGTTCTTCGCAACGCCTGATCCAGTGCACAGCCGGCACGGACGAAAATCAAATCCGCTATGGCTGGAACTATGCCTTGCTGCTCGCCAAGGGGCCGTCGCCGGAGGCGCTGGTCAAGACGCCTTTGGTGCGGGCGATGGAGGAGGGAACGCTGCTCCGGCTCGAGGAACTGACCCGCATGGGCTCCGACGTGCAGGACACGCTGATCACGGTTCTTTCGGAAAAGATCCTGCCTGTGCCGGAGCTCGATATCGCGATCGATGCCGAACGCGGCTTCAACGTCATCGCCACGGCCAATAATCGCGACAAGGGCGTCAACGAGCTTTCCTCGGCACTGAAGCGGCGTTTCAACGTCGTGGTCCTGCCATCGCCGAACACGCTCGAAGAGGAAACCCAGATCGTCGTGAAGCGCGTCGGCGAGATCGGCACCAACCTCAGTCTGCCGCCGATCCAGCCCGCGGACAAGGAACTCGCCCGCGTCGTTACCCTGTTCCGTGAAATTCGGGACGGCAAGACCCTGAACGGCAAGACGAAACTGAAGACCTCGACCGGTACGCTGTCGACCGCCGAGGCGATCTCCGTCGGCGTTTCGGCCTGGGCGGAAGCCGCTCATTTCGGCGATGGCCGCATCGATGCCAATGCGCTTGCCACCAATATTGTCGGCGCGGTCGTCAAGGATCCGGTGCAGGATGGCGTCGCCTTGTCGGAATATCTTGAAACCGTAGTGCGCACCCGCGACGGCTGGCGCGATCTTTACGAGGCCATCCGCGAGGTGATCTGAACCATGAAGCGGAAGGCTCATCTCTTCGGCATCCGCCATCACGGGCCGGGTTCGGCGGCGCTTCTGAAGGGCGCGCTCGATGCGCTCGATCCGGCCTGCGTGCTGATCGAAGGGTCGACGGAAGGCGATGCGCTGATCCAGCATGCGGCGCTGCCTGGCATGAAGCCGCCATTGGCCATGCTGTTTTACGCGGCGGACGAGGCCGCCAATGCCGTCTTCGCGCCCTTTGCGGAATTTTCTCCGGAATGGGTGGCCATGCAATGGGCGCTTGCGCACGGCCGTCCTGTCCGTTTCATCGACTGGCCCGCCGCCGTGTCTCTGGCGCTCACCAAAGCGGCCCGGGAGGAACGGCTTGCCGCCCTCGAAAGGAAGGCGGCGGAGTTGACAGAAAATAGCGACGGCGAAGATCCGGAGGAGGGCGCTTCGGAAGCCCCCACGATCCGCCTCGACCCGCTCGATCTGCTTGCCGAGGCCGCCGGATATGGTGATGGCGAGAGCTTCTGGAACGTATTGATCGAACAGCACGGCAGCGGCCAGTCGCCGCTTGAAATTTTCGCCGCCATAGAAGCGGCAATGACGGAAGCGCGTCAACATCAGGCGGATGCCGGCGGCATGAGCGATGCCGAATGGCTGCGTGAAAAGCGCCGTGAAGCCTTCATGCGCGGGCATATCCGGGATGCGCTGAAGCAGCATGACGGCGAGGTTGCGGTCGTGATCGGCGCCTGGCATGTGGGTGGGCTGCGCACCGAGACGACGGTCGCCGAGGACCGCGCCATCGTCAAGGATCTGCCGAGGGTGAAGGTGGAAGCGACCTGGGCGCCCTGGAGCGACGGGCGGTTGAGCTACGCGTCCGGCTATGGCGCAGGCGTCATTTCGCCCGGCTGGTATCGGCATCTCTGGAGCCTCTATTCCAGCGATCGTCATGACGGACCGGAAGCCTTTGCCGCCGTCTGGCAGGCGCGGACGGCAGCTCTTTTGCGGCAGGAAGGTTTTGACGCTTCGACAGCCTCAGCCATTGAGGCGGCCCGCCTTGCGCTCGGGCTCGCCAGCATGCGGGGACTGAGCGTGCCCGGACTGGCCGAAATGCGGGATGCCTCGCTTTCCAGCCTATGCCATGGCGACGACATCCCGCTCGCGATGATCGAACGCAGGCTTTATATCGGCAGCCAGATCGGCGAGATCGACGAAGCGGTGCCGCAAATGCCGCTCGCCAAGGATTTCGAGCTGTGGTGCCGCAGGACACGGCTGAAGCCGGAAGAAACGGCAAGCGAGATCAAGCTCGATCTGCGCAGCGAGGCGGGGCTGCTCAAATCGACCTTCCTGCACCGCCTCAACCTGATTGGCGTCCATTGGGGCCGGCTGATCGACGCGGAGGCCGGGCGCGGAACCTACCGCGAAATTTGGAGCCTCGCATGGTCGCCGGACATGTCCGTCGGGCTGGCGGAGGCGTTTGTCTGGGGCCTGACGATCGAACAGGCCGCAGCGGCTGCGACGATCGATCGAGGCAGAAACGCGAACGGCATCGCGGCGCTTTCGGAACTGGTGCGCGGCGCGCTGGTTGCCGATCTTCCCGAAGCCGCCAGCGCCTGTATCGATCTTCTGCAGGCCGCCGCCGTGCAGAACAATGACATCACCGATCTGATGAACGCGGTCGCGCCGCTGGTGCGCATTGTCCGCTACGGAACCGCCCGCAAGCTGCCGGAGTCGGAGCTTCGCGCGCTGATCACCGCACTCAGCGTCGAAGTCAATGCCGACGTCCGGATCGGTTCTCGCCAACTGGACGATGATGCCGCATCTCAGCGCATCATCGCCATGCGCGCCTATGACGAAGCTCTTGGCCTGTTTGGCGATCCCGCGCTGCTTGCGGAATGGCGGCGCCAACTTGCCCTCCTGGTCGACGACGAGCAGGCGGCGGCGCCGGTCGTGGGCTTCAGTCTCCGCCGTCTGCATGACCTTAGCCTTTGGGACGAGCCGCGGCTCTCGGCTGCCTTCTCGCGGCAGATCGTGGGCGAGAGCCCCACACGGGCCGGCGCCTTCATCGAAGCCTTCATTTCGGGGTCTGCGGAGGTGCTGATCCAGGATCAGACGCTGCTCTTCCTCATCGACGAATGGCTCTGCGGGCTGGACGAGGAGGTTTTCGTGGAGAGCCTGCCGCTCTTCCGGCGTGCGCTGACCGGTTTCGATGCGGTCGGCCGCAAGCGGATCATGGAACGCGTCGCCGGTGGAAGAAAGGAACGATCGGCCGCGCCTGATGTGATCGAGGACAACCCTGCCTTCGAACGGGCGCTGCCTTTGCTGAAGACGATCCTGGGAATGGACGCGCATGACTTCTGAACGTATCCGACGCTGGAAGCTGGCACTTGGTGACGACGACATGGAGGGTCTCGGCGAGCGGGACCAGCGCCTGAGCCGCGCGCTGTCGGTTCTCTACGAATCCGAAGGGCGCAAGGGGCGCGGCGGGCTCGGTGCGTCCTCGCCGAAAGTATCGCGCTGGCTCGGCGACATCCGCGAGTTCTTTCCTTCGCCTGTCGTCCAGGTCATCCAGAAGGACGCGTTCGAGCGTCTCAATCTCAAGGCGCTGATGCTGGAGCCGGAGTTTCTCGAGACGCTGGAAGCGGACGTGCATCTCGTTGCCGATCTCATCTCCCTGCGCGGTGCAATGCCCGCGAAGACCATGGAGACTGCCCGCGCGGTGGTCAACAAGGTGGTCGAGGATCTGATGAAGCGATTGCAGTCCAAAACGGTGGAGAAGGTGACCGGCGCCCTGAACCGTTCGCAGCGCACCCACCGGCCTCGCCACGCCGATATCGACTGGCCAAGGACGATCCGCGCCAATCTTCGTCACTACCAGGAGGATTTCCACACGATCGTGCCGGAGACCCTGGTGGGGTTCGCGCGCAAAAGCCGGACGCAGGCCGATCTCGATCATGTCATGCTGTGCGTCGACCAGTCCGGTTCGATGGCATCTTCGGTCGTTTACGCATCGATCTTTGCCGCCGTCATGGCGTCGCTTCCGGTCCTGTCGACGAAGCTCGTCTGTTTCGACACCGCGATCGTCGACCTGACGGAAGATCTGGCCGATCCGGTCAAGGTTTTGTTCGGCGTGCAACTCGGCGGCGGCACGGATATCAATGCGGCGCTTGCCTATTGCGAGACCAAGATCGACCGACCGAACAAGACCCATCTCGTTCTCATCACCGACCTTTACGAAGGCGGGGATGCCGGCTCCATGCTGGCGCGTGTCGCCGCGCTCAAGCAATCCGGCGTCAACGTCATCGTTCTGCTGGCGCTCTCCGACGACGGCAGGCCGGGCTACGACGCCCGCCACGCCGGCGCGATCGCCGCCATGGATTGCCCGGTCTTCGCCTGCACGCCGGATCAATTTCCTGACTTGATGGCCGTTGCCCTGACGAAGCAGGATATCGGACAATGGGCAAGCGCAAATGGAATCGGACTTGTGCGCGGTACCTAGTCCCCTTCAAAGCCGTTCAGTTCAGGCCGATCGCCCTGAGCAACGCTACGCAGACGACGCCGGCCGCGACGGAGACCAGCATCGGCAAGCGAAGGGCCGCGAGCGCGGTAACGGCACAGGCGGCGCTCTCCGCGATCCCTGTCGCAAAAGCGGTCGGCGCCACCACGGCCATGAGCACTGCGGGTGGAATGGATTCGATCGCTTTGCGCCTGCTGCCGTCCAGCGACACATACCGCAGCAGAAAGAGCCCGCTGACACGCGTCAGGATCGTCGCAGCCGCCATGGCCAGAATGGCGAACAAGGTCTGCAGGTCGAGCGTCATGGCGTCACCTCCAGGCGGCGCATACCGCTGAAGGTCGCGGCCGCGACACCGGCAAGAGCACCGGCCGCGACATACCAGACGCCGGGTACGAAGTGATGGGTAAGCACGGCCGCCGCCGCACTCGCAAGCAGAACGGCGCCGGTCTCGCGTCCCTTCCAGAAACCCATGACGAGCACGATGAAGACGGCCGGAAAGGCAAAGTCCAATCCGAGCGTTGCGGGATCGCCGAGGAACGTCCCGAGTGTGGCGCCCGCCAGCCCGGAAAGAACCCATGCCAGGTAGAAGGGCGCTGCCAGCCCAGCAAACCATGCCGGTTTCAGCCTCGCCACCCCGGCGCGGAATTCCGCCATCGCCCAGATTTCATCGGCCAGAAAAAGTATGGAGAGATAACGGGCGCGCGGTGAAAACGACTGCATCTTTGTGACGATCGATGCTCCCATCAGCACATGGCGGATGTTGACGAGAAGGGCTGCCAAGCCGAGGCTTGTCCAGGAGGCGGGATGTGTCCAGATATCCATCGCCACGAATTGCGAGCCGCCGGCAAAAACCAGCGCGCTCATCAGGCCGACTTCAAGAGCCGAGAGCCCCTTCGTCGCGGCGACGGCGCCGAACACCAGCCCAATGGGGATGACGGCGGCAACGAGTGGCGCGATCGCCCGCATTCCGCCTGAAAATTCGGCCCAGATTTTATTTTTGCGCACGTTCGAACCTCCGCTTGATGCCGAGGTCATAGAACCGTGGCGAAGCGACGTCTTGAACGAAAGTGATTATCGCGCCCGGTACTGGCCAGGGGTTAATCCCGTGCGCGCCTTGAAGTGCCTGGTGAAATGGGCCTGGTCGGCAAAACCGCATTCCAGCGCGACCTCTGCCGGCAGGTCACCCGCCCGTAGCCGGCGGCGCGCGCTCCTGATGCGGACATCGGTCAGGAAGGCGTGCGGCGTGATATGGAATTCCTTGCGGAAGGCGCGGATCAGATGCGCGCGGCTGAGGCCGGCGACGGCGGCGAGTTCTTCCAGCCCCAGATCGGTCGCATAGTGTTCCGTCAGATAATCCCGCGCGCGCCGAACCGCTGAACGCTCCGAGGTGTCGGTCGGCACGATGATCGAGCTTCCATGTTGGCGAAACATTGCGTCGAGCACCAGGAACATGCTCTGGCTGGTCTCCAGTGCCCCGACTCCGGCCTCCAAGGTCCGGTGGGCACCAAGAAACGCCGCGGCCAGTTTGGGATCATGAAGGATCTGCTTGCCGAAGGCCGGCGTGCCGTGAAAGACGCGCCCGGTGACATCCTCGAGGATTTCGCGAAAGAGCGACAGGTCGGGATAGATCATGCGATAGCGATAGCCGGCATCGGTCGGCGCCCCGTCATGCGTCTCGCCTGGATTGATCAAATAGAGATCGCCGGGGCCGGAGGCTTCGCGAGCACCGCAGATCGTGGCGATCTGGCTGCCGCTCTCGATGGCGCCGATGCTGAACGTATCATGGGCGTGCGGTGCGAACTCATGCGTCAGGAAGGTTGCGCTCAGGCATTCCATGCCGCCGAAGCGCGGATCGCGCCAAAAGCGCGTCGTCTCTGCTCCCGCGAGTGGCATGGCTTCGGTCGCCTGTTCCTGGGAAATATTCTGCATCGGGCGGATATAACAGTTTTACCGCGACGCTTCTTGAACAAAAGTGATCAGCGAAACCGGCCCTTTTGCCTTCGGAGCTTCGGCAACACATTCCCAGCCGGTCGCCAAAAGATATCGGTTTCTGGAACCGTTGCTCGAGTTATGCCGCGTTCAGACGTTCGGCGCTCACCGGCATGCCCATATGAAAGCCTTGGACGCGATCGATGCGAAGATCCTTCAGCAGGGACAATTGTGCAGCAGTTTCGACGCCTTCCACCAGGATCGTATTGCCACGATTGCGGATGAGCGCAACCATGTCCTGAAGCATCGTCAAACCGCGTTGGTTGGAGCAGTCGTGCAGGAAGGTTCGATCGACCTTGACCGTCTGAAACTCGATCGCCCTCAGCCAAGAGAGACCGGCGAAGCCGGAGCCGAAATCGTCAAGCCAAATTTCGACGCCGAGAGCCCGCAGATCTGCAATGCATTTCAGAACCTCCGACTGCATATCCATGTCCAGACCCTCGGTGACTTCCAAGGCCAGCCGCGACCCGGAGACCCCGCACCGAGCAAGAATATCAGCGACGCTCGCGGCGAAGCCGGGGGAGCGCAGTTGTATGGGCGACACGTTGACGCTGACGGTGGCCATCCGATCCGTCATCAGTATGTCACGGCACGCCGTCTCGATCGCCCACTTGCCCAATTCGAGGATAGCGCCGGTTCGTTCTGCAACCGGAATGAATGTCCTCGGCGAAACCGCAGTGCCATCCGGCATCCTGAGGCGCATCAAAGCCTCGACGGCTTTTGCTCTCTCGTTCGTCAGGTCGAAGATCGGTTGGTAGACGAGCGAGACCAGTTTGCGGTCAATGGCGGCTGTCAGCAGCGGGACGAGTTTACCAGCGTTGTCGTCGGGCCGAGGCAACGAGGGATCAAACCTGCGAATGCAATTTCGGCCACTCGCTTTGGCATTGTAGAGAGCAAGATCGGCTTCTCGCACTATTCGTTCAACTTTCTCTCCAACGTCCTCGCTGGTGAAAGCGACGCCAATGCTGACGGTTACGATCGCGCTGTCATCTGGTCGCTCGTCATGAGCGATCGCAAGAAACTCGACTTCCATCCTGATCCTCTCGGCCAGGCTCATCGCGACCGAGGGGGTTTCGGCCGGCATGACCACGATAAACTCCTCGCCGCCGTATCTGCCGATCATGCCCCCGGACGATTCTACAACCGCCTTCAGCAGATTGGCGATCACAGCCAGGCATCGGTCCCCCTCCTGATGCCCGTAGCGATCATTGAAGCGTTTGAAAAAGTCGACATCGATGAGGAACACGACGAAGTCGCGGCCCTCGTCTTTCCAGGCGGCCCAGCATTCGTCGAGACGTCGATCGAGCGCACGCCGGTTGTTTATCCCCGTCAGGTAGTCGGTATTTGAAAGCTCGAGCAGCGACCGTCCGCGCTCGGACGCTTCCCAGTGCTGATAGCGCGCCTCCGCCGCATTCAGCAACACGCTTCGACGCTCGACATTCAATCGCCAATTGATGGAAGAGGTGAATACAAAGCAGGAAATGTAGAACATCCCGAAGGCAATCTTGTAGACTTGGCTGGAAGGGAAATACGTCTCGATCGTGATGAAAAATGCGCAGAGCACGACGCTGGAGGTGATCACCGACAGCCGAAACGAGAAACTGAAAAAGAGGTTGGCGCCCATCATGAAGATGGCGCCGAAAATCATATAGTAAGACATGGCAGCGACGTCACGGGTGCCGATCGCCGGATAAAGCCAGCCCAAATAGCCCGCAAGCAATGCCGCGGCGCACGTGATGTCGAGCCAGACGATTTTCGCTTTTGCCAGTCGCAGGGCTTCGAAAGCCAGCAGCGCCATCACTGCGACGACGAATCGCGCGGCGATCGTCACAGGAGCAACGTCGGGGATAAGCCACTGGTCGGGAAGTGCGAAGGACACATAAACGGCGACGGCGATCCAAAGACCATGCCGTGCGCTTTGCCTTCTGACAGAATCATTTTCGGCTTCCAGAGACTTGCAAGCCTCCGCAAATGAAAAGCTGTCGGTTGATTCATCGCACCGCACAGTCGGGTAAGCCGCGCTCATGTAACGATGCCAGCCCGGCTACGATCTATCGAAACTAAACTGCAAGCCATGCTTCGGCGCCCTCCAGAATTTCGTTCGGCAACCTGCAACGGGTTTGTCTTATTATTTAACCTTCGTAGAGAAGCAGGTTCCCACCCGCAACAGTAGAATTACCCTTATCCCGTGTAGATTCTAGTCGCATCCTGTTTCGAGGTTGATTATGCTTAACGCTAGGTCAAGGAGTCTCGAAATGGCACGAAGTCTTGTCTTGGATGGTGAAAGTCTTGTGGCGCCCGGTGAAATTCGTCAGGCAACGAGGAGGTTTGCCGCGCCAAAGCCCGGCGACCTTATTGTTGCCAAAGCCGAGCTTGCCCTCAGCCTTGACCTGTCGATCCGTCAGTTCAAATCCGGCGTCGAGCCTGGTGCGATAATCCAGCGTCTCACCGACGCCCTGCATCAGTTGCGGCGCCGCTTTCACCCCGACGTGTGGGACGTCATCGTTCCGATCGCGCAATCTCATCCGGTTGCCGACTATCTGCATCAGGATCCATTGACCCGCTGGTCGTTTGAAAAGCCGCGCGGCTATTCTGGCGACGCACGTCTTCTCGACTTCATCTACGGCAGGCCTGAGATCGAGGACGCAGTCGCATCATCGAGCAAGTTGGGACGTTCGATCTACGCCTATACCCGAAACGCTTCGTCATCCCTAGCGGTAAGGGAGCGTCGAGATATTCTGGCGCGCCGCGTCGACGAAATCGCTTCGGTTCGGCCGGGCTCCACCGAGATCCTGGCCATTGCGTCGGGGCATCTTCGGGAAGCGCCTTTGTCGCGCGCGCTCGGCGCCGGCGCGATCAAACGCTGGGTGGCTTTGGATCAGGACCCAATGAGCGTCGGAACCGTAGCCCGCGATTTCGCCGGTACGCCTGTCGAGGCTGTGAACGGGTCGGTCAAATCCCTGCTCGGTGGAAGGCATGCGCTCGGAATGTTCGATTTCGTCTACGCCGCCGGTCTCTATGACTATTTGCCGGACGCGGTCGCCGTCAAACTGACCAGGAAGTGCGTCGGCATGCTTAAGCCCGGCGGCACGTTCCTCTTCGCCAACTTCTCACCGGCAACGGATGTCGATGGTTACATGGAGACATTCATGAACTGGGCGCTGCTGTTGCGGTCAGAACACGAGATGGGGTTGATCGCAGGTGAAAGCGTGACTGGGGCGGATGTGAAGGTGTCGGTATGGTCCGGCTCAAATCGCAGCATTGTCTACTGCGAAATCGAAAGAACGTCCTAGGGCGCCCTTTGGCCGACACGCAACGGCGTTGGCGCCAAGTTAGCGCACAGGAGAGCGGCACGGACCCTGCAGAGCGGCTTTACTGAAGGATTGTTTGCCATTGCTCCCTAAGTCCCACCACCAGGTCTTTACAACTAACATGTTAGTCTGCTAAGCCTGATCCACTAGATGGGGAGGAATGATATTGCCAACAAAATTCGGGCTGTCTGTCGCCCTTGCCACGCCGTTTGACGGCAACAGCGATATCGCCCTCGAGGCGATGATTGCGCAGGGGCAACGGTGCCTGGCTGCTGGCTGCGCCAGCGTGACGCTGTTCGGCACGACGGGCGAGGGCTCATCCATCGGAAGTCGGGAACGCGAGCGCATGCTCGCGGCGTTCCTCGACGCAGGGATCGCGGCGGAAGACATCATCGCCGGCGTGCTGGTCGACTCGGTGGAGGATGCGGCGGTACAGGCCGGTCATGCCCTTTCGCTCGGAGCGAGGAATATCCTTCTGGCTCCGCCGTCCTATTTCAAAAATGTCGGCGACGAGGGCGTGTTCCAGTGGTTTTCAGCGGTCTTCGCCATGCTGGGCGATCAGGCGCGGGACATCATCGTCTACAATATTCCCTCGATCACCATGGTCCCGCTGACGGTGTCGCTGATCGGCCGCTTGCGGACTGCCTTTCCGAACATCGTCACAGGCGTCAAGGATTCTTCCGGCGACTGGCCGTTCACGGAAAGCTTGCTCAAGGCGCATGGCGACCTCATCATCCTGGTCGGCGACGAACGCCATCTCGCCAGAGGCGTTCGGCTTGGCGGCCAGGGGGCGATCTCCGGCATGGCGAATTTCGTACCCCGCGACGTCAAGCTGATGGCCGAAGACGGCAAGGACGACCCCCGCGTCGAAGCATTCGTGGACGAGCTGCTCAAATTTCCTGTTGTCCCAGCCGTGAAAGCCATGGTGGCGCATCAGACATCGGATGAAATCTGGCTTGCGGTTCGTCCGCCGCTCGTTTCAATATCCGGCGAGGGGCACGCCCAGCTCGCCCGCGCTTTCGACGATCTTTTCCGGTCGAAAGCCGCGTAGGTCGGACATGTTGCTGGAGGAGGCGATGGACGGAACGGACGAGCAGCCGACGCTGCGGGAAAAGGCCTATGCAAGTTTCACGCGCCACCTGCTTGCGCGTGACGTGCGTCCCGGCCAGTTCGTTTCGCAGCGCCGTCTCGTGGAATTGACGGGACTGACGCTCGGCGCGATCCGCGAGCTCATCCCGAGGCTTGAAGCCGAGGGGCTGATCAAGACGGTGCCGCAGCGGGGCTTGCAGATCGCTCACATCGATTTGAACCTCATTCGCGAAGCCTTCCAGCTGCGCGTGTTCCTGGAGAAAGAGGCCGTGGCGCTCTTCACCCGGTCAGCGTCGGACGAGACGATCGCCAGGCTGTTGAAGCAGCATCGAGATATTGCCGAGGCCATCCGAAACGGCGATGGCTCGCACGAATTGGAGCTGCGTGCCCAGGCCGTCGATTGGGGCATGCACGATGCCTTTATCGATGCCCTGGGAAATACCATTATTTCGAACGCCTACCGCGTGAATTCGATCAAGATGCGCCTGATCAGCCAGGATCGCTTTCGCATCGACGGTCACGTCGGACCCGTCATGGGCGAGCATCTGAAAGTGCTCGAGGCAATCGAACGACGATCGGCGGAGGACGCCGTCAACAGCCTTGTCGCACATATCAATCATGCAAGGGATCGTGCGCTCAAGATATAATCGGGAATGAACAGCCGGGGATGAGGAGATCGCCGGCAACAAGGAGGAGGATCAACATGCCATCATTCTTCAATCCGACACGCCGCGGTTTTCTGGCGGGGACTGCCGCGCTTGGGGCCAGCAGCATGCTCGGCATGCGCCCGGCCGCCGCTGCCGTCGACTGGAAGCGCTTCACTGGCACCACGCTCGAAGTCAACTTGGTCAAAAGCCCACGCAGCGAAATCCTTCTGAAGTACCTGCCCGAATTCGAGGAGCTCACCGGCATCAAGGTCAATGCTGAAGCGACGCCCGAACAGCAGCAGCGCCAGAAGACGACGATCGAGCTCAGCTCCGGCAAGCCGAGCTTCGACGTGGTCCACATGAGCTACCACGTCCAGAAGCGGCAGTTCGAAAAGGGTGGCTGGCTTGCCGATATCAGCGGCTTCCTCAAGGATCCCGCGCTGACCGATCCGTCGCTCGTGGAAAGTGATTTCGCTGAAGCCGGGCTTGCCTTCGCCAAGGACGGTGACGGCGTGCTGCGCTCTCTCCCCTTCTCGGTCGATTACTGGATCATCTACTGGAACAAGACGCTGTTCGAGAAGACGGGCCTGGCCTACCCGACCAGCTTCGAAGAGCTGGCAAGTGCTGCCGAAGCGCTGACCGATCCCTCGACCAACACCTACGGCTTCGTCGCCCGCGGCCTGAAGAACGCCAATACGCCGGTCTGGACGTCGCTGCTGCTCGGCTATGGCTCGAGCCCGCTCGGTCCCGACGGCAAGCTGCGCACGACGTCGCCGGAAGCGATCGATGCGGCCAAGCTTTACCAGAAGCTGATGACCAAGACCGCCCCTCCCGGCGTCTCCGGCTTCAACTGGGCCGAGGCGCAGTCGGCTTTCCTGCAGGGCAAGATCGGCATGTGGCTGGATGGCGTCGGTTTTGCGCCGCCGATCGAGAACCCGGAAAAGTCGCGCGTCGTCGGCCAGGTCGGCTACGGCATCATGCCGAAGGGTCCGAAGGCACAGGCCGCAGGCACCTTCGGCGACGGGCTCGGCGTCGTCGCGGCAAGCCAGAAGAAGGAAGCCGCCTATCTCTTCTGCCAATGGGCGATTTCCCATGAAATGGGCGCCCGCTTGCTGCAGGCCGGCGCCGGCGTTCCGTTCCGCCAGTCCGTGCTCGAGGATGCCAAGGTCCGCGAAGGCGTCAAGATGCCGGCCGCCTGGCTCGATGCCGTCGTCGGCTCCGGCAAGATCTCGCAGCTCGCCCTGCCGGTCATCATTCCGGTCACCGAGTTCCGTGATATCTATGGCGTCGGCCTCACCAACATGATCGGCGGCGCCGATCCTGAAGCCGAACTGAAGGCGGCGACGGCGCAGTTCGAACCCGTCCTGGCGAAAAGCGAGGGATAATGGCCTCGGCAAGCATCGAAACGGCCGCAGTGGCCAAGGCGCCGAAAGGCGGGAGCAAACCGGACCGGTTTGCTCCCAACTACTGGCCCTTCGTCATCCCGGCGCTCATCGTCATATCAGCCGTCATCGTCTTTCCATGGGTGTTTACGGTGTGGATGAGCGTCAACAGCTGGACGCTCGGTCAGTCGCAAGTCTTTGCGGGGCTCGACAATTATGTCCGTCTTGTTACCGACATGCGCTTCTGGGAGTCGCTGTGGCACACGGTGCTCTATACGACGCTCTCCGTGGTCGTTCCCCTGTTTTTGGGCACGCTCGCCGCGCTGATCTTCGATGCCCAATTTCCGCTCCGCGGTCTTATCCGCGGCATATTCGTGATGCCGATGATGGCGACCCCGGTCGCCATCGCTCTCGTCTGGACGATGATGTACCACCCGCAACTCGGCGTGCTCAACTATCTCCTCTCCTTCGCCGGCATCGGCCCGCAGGAATGGATCTACAATCAGAGCAGCGTCATTCCCTCGCTGGTTCTGGTCGAGAGCTGGCAGTGGACGCCGCTCGTCATGCTGATCGTGCTCGGCGGCCTGGCGGCGGTTCCGCGCGAACCTTATGAAAGTGCGGAGATCGACGGCGCCAATGTCTGGCAGAAATTCCGCTATCTGACGCTGCCGATGATCGCGCCATTCCTGATGATTGCGGCGATTATCCGCAGCATCGATGCCGTGAAAAGCTTCGACATTATCTACGCCATGACCCAGGGCGGCCCGGGCACGGCGTCGGAAACGATCAACATCTATCTCTACAACACCGCCTTCGCCTATTACGACATCGGCTACGGCTCGGCCATGGCGGTCGTCTTCTTCATCCTCATCGTCCTGCTCTCCTTCGTTCTGATGATGATCCGGCAGCGCGTGAACTGGTCCGACGGGGAGGCACGCTGATGAAGCGCAAGACACTCGACCGTATCGGACTGCTGTTCGTCGCGCTGGTGATGATCTCGCCGGTCGTCCTGTTCTTCCTCTGGATGATCTCGCTGTCGCTGAAATATGAGATCGACAACGGCGCCTATCCGCCGATCTTCATTCCGGAGCGTTTCGCCTGGACGAACTATCTGAAGGTCTTCGAGGAGAACAATTTCTTCCTCTATCTCTGGAATTCGGTGCTGGTGACGGGATCGGCCACGCTTCTGGCGCTGCTGATCGGCGTGCCGGCGGGCTACGGCATCGCGCGACTGAAGGCCGAGAAGTCCGCCATGGTCATCATGATCGCGCGCATGACGCCGGGCCTGTCCTTCCTTATTCCGCTCTTCCTGCTGTTCCAGTGGCTGAACCTGCTCGGCACGCTGATGCCGCAGATCATCATCCACCTCGTGGTCACCGTGCCGATCGTCGTCTGGATCATGATCGGCTATTTCGAGACGACGCCGATGGAGCTGGAAGAGGCGGCGAGCATCGACGGCGCCACGCCGTGGCAGGTTTTCCGCCTTGTCGCCCTGCCGATCGCAAGACCCGGAATCGTCGTCGCCTTCATCCTGTCGGTCATCTTCTCGTGGAACAATTTCGTCTTCGGCATCGTGCTCGCCAGCCGCGAGACGCGCACACTCCCCGTCGCCGTCTACAACATGCTCTCCTTTGAACAGGTCAGCTGGGGGCCGCTTGCGGCGGCGGCGTTGATCGTCACCTTGCCTGTGCTGATCTTGACCGTGTTTGCTCAACGGCAGATCGTGGCGGGGCTAACGGCCGGCGCCGTCAAATGAACGGGCGAGGCGAACGTCGATGACTTCCTCTGGCTTCGACCTGCCGCCTAATCCGGCGCGCCGCGTCCTATGCGGCGGCGCGGCGGTTCTCGATACCCTCTTCCGCGTGCACTCGCTGCCCACGGGCCAGGGCAAGATCCTGCCTTACGAGATGCTGCAGGTCGCCGAAGGCATGGCGTCGAGCGCGGCATTCGCCGTCGCCCGGCTTGGCGGCCATGCCAGCCTCTGGGGCGCGGTTGGCGACGATGCCACAGGCGAACGCATCATCTCCGATCTCGGCGATAGCGGCATAGACACGAGCGGCATGACGGTTGTGCAGGGCGCCCGCTCGGCCGTCTCGACGATCCTCATCGATGATGAGGGCGAGCGCTTGATCGTGCCCTTTTACGATGCGCGGCTGCACGATACGGTCAGGCCGGTCACCGAGCAGGAGATTTCTGCCTTCGACGCCGTGCTTGTCGACGTCCGGTGGCCGAAGCTTGCGCTGCGGACGCTGATCGCGGCCGGCAAGGCTGCCAAACCGGCCATTCTCGACGGCGACGTTGCGGGCGAGGGCGTCATCGAGATGCTGGCGCCGGCCGCCAGCCACATCATCTTTTCGCAGCCTGCAGCCGAGCGGCTTGCCGGGACCGCTGATCTCGTCGGCACCGTCGGCTTTCTGAAGCGGAAATTCGCACATGCCTTCATCAGTGTCACGGCTGGCGAGAACGGCTCACTGTGGTTCGATGATGCAAGCGGCGACATCCGTCGTCTTGTCGCTCCGAAGGTAAGAGCGATCGATACGCTTGCGGCGGGCGACATCTTCCATGGCGCTTTTGCGCTGGCGATTGCGGAAAACATGCCGATCGAAGAAGCGATGCGATTGTCATCGATGGCGGCGGCTCTGAAATGCCGGAAGTTCGGCGGACGCATCGGCGCACCCACCAGAGTGGAAGTCTGCGAAGCACTGCGCGACTGGGACGTGGGCGCCGTCTCGGCAGGCAAGCGAAATCGAGAACGGTAGTCCGTACCGCGATACTGTCGCCAAGCTCCAATGACAAGCAAACAACAAACCAACGAGAAAACAGCGGCTTATACCTTTTACGGCTTCTGAAAGCAGATATCGCCGGCGACCACTCTGTTAGTCTCAGTTGCACCGAAACCAGAAGATGGAACTGCTCCGCGCCGATTTACTTGGTCAGCAGGCCTCTGGTCCGCTAGAGTCCCAAGTCTCCACCTGGCCGCAGACCGAAAAGCAGGAATACGCTTATCTCATAGTAAGCTGATGCATCTGGAGCGCCTATGATGAAGCCGAGCGGATCCACCGAGGCAGTGAGAATCGAGGACCTTGACGACGCGGGGCTGGTTGAACACGCGCGACATCGAGACTCCGCCGCATTCTGGCTGATCATCAAGCGTCACAATCAGCGGCTTCACCGGGTCGCCCGCGCCATCCTGAATGACGACACCGAGGCGGAGGACGTACTTCAGGAGACCTATATCCACGCCTTCACCCATCTGGCCGAATTCCGCGCGGAGGCGCGGCTGTCGACCTGGCTCACCCGGATCGCGCTGAACGAGGCGCTGGGACGCCGCCGGAAAAAGCGACCCACCGTGGACGCGAAAGTCATCGAAGGCATGGTCGCTCCGTTCAGCGCACACAAGCCTGATCCCGAAGAGGCGGCCGCTCTCGCTGGAATCCGCGGCCTCCTGGAGCGAGCCGTCGGTGACTTGCCGGAGCCGTTTCGCATCGTCTTTGTCATGCGGGACGTCGAGGAAATGAGCATTGAGGAAACCGCTTTTCTTTTGGCATTGCGACCTCAGACAGTGAGCACCCGTCTTTATCGCGCACGCCGGCTGCTCCGCGAGGCGCTGGAGGACAAGCTCGCAACCGTGTTCACGGATACGTTTCTCTTCGCCGGCGCTCGTTGCGACCGCCTCGCGCAATCAGTCCTCGCTCGGCTCGCAATCCTTGGTTCCAAAGGATCTGTTGAACGCGGCAACTGAGCGCAGGTAGACGCCGTCCACGCCGAGATTACGCCGGCTCCTTTCGCAGGGCCTTTGTAGCGGGACACGGGAATATTTTGGCGGCCCGGACCATCTAATCGTCAGGCAAATGCATTCGGTGCCGCGGTGCTGACAGCGGTGTTGAATCAACAAACATAGGAGACCGCCATGCACGGCGCACTTCACCTATCCCGGCGTCAGTCGCTTCAGGGACTTATCGTACTCGGTGCCGGAGCGGCACTGAGCGGAATCGCGCGGCCTTCTCCGGTATTGGCACAGGACATATCGGACGAGGACATTTTCCGTTTTGCGCTCAACCTCGAATATATGGAGGCTGAATACTACCTGCGCGGCACCACCGGAAAGGGCATCGACGCAGCCGATGCCGGTTCGAAACCCGGCGACGTCGTTGGTGGAAAGCAAGTCTCGTTCGAGACGCCCGCCATCGGCGAATTCATGCAGGAAGTGGCGGAAAATGAACTCGCGCACGTCCGCTTCTACCGCAAGACGCTTGGAACCGACGCGGTTGACCGGCCGGCCATCGATTTCGATGCGGGCTTCAAAGCCGTCGCGCAAGCAGCAGGCCTCGGGCCGGATTTCGACCCCTTCGGCAACGAGACGAACTTCGTTCTCGGCGGGATGTTGTTCGAGGATGTCGGCGTCACCGCCTATGCCGGTGCGGCGACAGTTCTGAAAAACAAGGACTTCCTCGCCGCAGCCGCAGGCATCCTGGCGGTCGAGGCCTATCACATGGGAATGGCGCGATCTACGCTATACCGAAAGGGAGAGGAAGCCTGGAAGGCCGCCAACGCTGTCTCCGATGCGCGAGACAAAATCGACGGGTCAGACGACAAGGACCAGGGGATTCAGGCGGACGGAAAAGCCAACATCGTTCCCTCGACGCCCGATGCGATCGCGTTCACCAGAACGCCGCAGGAGGTGCTGCGGATCGTCTACCTCACCGACAAGGACGGAGTGAGCAAGGGCGGCTTCTATCCGGAAGGGATGAACGGTACGCTCAAGACCACCTGAGCCAGTTGGTTCGACTACCCTTCAAGGCGAGGGGACTATAATTTGTCCGGGGCGCCCGACAAGGCAGGCCATCGCGTCTGAATGTTCAGTCGATCGCAAAAACGCCGATCCGAGAGATCGAGGCGCAGGGAAACGCGTCATTCGTTGACAATCCACCGCGTGGCACTCACCTGGTTCATGGCGGCTTCAGTGATCGCAATGGCATTGGCACCTGGAGATTTACGCCGAAACAAGCCGCAACCGTTCATGGCGAATGCGGATGTCGAGGCGGACGCCATGTGGGGTGCGGTTAGGCTGGCACTGGAACGAAATTTGTCCGCACAAGTTCGGGTCTGTTGAGCGAGAAGGCCCGCAAGCATGAAGATTCTGGTTATCGGAGCGACAGGGCTGGTTGGTAGCGCCGTCTGCGCCGGGCTGGCGACGGGCGGACATAATGTCATCAGCGCGGTTCGTCCTGGCAAACAGCCCGATGGAGGGCTCGGCACCTGGGTTGAAGTCGACATAGCAAAGGCGGTTGAACCCTCTGACTGGCTGCCTCACCTCGAAGGAATAGATGCGGTCGTCAACTGCGCCGGGGCGCTGCAGGACGGAATGAGGCACAACATGACGGCCGTCCACGCGCAGGGACCGCGAGCCTTGTTCAGTGCATGCGAGCAATCCGGTGTACGCCGAATTATTCATTTCTCGGCGATCGGGGTGGATCGGCAGCAGCCGTCAGCGTTCTCACGCACGAAGCTTTCCGGCGACATGGCTCTGATGGAGACGAATCTCGATTGGGTGATCCTGCGTCCCGCCGTGATCCTTGGGGACTCCGCGTTCGGTTCCAGTGCATTGTTCCGGGGACTTGCCGCTCTGCCGGTTCTGCCGGCGATGCCGTCGACCGGGAAACTTCAGGTGGTGCAGCTCGAGGACGTCACGGAGACCGTCCTTCGTTTTGTCGACAAAGCAGACCCATCGAAACTCTCGCTTGAAATCGTCGGCCCGCAACCGCTTGATTTCGACGAGATTGTAGCGCGGTACCGGAGATGGCTTGGCTGGCCTCCCGCCAAGCGCTATCTGCTGCCCCGCCCGCTCGCCAGCCTTCTCTATCGGCTCGGCGATATCGCAGGATTGCTGGGATGGCGGCCGCCGGTTCGAAGCACCGCCGCAAGGGAGATCGTCCGCGGCGCCGTGGGCGATCCAACGGATTGGACCGCCGCTACCGGAATCCGGCCGTTATCGTTGGACGATGCTTTGGCGCGTCGCCCTGTTTCGGTCCAGGAGCGTTGGTTTGCCAAACTCTACTTTCTGAAGCCGGTCATTTTTCTGCTGCTGCCACTCTTCTGGATAGCGACCGGGATAATTTCGCTGACGTCGGGTTTCGAGGAGGGCGTCGAACTGATGCTGGCGGGCGGCGCAGGTTGGCTCGCGGCACCAAGCGTGGTTGCCGGAGCTCTTGCAGACATCGTGGTCGGATGCGCTATCGCTTTGCGCCGCACAGCGCGTTGGGGCCTCTACGCAGCTGTCCTGCTATCACTCTTCTATGCAGCAGCCGGCACGGCAATATTGCCGGAGTTGTGGAATGAGCCCCTCGGCCCGCTGACCAAGATATGGCCGATCCTCGTGCTACACTTGGTCGCTCTGGCGATTCTGGAGGAGCGATGATCTATTTCGTACTGAAATTCCTGCATATCATCGGCGCCGCTGTTCTTCTCGGCACCGGCGCGGGGATCGCCTTCTTTATGTTGGTGGCGCATCGCACCGGCAATGCGATCACCGTAGCCGCCGTCGCGCGGATCGTGGTGCTTGCGGATTTCGTCTTCACGACAACGGCCGTGATCGTTCAGCCGATCACCGGCATAGCGCTGGCCTGGCATGTCGGTTATTCCCTTTGGGATCGTTGGATATTTTGGTCGATCATCCTCTATCTGGTCACGGGCGCCTTTTGGTTGCCGGTCGTTTGGATGCAGATGGAGATGCGCAATATCGCGAAGCAAGCAGTGGTGAAGGGTGAGCCGCTGCCGGCGCGCTATCACAAGCTATTTTGGACCTGGTTCTGTTTCGGCTTTCCGGCTTTCGCTGCGGTCCTGGCAATTATCTGGCTCATGATTACACGGCCGGCTCGATGAGAGCGCGGCTCTTGTTGTCTTTGCGCTGACGCGCTTTGTCATGCCGCTATGACATCAGCAACACCTTCAAAAGCGGTTGACCAAGATTGATTATTGACTCATCACGCAATGTGAACATAATAGGAACATCGGCGAGGCGGCCGCCAATCTGAAAACGAATGTATAGAGCACGGATATGCGAGAGCAGCCGACCGGCAAAGTCGTGGAGACGAAGGGCTCGAGTAATCGCTATCACAGGGGCGATATGCCAGCAGCAAGAGCAAAGTGCTGGACGACATCCGCCACCTGCGTCGGCAGTTGGCACTGACAGAAGGCGCTATGAGCCCGCGGTTGGCCCGAGCTACGATCGAGACCGATAATGCCGGAAATGAACATATCGAAGAAGCTGTCGCGCTGGTCGTTGGAGGAGGCACGGCAAGTAGGACACCTACTGGTTATCCGCTGCGGGCTTTGCAATATTACACGTCGGTTTCTGCCGGATGACATTCTTAAGCTCCATAGGAACACCACCTTGAGCCGCCTGAGGTTTGTCTGCCAAGAATGCAACAAGAGTGCTTACATCGAGGTGAACGTCTATTGCCCGTCATCATGGGAAGTCGGAAAGCTTGAGGTCCCGGCGGCTGGCCGGAATGCGAGACGTCCGGAAGCCTATATGGCGAGACGGAACCCTTTAGAAGGCCGCAGCGGCGCAGAGACGCCAAGGGACCCAGCGCCGCGGGATCCAGCATCAAGCAAACGCTTAGCCGGTGATACGAGCCGGAGCCGCCCATACTGCGAAGGGCAATAGCCGGGTACTACCGACATCAAGCCCGTTCAATGTAGTTGTCGTTACGGTGTCCGACGCGGGGTTCGCCGGCTAAGGGTTGCAACCATGGGCCTCGCATCGTGCGTTTCTGCTTCAAACTCGATTATGCCGCCGTACACTCCCACGTCAAAGCCGCACCTGAATTTCACCAGGTGCGGTTTATTGGCGCTGGATGGGGAGACTCGTGATCTATTCAGCAGTTAATGTGGCCAATTGCGGACCTTCGGAAAGGGGAGAGAGTGGCTCAGGCCGGTCTTCGAGGTCGTTCAGCAGTGCCGTCCATAGCGAGACGCATAGTCCGACCATCACGACGAGGAAGGGTGCTGCGGCGATAATCGACGCGGTCTGCAAGCCCTGCAAGCCTCCCATCACCAGCAGCACACAGGCCGACGCTCCGGCGAGGCCACCCCACAGCACGACGACGCCGCGTGCGGGCTCAAGCGTGCCGTGAGACGAGAGCATGCCCATCACTATCGAGGCGGCATCCGCGCCCGAGATAAAGAAGATGGCGACAAGGAAGATCGCGACGAATGAGGTGAGCGCGGTTGCAGGATATTGTTCAAGCAGGGCAAACAGCGAGATGGCGGCCCCCTTGGTGTTGACGGCCTCGACGAGGCCGCCGGCTCCCATCAGTTCGGAATGTAGCGCAGTGCCACCCATGATCGTGAACCAGAGGAAGGTTACGCCGCTCGGAATGAGCAGAACGCCGATGATGAATTCTCGGATCGTACGCCCCTTGGAGATGCGTGCAATGAAGACGCCTACGAAAGGCGCCCAGGAAACCCACCAAGCCCAGTAAAAGATCGTCCAGCTGCCCAACCATTTGCCGTCGCTGAAGGCGGCGGTGCGGAACGACATGGTGACGAGATCGGATAGATAGTCGCCAAGCGCCTCGGTGAAGGTGTTGAGGATGAAGATGGTCGGCCCGACGATGGCTAGGAACAGTAGCAGCACGGCCGCGATCACCATGTTCATGTTGCTCAGGAACTGAACGCCCTTGCCCACCCCGGAAACTGCCGAAAGGATAAATAGCACCGACAACACCGTGATGATCGCAAGGGCCACTCCCGTCCCCTCACCGATTCCCCAAAGAAAATTCAGACCGCTGTTGATCTGTTGGGCGCCAAGGCCGAGCGATGTCGCCGTGCCGAACAGCGTGGCTATAACGGCGAGAATATCGATCGTCTTACCGATCGGTCCGTTGACGGCGCTACCGAGCAGGGGGGTGAATGCGCTCGATATCAGGATAGGCAAGCCCTTACGGTAGGTGAAGTAGGCGATCGCCAGCCCGACAATGGCATAGATCGCCCAAGGGTGCAGCGCCCAATGAAAGTAGGAATATTTCATTGCGACTAGCGCAGCTTCCCGGCTTTGCGCGGCCGCCAGACCGTGAGGAGGTGCGCCAAAATGGAAAACTGGTTCGGCAACGCCCCAGAACATCAAGCCGATGCCCATGCCGACGCTGAACATCATGCAGACCCACGAAGCCGTCCGGAATTCCGGAACCTCGTCATCGGCCCCAAGCCTGATCTTGCCGAAACGGCTGATCGCCAGGAACCCGGCAAAGATCAGGAAGAACGCGGTCGAGACAACAAAGCCCCATCCGAAATCGCCGATAATCGCCGAAAGCGCAGCTTGGGTGACGGAGGCAAGGCTCTCCGGAGCCACCGCTCCCCATGAGATGAACCCGGCCGCTATTGCTATTGCCGGCCAGAATACCGCCGGATCTATGCTGCGGAGTCTGTTCGCAGTCGACATGCTTATCCCTCCAAGGTTTATGTGCTGACGTTCCCTTTGAATTTTAAAATGGGCATCGCGATAGAACCTGTCCGAGAGGCCAAGTCGCGATGCCAATGCCGTAAAGCTAACGACGCTGAACGCGCCTTTGTGACCTTGCGGCTCTGGGGCCGCCTTCTTTATGTGACTAGCAGATCACCCGGTTTGCACTCGCCTCCGTTACGACCGTCGGCTTGTCGAAAACCGACCTCTGCTAGACAGAACCGACATTCATTGAAGCGATCAGCTGGGCTGCGATGTGGCGAAAACTGTGAAATTGATGGTTCCTGGGGGATGGCGAAACGCAGCAGACCAGCCAGCTGCGACGGCAAATTTCCATCCGGAGCGAGCTGAACCGGATGAATGCCAAGCCAAATGCGCAGAAGGAACTTGCTTGGCCTTCTTTATCCGTGTCCGGACGAGATTGGCATTGACGTCGTGTGCAACGCCAGCCGTGAGACCGAAATGCAGGGCTGTAAGCTCGCCGCGACAAGCCGATCTGGCGAGGCTGGGTCACCATGGCGGGCCGCGGCGGATTGCTCAAACGAGGAGCATCAGTTCTCCGTTTACGGAAACCGCCGCCTTTAGCCGAGCCGCTCGGATTTTTTCCTTCAGTTCTAAAATAACGACGCGCAACTACATCCTACAGGGACAAGGGTCGTCATAAGGCGCGTCTTTAGAGCTGCGGAAAAAAAGGCTCGGTCATTTGAGCCGAGGTCCGACGGTTGACCATTCCTGGAAACTCGAACTCCCATGAAATATTGCCGGCAGGTTTTTTGACATCGAGACCTGCCGGCGACCAGTCTTAATGGGCCTTGCTTGAGTAGAGCAGAGTGGCGGCTGCAAGAACGCAACCTACTGCGCCGACCGCCGCGAAGATGTAGAAGTTCCATTGCGGGGCGAGACCGGCGCCAAGCACAGCGCCACCGATGGCTGGGCCGATCATGCCGCCGATACGGCCGATGCCAAGCGAGAAGCCAAGGCCCGTGCCGCGGATTTCGACCGGATAGAGACTGCCGACGAGAACATTGGCAAGAATCTGTGTGCCGATGGTGCCGGTTCCAGCGAGCGCCACGAGTCCATAGACCTGCAAGCCCTCATCGACTTGCGTCAGCAGCCAGATGGCGCAGGCACCGAGCGCGAACATGCCGGCGACGACCAACTTGACATTGCCTCGGTCAGCAATCCTAGCGCCGATCAACAGCCCGATCGCCGCGCCAAGATTGAGCGTCACCGAGAACAGCAGCGCAGAGCCAAGGTCGTAGCCCATCTTGTTCATGATGGTCGGAAGCCAATTGACCATGCCGAAGGTCAGCAGAAGCGAACAGAAGTGGATGCCCCAGGCATTCAGCGTCGGCAGAAGACGGCCCTCGGAAAACAGCGACTTTACGCCGGCCTGGCGGTCCGCTGCAGGGCGGGGGGTCGGACGGGGCAGGCCGAATTGGGTAGCGATCTCGTTGGCTTCGGCGTGACGGTCCTTGCTTGCCAGCCATTCGGGCGATTCAGGGATGAGGCGCAGGAAGAGCGGCAGGAGCAGGATCGGCGCGCCGCCGATGATCATCAGTGGCCGCCAACCATAGGTCTGAACCAGCAGGATACCGAGAATGCCGGACAGGATACCGCCGATCAGATAGCCGAGGAGCGTGATCGAATAGGCCATGGCCTTCCGTTTCGGCGGAGAGAATTCAATGATCAGCGCGGTGACGGTCGGGAACAGTGCGCCGAGACCCAGACCGGCGAGAAAGCGCGTGCCCTCGAAGGCGAGGAAGCTCGGCGCGAAGCCGCTGCCAATCATCATGACGGAAAAGCTCAGCAAGCTGCCGATG
Organism: Rhizobium sophoriradicis; assembly: GCF_003939025.1. Lineage (GTDB taxonomy): Bacteria > Pseudomonadota > Alphaproteobacteria > Rhizobiales > Rhizobiaceae > Rhizobium > Rhizobium sophoriradicis. Next base: position 95,944 of record NZ_RQIH01000015.1, read on the forward strand.
ATGACCTTGCGACGACCGATCCGGTCGGCGAGCGTTCCGGCGACAAGCGCGCCGAGCAGCATGCCGAACAGGGTGATAGAGGCGGCGCGTCCGACCATGCCTGGTGTCAGCGCCCAGCTCGCCTCTCTGAGCAGTGCTGGCGCGACTGCGCCATAGACAATCAAGTCGTAGCCATCGAAGAGGATCAACAGGCCGCAAAGGGCGACGATCATGTTCGGGCTGCGCACGCTTTCCTTGACGATAGCAATATCTTGTATGGCCATTGGTTCCTCCCCATACATCCGAGTACAGGAAGTACGCTCCGCCTGCGGCAAGTTGGCGTCAATCCGTGTACAAATCCTCCAGGATCGTTGCCGGCATGGTTCCTCCCAGCGCCGAACCTCGCCCCTCCACGGACGATGTCAAAGCAACGACTAGGCGCTATTAAATACTTGCGAATAAAATATTTGCAACTGCAAACTTACCGCTCCGCACTTTTTCCTTTGGTCGAGATGGCGGGCAGGTTGCTGTGCATCCGGCGTAGCGCCTTCTTCAGCGCTTCGATCTCCTCGTCGGACATGTCCTGAACGGCGGTTCTTTCCAACTCCACCGCCAGCGGCATGAGTTGTTGGGTCAGCGCCTCGCCCTGCGGGGTAAGCCGCACGATCACTATACGGCCATTGTCTTCCGGCCGCGTCCGGGACACGAGCTTGCGTTTCGCCAGAGTGCCGACGAGGCGCGACAGCGTCGATATCTCAACCGAGACGACGTCGGCAAGGTCGCCCAGCGTACTCTCGTTTCGCTCCTTGAGCATGGCCAGAACCCGATACATGGCGACGGTGAGGTCATGTTCGGAAATTCTCTGCGCGAACACTTCGGCAATTCGAACGCCGGCGCGGTTGAGAAGGTATGGAACGGAATCGGTAAGTTTATACATGTGCCTGATCTGCCGGTGGGATTCCGCCTGCTTTGTTCAGTCTTCGACATGCACGCAAATGACCGCGATGACAACACGGTCGTCTTTTCACGGCGCTGAAAACCGGACCATACCCCGTATTTTTTCCAACCCGAATAAATTTGCGTTGACAATAGTTGCAAATGCAATAATTTATGCCCAGGAGACACGGGAGGAAATCATGTCTGCCACAGCTTCCATCGGCGTCGTGCCGACAGCCGCCCCAAAATCCGCGGTCACGTTGGCACACCCAATGATCAGCGATGCGTTCCGCTCCATCATGCGCAGATTTCCGGCCACGGTAACGGTGATTTCAGCGTGTCGCAACGGCGCCGACCACGGAATGACGGCCACCGCCGTGACGTCGCTTTCGATGGAGCCGCCTTCACTGGTCATCTGCCTCAACAATCGCACCTACCTGCACGACATGCTGCTCGAGGCCCCGGAATTTGCCGTCAACGTGCTGACCGACCGCCAGGTGGCGGTTTCCGAAGGGTTCAGCGGCAAGGTTGCGCCGGAGCTTCGCTTCGACTCGAGCGAATGGGTGCGCCATGGACGCGGCATGATGGTGCTTGAAACTGCCCATGCTTCGGTCGTTTGCCGCCGCATGGGCGCCGTTCCCTATGGCACCCACACGATTTTCATCGGTCAGGTAATCGACACCCGCCTTTCAGAGGCGACCGTGCCGCTGATGTACGAGAACGCCAGTTATTGCGCGCCGCGGCACGCGCTTTCCACATCCCAGAGCTAAAGGGTAACCCATGACCAATACAGCAGCCCTGTTCCCCGCGCCGGTGCGGGCAGAAAAAGCATGTCTTGCAGACCGTATCGCCCCGGTTCTCGAAGAGATCCGCGCCAGTGCGCGCGAAACGGAAAGGGCGGGCAGGGTGCCCACGCGCAATATCGACCTGCTCCGCGGCGTCGGGTATTTCGACATTGTCAAGCCTGCACGCTTTGGTGGCGAGCAGGGTTCTTTCGCAGAACTGGTCGCTGCCAATATTGAACTATCAGCGGCCTGTGCGTCGACCGGCTGGGTCGCAGGCCTCTTGTCGGCTCATCAGTGGCTTCTGGCGATGTTCGGCGAACGGGTCCAGGAGGACGTGTGGAACGCCAATCCCGATGCGCTGCTGTGCGGCTCCTATGCGCCGGTGCGCATGGCCGAAAGGGTCGAAGGCGGCTTTCGCCTGTCCGGTGACTGGGCGTTCGCAAGTGGTTGCGAGAACGCCCAGTGGGCGCTTTGTGCGGCGATCCTTCCGCCACACAGTGAAGGTGAGCGGCCGGTTCCGGCCTTCCTCCTTGTCCCTGCCACCGATTACGCGATAGCAGAGACCTGGGACGTGGTCGGGCTTGGCGGCACTGGCTCGAAAAGCCTGACCCTCAACGACGTCTTCGTTCCCGAATACCGCACCCTGACCTTCCCGGACGCCACGACGGGCCGTACGCCTGGCGGTAGGTTTTACAAGGGAATTGGACTGTTCAACATCCCGCTTCTGATGGGTGTCCCGTTCTGCCTCGCCAGCACGGCGGTCGGTGCTGCAAAAGGCGCGCTGTCGAGCTATCTCGACCACATGGGCAGCCGCGTGACGCGCGGCGCTGTCGCTGGCGGCAACAACAAGATCGCCGAGTTTCCGACGATCCAGCTCCGCGTCGCCGAGGCAGCCGCCTCGATCGATGCGGCGCGCGAGATCATGCTGCGCGACATCGCCCGCGCCCAGGACCTCGCTCAGCGACGCGAAGACGGCACGGTTGAAATCACCGATGACGACCGGCTTCTTGCGCGCCGCACGCAATCATTCGGCGTAGGCCTCGCGCTGCGTGCGGTCGAGGCCATGAACGCTTCAACGGGCGGGCTCGGTCTGCAGATGTCAAATCCCGTGCAGCGAGCATGGCGGGATGCGAACGCCGTCGGACGCCACATCTCCATGAACTGGGACGCCGTAGGCACGATGGTCGGCCAGCAGCTCCTCGGGCTTCCACCCAAGGGCCAATACTGACCGCTGCATAAACACCGATTTAGCGAGAGAAAGAGAGCATATCGTGCAAGGTAAGATCGCACTTGAAGAACATTTCGCCATTCCCGACACGTTGCAGGATTCGGCAGGCTTCGTGCCGGGCGACTACTGGACCGAACTGTCTGCCCGCCTTCTGGATATTCAGGACAAACGTCTGAAGCTGATGGACAACTACGGGATCGAGAAGATGATCCTGTCCCTGAACGCGCCGGCCGTCCAGGCCATTCCTGATAAAGCGCATGCAATTGACATCGCTCGCCGCGCGAACGATTTCCTGGCGGAACAATGCGCGAAGAACCCAAACCGCTTCCTCGGATTTGCAGCTCTGCCGCTGCAGGATCCGGAGGCAGCGGCAGAGGAATTGCGGCGCTGCGTCACGACAATGGGTTTTGTCGGCGCACTGGTGAACGGCTTCTCGCAGGAAGGAGATGGACAGACGCCGCTGTATTACGACCTGCCGCAATATCGGCCGTTCTGGGCAGAGGTCGCGAAGCTCGATGTTCCCTTCTACCTGCACCCGCGCAATCCGCTGCCGCAGGACAGCCGCATTTATGCCGGTCATTCCTGGTTGATGGGGCCTACCTGGGCCTTCGCGCAGGAGACGGCAGTCCATGCCCTGCGCCTGATGGGTTCGGGTCTGTTCGACGAGCATCCGTCGCTGCGCATCATTGTCGGCCACATGGGCGAGGGGCTGCCTTACATGATGTGGCGCATCGACAACCGCAATGCCTGGGTAAAGGTCGAAAAGAGCTACCCCGCTAAACGCCGCATTGCCGACTATTTCAACGAGAACTTCTACATCACCACGTCAGGCAACTTCCGCACCCAGTCGCTGATCGACGCGATGCTGGAAATCAGTTCCGACCGCATTCTGTTCTCGGCTGACTGGCCGTTCGAGAACATCGACCATGCGGCAGACTGGTTCGATGGCGCGACGATCGCGGAAGCGGACCGACTGAAGATCGGCCGTACCAACGCGATGTCACTGTTCAAGCTCGATCGATAGCATGGTCGCGCCCTTCACCTATGCCGTCAGTCCGTCCCGTATCGTTTTCGGGGCGGGCTCGGTCTGCCGGCTTGCCGAGATGGTCGAAGCCCAAGGCTGTAAGCGTGCCCTTTTCCTGTCGACCCGGCCGCAACAGCAGATGGCGAACGAGGTTGCCGGACGGCTCGGACCGCTCGCGGCTGGGGTTTTTGCCGATGCAGCCATGCACACCCCGGTCGACGTTACCGAACGGGCGATAGCCGCTTATAAAGCTGCCAGCGCCGATTGCATCATCGCCATCGGCGGCGGCTCGACCATCGGGCTCGGTAAGGCGATCGCCTATCGCAACGACGCGCCGCAGATCGTCGTTGCGACCACCTATGCGGGTTCGGAAGTGACGCCGATCCTCGGCCAGACCGAGAATGGCGTAAAGACGACGGTCCGGCATCCGCGCATCCTGCCGGAAGTCGTGATCTACGATCCCGATCTGACGCTCGGCCTACCGGTCGCCATGAGTATCAGCAGCGGTCTCAATGCAATGGCGCATGCAGTCGAGGGACTTTATGCGCAGGACCGCAACCCGATCTCGTCCATGATGGCGATGGAGGGCATCCGCGCACTGAAGCAGTCGCTGCCAAAAATCCTGTTGCGGCCGAGTGACATCGATGCCCGCAGCCAAGCGCTCTACGGCTCCTGGCTGTGCGGAACGGTGCTTGGAGCTGTTGGAATGGCGCTGCATCACAAGCTCTGTCACACGCTGGGCGGCAGTTTTGACCTGCCGCACGCGGAAACCCACGCTGTCCTGCTGCCGCATTCTGCAGCCTACAATGCAAAGGCCGCCGCCGAGGCTCTGGCACCTGCGGCCGATCTGTTCGGCGGGCCAATAGGCGGCGGGTTGCATACGTTCGCCGCGTCGCTCGGTGCGCCGCTCACGCTGAAGGATCTGGGGATGAAGGAGGCGGATCTCGACCGTGCGGCCGAACTCGCTACCCGGGCGCCTTACTGGAACCCGCGTCCGATCGAGCAGCAAGCGATCCGCGCCCTGTTGCAAGCTGCCTGGGAAGGCGCGCCGCCGCAATGACCCATCGGGAGGAACATGCCATGTCCGGATATTTCAGCGAGGAGAAATCCGTTGAAACCGTCAATGCGAGGATGGGGAAGGACATCAACCCGCGTCTGGCGGAAGTCATGGCGTCGTTGGTCAAGCACCTCCACGCCTTTGCCAGGGATGTCGCCCTCTCCCAGGCCGAGTGGGAACTGGCGATCGACTTCCTCACCCGTACCGGCCATCTGTGCGATGACGAGCGGCAGGAATTCATCCTGCTCAGCGATACGCTCGGCTTTTCCATGCTCGTGGATGCGATCAACAACCGTCGCCCGCCGGGCGCGACAGAAAACACCGTATTCGGGCCGTTTCACGTCGAGGGCGCGCCGGTCCGGCAGATGGGCGACAATATCTCCCTCGACGGAAAGGGCGAGAGCTGCCTATTTAATGGCCGCGTGCTCGACCTTGAGGGACGGCCGATAAAGGGTGCTCGCATCGACGTCTGGTCCGACAATGCCGATGGCTTTTATGATGTGCAGCAGCCCGACACCCAGCCGAAATGGAACAATCGCGGCATCTTCATTACCGGCCCGGACGGCGTCTACAGCTTCGTCGGCATCAAGCCGGTCTCCTATCCGATCCCGGACGATGGCCCCGTCGGCCAGATGCTGAAAGCGCTCGGCCGACATCCATACCGGCCTGCCCATACCCACTATCTGGTCACCGCCGAAGGTTACCAGAAGCTCGTCACCCACACCTTTGTCGGCGATGATAACTATCTAGGTTCAGATACGGTATTCGGGGTTAAGTCGAGCCTCGTGGCGCCGTTCGAAAGGATCGAAGACGGCCAGACGATTTGGCGTTCAGATTTCGATTTCATTCTGACTCCAGTGGATCGGACGCGGTGAGTATTTTGAGGCGCGCAATAAATTGCGGAAGGGACGCATTGCTTTTTACACTGCACGTCCTCGCTTGAGCGGGGTATCGTCCTCAAAAGGTAAGAATCCCAACCGACACGTGGTGTGACTTGCACGAAAATCGAGCTATGCCGCAGGCGGTACACAGAACAGAGCCTGTCGGCGGCGAAACCTGTGCGATCGCCATGTTCAGGGCGGCGCGTGCGGAAGTCAGTCCGGGGCCGGTGGCGACAATCGATACCGGATCCGTCTGCAGAGTAGAAGTCGGGCGATTTAGGGATGCGCTGGCAGGCTGAGTTACGACTCAATCCAAAATAAATTCATTGGCTAAGTTGTTCCCAGGCGGTTTGTTTTGCGCCACTCTTCGTACTCTCCGCGGGCATCGTCATGCAGCGGATAGTAGCGCTGCAACGACCCGCCCGCCATCAGCTTCACTCGCGAGAATTCCTCCCAATCATGATGCTTCTGCGATTCTTCGATTACCACCGAGGCCATTGCGACTGGAAGCACCACCACCCCATCATCGTCGGCGACGATGATGTCTCCGGGGATTACCGTGACACCGCCGCAGGCAATCGGAACGTTGACGGCGTTGGGATAGATGCCAGTCTGCACATGATAGTTGGGCGTCCAGCCGCGCAGCCATAAAGGCAGATCCAGCTTCTCGACATTGGGCCGGTCGCGCATGCACCCATCAATCACGATCCCAGCGCCGCCTCGGCCCTTGAAATAGGTCGACATCATATCACCGAAGACGCCCGAACTCATGTCGGCGCGCGCGTCGACCACGACCACATCGCCCTCCTGCACGTGATAAAGCACATGGCGGTGCAGCTGCGTCTCCGGATCGGCATATTCTCCCTCGGTGAAGAGGTCCGGCCGCTGCGGCAAGAATTGAAGCGTCAGGGCCGGCCCGACGATCGACTTTCCGCGATTCTGCGACACCGGACCGACCATGTGCGGATTGCGGAAGCCCATGTGGCCAAGCGTGCCGGAAACCGTCGCGGCGCCGATCTCCTTCAGTGCGTCGATCAGCTCTTTGGACGGTCGCGTAATGTCGGGCGTATGGGTCATTTTAGGCTCCGGTGGATGAAACTACCAGTTTGTGACAGAACCGTCGCGGCGCTTCAGGTGAGGCGCTTCCCAGAAACGAAAGCTCTCCGCCTTGACCGCCTCTTCGTTGACCTCGACGCCAAGCCCCGGCTGATCGCTGACCGGGTAGTCGGGGCCGTCGAGCCGTGGTTGCACGGGGAAGAAGTCGGAATTATCGAAGCCCAGCTTTGCCTCTGGCGCTCTGGTCTCGAGCCAGGCGAAATTCGGCACAGCGGCGGCGAGATGGATAGTCGCGGCCGTGCAGACTGGGCCTAGCGGATTGTGCGGCATCAGGTCCACATAGTGCGCCTCGCTCCAACCAGCGACCTTCATCGCTTCGGTGAGCCCGCCAACATTGCAGACATCGAGCCGGTTGAACTGATGGATGCCGCGCTCGACGTAGGGCAGGAATTGCCATTTGCTGGCAAATTCCTCACCGATGGCGAACGGGATGTCGGTCATCGTGCGTAGGGATTCGTAGGCCTCGGGTGTCTCGTCCCGTATCGGCTCCTCAAGGAAATCAAGCACGCCGCGGCCGAGCTTGTTGCAGAAGCTCGCCGCCTCTGCCACCGAGAGCCGATGATGATAGTCGATGCCGAGGACGACGTCGTCGCCCAGCGCCTCGCGCGCCTTGTTCAGCATCGTCGCGGTTGCGCCGATCGACTCGCGCGGCTCAAAAATGTCGTTGCTGTTTTGCCCGATGGGGAAGAAGCGGATCGCCTGCCATCCTTGTGCACGTAGTTCGCGGGCGCGTTCGATGGCTACTTCGCCCTCGGCCTCGTCGCCGGTCGAGGCGAAGGTGGGAATGCGGTCGCGCTGCTTGCCGCCCAAGAGTTCGTAAGCCGGCACCCCCAGCGCCTTGCCCTTGATGTCGTGAAGGGCAATGTCGATGGCAGAAATCGCCGCCTGCAGAACCCGCCCGCCTTCGAAGTATTGGCTGCGATAGATTTCCTGCCAGATCCGACCGATCTGCATCGAGTCGCGGCCGATGAGAAACTCGCGATAATGCTCAATCGCGCCGGCCACGGCCTTTTCGCGACCGCTCAGGCCGCTCTCGCCCCAGCCGAAGACGCCGGTGTCGGTCTCGATCTTGACCAGCATCTGGTTGCGCGTTCCTACCCATACCGGATAGGGCTTGATCGCAGTGATCTTAAGCTTCGTAGTCATCCAGGCCCTCGTTTCACACGCATCCGCTTGGCCTCAGTGGGCTTTGAGGGCCATTTCTGTTTCGCCGTCGAACAAATGCATCCGCTCCTGATCGAATTCGAGCCAGATCCGTTCGTCGGGCGCGACGGCAATGGTCGGCGGCACGCTGACATTGACGATTGCGCCGGACAGAAACGCCTGTACGAAGGTGACGTCTCCGGTCGGCTCTACCGTATAAGCCTTGGCAGGGACACTTCCAGGCGTCGCGCTCTTGTGCAGCTTGATCGTCGAGTGACGGGCGCCGAGCACGATTCTCTTGCTTCTTGCCCTCGCGACCTTTTGGGCGTTGGTTGGCGAGAGGTCGAGGCGCCAGCCCTCCGCGCTCGTCAAGACAGTGTTGCCGCTTGCCGTTGATGCCTCCAGCGGAACAAGGCTCATCGCCGGGCTGCCGACGAAGCTCGCGACGAACATGTTCACCGGATGGGCAAAGACCTGCGCCGGGGAATCATATTGCTGCAGGTAGCCGCCGTTCATCACCGCCATCCTGTCGGCCATGGTCACGGCTTCGAGCTGGTCGTGCGTCACGTAGATGATCGTCGCCTTGAGGTCCTGGTGGAAACGCTTGATCTCCGACCGCATTTGCACGCGCAGCTTAGCGTCGAGATTGGAGAGTGGTTCATCCATCAGGAATACCGCCGGATCGCGAACCAGGGCACGGCCCAGCGCCACCCGCTGCTGTTGCCCGCCCGAAAGTTCGCGTGGCTTGCGCTCGAGCAATTGCGTCATGTCGAGCACCCGCGCCGCTTCCTTGACCTTCTTGTCGATCTCGTCTCTGGGCAGTTTGCGCATCTGTAGCGGGAAGGCCAGATTTTTGTAGACCGATTTCTGCGGATAGAGCGCGTAGTTCTGGAACACCATCGCGATATCCCGGTCCTTGGGGTCGAGGTCGTTGACCACCCGGTCGCCGATGACGATGTCGCCAGATGTGATGGGGATGAGCCCCGCCACAAGGTTGAGCGTGGTCGTCTTGCCGCAGCCTGAAGGGCCGACGAGCGCTACGAATTCGCCGTCGTTGACCGTCAGCGAAACATTGTTGACAGCTTTGAAGCTGCCATAGGTCTTGACCAGATTTTTGAGGACCACGTGGGCCACCGGCAACTCCCTAGTGCTTGACTGCGCCTTCCGTGAGGGCGCGTACGAAGTATCGTTGCAGGACGAGGAACAGGACCACGACCGGCACGCTCATCATGAAGCTGGCCGCCATCAGGCCCGGAAAGTCCGTCGTATTTTCTGAAAAGAAGCGCTGGATGCCGACCGGCAGTGTCAACTGGTCGTTTTTGGAGAGGAAGGTGTAGGCGTAGATGTACTCGTTCCACGCACCGATGAAGGAATAGATCGCCGTGGCGATGATGCCCGGCGCCGAAAGCGGCATGACGATCAGGAGAAAGGCCTGGAACCGCGTTGCCCCGTCGATGCGCGCGGCCTGCTCGAGTTGCACCGGGATGTTGTCGTAGAATCCCTTAAGGAGCCAGATTGCCAGCGGCAGGCCGAATGTGAGGTAGGTGAGGACGAGCGACCCATGCGTGTTCACCAGCCCGATTGCGCGCATCAGGATGAAGAGCGGCACAAGAAAGATCACTGCCGGGAACATGTTCCGAAGCAAGACGGCGAAGAACAGAAAGTTGCGGCCCGGGAAGGTGAAGCGCGAAAACGCGTAGGCCGCGGGAACCGCCACGATCACCGAAAGGATGGTCGTGGCGGTGGAGACAAAAAGGCTGTTCCAGAAGAAGCGCAAGAAGTCCTGGCCGACGCTGTTTTGCGGATCGAGCAGCTTTCGGTAGCTGGCGAGGGTGGGCTGGTCCGGCCACCATTGCGGTGGGAATTGCATGGCCGCGAAGCCGGACTTGATCGAGGTGATCAGCATCCAGATCATTGGTAATGCGGTGTAAAGCAGCATGAACACCAGGAAGATACGTCCGCCCCATCGCCATCCGTCGATGCGCATACGGCGACGGGCGTGGGCACGATGAGCAGTCTCGGCGTTCGTGCTCATTGGCTCTCGTCCTTCCGCTCGTTACCGTTCAGCGCACGGACGTAGAAGTAGCCGAGCGACATCAGGATCAGGAACAGCAGCACCGAATAGGCCGATGCCACCCCCCAGCGCTGGCGGCCGAAGGCGAGTTCGTAAATGTGGGTGATCCAGATATGTGATGCGTTCGAAGGCCCGCCGCCCGTCATGATCCATGGGATGATGAAAGAATTGAAGTTGGCTACTGCAAGCAGAAGGACCGTCACCGTCGACACGTTTCTCAGGTGCGGAAACGTTACGTGCCAGAACCGTTGCCATGCGTTGGCACCGTCGACCTTTGCGGCGCGCAGCAACTGGTCGGGTACCGTCTGCAGGCCGGCCATCATCATGATCATGGCAAACGGGAACTCCCGCCAAATATTGACGACAATCAGCGAGGGCAGCACTGTGCCGACGCTGTCGATAAAATTCGGCGGCCTGTCTGCCCATCCGAGGCCGACCAGCACCGCGCCAACTATCCCAAAGTCGGAGTGGTAGATCCACTTCCAGATATAGGACGCGGCGACCGCGCTGATGACCCAAGGAATGATCAAGATGGCGCGCAGGATGCCTCGGCCGACAAATTCACGATGGAGAGCCAGGGCGCAGGCGTAGCCAAGGACAAATGCGATCAAAGTTGACGCCAGTGTCCAGATTAGAGTGTTCGAGGTGACCTTCCAAAACACCGGGCTTGTGAGAATTGCGGTGTAGTTGTCGAAGCCGACGAAGATCTTGTCCCGGAGCTGCAGGCCAGGCGGAGTATTAAAGAACGACAGCTCGATCGTGTAGTAGATCGGGTAGGCTATGACGATGAGCATCACGGCGAGCGCAGGCAGCACGTAAGCGTAGTCAGCGCGATGCTCCCACGTCTTTCGCAGGGCGCCGAGCCTATCGGGTTTTGGTCTTTGCCGAGGCTCGGCCTTGCCAGTCAAGATCGTCACTGTGCCGTGCCCTTATTCTTCGGAGAAAACCGGCTGCAATCGAGGCGCAGCCGGTCAGAGCGTCAGGCTTGGACTAGAGTCCGCCGTCCATCAGGTCTTCTACCTTCTTGGCTGCGTCGTCCGCCGCTTGGTCGACGGTCATGGCTCCGGTCAGGGCATTTTGCAGCATGTCCGGGATGATGATGTTCATGATCTCGGGGGACTGTGGCAGCGCCGGGAAGGGGATGCCGTATGGCAGCATCGAGGTCGTGACATCGAGGAACTTGATGCTGTCCAGACGTTCCTTCATCCATTTGGTCTTGAAGCCGTTAAGGTTCCCCGGGTTCGACCCGGCATAAGCCATCTTCAGCGACCATTCGGGGCTCGTCCACATGCAGATGATGGCTTTTGCAGCCGGCTCGTCTACCTTGCCGCCCTCAACATATTCGGGCTTCAGGATGTGAATGTTGGAGCCGCCGAACACGACGGCACGCTTGCCGTCCGGGCCGGTCGGAATGAGGCCGTAGCGCATGTTGTCGATCACCGTCTGCGCCTTGTCCTTGTCGGTATCCGTCGCCTTTTTCTGCAGATCGAGCATGACGTTGTAGTCGGACGGATGCGAGATCATCATGCCGAGCTGGCCAGCGAGGAACAGAGGCTGGTTGTCGGCCTGCTGGTTGGTGAGCGCCGAAACCGGAACCGACTTGTCGCGTACATACATATCGTAGGAGGCTTGCAATGCCGCCTTGCTCTGCGGGCTATTGAGCTGAACCTCCTTATAGGTCGGGTTGGCAGTAGCTTCGTCGAAAACGCCGCCGCCATAGGCCCACAGCTGCGGCATGAAGCGGTATGGCGTATTTCCGGCATTCTTGCGAGCCACGAGGCCGTATCCAGCAATGCCGAGCTTGTCGTGGATCTGCTTGGAATACTTGACGACGTCGTCCCAGGTTGCCGGGGCCTTGTCCGGATCGAGGCCTGCACGCTTGAAGATGTCGGCATTCCAGATGAACGCCATCGTCTCGTTGTTAGTTGGAATGCCGTAGGTCTCCCCCTCCCAGCTTACAGCCTTCATTGCGCCGGGCCAGAAATCCTCGGCCGAATATCCTACGTCCTCGGGTTTGAGAGGCTGCAAATAGCCCTTCGCGGCGAACTCGGTACCACCCAGGATTTGCAGGCGAACCGCCATGGGCGCTGCATTGCCAAGGAGCGCGGTCCGGAACTTGTCCAGCAGGTCATTGTAGGTGAGGGCTTGTTCCTCAAGCTGGATGTTTGGATAGGTTTTGCGGAAGGTCTCGAAGAAGTCCTTGTAATACTGGCGCAGGAGGTCGGGGTCGCCCTCGAACACGCCCTGATACCAGAAAGTCAGTCGCCCCTTGTAGTCGAGCGGGGTGACCTTGGAGCAATCGGCCGCCGTGTCAAACTCCTGTGTCCCCGCAATGGAGCGCACATATTGCGGCGACCACTTGCTCAAGTCGACCGGCGCGCTGAGCGCAGACACGGACATCAACGATACCATCAAAGCAGTGGATACAGTGCCGCGTACCACGACACCGCCGAGCGAAAGACTCGTCATAGGTATTCTCCCAGGTTTGTCCCAAGCCGCTCTCAATCAAGGCGGTCTTGCTCCCAGGCCGTGGGATTCTCCCACTTAATGTATCCCTTCGACCTTATCATACGTTTTCACGTCAAAGATTGTCTGTCAACTGAAGAAATCGTACATTGTTTTGAGGGGATTTGCATGATATCCCCAGGATATGTGTATGGATTGGGGACAGTCTTGGCTGAAACAAGTGAATTTAAAGCACAGCCCCCCGAGGGGATCGACGCTACCGGGGCCTCGAGCGAGGGCGCCTCTGTCTACCAGCTGATCAGGGACGACATCATCGAAGGGAGGCTCGCGGCCAACGAGCGGCTCGTCATCACCGATCTCGCCCGGCGCCACGGCACCTCGACCAACCCCGTGCGGGAGGCTTTGCAACTGTTGCGCGGCGAGGGCTTCGTCACCTTCGTTCCCAACCGCGGAGCGCGCGTCCGGCCCATCGATCAGGACTTTGTTCGGGATATCTACGAGATAGGCGTTTTGATCGAACCCTCACTGACGCGCTGGTTCGTGAATATGGCCACCGTCGAGGACATTGCTGAACTCGAACGCATCCAGGGCCTGATTGAAGAGAACGACTTCGCCGACACGTTCAGGCACAGCGAGCTGGACACCGCCTTCCACACCGTAATGTACCAAAGGCACTACAACCGCCACGCAGCCGAGCTTTGGTGGAAACATCGCGAAGTGCTTCGAGCCGTGAGCCGGCGTTTCAACTTCACGCTCGCCCGGCGTGCCGCGATCCTTAGCGAGCATCGCGAGCTCATCGCGCATGTGAAAGCGGGGAATGCAAACGAAGCAGGCGAACTCATTGCGCGCCATGTCGAGGGCTCCGGCAGGCACATCCTCGAACACATGCGTGCGCGTAATGCCGCCCGCGCAGGGTAGAATACCGGGCCTGGAATATCGTTTATCCCGACCACTTGAAGGGCAGTTGAGATGAAAATCACCAGCGTTCGGCCGTGGCTAATCAAGTCCGATGCTTCTTATTGGGGAGAGTTTCTGTTCGTCGAAGTGACGACTGACGAAGGGCTGAGCGGCTGGGGTGAGATCACGACCACGACAAGGCTCGCCAATCGCGCCCTCTGCACGATCCTGCGTCAGATCGGTGCCGCTTTGACAGGCGAGGACCCGGCTCGTATCGAGTATCTGTGGCACAAGATATTCCGCAGCTTCACCTATATGGGCAGTCGCGGCGCCGCAGTGGAATGCGTCAGCGCCGTCGACATAGCCCTGTGGGACATTCGAGGCAAAGTCCTTGGTAAGCCGATTTACGAGCTGTTGGGTGGGCCGGTACGCGATGAAATTTCGCTCTACACCCATCCCAACCAGGCCAAATTTACCAGCAATGAGGCTGTGGTCCGCGAGATTCGAGACATAGTCGATTCCGGCCACACTGCGCTCAAGTTCGATCCTTTCCCTTACCAGGGACGCACCGCCGATGGAATGCCGCGCGAACAGCGGGACGGCTACCTCGATGGCGGCATGACCCGCAAGGACGAGCGCGAAGCTGCCGAACTCACTTCTCTGATCCGTGAGACAGCGGGGTCTGATGTCGACATCCTCATTGATGCGCATGGCCGGTTCGACGTACCCACCGCCATTCGCCTTTGTCGGAGCCTTGAGGAAGCTGGTCAGATCGACTGGTTCGAGGAGCCTTGTCCACCGGAGAGCCTCAACGCTCTCAGACAGGTCCGCGAGAAGGTCACGGTCCCCATCTCGTGGGGCGAGCGCGGCCACACGAAGTGGGATTTCGTGCCGGTGCTGGAAAACAAGCTTGCCGACTACATCATGCCGGATGTCACCTGGACCGGCGGCATTACCGAACTCAAGAAGATTTCCGCCCTCTGCGAAGCCTACTACATCCCGGTCTCGCCGCATGACGCCGCAGGGCCGATCAACGTGGTTGCGGGTGCGCAGGTGATGATGACCGTTCCCAATTTCTACAAACTCGAAACGTCAGAGTGGAACCTCGGCAAATACGATCACCTCATCGACAGGCCACTCGATGTTTCGAACGGCAGCCTAAAGCTTTCGGCAAAGCCTGGTCTCGGGGTCGAGATGAACCGCGACTACCTTGAAAGCCACGAGATAGAGCTGGACTAGCAACACTCCATGTTGCCAGCGCGGACGGCGACGAGCCCGCCTACCGAAACGAGGTAAATCATGCCAGAGGCATATGGAGCCGACCAGGCGCTCAATCGGGTGAACACGCATTCCAAACCGTCCGACCTTCGCATAACCGACATGCGGGTAGCCGAAATTGTCGACGCGCCGTTCACCTCAGTGCTGCTGAAGATTTACACGAACCAGGGCATCGTCGGGCTCGGCGAGGTGCGCGACGGCGCCAGTGCCACCTACGCGCTGATGCTGAAGAGCCGGCTGCTTGGTGAGAACCCTTGCAACATCGATCGACTGTTTCGACGGATCAAGCAGTTCGGCGGGCACGGTCGACAAGGCGGAGGCGTATCGGCGGTTGAGATCGCGTTGTGGGATCTTGCCGGCAAGGCCTATGGCGTTCCCGTCTATCAGATGCTCGGCGGCCGGTTCCGGGAGAAAGTGCGCCTCTACTGCGATACTGACGCCACGGTGCCGAGCGGCACCGAGACCGGCAGACGCCTCAAACGGCGCATGGAGCTCGGCTTCACCTTCCTTAAGATGGATCTGGGCCTGATGCAGATCGCGGATGTGCCGGGTGCTGTCGTTTTTCCTGCCGGCTCACTTGAAGGGTACCGCGACCGCCCCGGCCGCGGACCGCTGAAGACCATTGAAGAGCGGCGCGTCCGCAATGCTACCTACGATCTGCACAACGTCGCGCACCCATTTACTGGTCTCCACTTTTCCGACAAGGGCCTCGACCTGCTTGAGCAATACATTGCCGAGGTTCGCGAGGTCATCGGCATGCAGGTTCCGCTCGCGATCGACCACATCGGCCATATTTCAATGCAGAACGGCATTCGCCTTGCCAGGCGAATTGAAAAGTATGTGCCGGCCTGGCTCGAGGATGTGATCCCATGGCAGTATACCGAGCAGTACCGACAACTACAGGACTCCACCACGGTGCCGATCTGCACCGGCGAGGACATATACCTCAAGGAGGGCTTCGAGCCTCTGCTCAAGAGCGGCGGCGTCTCGGTTATCCATCCGGACCTCCTTACCAGTGGCGGCATCCTCGAGACCAAGAAGATCGGCGATATGGCACAGGACCATGGTGTCGCCATGGCCATACACATGGCGGAAACTCCGATCGCCGCAATGGCCGCCGCACACGTCGCGACGGCGACCGAGAACTTCATGGCGCTCGAATACCACTCTGCCGATATCGACTGGTGGGACGATATCGTCACCGGCCTTCCCAAGCCGCTGGCGCAGGACGGCTTCATCACTGTTTCGGACAAGCCGGGGTTGGGGATTGACGATGTCGATGACGAGGTGATCTCGCAGCATCTGCAGCCGGGTGTCACCGGCATTTGGCAGCCTACGGATCACTGGGACGATGAATATTCCTGGGATCGCACCTGGAGCTGAGGCGAAATGGGCCGAAGATGAAGATCACTGATCTGCGCTGTGCCGTCATCGGCAAACACCCGATCGTCCGCATCGTCACAGACGAGGGCCTCTATGGCTTGGGTGAAGTCGAATTCACCAAGGTCTATCTCAAGCCCTGGGTGCTGCATTTCCGCGAGGCGCTGATCGGCGAGGACCCGACCGACGTCGAGAGAGTCATGCTGAAAATCCGCCAGCGAGGCTCCTTCAAGCCGTATGGCGCGGCAGTGAGCGCGATCGAGCATGCGCTGTGGGATATTGCCGGCAAGGCCGCGGGCGTGCCGGCATATAAACTGCTCGGCGGCAAGGTGCGGGACAAGGTGCTCGTCTACAATGGCTCGGTCCGCCAGAAGCGAACCGGAGACCGGCCGGAGGATTACGCCGCTGACGTTAAATGGATGATGGAGCAGCCGCAGAACTTCTTCATGATCAAGCAAGGAATCTCGTTCCACTCCAACATGAAGGACACCATCGAGGGTTTTCACTACGGGGTGACGCAGAAGAAGGCCGGCTATCACGGTGCCATGGATCAGGGCGTGATCAGCGAGCGCGGTTTCAGTCACATGCTCGACTGCGTGGCCGCGATGAAGGAAGTGCTGGGCGACAAGGTCAGCCTGGCGCTCGACTGCGGCCCGGGCTGGATGTTGCCCGATGCGATCAAGTTCGCTCGTGCGGTCGAAAAGTACAATCTGATGTGGCTCGAGGACATGCTGACTGGCGACTACGTGCCGTGGGTCAATCCGCAGGCCTACCGGGAACTGACAACCTCCACCTCGACGCCAATCCACACTGGTGAGCAGATCTACCTGCGGCACAATTTCAAGGAACTGATCGAGACGCAGGCGGTCCGCGTCATCGGGCCCGATCCAGCCGATGTTGGCGGCATAGCAGAGCTCAAATGGATCGCCGAGCACGCCTACATGCATTCGATCCTGATGGCACCGCACGGCACCGCTAACGGCCTGCTGGGCCTCGGTGCGTTGATCAATGTCTGCGCCACATTGCCGGCAAATTACATCGCCTTCGAATACCCGACGGCCTCCGATCCCTGGTGGGAGGACCTGATAATCGGATTGCCGCCGCAGATCGTGAAAGACAGCATGGTGGACCTACTGGAAGCGCCGGGGCTGGGCCTCGACATCGACGCTGAAGGGGCAATGAAGTATCTCAGGGAAGAGGATGCGGGCTTTTTCGACTGAGCCTGCCTCCACATGCCGTAGTGGCGGCCGGAGCACGGCATGAGTTCTTCGAAGAACGACTCATCCTCCGCCATCGCCGGGTCCTTCAGGGCGAGAGATTGTTCCGGACATTCTCATGTGCTCCACATCGCCTGAGACGGCGATGGGACGGAGGTTCTCGCCAGCTTGCGCACCAAAGACTAACCCGCCAGGACGTACGTAGGTAAGCGCTGTCTCGCTCCCACCTTGAAGCTTTCGCCGTTTCGAAGACTGCCGTCGTGAAGGTGCGACGGCGCTTCGCCGCAACATAGGGCGTTCCGACAAGGTCGATCAGCGCTATTTTCGGGGCCGCATTGATGCCCACCACTTGTTCGAGATGCCGTTCAGATGATCACGAAGCCTGTCTTCGACATGCTCAGGGCTCCAAACAGCAGCGCATTCTAGGCGGTCCGCCTCTTCAAAGCTGAGCGGAGACTCGGCATTCTCGATGGCATCATACGCTGAAATTCTGCCCGAAATTCGGTCCTGCTTGAAAAACACCGCGCCGTCCAACGCGGACACCGTGGGTGGATCAACCTTTCCAACGATGGGCCATCGCCCGGACTTCGCAGCGCTGTCCATCACCCATAGCTTGAAGAGAACCGCTCGATCTCGCACGTCTTGAACCGGTTCTTCACTTTCGAAAACACCGTCGAGAAAAGCGAACAGCGGATGTGTTAGGGCAACGGCGTGAAATCGCTTTCCGTTTCCAATGTCGATCCTAACGATATCGCCTCGTTTCTGCTTTCTGCCTCTGACCATCGCGCCCTCGCTGTTCTAGCGGCACGTTTAGCGGGTCCCGAGAAGTCCGCAAAGGGCGATGGAAGCCTTTGGCACATATTACCCAGCCGGATGATTCCACGGTAGGATACTCTCGATCTGACGCTGCTTATGGCCGTTGACAATGGCGGTGAGCGTGTTGGTCAAATATGCAAACGGATCAACGGCGTTGAGCTTGCACGTCTCGATGAGTGAGGCGATGGTTGCCCAGTTCTCCGCTCCGGCATCATGCCCGGCAAAAAGCGCGTTCTTGCGGTTAAGGGCAATCGGCCGAATTGTTCTCTCGACGCTGTTGTTGTCGATCTCGATGCGGCCATCGGCCAGGAAGCGGCAAAGGCCATCCCAGTATTTTGCGATGTAGGCAAGCGCTTCGCCAAGCGGCGACTTACCAGCGACACGATGCTGAGTGAGCCAGGACCGCATGTCGGCTATCAAAGGCGCGGATCGCTCCTGCCTTCCTGCAAGCCGAGCTTCGGCGGGAAGGCCGCGCAGCTCCGCCTCGATCCGATAGAGTTCGCCGATCCGCCTCACGCCTTCCTCGGCAATTGGCGCTGACCCGGTGCGCGTGATCTCGACCAGCTTGCGACGGGCATGGGCCCAACAATAGGCAAGCCGGATGTCCGGGCCGACGCGATCCGGGGCAATCAGCCGGTTATATCCAGCGTAGCCATCCACCTGAAGGATGCCAGTGAACCCTTGCAATATTCGTTCGGCATGTAGCCCGCCGCGACTGGGTGCATAGGTGAAGGCGACACCTGGCGGCGCACCTCCGCCCCAAGGTCGGTCATCGCGGGCCAACGCCCAGAAGTATCCGGTTTTGGTTTTGCGGGAGCCGGGATCGAGAACCGGTGCTCGGGTCTCGTCCATGAACAGCTTCGTCGACCGCTTCAGGTCTGCGATCAGAGCGTCGAAGACCGGACGCAGTTCGAACGCTGCCCGGCCGACCCAATCGGCGAGCGTGGAGCGGTCGAGATCGATGCCCTGTCGGCTCATAATCTGGGCCTGGCGGTAGAGCGGCAGATGATCGGCGTACTTCGACACCAGGACATGCGCGATAGTCGCCTCAGTCGGCAATCCGGCGTGGATCAGTCGAGCAGGTGCCGGAACCTGGGAGACGCCGTCGGAGCAGGAACGGCAGGCATATTTGGGACGGCGGGTGACGATGACATGGTACTGCGCCGGAACGACATCCAGCCGCTCGGACACGTCCTCGCCGATGCAATGCAGGCCGCCGCCACAGGGGCAGATCAGGCTTTCCGGCTCGATAATCTCCTCGACACGAGGAAGGTGGGCGGGAAGAGAGCCGCGATTGGCAGCGCGTGGTTTGGGGTGCGGATTACCCGAAGGGCTATCGGCCTCGTCTTCGGCATGGACGGCCGCAATGGCCGTTTCCAAGTCCTCCAGTGCGAGATCGAACTGCTCGGGATCGGCCTTCTCGGATTTGCGGCCAAAGGCTACCTGCTTGAAAGCGGCGACCAACTTCTCCAGCCGTTCGATCCGATCATCCTTGCGGACTTCACGCGCTTGCGCCGCGATCAGCATCGCCTTCAGGGCAGCAATATCGTCCGGCAAATCGGCGGCGTCCAACATGGTGGAAGGCTATCAAATTGCGGCTCCGCTCTCCGTCAAAATTTGCCGCCCGAGTCATCGTGACGCACCTATTCGATGGCGTTAGGCGCTCTCGCCTCAATGGAACGGACCCGACGCCAGTCGAGCCCCGCAAACAACGCTTCGAACTGGGCAGGTCCCAGGGTCATCAAGCCGTCCCGGATATCTGGCCAAGTGAACGTGTGCTCCTCCAGCCGCTTGTAAGCCATCACCAGACCGCTGCCATCCCAGTAGATTAGCTTCAACCGGTCCACCTTGCGTGACCGAAATACGAAGACGGTCCCCGTAAATGGGTCCTTGTGCAGCTCGTTTTTGACAAGCGCCGCCAATCCGTCATGCCCCTTGCGGAAGTCGACCGGCTTGGTCGCCACCATGATCCGGACGCGGTTCGATGGAAAGATCATGCCGGAACCGCAAGGGCACGTGCGACAGCGGCGATCCGGGTGGCGGACGCGCCTTCTTCCAAACGTATCGTGACAGCACCGACGATGATCTCGGGACGGCTGGCTTTCTTGATCGGCGGCTCCGAAACGGGTGGATCAACGATCACCGCAGCGAACTCCACCGCATCCTCGGGTGCAGGCAGAACCAGCTTGCCCTGCCGTGCCATCGTTCTCCATGTGGACAGGTGGTTCGGCTTCAAGCCGTGGCGCTCTGCGACCTCATTGACCATCGCGCCTGGCCGAAGACTTTCCGAAACGATCTGCGCCTTGACTTCGTCCGGCCAATGCCGATGCATATCACGTCCAGACTTCTTGGTCGTGAGAAACTCAATTGTAGTCTCCATGGAGAAACTCCTGTTGCTCGTCCATGGATAGGCGATCACAGATCAGGGCTGCCAGAGCAACGTGGGAGCAGAACATCGGTTACGTACGTAGCCAACTGCGCTGATCAGAAAGTCTCCCTTGCTTCCAGCTGGAAATATTGCCCAGGAGAGACACCGAAGGCTGACCTGAACACCGCAATGAAGGCGCTGGGACCTGAGTAGCCGAGCGAGAAGGCGATATCGCCGACGCTTCGGCCGGCCGCGAGCCACTCCACCGCTTTGAGGAGTTTCGCCTGCTGACGCCAGGCGCGGAAGCTCATGCCTGTCTCGGATTGGAAATGGCGTTGGAAGCTGCGCGGGGACATGGCCGCACGTGACGCAAGTCCATCGAGTGGCCAATCGGCACCCGGTTCGTTCCGGATGTCTGAAGCGATGCTCCGGAGGCGTTCGGATGCCGGCGAGGGAAGGGACAGCGGCGCGAGTGGACTCGTCTCAAGCTGGTCGAGAATGACGGCGACAAGCCGTTCGGCACGGGCACTGCCGGCGTCCGCACGAGGTATCTCCAGGAACGCCAGGATAAGTTCCCGCAGGAGCGGTGTCGTACCAATGACGGAGACCTGGGAGGGCAGGTTCACGACCGCGTCGGGGCGAAAGAAGAGGTAGCTGCGCTCCGTCTCCTGCAGGTATGTCACTTCGTGGAGGACGGCGGACGGCACGAATACGGCACGTTCAGGCGGAACGATGAAGTAGCCACGCTCGGTCTCCAGCCTAAGCGAACCACGCACGATCTGGAAAAGCTGCGCGCGGTAGTGCGCGTGGAAAGAGTAGGTTCGTCCGGCAGGCTCTGCGCCACCCTGAGCCACAGCTGTGTGGGGATAATCTCCAAACCCGTCTTCCGGCAGATGAACGTTGGTCAGGTTGTCGCGGGCAATCATGGCGTCTCACAGACATAAATTGACAGACTGCCGATAACACGTCGGATGGCATTTCACTAGATTGATATCACCGCTGAACAACTTGGACGTAAGTTATGACATTCGAACTCCGACAAGCTGAAATTTCCGATCGCTTTGCTCCAAGCTTTCTGACGAAGCTGGCAGCTTTGCGGTTTGGAGCGCCCATCATCCTTGGCTGGTGGCAACGGCGCGAAACAGAAGAGGCACTACAGTGGCTATCGGACCGTGATCTGGCGGACATAGGCGTCGCGCGCCATGAGATCCGCGCGGTGGCGCGATTGCAAGCGCAAGTGGATGCGATGTCCGCGAAGCGGCGGGCAAGGTGATGGCACTACCGGTCTTCAAGCGAGAGGTAAGCAAGATGCAAGACGACGGGCTTTTTGACGAAGAGGTTGCAGCAACCTACGATGACGATGGTGGCATCTCGGCCCCGGAGCTAGTTGATCCGGCCGTCAATCTCCTGGCCGAGTTTGCAGGAGGCGGGCGCGTCCTGGAGTTCGCGATCGGCACCGGCCGCCTGGCGCTGCCTCTCGCGCGGAAAGGGGTACAGGTGGAAGGCATCGAGCTTTCGAGAGCGATGGTGTCTCGCCTTCGCGCCAAAGAGGGCGGCGCGGAAATTCCGGTAGTGATCGGCGACATGGCCACCACTCGTGTCGAGCGGCGCTTTTCCCTTGTTTATCTGGCCTTCAACACGATCAATAACCTGACGTCGCAGGAAGCTCAGGTCGCTTGCTTTTTAAACGCGGCCGCGCATCTGGAAACTGGTGGACACTTCCTGATCGAGGTTGGCGTCCCGCCGCTTCAGCGGCTTCCGCTCGGCGAGACGATCCTGGCATTCGACCGCTCCGAATCGCATTGGGGCGTCGACGAGTACGATGTGGTAAACCAGAACTTCTCATCTCACCACATCTGGTTCCGGGACGGAAGCTATAGGCACTTCTCGGTCCCGTTTCGTTATGCTTGGCCAGCGGAATTCGATCTTATGGCGCGGCTGGCCGGCTTGAAACTCAAAGACCGATGGGGCGGATGGAAAAAGGAGCCATTCACAAAGGTCAGCGATCGACATGTCTCCGTTTGGCAGAAGATCGCAGATTAGCGCAGGGAGATGATGCGCGGCACTATTGCCGATTTCTGGGCCGGAAGAGGTGTTGGCATTGATACGTGCACCCTGCGTCATAACCCAGCCGGCGGCGCGATCGTCATACGGAATCTTAGTTCCATAAACTGCATTACGCCAGATTCACCTTGTAGCCGCAAAGTTAGAATGTCCTATTGCGGCGTTGAGAGTCCCACGGATTGATGAGTGCAATTCCCATGCCGTCGAAATCCTTGATATTGCGCGTGACCAGCGTCATGCGACGGGTGAAGGCTGTCGCTGCAATATAGGCGTCATTGATCGGTTTGGGATTGGGCACATGCCATCGGGCCGCCTGAACCGCCGCCGCCTCGTCCAGAGGCAGGATACGGCCGGAAAACACAGCGAGAACGCTATTTTCCAGCCAGTTGCGCAGTACCGTCCCGGAGGCGGCATCATTATGCTCCACCAGCCGAACGCCAATCTCCAGTTCGTGCAGGACGACGGAGGAAATGAAGGTCTCGGCCGGATCGACGGTTTCGTTCCAGACCACGACATTGGGATCAGCCTTGCCGCTCGCGACCTTGCGTAGTTCGGAGACGACATTGGTATCGAGCAGCAGCATCAGGACAGATCGACCCGTTGGGCGTGTTCTGTGCGTTTCGGGAGCGGCAAGTCGATATCTTCCGCACCCGGCGCCGCCAGCATGTCACCAAGCGTTCGCACCTTACCTGTGAGGCGCTTGTACTCGTCGAACGACAGGAGAACATGCGCAGGCCTTCCCCGATCGGTGATGATCACGGGCCCGTCCTTGGTGGCGCGCTTTGCGCGGCCAAGATCCTGATTGAGCTCTCGTCCTGAAAGCGTGGTGACGGTCATGATGAGCCTCAATGTGGTTACGTAACCACATTTAATCCGCATGGACCGGGATTGCAAGGTGCAGCCCCCTCTAAGCCGCTAACGCCGCAAGATGTCCTGCGGCGTTAACACCCGTTCTCCGGACGCTTGATGTCGGCATCTCTGCGCCAGGCGCGGGCATTGTGGCTGCCGCCCCTATTCTGTGACATGGCAGAAGTTGAGAAAACAAGTGTCGCTTTAATCGGGATTTTTGCGGCAAGGCTTATAGGCTGCTCGTGTCTTCCCGAACCTTCAGAATGCGGTCGATAAGACCCCATTCAAGCGCTTCCTCCGCCGTCATGAAGCGGTCGCGATCCATCCCGCGCTCAAAGTCTTCGTAGGAACGTCCGCAATGCTCCGCGTAGAGCCGCGTCATGCGTTGCTTGGTCTTTAAAATTTCCTCGGCATGAATCAGCATGTCGGAAGCCTGCCCTTGAAAGCCGCCGGAGGGCTGGTGAATGAGGATACTGGCATTGGGCAATGCTGCTCTTCCGCCGGGCTCGCCTGCCATCAGCAGGAACGATCCCATTGAACGAGCCGTCCCCATGCAAAGAGTATGAACCGGCGCACGGATGAAGCGCATGGTGTCGTACATGGCCAGGCCGCTGGTCACGACGCCGCCCGGCGAATTGATATAGAGGTTGATGGGCTTATGGGGGTTTTCCGCTTCCAGAAACAGAAGTTGCGCGCAGACGAGCGCCGAGACGGTATCGTTCACCTCGCCATTAAGGAAGATAATCCGCTCGCGCAGAAGCCGGGAATAAATATCAAAGGATCGCTCCCCCCGGCTGGACTGTTCTATAACCATAGGGACGAGTTGCATCGCTTCGCGCATCGGCGACCTCCAGGCTTCAGAATTTTGAGGGGAGGCTCGCCGTGTCAGGCGGCGAGCATAAGGGGCGGGCTGTTGCTGTTTGCCGGCGCTCTTGCCATTCCATCGAATCTAGCGTCCGTCAGTTCGTGGACGATCCGAAGGCAAGTGCCACCAGTGGCATTCGGGGTGATCGTGAACGTCACGGTGCTTTCAAGGAAAGGCGGGTTATCGTCACGCAGCTTGTAGCGAACTTCCTGGCCGGGGATGACGGCCATCGCATCGGAATCAGCCAATGCCTCCTTCGGCAACCACCTTTCCCGAAGTTCGGGAATGGTGACGGCACGCCAGACCTTTTGCGGCGGATCGCCCAAGTCAAACTCCAACTCGACGCCGCTATCCTGCTCCTTGGTCTTCCCTTCGTTCATTGATCCATGTCCTTCAGCAAGACTTTGAGTGCTGCGATACGCTCCGGCCAATAGGCGCGGTATTTTGCGAGCCACTGGGCGATGAGAGCCAATCCATCGGGATCGACTTCGTAATTTACGAAACGCCCCTGTCGTTCTTCCCTCACCAGCTTTGCACTGCGCAGCACTGCGAGGTGTTGCGACATCGCCGGCTGGCTGATGTCCATGCCGTCGCGCAAGGCGCTGGCGTTCATGCTTCCTGCCGCCAGCTTCTCGAAGATCGCGCGGCGGGTCGGGTCTGCCAAAGCTCGGAAGAAGTCATTCTCCACCATGCGGACACATAAGCACGGACTTATGCGATTTGCAAGCTATTTCGAGGCAGCTTTCTGTTGCCGCGGAAATCCTAAGTTCAACGACTGACTATCAGCATCAATAAAGAATACGAAAACAGTTATCGTCAGGTGAGCTCCAGGGGCACGGAAACGCCGCGCCGCACGGCCTCTTCAGCGAGTCGCCTGGCGGTGCCGGCGGCAATCGGAATACCGTTGGACATACGTTGTACCGCCAGTTCGAAGCCGCGCTCGCCAGGAAGCCGCACAGCGTCCACGCCCTCAGCGGGGGGAAGGTCCTTGATAGCCGCCGCAAGCCGGCCCACCTCCGCGCCGACACCGTGTTCGAAACCGAACGCTTCGGGATGCAGCGCAACGGCCAGACCATTGAATCCTGCATCACGCTTCTCCGTCAGCGCGACCGAGATCAGTGGATTGCCGCCAAGCACGCTGACGAGAACCTCGATCATCAGCGAAAGTCCCGACCCCTTCGGACCCGCCATCGGCAGAACCGCCTTGACCTGCGAGGGATCGGTCGTCGGAACGCCGTTGACATCGACACCCCAGTCGGGCGGGATCGGCTGGCCCGCATCCTTGGCAGCCATCACTTTGCCCAAGGCAACGGCAGCGGTTGACATGTCGAGGACAATCGGCCGCTCCGGATCATTGCCCGGAGCTCCGATCGCGAGGGGATTGGTGGAGACCCCCTCACCTCGTGCGCCATGATAGACCATCAGCGGCTTGGAGGCCGACATGACAATACCGACCAAACCGGCTCGGGCGATGCGTTCGGCGAAATAACCGACCGCGCCCGCATGACTGGTGCGCATAACCGAACAAAGACCGATTCCGAATTTGCCGGCAAGCTCGACGGCCTTGTCCGTCGCCATCGCCATACCCGATGCGCCCGGCACGAGATCGCCATCCAGAACCGCAACGGCGGCAAATTCACGTGAAAGCGTCGGCTGGGCATCGCCCTTCACGATACCCAGTTCGACCATCTCAATATAGCGAGGGATTCGCAGGACCCCATGCGAATCCGCTCCGCGCAGGTTGGCCCAAACCAAGTGCTCGGCGGACTGTCGGGCGTAATCGGCCCTGAAGCCACCCGCCTGGAGGAGTGCAGCAGCAAACGCCTCCAGCGCTTCCCGAAGGATCAGCTTCTTTGCAGGCGCAACCGTCATGACGCGCCACCGAGTGGGGACGGGAAGAACTTGTCGAGCCAGCCCTTGATCATCATCTTCGTACGTGGCGCATCGTTGGGCGCGAGCGGGAAATGCGCGGTCGTGTCGACCAGCATGAGTTCGGTCGGCTGTCCGGCCCTTTCGAACATGCGGATGGATTCGACGGTCGGCGTAATGATATCGTTCGCGGTATGGAAGAGAAGCAGCGGCCGCGGCGCGATGTTGGCAATCACGTCGTCGGCGCGGAAATTGTACATCGACCATGCCGTTTCGACGGGGATTTCCATGATCGCCTTGGGCGAGAGATTCTTGCGCAGCGGCTTCGGTATCGGAACGGCGTCGAAGCGGGACATCCAGAGGCTCTCGCCCGTTTCCTGCTTATGCTTGCGACCTTTCTCGAGAATGCCGATGAACTTGTTCCAGGAGTCCGGTGTCGGATGCTGGCCGCGAAACTTGCGCTCGCCATTGCCCCAGCCGCAGGATGAAAGGCAGCAGGCGAAGCGGTCGTCGACACCGGCAGTGTAGACAGAGACTGCCGCGCCGAAACTGTGGCCGGTAATGCCGATCCTTTTCGGATCGACTTCCTCGCGGCCGGCAAGGAAAGTGAGCGCGTTCTTGGCGTCAGCCACCTGATCGAAGCAACGGACCTGGGCACGTTCGCCCTCACTCTCGCCGCACGACCGGAAGTCAAACCGCAATGCGACATAGCCGAAGGCTTCCAGCATCTCCGCCTGGATCTGCGCGTGGCTCTCATCCTTGGAGCCGACGAAGCCGTGGCAAACGATGAAGGCGGGGAGTTTTCGGCCGGGCTGCCGCTTGTCCGGAATATGCAGGACTGCGGCCAGCTTAAGTCCGTCCGACGTGAAAGTCAGTTTTTCTTGCATGGTCTCTTACCTCGCATTCGGTCAGGCGATCTTGGTGAAGGGATGGAAATATTCGCGCCATTCAACCGGCGCCGGCGTGCCCCACACATTCATGTCGCGAACATTGCCGGGGCGATCGAGATTGGTGATGACGTTCGGCTCGAAATGTTCGTCGTCGGCGATGTGCGACATCGGGCCCGAGCATTCGATCATCATGCCGCTGGCATCCGTATAATAGGCATAGGTGTTATCGCCTGGACGATGACGACCCGGGCCCCACATGATCTGTCTGTCAAACCGGTCGAGAATGTCGCCAAGGCGGCAATACATGTTGAATTCGGTAAATTCGAAAGAGACGTGATGTAGTCCAGCGGCCGTCCCCTTGACCACACCAAGGATATGATGCTGTCGATTGCCGGCATACATCCAGCTCAGCGCATCGTTAACCATGCGTTCGGACAACTGCATTCCGGCAATCGCGGTCAATTGCGCGCGAGTCTTGGCCGGGTCCGGCGAGATCAGGTTGATGTGGTCGATGCGTCGCGGCATGATGCCGTTCGTGGGAAAGCGTTGACCTTTGATGTCGTTCCGGATCGGCGTGTGGATCTCGAATCGCAGCCCCTCCGGAGTAACGAAAGTGACGCCCCTATCGACGCAGGAAAGGGTCGGATCGCGCGAAACAATTCGGCACCCCGCACCTTCTATCCGCGAGGCCGCTTCTTCCACGTCGGCGGCGGTAAGAGCCTCCAGACCGATCGTATGCGCCGAGTTTTCGTCGCCGTGGACCAACACCAATTCGGCCATGCGTCCATTGGAGCTGAGCCAGGTTTGCACAGCATCGCGATAGGTCACCCTTAATCCGAGAATTTCGGTGGAATCGCGGATGACGGCGTCCGGGTTCGCGACGTTGACCTTCATGTGCCCGACGGCGTGCACGATGTGCATGATCTGCTCCTCCCTTGGATTTCAATGCAAAGCTATGTCGATTGCCGTTTTGATACGTCAATTATCCGATTTCTGCAAGATATTTCGAAAACTTCCAAAATATCGAAATTATTTAGACGGTACCGGAATCGCTGATGACGGAGTTGCGCAATGTGCCAATGCCGCCGATCTCGACCTCCACCGTATCGCCTTCTGCAAGGAAGACCGGCGGGCTGCGAGTCGAGCCGAAGCCACTGGGCGTGCCCGTAACGATCACGTCGCCAGGCTCCAGCAGTGTGAATTGGCTGAAATAGGAAATCAGCCAAGAGATGGAAAAGATCAGCCTGCTGGTATCATTGCTCTGACGCAACTCGCCGTTCACCCGTGTGCTGAGCGAAAGCCCCGTCGGATCCGGTATTTCATCCGCTGACACCATCCACGGCCCGAAGCCTGCAGTGCGGAAGAAGTTCTTACCCGGCGTGAATTGCGTTGAATGTTTTTGCCAGTCGCGCACGCTGCCATCGTTAAAGCAGCTATAGCCCGCCACATACGAAAGGGCGTCGGCCTCACTAACTCGACGGCCGGCCTTGCCGATGATAACGGCGAGCTCACCTTCATAGTCGAACTTTTCCGACAGGTCCGGCTTCAGCAAGGCTTCGCCATGGCCTGTTTGCGAAGCGGCAAAACGCGAGAAGGTCAGCGGATAGTCTGGTCTCTCCCCACCTTCGCCTCCGGATTCCCAATAGTTGGTCGCTACGCATAGGACCTTGGAGGGATTGGGAATGACCGGGAGGTAGCGGATGTCGGCGACCGGATAGTCCGGGGTGAGGCCCGACTCCTTACCGAGACTTGCGGCATTGGCTGCAAGGTAGCTGGCAAGATCCGATAGTCCGCTGCGTTTTTTTAGATCGGTCACAGCGTCTCCAGTGACGCAACCGAAGCTGGCCTCCCCTCCATGCAAAAAGCTCAAATAACGCAACGGAATCTCCTATATTTTCGAAAATTTGCTGATTATCGTAAACATGAGCGGTGTTGGTCTGACAAGCTTCAGGCAGACAAAAATATCAGCGATATTGATTTTTTTCGAAATTTTTCATATCTGAGGGACATGCATATGTGCATGCGGGACGGTTGAGCGGGAGCACGTTTTGGAAGATCGAAAAGCAGGTAGCGAGACGCGGGCCGGCGACGTGCTGCAGCGCATGCGCCTGGACATCATCAACTGCGCATTAAAACCAGGGGAGAAACTTCGGTTCGAAGCCCTGCGCACCAGGTACGCAGTCAGTTTTTCGACGTTGCGCGAGGCTCTTTCGCGCCTTGCTGCGGAAAATCTCGTTATTGCCGAAGGGCAGCGCGGCTTTGTAGTCGCGCCGGTTTCCATTGCCGATCTAAATGATCTGACAAACGTCCGCATTTTGATTGAGCGCGAATCGCTTTCAAAATCGATCCGGGGCGGCGATGACCGCTGGGAAGCCAATATTCTCGCCACGTATCATCGCATGGACAAGTTGCAGCAGCGGTTGGGGCCCGAATACTACCTGTCCGAGGAATGGAGCGCCGTGCATGGCGAATTTCATTATTCGCTGGTTTCGGCCTGTGGATCGCCTGTACTCCTGGAGATAAGAAGCAAGCTTTTCGAACGGGCGCATCGCTATCGGCGGATGTCCTCGCAGTTCCGACCGTACTGGCGAGAGAAAGCGGCCGAGCACAAGATGATCGTCGACGCGACACTTGATCGCAACGAGGAAAAGGCGCTCGCGCTGATAGACCAGCATATCCGCGAAACAAGCGAAAACGTCATAGAACATGCCGGGCACCTGTTCCCCGACCTGAAGACCGTTCCGCCCAAAAAGCGAAAGTCGCTTACTGCTGCCGAATGAGGCGATTGTCAGCTCGAGCACCTTGCGCGTAGCGTTGAACCGCTTATTCAACACGACGCCGCTCCGCTCGTAACATCCTGTATTAACACCACAATGAGGCCGATCAGACGGCTCCAGGACTTGGAGATTAACGTCTGACGTGCTCATATTATTACGAAAACAGTTGAAATTTCGAAATTTTACGATTACGACTTTGATCGGGATGGAGGAACACCCGGACTGCCGGGTCATCGAGATTTGAAGTTGAGGAGGAAACCCATGACCATTGCTCAAACCATGACCGCCGCTCGCATGCACACCGTTGGCGGTGAAATGAAAATCGAGACACTGCCGATGCCGACGCCGGGCGACATGGATGTCCTCGTGCGGGTGAAAGCCTGCGGCATCGTCCCGAACCTGCATAACATTCTTGCCAATTGGCCGACCTGGTTCCCCCACATGCCGCAACCCCCGCTACCGGCCGTCTTTGGCCTGGATCCCGCGGGCGAAATTGCCGGCCTTGGCAAGCAGGTTCACGGACTTAAGGTCGGAGACCGTGTCTACGTCAATCCGGGCCGCAGTTGCGGTTCGTGTCGCCATTGCCGTCGCGGCGACTCGATTTCTTGCAAACACTACGCTTTCCAGGGCTATTTCGGCTTCTCCGAACACGCCATGCAGACCTTTGCGGACTATCCGATCGGCGGCCTCAGCGAATTCATGGTTGCCCCGGCCTCCGCGATCGTGAAGATCCCGGATAATATGGATTACGGTCAGGCTGCACGGCTCGGCTATCTCGGCACGGCCTATTCTGCATTGAAGAAGGTGAATGCGGGCCCAGGTGATACCATTCTGGTCAATGGCGGCACCGGCACACTCGGCATCGGTGCGATCATTTTCGGCCTTGCCATGAATGTGAATAAGCTTCTCATTACCGCCCGCAACAGGAAACTGCTTGAAGAAATCAAGGCCTTGGGTTCGAACCGCATCGAAATCTTCTCGATTGAGGACGGCAGCGTCGCTGACTGGGTGATGGCGCAGACCGATGGGGAAGGTGTCGACGCGTTCCTCGATTGCAATGGTCCGGGTGCTGGGCATGACACTTTCCGCCAGGGCTTGCTGAGTATGCGCCGCGGCGGCATTGCCGTCGACATTGGCGCGATCGCAGGTCCGGTCGAAATCGACGTCCACCGCCTGATGGATCGCAACCAGCGCCTTTACGGCTCCGCCTGGCTGACCACGGCGGAAGGCCAGGAGATGGCGGATATGGTGGAAGCCGGCACTGTCGACCTCTCGATCTTCGAAACGAAAAGCTTCCCGCTAGCCGACGTCAACGGTGCAATCTCGGGGATCGAGCAGCGCCACGGCGGCTTTTCGAACTATGTCATCTGCCCCTGATGCTTTACGGGCTGCTCGCATTGCGAGGCGGGCCGCCCACCTTTTGTCAGGCTCGTCGATCGGGAGGAAAACATGACGTTCAGACGTGTCGTCACCGCTAAAAACACATCCGGAAAATCCGTCGTTGTCAGCGACGGCGCATCGCCGCGCGAAATGGCACTGAAGCATACGCCCGGCTTCATTTCGGCCCCCATGTGGACGGTCGCCACGCCCCCTTCCCTGCCCTTCGACGGCAAGGATCCGATGGCCGGTGATGGGACGCTTCTCCATCCGGCCGCCGGCTCCTCGACGTTCATCATTATCACCTTCCCGCCGGATTCGGTAATGATGTCGCCGAACTTCCGGCCGGAGCTTGCCGGGCCGGAACATGCCGTCGCGGCGCCCGGGATCGTCGAGCATTTCGAGATGGACAATCCCGGCATGCACACCACGCCGACACTCGACTATGGCGTTGTTATCAGCGGCACGATCACCCTCGAGCTGGACGACGGTGTCGCGGTCGAGCTGAAGTCGGGTGATAGCTTCGTGCAGCACGGCGCTCGCCATGCCTGGCGCAATCCGACCAGTCAGCCGGCAACGATTGCCGTCGTACTTGTCGGCGCCAAGTAGGATCAGGATTTCTTCCCAAGACTGCGGAAGGCGCCGGTAATCCTCGGCGCCCTTTCGTTTTCAGGGACGCGCCGTCTTCTCGGGCACCTGCGACCTCGCTACGTCGGCGAGAAGCTGGCGCGCCCAACGATGCAGGCCCGATCGATGCGTCCGCTCCGTCCAGTACATATCGATCTCGATCGGAATTTGGATTGGGAAGCGGAGCACCGTGAGCCTCCCGGCATAGGCGGTCGCCAGTCGGTTCGGAATGGTTGCGACGAGATCGGTCCCGGTTATCATCAGTTCCAAGCTGTCATGGCTCGGAAGCGTGAGTTGCGGTTTCAGCAGGATGTCGCGTTCGCGCAGGGCGCTGAAGTAGAGCGCCTGCCATTGGCCGTTGTGAGTGACCGCCACATGCGTAGCCTCCTGAAAGCGCTCCAGCGTTATCTCTCCCTTGGCGAGGGCGTTGCCCGGATCCATGACGCAGGAATAGTGATCCGAAAAGATATGCCGGCGGAAATAGCCCTCCCCCAGGATGCGGACCGGGCCGAGCACAATATCCGCAATGTTCTCCTTCAGCTGCTGCTTGCCGTTCACCGCCGACTCCAGGATATTGATGACGACGTTCGGCGCCAACCGGCGCATCGCTGCGATGAAACTCGGCATCAGCAGGAAACGCTCATGATGGTTGCACGAAAGGGTCACCCCGCCCTGGGCGGTCGTCGGGTCAAACTCGACCGGCACTGCGATCGCCAGCATGCGGTTGACAACCTCGCGTGCATGGCTGACGAGGTCGCGGCACTTGTCCGTCTCCGCGATGCTGTTGCCTTGGCGGACGAACAGCGGGTCGCCGAAAGCGCGCCTCAACCGCTCGATCGTATAGCTCACCGTTGACTGGCTGACGTCCATCTGCGCGGCTGCGGCCGAGAATGAGCCGGTATCGTGAACTGTCACCAGTAATTGCATCGACCTGAGGTCGATTTGCGCCAGATCCTCCGGAATCATGACTCCCCCGTTATCGAATTTTTCGATGACCTTTATCGTATCCATCCAATTGGCAGAATGGAAGCCGCCGCCTAACCTTGCTCGACATCAAAATTGCTTGGGAGGGCAAGATGGGAGGAGAAGCAATGCTTACCGAAGAGACAGCCGCGACCCCGCCGGTCATTTCCGACGTCACCTTCGCTGAACTTCTGGCCGATCCCTACCCCACATTCAAACGCGCCCGCGATATGGCTGCCGTGGTCCGTATCGAGGCGGCGAACATGCTCGTTGCCACCCGCTATGAGGACATCATGGCGATGGAGCGCGATCCGGAGCTTTTCTCTTCCGAAAATCCGCAGTCGCTGGTCAACAAGGTCATGGGCCACACCATGATGCGCAAGGACGGCGAGGCCCACGCCCGCGAGCGCAAGGCGGTGGAGCCGGCACTGCGCCCCGGCGCGATGAAATCCTGCTGGGGTCCGAGGTTTGAAACCATCTTCGACGAGATCGTGTCCAGTTTTGAAAAACACGGCGAGGCAGATCTTTTCGATGCGCTGGCCGCGCCGATGGCCGGGCGTGCACTCGCCGAGGTGCTGGGCTTTCTCGACGTTGACTGGCAGACAATGGCGTTCTGGTCGCAGTCGCTGATCGACGGCGCAGGCAACTACTCCGGCGATCCGGAGATCAGTCACAAGGCTGTAGAAGCAGCAAAAGGTGTCGAGGAGGCCATCAACCGCGCCCTGCCGTATCACCGTCAAAATCCGAACACATCGGTACTCTCTTCGATGATCCACGCGGAAGATCCGCATACGATCGAGCAGATCTATGCCAATATCAAGGTGGCAGTCGGCGGCGGGCTAAATGAGCCGCGCGACTCCATCCTCACCATGGTGCTTGGCCTGCTCGAAAACCCCGAGCAGTTGGCAAGGGTCAAGGCCGACCCGAACCTTTGGCCGACGGCCTTCGAGGAGTCCGTCCGCTGGATTTCGCCGATCGGCATGTATCCTCGACGGGTTACGCGGGATGTCGTTGTCTCGGGTGTCAGATTGCGCGAGGGCGATCAGGTGGGACTATGCGTCAGCGCTGCCAATCGCGACGACAGTCGCTTTGTTGATCCAGATCGTTTCGACGTCTTTCGCGAGAAGAAGTCCCACCTCGCCTTTGGAGCGGGGGCGCATTTCTGCGCCGGCACTTGGGTCGCCCGCCATATGGTCGGTCGCCTCGTCGTGCCGCGTCTTTTTGAGCGATTGCAGAATTTGCGCCTTGAGAACACCGCGGCAGCTCGAATTCACGGTTGGGTCTTTCGCGGCCCGCTTAGCTTGCCGGTGGTCTGGGACGCGTAAAACCGAAAACATCGGAGGAGAAAAAATGGCGGAGATCACGTTCATACTTCCTGACGGAGGGCACAAAGCCTGCCCAGCCAGCGAGGGCCTCAGTCTCATGGAACTAGCTCTGCAGAACTCGGTGCCGGGCATCGTTGCAGAATGCAATGGCGCGGCCGCTTGCGGCACGTGCCACGTGATCATGGATGATGCCCTGATCGATGTCCTCGATCCAATCAGCGATCATGAGAACGACATGCTTGACTTCACCAATGCGCCGCGGGAGCCGGGCAGCCGGCTGAGTTGCCAGATCCGCGTTGACGGGCGCCTGAATGGCGCGGTCGTCCGTGTCGCATCGGAGATGTAAACCATGGCGGAGCAGGTAGTGATTGTCGGTGCTGGGCAAGCGGGTTTCGCCGCCGCCGCGAAGCTGCGTCAGCTTGGGTTCAACGGTTCGATCACGATGTTCGGCAACGAGGGTGTCATGCCCTATCAGCGGCCACCGCTCAGCAAGGCCTATCTGCTTGGAAAGCTCGAAGCGGACCGACTGTCGTTTCGCAATGCCGGCTTCTTCACGGACCAGAACATCAAGATCCTCAACAACGAACCGGTTGTCAAAATCGATCGCGGCAACCGCCAGGCCGTCACCGCCAACGACCGCTTCCCCTATGACAAGCTCATTCTGGCGACCGGCGCCGATCCGATCCGGCTGCCGGCCCCAATGTGCGCGGCCGTCACCAACATCTTCTATTTGCGCAACAAGGCGGATGCCGATCGGCTTGGCGCGATCATGAAGCCGGACGCCCGGCTGCTGGTGGTCGGCGGCGGTTATATCGGCCTTGAAGTGGCTGCTGCCGCGCGACAGGTCGGAACCGAGGTCATGCTGGTGGAAATGTCCCCTCGCATCCTGAACCGGGTCGCCGCCGAACCCACGGCGGATTATTTCAGAACGCTTCACATCTCGAAGGGCGTCGATATTCGCGAGGGCGTCGGCCTTCGTGACTTGAAGCCGGAAGGCGCAGCGATCAAAGCTGTTCTTGACGACGGATCCTCAGTCATAGTTGACGCGGTTGTCGCCGGTATCGGCGTGCGTCCGAACACGGAACTTGCCGAAGCAGCAGGCCTAACGACTGACGACGGCATCGTCGTCGACAAATTCGGCTGTACAACCGATCCAAACATTTGGGCTGCCGGAGACTGCGCCTCGTTTATTCACAACGGCGAAATGATCCGTCTCGAATCCGTGCCGCACGCAATCGATCAGGCAGAGCACGTCGCACGCAACATTCTCGGTGAAGCAACGCCCTATTGCCCGCGCCCCTGGTTCTGGTCGGATCAATACCAGACGAAACTGCAGATCGCGGGTTTTAACCGCGGTTATGAGCGCGCGGAAACCCTGGCGAGTGCCAACGAATGCGGCCTTAAGGTTTCCTACTTCAAGGAAAATCTGCTGATTGCTGTTGACTGCATCAACGATGCGCGCGGCTTCATGATGGCAAAGCGTGAACTTGGTCTTTGATACAATCCAAACAGCGGTGCTCCAACCCCTTTTCAGGCGCGGCGTCAAAGAAGAGTCCATCAAGCGGAACGACGTTGACGGCGTGTAGATGTGCCGTTAACTCTACCATCCATGGAAACGATGACGATTGTCGTAGCGGTGATATCGCGCATGGGCAGGAGGGAATAGCCCTCCGGAAACCGCCGCCCATGCGCCGAAACAGGTCCCTGACGGGGCCTTTTTTTATGCCCCGTCGCACCTATCATCTTCAACACGGCGGAACCGAACATGACCGGCGGAATCGACTCAAGTAAGCAGCCAAAACTTGCCGTTTTGATTTTCCTGGCAGCCTTGTCGGTGCTTCCGTTGAATATGTTCATACCGTCACTTCCACACATCGCCGATGCTTTGAATTCCAATTATGCCGTGGTGAATTTGGCGATTGCCGGCTATGCGCTGATGAGCGGGCTGACACACGTCGTTGCCGGTGTGCTATCTGACAGATTTGGCCGTAAGCCAGTGGCACTGGTGGCGCTCTGCGTCTCTTGCGGCGCTTCGCTGATCTGCAGTTTTGCGCCGAATGTTGGGATATTTCTTGTGTTCCGCACCCTGCAGGGGGTGGTGATCGCGTGTTATGCGGTTTCGATGGCCTCAATACGCGACACCTCAGATGAGCGGGAAGCGACGAGCAGAATCGCCTTCGTCTCATCCGCTTGGGCTCTCGCACCGATGCTCGGACCAGCTATCGGAGGTACGCTGGACACTTTGCTCGGGTGGAGAGCGAATTTCACAGCTTTTGCTATTCTCGGCTTGAGCGGCGTCGTCCTTGTGCTGCGCGGTTTTAAGGAGACGAAAGCCTCGGACCTCGCCGCCACCTTTCGGCTGAGCACTTATCTGGCGCCGATGGGTTCGCGCATTTTCTGGAGTTACGCAATCTGCATGGTGTTCTCCATGAGTACCCTCTACATCTTTCTGAGCGGCGCACCCCTGGCCGCAAAGAGCTTCGGTGTGGGATCTTCGATCGCGGTCGGAGCCTTGATGGGACTTGTCCCAGCGGCGTTCATACTCGGAAGCATGTTTGCGGGTCGATTCGGAAAGAAGTACGCGCCACCAGTACTGATGGCCGTCGGCCGCCTCCTGACCTTATTCGGTCTTTCCGCCGGCATCCTACTCTTCTTTTTTGACGTTCATCATGTCGCCGCGTTCTTCTTGCCCTGTGCATTCGTTGGGCTGGGGAATGGTATTACAATGCCCGCTGCCAATGCAGGCGTCCTATCGTTGCGTTCGGAACTGTCGGCGACAGCCCTGGGGCTCGCCAACGCGACGACCGTTGCAGGCGGCGCGGCGATTGTTTCGATCTCAGGCATGTTCATAACTGCCGCGGACGCTCAATGGACCACCATTGCTTTGATGATTGCGACAACCTTCATATCGCTTGTGGCGGCACTGATCGTCCGCTCCCAGGCGGCGGCGAAGGTGGCCTATTAGCTGTGTCGATGAAGCAAGAAAAGCGCCAAGCCATCAGATCAACGAGCCGTAGCTCACGGCGATGTTCGAGACAGAGCTAAGGGGCGCTGAACCAGCGCCCCCAGCTATTGTCGAGAAGGCGGCTATCCGACAAGCGCGTTGTCGGCACGCTTGATCGCTAGGATGGTCGAGCGTGGCAATTTGCCTTCGCCATCCGGGAAGGGCGCGTCGGGGTGCTGAATGCCGACGAACATCGTCCGCTTGTCCGCAGACCAGGTCATGCCGGTGACTTCGGACCCCTTCGGGCCTGTGAGGAAACGTTCGATGCGGCCGGTTGCCGGGTCACCGGCGAGCATCTGGTTGTTACCCTGGCCGAGGAAGTCGCCTTCGTTGGTGTCTTCGCCGTCCGTCTGGATCCACAAGAGACCGGTCGAGTCGAACATCATGCCATCAGGCGAGTTGAACATGTTGCCGGAATTGATGTTGGACGAGCCGGCATAGGCATCCTTGTGAACGTCGGGATTGCCGGCCATGACGAACAGGTCCCATTTGAACTTGCCGCCGGCATGGTCCTCACTTTCCGGATACCAGCGCACAATCTGGCCGTAGGCGTTTTTCTCGCGCGGGTTGGCGCCGCCGACCGGCATTTCGTCGCCGCCGGCATTCTTCTTCACGCCACGATTGGTGTTGTTGGTGAGCGCACAATAGGCCTCGATGGCGACCGGGTTGACGGCGACCCACTCCGGGCGGTCCATGGTCGTGGCTCCGACCTTGGAGGCGGCCTGCCGGGTGAAGACGCAGATCTCGTCCATCTTCATGCCGGTCGTTTCCGGCGTCAGCGCCAACCACTCGCCATTGCCGTCATCGACGAACTTGGCGACGTAGAGCGTGCCATCGTCAAGCAGTTTGGAGGTGTCGCCGCCTGGCACGTAGATGCCGTCGGAAACGAATTTGTAAAGGAACTCGCCACGTTCGTCGTCTCCCATGTAGACGACCACCCGACCATTGCGGGCAATCACTGCGGCGGCGTTCTCATGCTTGATGCGGCCGAGCGCAGTACGCTTGATCGGGGTGGACGTAGCATCGGACGGGTCTATTTCCACGACATAGCCGGCGCGGCGCGGCTCGTTCGGGTTTTTCGATACGTCGAAACGGGGATCGAAAACCTCGTAGCCATACCGGGTTTCGGCGGCAATGCCGTAGCGCTTGAAGTCGTCGGGCATGGCAAAGTTCGGATCGGACGAGCCGAAATATCCGTTGAAGTTTTCCTCGCAGGTGAGATAGGTGCCCCAAGGCGTCTTGCCGGCGCCGCAATTGTTGAAGGTCCCAAGACAGTCGGTGCCGTTCGGATCGGCGGCGGTCTTGACAAGGTCGGAACCAGCGGCCGGACCGGACATCTTCATCGGCGTCAGATGCGTAATACGGCGGTTGAACGGGCTGTCGAGCACGATTTCCCAACCGTTTTCGCCTTCGGCGACTTCCATGACGGTGACGCCCTGAAGGTTCTGCAGGATCTTCACGTCGTCCGCGCTCTTCGGCATGCCCTTTTCGTTGTGCGGAAGATTGATTTCGTTGTTCACATATTCATGGTTGACGGCGATGACCTGACGGCCGCCGATCACGAACAGTTCCATGCCGTCGGTGTTTTCACCGAAGACCTTATCCGAATTTTCGAGGCTGACGCCGTTGGCAGGATCGACATCCGGAACGTTGGAAAACAGCGGCTGGCCCCACTTTGCGAGCGGCTTCCAGGCATAGCCTTCCGGGACATGGACGGTGTTGTCGGTGA
Source organism: Rhizobium sophoriradicis (assembly GCF_003939025.1). Lineage (GTDB taxonomy): Bacteria > Pseudomonadota > Alphaproteobacteria > Rhizobiales > Rhizobiaceae > Rhizobium > Rhizobium sophoriradicis. The sequence goes on from NZ_RQIH01000015.1 coordinate 134,928, forward strand.
AGATGGGAATCGGCTTGAACGCGAAGCGCGAAGCAGCGTCCTGCGCCTGGGCCGAGGTGGAGGACATCAGACTGCCGAGCGTCCCCATCGCGGCGGCAGCCGAACCGACAGCCAAGATGCCACCGAGGAAGCCACGGCGCGAAACAGCCGATTCGACGACACGATCGAAATCGGTTTCGGCCGGCGGGGGATTTTGCAATTCATCCCATTCGTCCCAGGACAATTTGCTGGTGTCGATATTAGCCATGGCGCTTCTCCTTTGTGGCTTCTTGGAACGATTCCAACAGCGGCTTTATCTCCGTAAGATCACATCCGGATGATGAGCGAATAGCTGTTGGCATGAGGGATGAATCCGTTTCGAAGGGTCATTTTGGAAACTGGCCAACTCCAACACCCTTTCCGCCTCCGACGCGCAAGCGGGAGCATGACTGCGGTGGAAGCGAGTACCTGCTCGCCCATCAGTCAGCAACGACGCTCGATGCATCGACCGAAAGCGGCTCTTTCTGACTAAGTCCTCTCCGCATCACCAATGCCTTTGATCTGGTGCTGCAGGCTCATGCGGTCCAACGACGCAAACGGCAGATTGATAAAGATGTTCAGGCGGCGCTCCAGCCCAGCCAGCACCTGCATCAAGGCCTGATTGCGTTGCCAACCCTCATTTTCGACGAGGATCGGGTCCTGACAGCGCCAATGCGAAGTGATCGGCAGGCCCGGCCATTCCGGAGGCGCTTCGCCGGCGGCAGTAGCGCTGAGAGTGAAGACAAAATCCAGGTCGGCGGCGCCAGCATCCGCAAAGGCCCCGAAATGCCGAGGCTTTATATCTTCGATCGGGTAGTCTGCGTTCCGAAGCAGCTGCAGAACGGTAGGCTCTATCACCGGCGCCGGATCGACGGCAGCGCTGAATGCTCTGAACCGTCCTTTGCCAATCTTGTTCAAGATTGCTTCAGCCATCACGCTACGTGCGGAATTGCGGCGCGATAGAAAGAGCACGCGATAGATTCCGTCGTGCATCAATCCCCCCTCGGATCGCGTTATCGGAAATCGATCGAGCTATGCCAAGGTTGGGTGACAGTTTTATGAAATGAAGTGACTTGTGACATGCCAGGCCACGATGGATCAGAAAGAGCACTTCGAAATGCTGCCTGTGCGACCGATGCGCATAGACGACATCCCCGCTCCGGACCTATGGAAGGGAACTGCGGCCTCAGCCGATCGACTTACCCGACTATGACGTGCGGCACGAAACGCGATAGATTTGCGGTTATGCGCGAGCGGTCCTCGCGGACAGCAAGGCCGCAGGCGCGGTCGCCGGCAATCCAGCTGCCGAGCACGGCAAAGCCGTTATCGGTTTCGAAAAGCGGTGCATAGGCCTGAACGATGAAGCCTTCCTCGCCATAGTCGCCGGGCGCGGAAACCAATTCCCGCCCGTCTCGAAAGATCGTCACGTTTTCGCCTTCTCGCGACAACAGCGGTTTGCGCACGTAGTCGGCCAGGGTCGAGGCCGCCGGGTCATCGGTGAAATAGCTGGGCAGCAGGTTGGGGTGATTGGGGTAGCGCTTCCAGAGCAGCGGCAGAAGCCCTTTGTTGGAAAGCACGGCCTTCCAGGCGGGCTCGACGAAAACATCGCCAGAGCGCGCCAGCTCGCGAGCGAAGGGCTCGCGCAGCATGAACTCCCATGGATACAGCTTGAAGCAGCGGTCTATCACCCGATCCTTGAGGTCGGTGTAGCGGCCCTGCGCATCAATGCCGATCTCCCGAATATCCAAAAGCTCGACGCGATGGCCCGCCTGGACCGCACAATCCATGAGATAGACCGTCGTGCCTCGATCCTCCTCATTGTCGGTTATCGCCGCGAAGTGGAAGATCGACTCCTTGGGAAATTGGTCGAATGCCTCGACGAGGCTTTCCTGCAGAAAATTATACTGGTCCGCATCCTTGGGCAAAACACCCAAAGCAATCTGATCGGTCAGCCAGTTGAACTGGAAATAAGCGGTCTCGAACACCGAGGTGGGGGTATCGGCGTTGTATTCAAGTAGCTTGGCCGGGCCAATGCCATCATAGGCAAGGTCGAAACGGCCGTAGAGGTGCCGGTCGCGGCGCTGCCACGACCGCTGCACCACATCGCGCAGGTCTTCCGGAATGGCCAGCCTGTCGAGCGACTCTTCGCTGCTGACGATCTCGCCGACCAGATCCATGCACATATCATGGAGTTCCTGGCTGGGCTCCTCGATCTGCATCTCGATCTCATCGAGCGTGAACGTATAGGCGGCATCATCGAGCCAGTAGGGCTCGCCATACATGACATGAAATCCGAAGCCGACGGCGCGCGCCTTGTCACGCCAGTCAGGACGCGCCGGGAGGGTGATGCGCTTCATGTCAACCGCCGAAACTGAAAGACGACCGGCCGCCGAAGCCTTGTCGGGCAACGGTGCGGGTATTGACATTGACCGGCTTGACGCTCTGGCGCGAGGGCACAGTCACGCTATCACCGCCTGAGCGAACGGTGGTTGTGACCGTCTGTCCCGAGCGGTTGCGATAAATCGGCGTCGAACCGTAATAGGAACCGCTCTGCTCCTGGCGCCGGCGATAATCGTAATAATCGCCGATGTTGTTTAGCGCCGAAGACATCATGTAGCCTGCCAGGAAAGGCACGAAGAAGCTGCCGCCTCCGCCGCTATTGTTCGGGACAGTGCCGGCCGGCTGTTCGGTGCACTGGCCGGTACCGTATTCGGCCTCGCAGGCGGCCATGCCGTTGAAACGTGGCGCGACGGCGAGATGGGCGCGCATCGCATCCTGATAGCCGGCCTGGCAGACCTGCCGATCCATTCCTGCAGCCACGCATTGGTCGACGGAGGTGAACATTACCTCCGAAGGAGTCTGATCGCCGCAACCGGACAAAGCCAGGGTCGAGGCAGCGATAGTGCCAAGGGCCAGGAAAGGTCGCCTGTGCCCGCTCATGCGTCTGCGCATCTTTCCCTCCCTCAATAGGTCATGCAGGCGGCGTTGAGAATACCGACGACGAGCGCGATGCCGCCGCCCCATATGCCGGCGGCGATATCGTCGGCGGTGATCTTTTCATGCAGGTCCTTCATGGTGAAATTGGCAATATAGAAAGCGAGGATCTGCGCCAAAATGCCTATTACCGCCCAGATGATATAGTCGACGATGCTGACCGAATTGGCTGCGGCCGAAGCCAGAGGCAGGCTGAAACCGACAAGGGCGCCCAAGAAGGCCGTGACGGCCGCAAGATTGCCCGCGCGAATGAGCTGCACCTCCTTTTGCGGGGTCAACCAGGTGTAGATCACCGCAAAAACTCCGTATGCGGCAAGACCGACGGCGAAATAACCAAGGAAGGCAGGCAAGCCCGCCACGTAGTCGAGCATCAAAAAAATCCTCCGTTGAAAATTGCTAGGCCCATCAGACGCGGCGAACGTCGGCCGGAGCCAGTCCGTAACCGATCAGAAATTCCACCGAGCTGCCCGCCTGGCTCTGCCCGAGATCCAGATCGCGCTCGACATTGATCAGAAGCATTTCGCGCGTCGACCCCAGCGGGCGGTAATACAGCATGCAGGTCTGATGGATGGAGCGCTGCGCTTCACCATCATTGACCCTTTCGACAAATTCCACCAACTGCGCCCGCTCCGGACCGTCGCCCCAGAATCGGTTAAAGAGGATTCCATCGGCATCATAGGATGGCTGACCGATCAGGCCGCTCGACCCGGTCCAGCGGCTCCATTCGCTCTGGCCGGCGGGCACCACGCTGTCCCAAGGCTGATAAAAGCTGATGTCGTCGATTGCTTCACCCAGCTTGCCCGACGCCGACATCACCTGAATCATCCGGTTCTCTTCATCGTAGTAGCGCGACAGAACCGTCGCTGCATCGAGCGAAACCTCACCGTAGCCGGCAATGATGAATGGCCCGCTTCGGGGCAGAGGCATCGCCGGCTCGCCGCCCAGAGCATCGGCTTCAAGGGAGAGGAAATCAATTTCAAGCGCCCCACCGATGGCCACGCTCAACGGGCCGAGCTCTTCGGGTAAGGGCTTCTCATTCTTGTCTCCGCCGAACCAGCCGATCATGTCACGTCTCCCATTCGAGCCCAAGCGATGGCAGCGGGATCTAGCCGTATTCCGCTGATGTAGTAAAGGGTCTCGCCGCCCTGCATCAGCGTCTCGTCCCGGCAATTCAGGTCGGTCACGCCGTGGCTCAGCATGCCCACGAGCGTCACATTATGCCGACGCTTGAGGCTCAAAAACACGTCGCCATAGGACAGCGGCGTATGCAAGGGCGGCACCGCCAGAGAAAAGGCAGTGTCGGTGGAGGCTGCCGACAACAGCCGTGCGGCGATTTCCGAAGAGCCCGGATCACGTGCCGCACGCGACAGAAGCTCCTCGGCGAGCGAACCCACCGCCTCGACGCGCGGCCGACGCTGCTTGACCATTTGCGCTGTGCGGTCATCGGCGAAATAGGCCACGATATGGGCATTGGGCGCATGATCTTCGGCGATAAGAACCGCGGCCAGCGTTTCATCGTCATTTGCTCCGCGTGCGATGATCGCACGCGCCTGGGCCACTCCGGCCCGCAGCAAAGCGTCGGCATCGGCAAGCCGTTCCGTGCGGATATAATCGGCATAATTGCTGGCGGGATTTTCCGGCAGGTCCTTGGCGACCAGCACCGTCATCGGTTCGTTGGCGTGCCGCTCGGAATGCAGCAGCCGCAGGGTTTGGTATGTCTGCCCCTCTTGCCAGCCCAAAACGATGATGTGGCCGGCCCGTTCGCTGTAATCACCCAATCCGCGCATGCGATTCCTCCAGATCGTACCGATAGCTGTCAACAACTTGCCAAGAACAGCGGTAAAGATGGCAATACCACCAGGAAGGACGACCATAATGGTAATGATCCGGCCGAATCCTGATTTTGGAGAAAGATCGCCATAGCCGACAGTCGTTGCGGTCACCATATAGTAGTAAAGAAAGTCGACCGGGTTGCCGACGAGATCGCCTTCGCGGCCAGTAAAAACAGAAGGTAGGAAGCAACCAGATGGGCAACGAGGATAACCAGAAGGGCTGACCACGCCAATTCGCTGAGCGACAGATATACACGCCGCAATAATGAAGCGATAAATGGCAAGCGATTCCCCCCGTTGCTTCGGTAGCCTAGCAAAATTTATTTCGCGCGCCAGACCTTTAAGTTGTAAACCGACTACCCAGATATTTTCGACGCTCTAACCGATGGAGGACTTTTTGGAGACCTGGAACCTTACCACCTTAACGCGCCTGTTCGCGGCCGATCCGGATGCGCTGGGCGATGTTGATGTAGCCGTACCCGAACATGGTGACGTCATCTGCGTAACGCTCAAGGAAAGAGGCGATCTCGACGTCTTCGTCGCAGTGAGCGGAGAGCGCGATATTCTTGTCAGCGTTGTCCTGGTGCCGTGCAAGGACGTGCCCAAGCGGGAAGCCTTCGAACGGATGGTTCTCAAGACCCACAAATTCGTGCCGCTGTCGAGCTTCGGCATCACTACGATCGACGGTGAGGAATGGTACGAATTGTTCGGTTCGCTGTCGGCGCGCTCGTCGGCCGAGACCGTCGTCGAGGAAGTCGCCATTCTGGCTGCCAATGCAGTCGATGCGGCACACATGATTGAAGAATGGAAAAGCGGGGAGATTGCAGCGTGAGCACCTGGGGAAAGATTTTTACCGCCATTCGTGGCGGCATCAACGAGGCGGCCGAAGCCGCCGCCGACAGCCAGTCGATGCGCATTCTTGACCAAGAAATCCGCGACGCCGAACAGTCGCTGCGCAGGGCGCGATCCGATCTGGCCGGCATCATGGCATCGAACAAGAGCGTCATGCGCCGGCTTGAGGAAAACCGCGCAAAGGAAACCAAGGATACCGACAGCGCCCGCGCTGCGATCTCGGCGGGCCGCACCGATCTCGCCCAGGGGCTCGCTCAGCGCATTGCCAACAGCCGCGCCGAAATGCAGCGAGACCAGGAAGAGCTCGACCGGCTGCTGCCCCGCCAGCAGCAGATGCTGCGCACCATCCAGGAAACCGAATCGCGCATTGCTCAGATGAAGCGTGAGGTGGAGAACGTCAAAGCCAACGAGTCGCTGCTGCGTGCTCAGTCGGCGATCTCCCATAGCCAGTCGGGCATCAACACCCGCCTTGGCAGCGCCGTCCAAAGTCTCGAACGCATCAAGAAACGCCAGGAAATCACCGCCGGCCGTATCGAAGCCGGGGCTGAACTGGCCGCGCTGGAAAACGGCAGCGATCTCGACCGCCAGCTGCGCGAGGCCGGCATCGGCAGTTCGAGCCAGTCGGCCGACGACGTCCTTGCACAGCTGATGGCGCCGACACGCTCGGCCGAGCCAGTCTTGCTTCCCGCCCCTGCCGGCAACAAGGACCGATAATTCCCGGAGCGGCCGCCCGTCGTCAGAGTGATCTTGAAGACGGAGCGGCCGCACGTGGAGCTTCGGCGTTGCAGCGCCCGAGCAAGTCGGAGAATGATACGGCTCCTGCCGTTGATCTCGTCAGGGGCGGCCGGCCGAGCACGTGCTCACCGACCGCGCCAATGACGCAAGCACGAACCCGGATTTCGGCGCCGTTGCGGGTTTGAACCGGAGCTTTTGCAGCGATCGGCCCTCCTGGATTGACTTGCCTGCATGCGTTGGAATGGTGATCACCAAGCGAAGCGCATCCACCGTTCCCACCTTGCGCTTGCAGCCGAAGCACGCTACTTGGAATCTGTAATGTTATTACATGACAGGTAAGGCGCGAGCCGTGCCGGCCAATCGAAAGGTTTCAGTGAATGAACAAGGCGATCACAACACTCAGCTACGCTCTGGCTGTATCCGCAACATTGACTTTTGCGGGAACGGCTGGCGCCCAGACATCTTCCGGAAACAATCACGGCCACAGCCATTCCCACGAGAAGAAGGGGTCAGTGCATGATGGGTATTTCGATGACGATCAGGTAAAGGCGCGTGAACTGTCGGATTGGGAAGGCGACTGGCAGTCGGTCTACCCCTATCTAGGTGACGGGACCTTGGATCCTGTAATGGCCGACAAGGCGAAACATGGCGACAAGAGCGCCGGGGACTATCGTGCCTACTATGACGCAGGATACAAGACCGACGTCGACCGGATCGTCATCAACGGAAAGAAGGTTACGTTTTTCCGCGGCAAGGACTCCGTGACCGGAGACTATGAGACGGATGGGCACGAAATCCTCACCTACAAGAAGGGTAATCGAGGGGTTCGTTTCGTCTTCAGGAAAAGCGCCGGTGATGAGGCCGCACCACGCTTCATTCAGTTCAGCGACCACATCGTCGCCCCCGAGAAGGCCGACCACTACCATCTTTACTGGGGTAATGACCGCGCCGCGCTGTTGAATGAGGTAACCAACTGGCCGACCTACTACCCCGCGAATCTGAATGGCAAGCAGATCGTCGAGGAGATGCTGGCCCACTGACCCGCCGGGGCAACCGCACGTGGCCAAATCGGGCGCTGAGCGCCCTCTCAAGCACGGAGCATCCGGCGGTCTCCCGCCGAGTCTCCTCCCCGAAGCTGCGGCGCGTCGAGGAACCTTTGTCAAACACCAAAGTTGGGGTTTCAAAGCCTCAAGCACCAGTGACTTCGGCGAAGAGAGATTCAACATGCACGTCGAAACGACAATTTTCGAGCCGAGCGACTGGGTCCCGAACAACCAGCGCCTTCCTGTATTGCTTTACAAGGGGCTTGTTGACGACGACGGACCTTGCGATTTCGAAGAGCGCTTCGCGGCAAGCGGTTGGACAGGCATCTGGACAAACGGTGTCTTCGATTATCAGCACTACCATGCCGGCGCACATGAGGCGCTCGGAGTGTCACGGGGTAGTGCCACCCTTCTGATTGGCGGTCCCGACGGTCAAGCCATAAAGGTCGAGGCGGGGGACTGTTTTGTGCTTCCGGCCGGGACAGGGCACCAAAATCTCGGCTGCACGTCGGACTTCCAGGTCGTCGGCGCTTATCCCAAGGGACAGCATGCCGACATTCAGACTTCGGCTGCATCGAGCGACATGTTGGCAAAAATCGCGTCCGTACCCCTCCCCCACAGCGATCCCGTTCAAGGTCCGTCGGGATTTCTCACCAAAAAATGGCGGTAGCTGTTCGCCACCCAATCGCGGGCCACCATGACGACTCCAGCATGTCACCCGGAAGTGTGCGGCGGTTCCGGGACAACGACATGCATAAACAAAGAGCTAAAGCGCGTCGCATGAATCAAATTTGATGCGACGCGCTTTAGCCGACACCGAGAAACTGCCTGAGCTCGGCAGTGTGAGGATTGGCGAAGACATCCTCCGGGCGGCCTGCTTCGTGAATCCTACCCTGATGCATGAAGACGACGCGGCTGCAGACGTCGCGAGCGAACTTCATCTCATGGGTGACCATCAGCAGCGTCATTCCCTCGGCGGCAAGCTCCCGCACCACGGCCAGAACTTCGGCGACCAGTTCCGGATCGAGCGCCGAGGTAATCTCGTCGCAGAGAAGCGCGGTCGGCTGCATGGCGAGCGCGCGGGCGATGGCAACACGCTGCTGCTGGCCGCCCGAGAGCTCATCCGGATAGGCATCGAACTTCTGAGCCAGCCCCACCCGCTCCAGCATCTTGCGGGCGGTCGCTTCTGCCTCGGCCTTCGGGGTCTTCTTGACCACGGTCTGCGACAGCATGACATTGCCGCCGGCGGTCAGATGCGGAAAAAGGTTGAACTGCTGAAAGATCATGCCGACCTTGAGGCGCAGTGCCTTCAGATGGACTTCGTCGTCGAGAAGCTGCGCGCCGGCCAGGGAGATGGAGCCGTCGGTAATGGTCTCCAGGCCATTGATGCAGCGAAGCAGCGTCGATTTGCCCGAACCGCTCTTGCCGATGATGGCAATGACCTCGCCAGGTTCCACATTGAGGTTGATGCCCTTCAGCACCTCGTTGGTCCCGTAGCTTTTCCGGACGTCAGTGATTTCGATGAGCGACATTGAGTTTTCTCTCCAGGATCTGGCTGCTTTTTGACAAGGGCCAGCAAAGGGCAAAATAGATGAGCGCGACGAGCCCATAGACGGTGAAGGGCTGGAAAGTGGCGTTGGTGACCACGGTGCCGGCTTTCGACAATTCGACGAAGCCGATGATCGAGGTCAGCGCCGTTCCCTTGACGATCTGGACGGAAAAGCCGACCGTGGGCGGTATGGCGATCCTCAGCGCCTGCGGAAGGATGACGTGGCGCATCTGCTGCAGACGGCCCATGCCGAGGCTGGCCGAGGCTTCCCATTGCCCCCTCGCGACCGCTTCGACGCAGCCTCGCCAGATTTCGGTGAGGAAGGCGGCACTCCATAAGATCAGCGCCAATCCCGCCGCAAGCCAGGCCGGCACGTCTATCCCGAAGAGACCGAGACCGAAAAAGGCGATGAACAGCTGCATCAGCAGCGGCGTGCCCTGGAAGAGCTCTATGTAGTATTTCGCGAATGCCCTGGCGGCCTTGCGCCTGCTGATGCGCAGGAATAGCAGACACAGCCCAGCCAGACCCCCGCCAAGGAACGAGACCAGGGAAAGAAGGATCGTCCAGCGGGTGGCAAGCAGCAGGTTGCGCAGGATATCCCAGAGTGTGAACGTAATCATCGTGCTGTTCTCCTCGGGAAAATGAACCCGCCGATCAGACCCAGCACCTGCCGGAGCAGGATCGCCAGCACGAGATAGATGGCGGTCGAGACGATATAGGCCTCGAAGGCCCGGAAGGTTCGCGATTGTATGAAATTCGCCGCGAAGGTCAGATCCTCGGCGGCGATCTGCGACACGACCGCCGAGCCGAGCATGACGATGACCACTTGCGACGACAGCGCCGGCCAGATGCGCTGCAGCGAGGGCACGAGAACCACATGCCGGAAGGTCTCGAAACGAGTCATGGCAAGGCTCTCGCCCGCCTCGAACTGGCCTTTCGGCGTGGCCTGGATGCCGGCACGGATAATCTCGCAGCTGTAGGCGCCGAGGTTGACGATCATCGCGAGATTGGCGGCCGTCAATTCAGAGAGCTGGATGCCAAGCGACGGCAGACCGAAAAAGATGAAGAAAAGCTGGATCAGGAACGGCGTGTTGCGGATCAGTTCGACATAGGCCGCGACGACCGGCTTCAGCCAGGCCGGGCCGAGCGCCCGTACCCAGGCGCAGATGATGCCGAGAGAAATGCCGAGCACGCCGCCGACCGCGATAAGCTCCAGGGTGATCAGTATGCCCTTGATGATCTCAGGGTAATATTGAAGCAGCCAGCTGAATTCGAAATGGTAGCTCAAGGAATGTCCCCTCTTGCGGTGACGGAGCGCATGTCATCCAGCCTGGCGCGGGAGACATGCGCAAGATCCTGGTTCCTTACAGATCGGCCGGTAGATCGGCGCCGAGCCACTTCTGCGATATCGCGTTCAGCGAGCCGTCGGTCTTGGCGGCGGCGATAATGCCGTTCACCTTTTCCAGGAGGGCGGACTGTTCCTTGTTGAGGCCAATGTAGCAGGGTGAGTTCTTGATCAGGAATTTCAGCTCAGGACGCTTCGGAGGATTCTTGGCGAGGATCGCAGCCGCCACGACATTGCCGGTGGCAATGATCTCGACCTGACCAGACAGGAAGGCCGAGATGGTGCCGTTATTGTCCTCGTAACGCTTGATCGTCGCATCGGCCGGCGCGATCTTCGTCAGTTCGAGATCCTCAACGGCGCCGCGCGTGACGCCGATGCTCTTGCCTGCGAGATCTTCCGTCTTGGCGACCGCAAGATCGGCGGGTCCGAACACACCGTTGAAGAAGGGAGCGTAGGCAACAGAGAAATCGATCACCTTTTCGCGCTCTGCATTCTTGCCAAGGCTTGATATGACCAGATCGACCTTGTTCGTCTGCAGATACGGGACGCGGTTGGCGCTCGTCACCGGCACGAGCTCGGTTTTCACGCCCAGCTTTTCGGCAATGAGATTGGCGACGTCGATATCGTAGCCCATCGGCGCCATATCGGTGCCGACGCTGCCGAAGGGCGGGAAATCCTGGGGGACCGCGACACGCAGCGTACCGCGCGCCGAAATGTCGGCAAGAGCATCGGCGTGGGACGGCGAGTTGAAGCTGAAGGTCGCGGCCAGGGTCGCGATCGCGAAGAAGACTCGTCTTGTCAGCATGTGTTCATTGCTCCTTTGAGGTGGTGGTTTTTGGGTCCGATTGTTGGAAGGCGGATAAAGCGGTCTTGGGCGGAAGCGACAGGGAATTGCGCAGATCCGAAAGTGGATCCGGGCGCGCCGTGAGGTCGAGGCCCATTTCAACTTCATCAAGATGTTCGACGGAGAGCGCCGCAGCTCTGACGAAATCGCCCGCCCGCATGGCCTCGAAAATGCGGCAGTGCCCCTCGTGAGACTGCGCCGCATGAGATTCGGATTGATAAAGCATCGAAATGAGGATCGTCCGGGCGGTCAGGTCACGCAGGATATCGACGATGATGGCATTGCCGCTCAATTCCGCGATGCGGATATGGAAATCGCCCATCAAATAGGTCAGCCGCTGGCGGTCGCCCGCTGCCATCGCATTTCGTTCATCGGCGAGATGCGCGTCGAGGGCCTTGCTGCCCTCGTCCGTCAGCACGCGCATGCCGCGCAGCAATCCGGCCTCGACGACACGCCGTGCCTCATAGACCGCGATCGCATCTTCAGCGGACGGCTCGACGACAAACCAGCCCCGCCTTGGGCTGACATGCACGATGCCGCGTGTCTCCAGGCGCATCATCGCTTCACGGACGCGGGTGCGGGACACGCCGAAGAGTGCCGCCAGCTGATTTTCGCCAAGGCGCGTACCTGGCCTGATCTTGGCAGAGAGGATGCCGGATACGATCGTTTCCTCGATCGACTTCTGCGTGGTCTCCGATGTGTGACTATCTTGCATACAAGACAGAAAGCAAAGCGCATGCCAAAATCTTGCGCTCTCAGGATTTCAGCATGTCTCGGATGCTTTGCGGAGAATTTGCCTGCCGGGAATGCAGACTGAACGTAATTTAGGCGAGCGGCCCCCTTTCCCGACATCGACCTCTCGATCTCCGGTCGCCTGGCAGCGACGCCGGCGCCCGAAGTCGCGAACTCCGCAGGCTTTCGCCCCTTCTTAGCTGAAGCTCGAGGTCTTGAGGAATTCCGCGAGCCGTTCGGTCTTCGGGCGCACGAACATTTCCTTGGGATCGCCCTCCTCGCAGATGACGCCCTGGTTCATGAAGATGACACGCGATGAAACTTCGTAGGCAAAGCGCATCTCGTGGGTGACGAGCAGCATGGTCATGCCGTCGGCAGCAAGCCCCTTGATCACCTGCAGCACCTCGCCCACCAGTTCCGGGTCGAGCGCCGAGGTCACCTCGTCGAACAGCATCAGCCGCGGCGACATGGCGATGGCGCGGGCGATCGCGACGCGCTGCTGTTGGCCGCCGGAGAGCTGACCGGGATAATGGTTGGCGCGGGCGGAAAGGCCGACACGGTCGAGCCATTTTTCCGCAATAGCGCGGGCCTCCGGCTTCGTCATCTTCTTCACCTTGACGAGGCCGAGCATGACGTTTTCGGCGGCGCTCATATGCGGAAAGAGATTGAACTGCTGAAAAGCCATGCCGGTCAGCGCGCGCTGGCGGGCAATCTCCTTCTCGCTCTTGCGCCGCCGCGTCGCGCCTTCGACGCGATAGCCGATCTCTTCGCCGTCGAGGCTGATCGTGCCGCCCTGGAATTCCTCGAGCATGTTGACGCAGCGCAACAAGGTGGTCTTGCCGGAGCCGGACGAACCGATGATCGAGATGACCTCGCCTTCCCGGACGGCGCAGTCAACGCCTTTGAGAACTTCGTGGATGCCGTAAGTCTTGCGCAGACCCTTGATGTCGAGAATGGTCTTGGCCATCGGAAACTCTCCTCAGGACGGCAGGGCGGTCTTGCGCTCGACATATTTGCCGAAGTGCTCGATACCGTAATTGACGATGAAATAGAGACCACCGGCCAAAAAATAGAACTGGAGGCTCATGAAATTGCGGGAAATGATCTCTTGCGTGCGCAGCAGAAGCTCGGCGACGCCGATAACCGAGAGCAGCGTCGAAGCCTTCACCATTTCGGCGGCCGTGTTCACCCAGGCCGGCAGGCACTGGCGCAAGGCCTGCGGCCACAGCACCGAGGTGAAAGTCTGGGTAAAGGTCAGGCCGATCGCTTTGGCGGCTTCGGTTTGCCCCTTCGGGATTGCCTGAAGCGCGCCGCGCACGATCTCGCCAACATGGGAAGAGCAGAAGATGGCAAGGGCGAGCACCCCGGCGGAGAACGGCCCGAGATCGAGACCGACTGCAGCAGAGACGTAATAGCTTGCCAGCACGAGCACGAGCACCGGCGTGCCGCGAATGATATCCGTATAAGCGCGCACGATAAGGCGTAAAATCATGCCGCCATAGACGAGCGCCAGGCCGACGAAAACGCCGAGGACGGAGCCCGCGAGAATGGCCAGCAGAGAAATCGACACCGTCATGGCCACGCCGTTCAGGATGACGTAGCGGGCGATCCAGAGTTGTTCGAAAAATGTGTGAGACATCGGGACTATCTCGGCAGGGCCAGACGGCGCTCGACGAGGCGCATCAAGGCGGCGATGAGGAAACAGGTGGCGACATAGAGGGCTGATGTCACCATCCAGGTTTCGATGACGCGGAAGCTCTCGACATTGATCTTGCGGGCGGCAAAGGTCAGTTCGGGCACGGCGATTGCGGCGGCGAGCGAAGTGTCCTTGAAGAGCGAGATGATCGTCGAGGAGAGCGACGGCAGCACGTTGCGCAGCATCAGCGGAGCGATGACCGAACTGCGGATCTGCATTCCCGTCAGGCCTATCGCAAGGCCGGCTTCCGTCAATCCTTTCGGTATCGACAGCAGTCCGGCGCGGAACACCTCGGCCAGATAGGCGCCGGAATAGAGGGAGAGAACCAGCACAAAGCTTTTGTACTTGTCTAAGCGCAAACCCATCTGCGGCAGCGCGAAAAAGGCGAAAAGCACCAGGACGAGAATGGGCAGGTTGCGAATGACGGTGACATAGACGCGCGCCGGCACGAGCGCAAAGCGGTTCTTCGACGTCAGCGCGAAAGCCACGAAGAGACCGATGGCAGCGCCGATCAGGATCGAGATCACTGCAAGGCCAAGGCTGAGGGCAAGTCCGCTTAGAAGAAAGTCGAAATTGCGCCAGACGGCAGCGAAATTCAGCGTGTAACCCATGCGGGCCCTTTCAGATCAGAGCATGCCGTTGAACGTACGAGCGGGCCGGACGACGTCATGCTCCAACCATTCGATTCGAAAACAGGATTCAGATCTTTGCCCGACCTGAACCAATATCATTCTGTTCCAGCGGAGCGGGATTGCGCTCCCGCTCCCCGCATCCGGGTTACTTGAATTCGACCGGAAACCCGATCTGCGGTGGCGTCAGATCCTTGCCGAACCAGGTCTTGAACGACTTGGCGTAAAAATCGAATTCGACGCCGGTCATCGCTTCGTGGAGAGCGGTGTTGACGAAGTTCAGCCAGTCCTGATCGCCACGTTTGACGGCGCAGGCATAGGTCTGGGGATTCCAGCCGTAGCCGGCGTCCTTGTAGCGGCCGGGGTTCTGCGTCATGTACCAGGCGAGCGAAGACTGGTCCGTGGCGGCGGCGTCGGCCCGACCGGACTCCAGCGCCTGATAGATCAGGTCGACGGATTCGTACTGATCGACGGTCGCCTCCGGCAATGCCGCATGCACCATAGCCTCGGCATAGACGTTCTGCAGAACCGAGATGGTGACCGAGGAACCTGCCGTCTTCAGGGCGGCATAGTCGGAATATTTTCCGTCCGCCTTGAGCATCAGGCCGACACCTTCGCGATAATAAGGAATGGTGAAGGCAACCTGCTGGGCGCGTTCGCCGGTCACGGTCATGAACTGGCAGGTGATGTCCACCTTGTCGGTGGTGATGTTCGGAATGCGGGCGTCCGAGGACTGGTTGACATATTCGATCTTCTCCGGATCGCCGAACAGGGCCTTGGCGATAATACGGCCCATGTCGACATCGAAGCCCTGAAGCTTGTCGTCCGCGCTCTTGAAGTGCCAGGGCGCGTTGGTGCTGCCCGTGCCGAGGACGAGGTGGCCGCGGGCCAGCACTTCATCAAGCTTGCTGCCCTCGGCCAGCACAGGCGTGGACAACAAAGCGACGGCGACCAGCGATATCACACCGGCGCGAAAGGAAATGGTCATGGCGTTCCCCTTATGGATAGCTTCTATTATTCCAGTATAATGGACGAATGTCTGTTTTACTGGAATAGCCTATCAAGTGCCATCAGGGCTGAATTGTCAATGGGTCATGCCGAAAAAACGCGCAGGAGTGCGCGTGGTGATTTTTTTGGCAGTGCAGCATTTTTCCTACGCTCCGGGCGGACTATTGGCAGCGTTCTGAGCGTTTCGGTTTGCCAAAGTTAATCTAAGCAAAATGCGCGGCGATCTTGGCGCGGATGCGGAATGCAAAGAGGTCGCCCAAGCGCCTTCTGGAGAACTCTCCTATAAAAAGGGTTCCCGGTCAGTCCTGGGGCGCGGCTGCCGTTGGACTGAGTTGTACGGGAATATCGTCGCCGGGAAGCCAGGAGTCAGAAATGTCTCTCGTTCGCTCAGGCGGCGCCAATGCCGGCGGCAAAAATCGCAATTGAGCGGCGAAGATGGGCAAGCAGGGCCGCCCGATCGGGCCAGGCCTGAGCACGGCCCTCCGGCGGTCCCATGCCTCCGAAAATCATGTCCATCAGCATCCGGGCTCCGCTCACCGGATCGTCCAGGGTGAGCCGGCCTTCGGCCCGGCGATCGCTCAGCCAGTCGGCCAGTTCCTGTCGGCTGGCAAGGATGCCTTCCCGTTGCAGGATTTCGACCAGCTCGGGGAATTGCGCGGCTTCACGGAAGACGAGCTGCAGGAAACCGGCGCGGTCCGCATCTCTGTCCTCGTCCATGTCGAGCATGAAGATCCGTTCGAGGCTTTCGGCGATCGAACAATCTTCGGCAGGCCGCGGCAAATCAAGCATCAGGCGCCGGTGCGCAGCGACGACGGCGGCGAACAGCTCTTCCTTGCTCTCAAACAGGCGGTAGAGCGTCTGTTTGGAAACGCCCGCTTCGGAGGCGACGACCGCGGTCGTGCTTCCGGCATATCCATATTTCACAAAAACCCGGCGGGCGACTTCGACGATCTGCACCCGCTTGTCTTCGTCGGTGGAGACTTTCGGCCGGCCTCGTCTGCGCGGCTCGCCTGCGGGCTCATCCATAGCTTTCATAAATGTCTAAGCCGCCCTGCCGAAGTGCATGCCGATGACCTGAGACAACCCAGTACGATTTCTGAAGACTGATTGTGAGGTTGTAGCATTAGCAATTTCGATTTGTAGAACTCGTTCCTGTAATGCGTTGCTCCTACCCCTTAGCGATGGAGCGCTTGTGACGACCATTTTTGCTGCAACATCACTCTCTTCCTATTCTATAGTAGGAGCTAGACGTCCGCATCCGAGGACATCCCTTCGTGTAATACGGTTTCAGAAAATAAATCAACCACAACCCAGCAGTTCGCCGAACACGCCTCCAGCAGCGCCGTCAAACTTATGTCGCAGATGATGGAATTGTCGACGAACCGCTTCTCGGATCAACCCGGAGTATAACCCGCCCCCTCCACCATGAAAGTGGCGGGGTGATGGCTCGATACCCAATATAGCAAGATCGACCCAATTTTGGTCACTTGACAGCTCGCAAATAGCTTTTCCGGGCCCCTGAGATCCAAAAGTATTAACTATATCGCAGCGTTCTTGCGGAATAATGATCTACGTAAATCAGGCGTCTCGAAGAAGAGACGCCGCAAAGTTATTTGGAGACGATCTTGGCATTTACTATTGCCCGCAGTTTGGTGGCCTTCGGCGTTGCTGTTTCGACCGGCCTTCTCGTATCGATCGGGTTGCAGCAATCGGCGCTCGAACGGCTGAAGGTCAACGGGCCGGTTTACGAGCAGGTGGTTTACGGCAAGGATCTGATCGCCGATATTCTGCCGCCGCCGCTGTTCGTGGTCGAATCCTACATGCTCTCTTTCGAAGCCAGTAAATTTCCCGAACTGACCGAGACCAATCTTGCCAAAATCGCAAATCTCAAGGCCGCCTACGACGACCGGCGCGCCTATTGGAAATCGACGCGGCTGCCGCAGGCCTTGAAGGACGAGCTCGAGAACGATGTGCTTGCCAAGGGCGATGTCTTCTGGGAGGTGATGAACCGAGCGACCATCCCAGCCCTGAACACCAAGGACGAAGACAAGGCGCATGGTGCGATCGAGCAATTGCGCATCGCCTTCCATGCACATCAGGATGCGGTCGAGAAGCTCGTCGCAAGTTCCGACGCTTTCCTGAAGGGCGAAGAGAGCAATGCAGCCTCGGAGATTGTCACGTGGACGATCTATGCCGGCGCCGCAGGCTTCGGCTCATTGGCCCTGCTCCTGGTTGGGCTTTATCTTCTGCGCCGCCGGGCCATCGTGCCGCTCGATGGCATGAAGGCCTATATGGGCAACCTCGCCGAAGGCGATTTTTCGACCGAGGTTCCCTATTCCGACCGCTCCGACGAGATCGGCGCCATGTCCAAGGCGGTGGCGGTGTTCCGCCGCAACGCGCTGGAGCGGCAGGACGCACAGAAGCGCGAAACGGCGCTGCGCGATGCCGAATTCGAACGTGAACGCAGCCAGATGGCCGAAAAGGCGGCCGAGGAACAGACACGCGAGACGGTCATCGATCAGCTGACTTACGGCCTGGACCAGCTGTCGCACGGCAATCTCGATTGCCGGATCACCACCGCCTTCGCCCCTGCCTACGAAATGTTGCGGGCGAAGTTCAACGACAGCATGAATGCGCTTGGCGCCTCGATGGCTGAGATCGCCCACACTTCCAGACAGGTGGGCAGTTCTTCCGCCGGCATCACGGATGCCGCCGACAGCCTTGCATCACGCACCGATCAGCAGGCGGCGATGCTCGAAGAGGCGACCGCCACGCTCGGTGTAATGAACGCTAAGGCCAAGGACGCTTCGAACCATGCCGGCAGGGCGACCGGCATGATGGCCGAGACTCGCAACAGCGCCGAACATTCGGCCGCCGTGGTTCGCGAAGCGATCGCCGCAATGCAAAAGATCGAAGGCTCGTCCGCCCAGATCGGCGAGATCGTCAACGTCATCGACGAGATCGCCTTCCAGACCAACCTCTTAGCGCTCAATGCCGGTGTCGAGGCTGCCCGCGCCGGCGAAGCCGGCAAGGGTTTCGCCGTCGTGGCGCAGGAAGTGCGTGAGCTCGCTCTCCGCTCGGCCAACGCCGCCAAGGAGATCAGATCTTTGATTTCCACGTCGTCGTCGCAGGTTTCCACCGGCGTGGAGCTCGTCAACCGCACCGGCAAGGCACTTATGGAAATCGAAGGCCAGGTCGAGCAGGTCGCCGGCCTGATTGCCCGCATCGTTTCGGTATCTTCCGAGCAGGCCGTGGCGATCGGGGAAATCAACGCCTCCGTCAATGCACTCGATGAGGTCACGCAGCGCAACGCCGCCATGGCTGCGGAAACCGTCTCGGCCTGCCGCGCGCTCGGCGGCCAGACGCAGACGCTGGAAGGCGTTGTCAGCCGATTCCAGATCGATGCGGCAGCTGCCGGGTCGAGATCGCCGAAAGCGGCTTGACGTGATCGACCGGCGAAACGCATCTCGCCGCGCCTGCCCGTCATCTCAGCTCGTCACGATCGCCATCACCGCAACGCAGTCGCCTGGTTTGACGAGCCCCGGAAAATGCCGGGCGCAGAGAATACCGTCCATGGCGGCGTGGATCTCGCGCGGCGCCTCACCCGTCCGCCCGGTCGGATAGATGCGAGCGATGACCGCACCCTCGGTGACGACGTCACCGAGATCGATGACGGCTTCGATCAATCCACCCTCCTCCGCGAAGGAGAAACAGCGGCCATCCGGCATGTCCAGCCAGGTCGTCGGACCGGTATCGACGGCGCCGGCGACGATCCCCGCATGTCGCAGCACGTTTATCACGCCGCGTTTGGCGATCGCCGCACTCTTGGCGGTCGCGGTGCCGCCGCCGCCGAGTTCGGTGGTGATGAAGATCTTGCCCATTTCCTCGGCCGCCGTGTCGTACATGCCGACCGCATCGATCTCCAGCATCTTCATCGAATAGGGTGCGGCAAACGCCGTGACGAAGTCGAAGGCTTTTTGCTCTTGCTGCTTGTTGGGCAGAATGTGCGCGGCGCAGAAGGGCAGAAAATCGAGCGTCTTGCCGCCGGAATGGAAGTCGAGGACGATATCCGCCATCGGCAGAAGCACACGGCTGAAATAGTCGGCGATCTTCTCGGTCACCGCGCCGTCCGGCCGGCCGGGGAAACTGCGGTTCATGTTGCCCCTGTCGATCGGCGACGTCCTGGTGCCCGCCAGGAATGCCGGATAATTCATCGCCGGCACGATGATGACGGCGCCGCTCACCTCCTCAGGCTTCAGCGAGCGGGCGAGATCGAAGAGCGCGATCGGTCCCTCATACTCGTCGCCGTGGTTGCCGCCGGTCAGAAGCGCCGTCGGCCCCTTGCCGTTCCTGACGACCGTTATCGGGATCATCACCGATCCCCAGGCGGAATCGTCGCGGCTGTAGGGCAGCCTGAGGAAACCGTGCTGGACGCCCTCGGCGGCGAAATCCACCGTCGCGCTGATCGGCGACGGCCGCAAACGGGTCTCTGTCATGACAGCCTCAATCCTTGACCATCAGCTTGCGCGGCACGTTGGCGAGGCACTCGACACCGCTGTCGGTGATGAGGATGCTTTCCGTCGTCTCGAACCCCATGTCGTCGAGCCAGAGGCCGGTCATGAAATGGAAGGTCATGCCGGGCTTCAATTCCGTCCGGTCGCCCGGCCGCAGGCTCATGGTGCGCTCGCCCCAGTCCGGCGGATAGGAAAGGCCGATCGGGTAACCCGTGCGGTTGTCCTTGACGATGCCGTATTTCTTCAAGACCGCGAAGAAGGCGTTGGCGATATCCTCGCAGGTGTTGCCGGGCTTGGCGACCGCAAGACCGGCTGCCATGCCTTCCAGCGTCGCTTTTTCGGCATCGAGAAACGCCTGCGTCGGCTTGCCGAGGAAGACGGTGCGCGACAGCGGCAGGTGATAGCGATTGTAGCAGCCAGCGATTTCGAAAAAGGTACCCTCGCCCTTCTTCAACGGCCGGTCGTCCCAGGTCAGATGCGGTGCCGATGCTTCGACGCCGGACGGCAGCAGCGGCACGATCGCCGGATAGTCGCCGCCGATGCCGTCGACGCCGCGAGTGCCGGCGTCATAGATTTCCGCCACCAGATCGCACTTGCGCATGCCGACCTCGATCTTGTCGAAGATGCGGGCATGCATCGCTTCGACGATGCGGGCGGCATTGCGCATGTACTGAATCTCGGTCTCGCTCTTGACCGCGCGCTGCCAGTTGACCAGCGCAGTCGCATCGACGAAGCGCGCATTCGGCAGGTGCTTTTGCAGCGCGGCGAAAGCGGCGGCCGAAAACCAGTAATTGTCCATCTCGACGCCGATCGTCAGCTTGCCGAAGCCGCGTTCCGTCAGGATGCCGGAGAGATAGTCCATCGGATGGCGCTCGGTCGACTGCACGTAATGATCGGGGTAACCGACGATATTGTCGTGGCCGAGATACGCGGTGAGCTTGGCGCCGTTGGCGTCCTGGCCGCGGCCGAACCAGATCGGCTCGCCCTGCGGCGGCACGATCACCGCCTGGTGCACGTAGAACGACCAGCCGTCATAGCCGGTCAGCCAGGCCATGTTCGAGGGGTCGCTGACAATAAGCAGATCGACGCCCTTCGCCTCCATGGCACGCCGTGTCTTTTCCAGGCGCTCGGCATATTCCCCGAGCGAGAACTTCAGATGGGGCTGGGTCATATCTCTTCCCTTCTTTCCCGGCGCCGCGCCGGTCAGCTTTCGAATGTGGTGCCGGCATTTGCCGCGCCGGCGCGGGCAAAGGCGAGTGTGGCGATGGCAGTGTCCTGGATGCCGGTTCCCGTGAGGTCGGCGATGGTGATCTGGTCGCTACTCGTCCTGCCCGACATCCGCCCGACGACGATCAGGCCGAGGTCGGCGAAATCGGCATCCCTTTCGACGAGGCCCGCTTCGATCGCATGGTGAAGCTCACCCAGCCGGCGCGTCTGCTTCAGGCTGTCGGCGACATAGAGGCCGGCGCCGGCGATGGCCGCGGGATCGATCTCGTTCTTGTGCTCGGCATCCGATCCCATGGCCGTCAGATGCTGCCCGGGTTCGAGCCAGCCGGCGTCGATGATCGGTTTTTCCGCCGGCGTGGTGGTCACGACGATATCGGCACCGGACATTGCTTGCCGCGGGTCGGATATCGCCTTGACGGGAAAGCCGAGCCTAGCCGCCAGTTCCGCAGCCACGCCCTTAGCCTTGGCCGCATCCCGCGCCCATATCCTGGCGTCACGGATCGGCCGCACCAGCGTCAGCGCTTCCAGCTGCAGCCGCGCCTGCATGCCGGCGCCGAAGATCGCCGCCACGCTGGAATTTTGCCGCGACAGATATTTTGCCGCGACGGCGCCGGCCGCGGCGGTGCGCACGTCGGTGAGATAGCCGTTGTCGAGGAGCAGCGCCTGCACCAGTCCGGTCCGGCTCGACAGCAGCACCATCATGCCGTTGGTGCTCGGCAGGCCGATCTTCGGATTGTCGAAGAAACCGGGGCTGATCTTGATCGCGAAACCCTCGATGCCGGGGATGTAGGCGGTCTTCACATCGACCTCACCCCGATACTCGGGAATGTCGAGCCGCAGGATCGGCGGCATGGCGACCGCCTTCGTCGCAAGTGCCGCGAAGGCCTGCTCGACGCAAGCGACCGCGTCGGCATCGAGCCCGACGATCTCTCGCAATTCCGCTTCCGTCAGAATGATCATGCGGCTCATGGGTTATCCTCCGCGAACGCCGCACCCTCGCCGTTGATCACGCGGCGGTGCTGTTCCATATCGACATTCCGTCCCGAAAGGATCGCAACGACCGGGCCGCCGGAGCGGATCTTTCCGGCCAGCAGTGCTGCTATGCCGACTGCGCCCGCCCCCTCGATAATCTCGCCCTCGCCGGCATAAGCATGGCGCATGCCGGCGGCGATCTCCGTCTCCGTCAGCAGGACGACGCCGTCGAGAAGTTCGCGGCACATGGCGAAGGTCACGCGATTGTCGAGGCCGATGCCGCCGCCGAGCGAGTCGGCAAGGCTCCTCACCTCCTCGACCTGCACCGGCCGTCCGGCATCGAGGCTCGCCTTCATCGCCGCGCCCCGTTCCATCGTCAGGCCGATCACCTTCGTCTTGGGATTGACGCCCTTGACCGCGGCGGCGACGCCCGCCGCAAGGCCGCCGCCCGAAAGCGGCACCAGCACCGTTGCCGCCTCAGGCAAGGCGTCGATGATTTCGAGCCCCAGCGTCCCCTGCCCGGCGACGACGTCAGGATGGTCGAAAGGCGGGATCATCACCAGCCCCTCCTCTCGCACCAACCGGTCGACTTCCTGCTGCGCCTCGTCCTGTGATCGGCCGACGATGCGCACATCGGCGCCGAGACGGCGGATTTCCGCAACCTTGTTCTCCGGCACCAGCCGCGACATGCAGATCGTCGCGACCGCGCCTTGCGCCTTCGCTGCATGGGCAAGCGCCCGGCCGTGATTTCCGGTCGAAGCGGCGACGACGCCGCGCGCTCGCTCTGCCGGTGACAATGACAGCACCGCATTGGTCGCCCCGCGCAGCTTGAAGCTGCCCGTCGTCTGATGATGTTCAAGTTTCAGCCAGACCGGAGCGCCGGCAATCTCGGCAAGCGATGCCGACAGCACCATCGGTGTTTCGACGACCCGGCCGGCGATCCGCCGCGTTGCTGCGCGAATATCCTCCAGCGAAACCGGCAAGGCGCTCACCATGATCTCAGCCTTCCCCATAGGGCATGGTCATCAGCCGGCCGAGCTCGGGCCGCGCCCGATCATCGCCGCAAAGCCTGAGGCAGGCCCAGGCGGTTGCGAGATTGCTAGTCACCACCGGATTGCCGGTTTCCATTTCGATGCGGGCGGCGACCTGTGCGGCGCGCAGGGCCGTGCAGGAGATGAACAGTGCGTCGGACTGCGGCGCCAGCGCCTCACGCGCGAAGGCCGCGATCTCATCCGGCGCGATCCGGGCCATCTCGCGGTCGTCGCTCAGGCCGAGGCAGGTGAAGCGGTCGATCGCAAAGCCGAGATCCGTGAAATACTCCGCCATCGGCCGGCTGGTCTCGATCGTATAAGGCGTCAGCACCGAAATCCGGCGGGCGCCGAGCGCCTTCAGGCCCTTCACCGCCGCCGCCGTCGGCGTCACCACCGAAACACCCGGCTTGGCCGCATGGATCGCCGACTCGATATTGTGGTCGCCGATGACGACCGAGGCTGAGGTGCAGGAATACATGATCGCATCCAGCGCCTCATCCGGCAGGATCAGCCCGGCGGCTTCCGTCAGCGACGGCTGCATCTTCAAGAGGTTTTCCGGTGTCACCGGATTGGCATAATGGATGCGGCTGACATAGACGCCGATGCTGTCGCCGGCGACCATACGCTGGAAGTCGACTTCGGTTGTGTGGTCGGTCGCCAGGATGACGAGGCCGATGCGCTTTTCGAGCGGCCGGTCGTCCAGCCGTGGCCGCCGGCCGGCGGGTATGATTTCGATCCTTGTCATCTCAGTCATCCATCCTGGCGTAACGCTCCTCGAGCCAGCGCAATCCGAGAACCGAGATCAGGCTGATGACGAGGAAAAAGACGCCGACCAACGTCATCGGCTCGATATAGCGGTAGTTGCTGTTGGCGATGCTCTTTGCCTGGTTCATCAGTTCGAGCACGGTGATCGCCGAAAGCAGCGGCGTTTCCTTGAACATGGCGATGAAATAATTGGCGAGTGCCGGGATCATCGGTGGGATCGCCTGCGGCAAGATCACGTGGATCCAAGCCTGGCGCGTCGTCAGATTGGTCGCCTTGGCCGCTTCCCATTGTCCGCGCGAAACGTTCTCGATGCCGGCGCGATAGACCTCCGCGGTATAGGTCGCATAGTGAATGCCGATGCCGATGACGCCGGCAGTGAGCGGCGACAGCCGGATGCCGATATCGGGCAGCACGTAGAAGATGAAGTAGAGCTGTACCAGCAGCGGTGTGCCGCGAATGAATTCCGAGACGAAGCCGACCGTCCGGGAAATGACGGCGACCGGGGATCGCCGCGCGATGGCAAGCCCCAGCCCGGCGACCATGGCGACCGCAGCGCCGAGGATGGTGGCAAGAATAGTGATCTTGAACCCTTCGAGAAGGGTCGGCATGATCTGCCAGACGAACTCCCAATCCCATTCCATATGATCAGGTCCTCATGCCGTCGAGGCCGCGTGTCATCCGCCGCTCCAGCAGGCGCATCGCCGCCGAGATGGCGGAGGCCATGAGGAAATAGAGGATGAGGATCGCCGCAAAAGGCACCAGCGTATTGCCGGTCTGCGCCCGCACCACCTGCGCCTGAAAGGTCATGTCCGTCAGCGAGATCAACGACACGACGGCCGTGCCCTTCAAGAGCTCGATCGCATTGTTGCAGAAGGTCGGCAGCATCAGCGGCAGCGCCTGCGGCAGGATGACGTGGCGCATGCGCTGGTAGCGCGACAGGTTGAGCGCGATGCAGGCCTCCGACTGTTCGCGCCCGACGGCCTTGACGGCGCCCCGCACCACCTCCGCGCCATAAGCGCCGACATTCAGTCCGAGAGCCAGCACGCCGGCCTGCAGCGGCGTCAGCGTCAGACCGGCAAAAGGCAGGACGAAATAGACCCAGAAGAGCTGGACGAAGATCGAGGTGCCGCGAAAGAATTCGATATAGGCGGTCGCCAGAGCCCGGACGGCAAAGAAGCGCGACAGGCGGCCGAGGCCGGCCACGAAGGCCATGACGAGCGCCAGTGCCGATCCCATGACCGTCAGTTCGAGCGTCACCAGGGCGCCCTGAAGGATCAGTGTCAGATAGCCGGACCATACCGACATCGGCAACTCACTTCTCTGGAGATCGTGCGGGGCGGACCGGCCATGGCAGGGTGCATGGCCGGTGTGCTCACATCAGGTTACTTGGCTGCGGCGCAGAGCTTTTCGCGGCTCGTCGACATCGCCGCCTTGGCCGAGAAGCCGTAGGGCTCGATGATCTTGGCGAATTCGCCCGATTCCTTCAGCTTCTTCAGCTCGACGTCGAAGGCGTCGCGCAGCGCGACGTCCTGCTTGCGGAAAGCGGCGCCGTCGCAATAGACCGGTGCATTGACGACGGGGGCGACGGTTTCGAGGTTCGGATCCTTCGCCTTCGCCATCAGATCGTGGATCGACAGGACCGGCAGCGAATAGACGTCGATGCGGCCGTCCTGCAGCATCTTGATGCCGCTCTGCCCATCCGGAACCACGATCACGCGGTCACGCGGCACGCCGGCTTCCAGCGCCAGCTTCTCTTCCGTGCCGCCGCCCGGCGCGCCGATCTTGGCATCCGGATTGTCGGCGATATCCTTGTAGCTCGTCAGCTTCATCGGATTGCCCTTCTTGAGAGCGAAGGCTTCGGCATCGCAGAGGATCGGTTCGGAATAGGCAACGGCGCTGCAACGTTCCGGCTTCATGAACAGGCCGGCGGTGATCGCGTCGTGGCGGCCGGCCTGCAGGCCGGGGATCATCGCGCCGTATTCCGAGATTGAGGCGACCACTTCCTTGACGCCGAGCTTTTCGAAGATCACGCGCGCCACGTCGGGGGCGGCGCCAGAAACCTTGCCGTCGGCGCCGACGGCCGTGAATGGCGGCTCGTTGGCGATGGCGATGCGGGCAAAACCCTGTTCCTTCAGCTGTTCGAGCTTGTCATCGGCGGCGGATACCGGAGCGGCCGCCGTAACCAGAAGCACCGACAGGCTGACGGCGCTCAAAACATATCCTGCTTTCATCGTTCCCAACTCCTCTGGCTTTCTCTTTGCGTTTTGTTCTTTGCGGGCAATGTCTGAGATCAGACGCGGTGCCCTGCCGCGATGATCTTGCGCAGGAAGGTCTGCGTCCTTTCCTGCGTCGGATTGCGGAAGATGTCGCCGGGCCTGCCTTCCTCGACGATCCTGCCGCGGTCGAAAAACAGCACGCGGTCGGCAAAGTCGTGGGCAAAGCCCATTTCGTGGGTGACGAGAAGCATCGTCATATCGGTCTCGGAGGCGAGCTTCCGCATGACGTTCAGCACCTCCTCGACCAATTCCGGGTCGAGTGCCGAGGTCACCTCGTCGAACAGCATGATCTTCGGCGACAGCGCTAAGGCCCGGGCGATGGCGACGCGCTGCTTCTGCCCGCCGGAAAGCTGCGCCGGCACACTTTTGGCCTTGTCGGCAAGACCGACCATATCGAGAAGCTCCATCGCCCGCTTCTCCGCGTGCGGCCGCTTGATGCCCTTGGTCAGCATCGGCGCCAGCGTCACGTTGTCGAGGACGCATTTATGCGGGAACAGGTTGAAGTGCTGGAAGACCATGCCGATCTTTTCCCGCATGCGATGCAGGTGCCGCTCATCGGCCGCCACCAGTCCGCTGCCACCAGGCATGTGGTAGAGCTGCTCGCCGTCGACCTCGATATGGCCGCCGCTGATCGTCTCCAGCGTCATCAGGATGCGCAGGATCGTCGTCTTGCCGGAGCCGGACGGCCCGATCAGCGCCAGTTTCTCGCCCGGCATGACATTCATCGACAGGCCGTC
The DNA here is from genome assembly GCF_003939025.1 of Rhizobium sophoriradicis. Taxonomy (GTDB): domain Bacteria; phylum Pseudomonadota; class Alphaproteobacteria; order Rhizobiales; family Rhizobiaceae; genus Rhizobium; species Rhizobium sophoriradicis. Next base: position 161,727 of record NZ_RQIH01000015.1, read on the forward strand.
GAGCACGGTCAGCGGGCCGTATCTCTTGACGATGTTGTCAATGCGGATGATGGGCGCGGGCATTCATGTCTCTCCTTGTTGAGACAAGCAATGACCTAACGATGACGGCCCACGAAAATCATGTCAATTGTAAAATAATATCATGACAATTATTCTGCGCCTGCCGGCAAATGCGGCGGCAGCGTCAAATCGCAAGCAGCAGTTCCTCCGGATTTCCCTGCGCCAGCGAGGCAACGATCCCGAGTCCTGTCCGCAGCTCGCCTTCCGTCGTCGAGCCGAGCGAGATGCGCACCGCCGGCCGCCAGCCGTGATCGGTGGTGTGGAAGGATTTGCCCGGCGCGATCGCCACGCCGCGCAGCCTTGCCTGCGACACGAAACCATCCTCCGTATGGCTGCCGGACAGCGGCAGCCATATATGCAGGCTTTGCGGGTGCGTTCGATAGGACAGGCCGGCCAGCATCTCCGCCGCGATCGCGTGGCGTCCGACAAGGGCGCGGCGCTGCCAGTTGACGAGTTCCATCGCCGTGCCGTCGCTGACCCAGCGGGTGGCGATCTCGGCCATGGCAGGCGTCGCCATCCAGCTCGAGACGAGATGCCGGTTGGCGACGGCGGCGACATAGCGGTCGGGCGCGACGAGATAGCCGATCCTGAGGCCGGGAACGGTGATCTTGGTGAAGCTCGTGACGTAGAGCGTGCGCTCCGGCGCGAAGGCTGCCATCGGCGGCGCCCGGTCCTCGATCATCGGCCCGAGAATGTCGTTTTCGATGATCGCTATATCATGCTTGGCGGCGACGGCGGCAAGCGCCTGCCGGCGCTCGGCGCTCATCAGCGCCGCCATCGGATTGATCACCGAGGGCTGCAGGAAAATTGCCCGGATCGGCCCGGTCCGGCAGGCCTCGTCCAGCGCTTCGGGGATCATGCCTTCCTCGTCGATCGCCAACCCTTCGAGGTGCAGGCCGAGATAGCCGCAGAGCGGTACCAGCGTATGGTGGCTGACCGCTTCGGTCGCAATCGTCGAGCCGGGCGGCGCGACGCTCATCAGCGCCACCGTCATGCCGGAGGTCGCGCCATTCGTCAGGCTGATGTTGAGCGGCGACGCGTCGAGTCCGCAGCGCGCCAGCCATTCGGTGGCAACAACGCGGTGACGCGGAAACACCATATTCGGCCGGAACGACAGGGCCGAGCTGGAAGGCAGGTTTTCGGAAAGCCAGCCGAAGGCCTGGCGCATTTTCTCCAGATGGATCTGCTCGCAGACCGGCTTCAGGATCGACAGATCGATCACCTCGCCCAGCCGTTCCGGCAGATAGGGCGGCTCCGGCTCAGGCGGCCGCGTCTGCACGAAACTGCCGCGGCCGATTTCGCCTGAGATCAGCCCCCGGCGGCTGAGCTCGTCATAGGCGCGGCTGACCGTCTGCACGGAAAGATGCAGATCATCCGCCAGCTTGCGATGCGGCGGCAATTGCACCCCGTCGGAGAGCTTGCCGTCGGTGATCGCGTTGGCGATCTGCTCGGCCAGCGAAAGATAGGCCGGCCGGCGGAGTTGCGAGGGATCGGGGCGCCAATTTGTCATGATTTCAACAGTGCTGAAAATCAGTTCAATTGACAATGCCAAAATGCGCTTTCATTGTCTTTTCGCTGCGTTTGAAATGATTTCGTTCTGAAGAAAGCACCATGAAGCTCGACGCCATCGACCTGCGCATTCTCGACGCCGTCCAGCGCGACGGCCGCATCACCAAGCTGGCGCTGGCCGAAAAAGCCGGACTGTCGCCGACGCCTTGCTGGATGCGGCTGCGCAAGCTCGAAAAGGCCGGTGTTATCACCGGCTACCACGCCCGCCTCGCCCCGCGGCGCATCGCGCCGGTTGCCAGCGTGATGATGGAGGTGACGCTCGCCAATCATCGCCAGGCCGATTTCGAGCGCTTCGAACGTACCATTGCCGCAATCCCCGAGGTCGTCGCCTGCTGGTCGGTGGGTGGCGGCGTCGATTACATTCTGAAGATCATGACGGCCAATATCGACGCCTACCAGCGACTGGTCGATGGGCTTCTCGACCGCGAACTCGGCATCGACCGCTACTTCACCTATATCGTCACCAAGACGGTGAAGGAGGAAACAGTCGTTCCGGTCTCTTCCTTCGCCGGCGATGAGGAAGGCGCTTCCTAGAACAGGATTCAAATTTTAGGCTGACCCGGTCTAAAATCTGAATCCTGTTCTAAGTTAAAGAGTTAGAGCATGATGTCGTCCGAAAACCGCTCACATTTTTCGGCATCATGCTCTAGGCGGTGTGGACTCTTGGGATTCCCAAGGCTGAGCAAATCAGATTCAAGACTGTCTTTTGGAGGCAGTCATGGGTGTTTTGGATCGTCTGATCCTTCGGGACGAGCAGTGGGAGCGGATATCGC
>NZ_RQIH01000016.1 GCF_003939025.1 Rhizobium sophoriradicis
GCTGCCGCCTGCCTGCGGCAACAACGCATCAACAAAGCTGAATTGACCCGTCTGCTTCACCGCCATCCAAATCATCTCCGTTCAAAAACAACGGAATCATATTCTCAGCATTTTGCAACAGTCCCCGGCGGGGAGAAGGTGCCCAGGCGGTTGAGGGGGAGAGCGGCGAAGCCGCGAATGCACGGAGCGTGAGCGAAGGGCAATGAATGGTGTGCCGTCCGGCCCCCTCATCTGACCCTTCGGGCCCCCGACCGGGGTTGAGCCACGCGTCTCAACCCGTCCTTCGGACCCCCACTGGGGAGAAGAAGAAACTCAGCGGATCGCCCGATCGTCCGCATCGAAACGATGCACGCGCGCCTGGTCCGGGGTGGCATAGACGATTTCGTCGGGCTCGTACTGGTGCTCGCCGAAGAGGCGCGCCGTCAGCAGGCCGAACTGGTCGGATTCCAGATAGATGATCGTGTCGGCGCCGAGATGCTCGACATGCACGACCTTCGCCGCCCAGGTCCCCTGCTCGCGTGACAGCGTCATGTGTTCAGGACGCACGCCGATCGTCTTGGCGCTGTGGTCGCCGACCTTCTCGCCCGCGATGAAATTCATCTGCGGCGAGCCGATAAAACCGGCGACGAAGACGTTGGCCGGCCGGTTGTAAAGCTCCATCGGCGAACCGATCTGCTCGATCGTGCCGGCGTTCAACACCACGATCTTGTCGGCCAGCGTCATCGCCTCGACCTGGTCATGGGTGACGTAGATCATCGTCGCCTTCAGGCTGCGGTGCAGCCGGGCGATTTCGAGGCGGGTCTGGACGCGCAACGCGGCGTCGAGGTTCGACAACGGCTCGTCGAACAGGAAGAGTTCCGGCTCGCGCACGATGGCGCGGCCGATCGCAACGCGCTGGCGCTGACCGCCTGATAGCTCGGCCGGCCGGCGCGCCAGATAGGGCGCCAGCGACAGCATGCCGGAGGCCTTGCTGACGCGCTTGTCGATCTCGCCCTTGGCCGTACCGGCCTGCTTGAGGCCGAGGCCCATATTGTCCTTGACCGTCAGATGCGGATAGAGCGCATAGGACTGGAACACCATGGCGATGCCGCGCTTGGCCGGCGGCGTCAGCGTCTCGTCGCGGCCGTTGATGACGACGGCGCCCGAGGTGACGTCCTCCAGACCCGCAATGCTGCGGAGAAGTGTCGACTTCCCGCAGCCCGACGGGCCAACGAAGATGACGAATTCGCCGTCCTTGACCTCGAGGTCGATGCCCTTCAGCACCTCGTGCGTGCCATAGGTCTTGCGGATGGATTTGAGTTGAAGCGATCCCACTGGTTTTCCCTTATAATCTGACCGGCTGACCGGTGCGCACGCTCTCGTCGGCGGCAAGGCAGATGCGCAGCGACGCCACCGCATCCGCCATATGGCGATCGAGGTTCAGATCCTCGCGGATCGCCCTCAGCATGAAGGCCTGTTCCAGGTCGCAGAGCGCCTGATGATCGGGCTCGCCCGTCATCCTCATGTCCTGGTCGGGGCGGATGAATTTGCCGTCCGGACCGGTCTCGGCCGTATGCAGACGGATCACCGAAGTCTTGGTGTGCGTGTCGATATCGTCGGACTTGGCGTTCGGATCCATGACGATCGACACCGCCCCCTTCGGCGACATCACGTCCTTCACGAAGAAGGCCGTCTCCGAAATCATCGGCCCCCAACCGGCCTCGTACCAGCCGACAGAACCGTCCTCGAAGAGCACCTGCAGCTGACCGTAATTGTACATGTCGGCGGCGATCTCATCGGAGAGGCGCAGCCCCATGCCGCGCACCTCGACCGCCCTGGCATCGGTGATCTGGCACATGACATCGACATAATGCACGCCGCAATCGACGATCGGCGAGGTCGTCTGCATCAGCGACTTGTGCGTCGCCCAGGTCGGGCCGCTGGACTGCTGGTTAAGGTTCATGCGGAAAACGTAAGGTGGGCCAAGCTTGCGGGCTTCCGCGATCAGCTTCATCCAGGACGGATGATGGCGAAGTATATAGCCGATCACCAGCTTGCGCCCTGCCTTCGTCGCCGCAGCCACGACACGCTCGGCATCGGCGACGGTGGTCGCCAGCGGCTTCTCCACGAAGACGTCGCAGCCGGCCTCGAAGGCGGCGACGGCATAATCGGCATGGCTGTCGGAATAGGTGCTGATCGAGCAGAGATCCGGCTTCAGCTCGGCGAGCGCCGTCATGAACTCGGGATAGATCGTATAGGCCTGCAGCTCCCGCTCCAGCTTCGGCGTCGAGCGGTTGACGAGACCGACGATCTCGAAACCGGGATTGTTGTGATAGGCGAGCGCATGGCTGCGGCCCATATTGCCGAGGCCGGCAACGAGGACACGGATCGGTTTTTCGGTCACTTGACGGCTCCCGAGGTGATGCCGCGGATCAGCTGCCGCGAGAAGATGACGTAGAGGATCAGGATCGGCAGGATCGCCAGGGACAGCGCCGCCAGCACCGCATTCCAGTTGGTGACGAACTGGCCGATGAAGATCTGCGAGCCGAGCGTTACCGTCTTGGTGGCCTCGGAGGGTGCGAGAATCAGCGGGAACCAGAGGTCGTTCCAGATCGGGATCATGGTGAAGACGGCGACTGTCGCCATGGCAGGGCGCACCAGCGGCAGCACCAGGCGGAAGAAGATCGCGTATTCGGAAAGCCCGTCGATGCGACCGGCATTCTTCAGATCGTCCGAAACCGTGCGCATGAATTCCGACAGGATGAAGATCGCCAGCGGTATGCCCTGCGCGGTATAGACGAGGATCAGCGCCGTCAGCGTATTGACGAGGCCGGCCGCCACCATGCCCTGCAGGATCGCCACGGTGCCGAGGCGGATCGGGATCATGATCCCGATCGCCATATAGAGCCCAAGCAGCGCATTGCCGCGGAAGCGGTATTCCGACAGCGCGAAGGCTGCCATGGCGCCGAAGAGCAACACCAGCAGGATCGAGACGATAGTCACGATGAAGCTGTTCTGGAAATAGGTGGCGAAATCGCCTTGCCCCAGCACCGTCTGGTAGCCGACGAGGCTGAATGTCGACGGCGTCGGGATCATCAGCGGCTCGCGGAAGATCGAGGCACGATCCTTGAACGAGTTGACGATGGTCAGGAACACCGGAAACAGTGCGACCAGCGTGTAGGCGGAGAGCGCCAGATGCACGAGACCGGTGCGGATGGGAGATGTGCGTGCCTTGGACATGCGCGCTCCTCAGAACTGGTAGCGACGCATGCGCCGCTGGATGACGAAGAGATAAAGCGAGACGCCAGCGAGGATGATGAGGAACATCACGGTGGCGATCGTCGCGCCCATCGAGCGGTCGCCGAGCTGCAGCTGGAAACCGAAAAAGGTGCGGTAGAGCAGCGTACCAAGAATATCGGTCGACATGTCGGGCCCGGCGAGCGCCCCCTGCACGGTGTAGATCAGGTCGAAGGCATTGAAATTGCCGACGAAGGTGAGGATCGAGATGATGCCGATCGCCGGCAGGATGAGCGGCAGTTTGATCTTCCAGAACTGCGCCCAGCCGGTGATGCCGTCGCATTCGGCCGCCTCGATCACCTCTTCGGGGATGCTCAGAAGCGCGGCATAGATAAGCATCATTGGAATGCCGATATACTGCCAGTTCGAGATCAGCGACACGGCGATCAGCGCAGAGCCGGGCTTGCCGAGCCAGGGCGCGAACAGGAATTTCAACCCGATGAGATCGAGCATCCAGGGCGCCACGCCCCAGATCGGCGACAGGATCAGCTTCCAGATGAAGCCGACGATGACGAAGGAAAGCAGCGTCGGCAGGAATATTGCCGTGCGGTAAAAGGCCACCCCGCGCAGCTTCGGCACCGAAAGCAGGGCAGCAAGCGCAATGCCGATCGGGTTCTGCACGCACATATGGATGGTGAAGAAGATCAGGTTGTTGACGAGCGCATTCCAGAAATCACGCGCCCAGCGCGGATCGCCGAACAGCACCTTGAAATTCGCAAGCCCGACGAAGGCCGGCTGACCGTCGACAGTATTGTAGAGCGAAAGCCTGAGCGTCTCGATCAGCGGCAGTACCATGACGGCGGAATAAACGATCACCGCCGGCAGCATGAAGACGAAGATGTGCCAGCGCACCGGGCGCTTGATCGGGACGATATCGATCGCGTTGTCGGTTTCGCTCATGGCTTTTGCCTGTTCTTGTCGACTGGCCGCAATCGTGCGGACGCAGATGGAAAATCTTGCGCCTCACCCGAACTCTCTGCCGACTGGGGAAGAGAGGCAACGCCCTGATGGGATGCTATATCGGGCTGAGAGGTCGCTGCGAGTCTCCTTCTCCCCGCAAGCGGGGAGAAGGTGGCCGGCAGGCCGGATGAGGGGCCGCAGACGCCGCCCCTGATCAGATCACTTGGCCGGCTTGTACCAGCTGTCGAGGCCCTTCTGAAGCTTTTCGGCAGCAACCTGTGGCGTATCGGTGCCGTTGATCACGTTGGCCGATTCGACCCAGGTCTCGTTTTCGAGGTTCGGCGTGCCGCGCGACAGGATCTGATAAGTCGAGCGCACGGTCGACTTGTACGGGCCGCGCCAGGAAACGAATTCCTGAGCAAGCGGATCGGACATCTTGACCGGGTTGGAGTTCAGGCTGAAGAAGCCCGGCAGCGCGTTGGCGTAGATATCGGCGAATTCGGGCGACGCGACCCAGCTGAGGAATTTCTTGGCTTCCTCGGCATGCGTGCTCTTCGCGTTCAAGGCAACGCCGATGTCAGGATGATCGGAGATGTAGCCCTGGTCGCCGGCCTTCGGAACCGGGGGCGGGAAAGCGCCCATCTTGAACTGGGCCTGCGTGTTGAACAGCGCGATTTCCCACGAGCCGGCCGGATAGATCGCGGCCCGGCCGAGCGTGAAGAGGTTCTGGCTGTCCGAGTAGGTCTGGGCTTCGAAGCCGTCGCCTAGATAGGGCTTCCACTTGGCAAGCTCCTCATAGGGCTTGACCCATTCCGGATCGGTCAGCTTCTGCTTACCGGCAATCAGGGCTTGGCGGCCCTCTTCACCCTTCCAGTAGTTCGGACCGATGTTCTGGTAGCCCATGGTCGCAGCTTCCCAGAGGTCCTTCGTGCCCATGGCGAGCGGGATGTATGTGCCATCGGCCTTGATCTTGTCGAGTGCTGCGTAGAACTCGTCCTGGGTCTTCGGCACGGAGATGCCGAGCTTGTCGAAGGCATCCTTGTTGTAGATGAAGCCATGGATGACCGATGCCATCGGTACGCAGAAGGTCGACTTGCCGTCGTCGGTCGTCCAGGCGGCCTTGGCGACTGGAGAGAAGTTCTCCATACCGGGCAGGCTGGTGATGTCGGCGAGCTGCTTCTTGTTGAAGAGTTCGAGCGAGGCGTCGAACGGACGGCAGGTGATGATGTCGCCTGCGGAGCCGGCATCGAGCTTGGCGTTCAGCGAGGCGTTGTATTCGGTCGGCGCGGTCGGCGAGAAGACGATCTTGATGCCCGGGTTCTTCGCTTCGAAGGCCGGAATGATCTTCTCCTGCCAGATCTGCAGGTCGTCATTGCGCCAGCTTTCGACCGTCAGCGTAACGTCGGCGGCATGCACGAGACCGGCCGACGTCAGCAGGCTGGAGGCAAGCAGCAGGCTTTTCAGAGCAGTGTTTTTCATTTCCCTCTCCTGTGTTTTGAGCGCCGCAAGGCGCTGTTTTCGATCTGAAACAAGCAGTTGGCGTGCTTGAGGAAACACCCAACGCCTCTTGGAGGGCCGCCAGCACCTGCCGGCCCCGAAAGCTCGACGGACGCAAAGGCGGATCGCTTGCGGCCGGACTGTGCGCTGCCCCATCACCTGCATCGGGCGCGGCAAAATCGATCGGGAAAGCCGATGGATGCTGAACTTCGCCACCAGCCTGTCAGGCGGCGGATCGTTCTCGATCATCTTCGAAGCGGTGCCGGCTTGGCTTTGCTGCCGGTTTTCGTTGGCTTCGATGTGCTGTTCCCTTTTACCGAATTAAGGCCAAAAAAATACCAATTGTCCAGTCGATTTTAACTTTTCGCCCTCCAAAAATTCATTAAAAAATTTTAGTCAATAAAATCAACATGATAAAAAGACGAATTTTCTCCATCTTTCCTACTTGGTAAATGGTATTTTTTTGGTATTGTATGAAAAAACACGGGGAACGGCATAATCGGAGGCCCGATGACGGAGCTTGCAATCGGCATAGACGGCGGCGGAACGAGTTGCCGGGCCGCGGTCGCAGACAGAAACGGCAACATCATCGGCCGCGGCAAAGCAGGCCCGGCTAACATCCTGTCCGACCTGGAAAACTCTCTTCTCAACATCGTCGAATCCGCTCGGCAGGCGTTGCGCGACGCCGGGCTTGCCGATGAAACGATCTCGTCGGTTGCCTCAGTCGTTGGCGTCGCCGGCGCCAATGTCACGGATTACGGCGAGCGAATCGAAAAGGCCCTGCCCTTTGCCGAAGGCCGCGTCGTCACGGATGCGCTGATCGCCCTGCAGGGCGCGCTCGGCAACTCCGACGGCATCGTCGGCGCCTTCGGCACCGGCTCGGTCTACAATGCCCGTAGGAATGGCCGGCTGAACGGCATCGGCGGTTGGGGCTTCGTCGTCGGCGACCAGGCGAGCGGCGCCCGCCTCGGCCGCGATCTCATGGAACGATCACTGCTCGCCCATGACGGCGTGCGCCCGGCTTCTGCGATCACCGAAGCGCTGATGAGCGAATACGGCAACGATCCGGAACGCATCGTCGAATTCGCGCATTCGGCAAGACCGACGGATTTTGCTCGCTATGCGCCTGCTATCTTCGACCATGCGGCCAAGGGCGATACCGTCGCGGTTGGCATCGTCACGGATGCCGCAACGGCGATCGGCGAAAGCCTTGACGCACTGCTCTGGCCCGAATGTCCGTCGATCTGCCTGCTCGGCGGCCTTGCCGGAGCCTATGAGCCGTGGCTTTCCGAACGTTACAGATCGCGGCTTGCCAGCCCCAAGGGCGATGCCCTGCAGGGTGCGGTGGAACTTGCCGTCAAGCTTTTGAACGACCGGCAGAGAGGGGCGGCATGACCGACGACCTCGCTACCCTCCTGTCCCTGCAGCGCCTGCAGGCCGCCGGGACCGGCCCGCTCTACGTCAAACTCCGCCGCACCCTCGAAGAGGCCGTACGCTCCGGCACGCTTGGTCACGGCGATGCGCTGCCGCCGGAACGCGATATCGCCGAATTTGCCGCCGTCAGCCGTGTTACTGTGCGCAAGGCGATCGACGAACTCGTCGCCGACGGCCTTTTGGTGCGCCGCCACGGCTCCGGCACCTTCGTCGCCAAACCGGTTTCAAAGGTCGAGCAGCGCCTGTCGCAGCTCACCTCCTTCACCGAGGACATGGCGCGCCGCGGCATGACCTCCCGCTCCGAATGGCTGCACAAGGGTGTCCATACCCCCTCGCCCGACGAGATGATGATTCTCGGTCTCGGCACCGACGTGAAGGTGTCGCGCCTGTCGCGCCTGCGCATCGCCGACGACCAGCCGCTGGCGATCGAGAATGCCAGTGTCTCCGGCGAATTCCTGCCCGATCCGTCCGTCGTCACCAATTCGCTCTACGCCGAGCTCGAACGCCTCCAGGTCCGCCCGGTGCGCGCCGTGCAGCGCATTTCGGCAACCAACATGAAGGAAGCCGACGCCCAGCTTCTCGGCGTCCCCGTCGGCGCCGCCGGCCTGTCGATCGAGCGCATTTCCTATCTCGGCTCCGGCCGCGCCGTGGAATTCACCCGCTCGCTCTATCGTGGCGACGCCTATGATTTTGTTGCCGAGCTAACGATCGGAGTGACGTAGGCCCTACCAGAAGCGGGCGATCCAAAACTGGTTTCCGGCGAGTTCGTCGAAGACCGTATCGGCGGAGATAATCGGTATCCCATTCTGCATGGCGGTCGCAGCAAGAAGTCGGTCGAACGGATTGCGATGCGTCCAGTCCATCATGGCTGCAGCCAGACAGATTTCCGGTGTCAGGCCCGCGGTAATGCCACCCTGCTCCTGCAGCAGTTCCGGCAGCCGGCCGATGAAAGGCTCCATGTCTGGCCATTTGCCGAGACGGACCTTCTGCCCGATTTCAAAAAGGGATATCGCGCTGACGAGAATAGTCTCCGCCTTTTCGATCAGAGCGACCGCCTTGGCCGAGAGCCGCTCGTCGCCGGTCAGCGACCATGCCCAGGCATGGGTGTCGAGCAGAAGCGAATTCACTCGACCCCTTCCCAGGCAGCAAGATCGCTTTCATCCATGGGCTCGAAAAACTCCGGCCCATTTCCAGCAACCTGTCCCTTGAGCAGACCGATCTTGAAGGAAGATTGCGCAATCGGAATGATCTTCACCACGGGCTTGTGCCCTTTGGCGATCACCACTTCCTCACCGGAAAGAGCGGCGTCGATCAACTTCGACAGATTGGTCTTCGCGGCATGAATGGTAACCTGCATCGCAGCCCTCATTAGCTAACTTAGCTAATCATATCATCTCACCATGAATTCCGCCACCGAATTCGAAAACCCCAAAGGCGGATGACTATTGAACCATATCAAAATAATAAAGCCGGAAAGTGAATCACTTCCCGGCTTTCATTCATTAAATCAGTTCCTCAGCGCGCCGCCTCAAGCGGCTGCGAAGACTCGCCACTCAGGCCGCGTCCTCGATGTCCTCGTCCGCCTTGCGCGGCACGTAGTTCAGCACCGGTCCGAGCCAGCGCTCGACTTCGGAAACTTCCATACCCTTGCGCTTGGCATAGTCTTCCACCTGATCGCGCTCCACCTTGGCGACGCCGAAATAATAGGAGTCGGGGTGGCCGATATAGAGACCGGAGACGGAGGAGCCCGGCCACATCGCATAGCTTTCCGTCAGCTTCACGCCTGCGGTATGTTCCGCATCGAGCAGCTTGAAGAGCGTCTTCTTCTCGGTGTGGTCGGGCTGAGCGGGATAGCCTGGCGCCGGACGGATGCCGGCATAGGCCTCGCCGATGAGATCCTCGTTGCTGAGGTGCTCATCCCTGGCATAGCCCCAATATTCGCGCCGCACCTGCTCGTGCATGCGCTCGGCGAAGGCTTCGGCAAAGCGGTCGGCCAGCGCCTTGACCAGGATCGAGGAATAGTCGTCGTTCGCACGTTCGAAGCGTTCGGCGATGGCGATCTCCTCGATGCCCGCCGTCACCACGAAGCCGCCGACATAGTCCTCGACGCCGCTTGTGACAGGCGCGACAAAATCGGAGAGCGCCACGTTCGCCCGTCCGTCCCGCTTCGAAAGCTGCTGGCGCAAGGTGTAGAAAGTCGCAAGTTCCTTGCTGCGGCTTTCATCGGTGAACAGGCGAATGTCGTCGCCGACGGCGCCGGCCGGCCAGAAGCCGATGACGGCGCGCGGCCGGAACCATTTCTCGTCGATGATCTTCTTCAGCATCGCCTGCGCATCGGCCCAAAGCGCCCGCGCTGCCTCGCCCTGCTTCTCGTCTTCGAGAATGGCAGGGAAACGGCCGCGCAACTCCCAGGTCTGGAAGAACGGTGTCCAGTCGATATATCGCGCAAGGTCGGCCAGATCGTAATCCTCGAACACCCGCGTGCCGAAGAATTGCGGTTTCGTCGGCTGGTAGGCCGGCCAGTCGATCATATGGGCATTCTCACGCGCCCGCGGCAATGGCAGCCGCACCTTCTCGGCTTCGCTGCGCGCATGCGCGGCCGCCACCTTGGCATATTCGGCTCTTGTATCGTCGACATAGCCCTGGCGCGTCTCCGGCGACAGCAGCGCCGAGACGACACCGACGGCGCGGCTCGCGTCGGTGACGTAGATCGCCTGGCCTTTGTTGTAGCCGGGGTGGATCTTCACCGCCGTATGCACGCGGCTGGTGGTCGCGCCGCCGATCAGCAGCGGGATCTCGAAACCCTGTCGCTCCATCTCGGCCGCGACATGCACCATCTCGTCGAGCGACGGCGTGATCAGGCCGGAAAGGCCGATGACATCGACCTTTTCGGCGATCGCCGTTTCGAGGATCTTCGTCGCCGGCACCATGACACCGAGGTCGACGATTTCGTAATTGTTGCAGGCGAGCACGACGCCGACGATATTCTTGCCGATATCGTGCACGTCGCCCTTGACCGTCGCCATCAGGATCTTGCCCGCCGATTTCCGGTCGTCACCACCATTGAGGCGCTTTTCCTCTTCCATGTAAGGAAGCAGCACGGCGACAGCCTGTTTCATCACGCGCGCCGACTTGACCACCTGCGGCAGGAACATCTTACCCGAGCCGAAGAGGTCGCCGACGACATTCATGCCGGCCATCAGCGGCCCTTCGATGACGTGCAGCGGCCGCGCCGCCTGCTGGCGGGCCTCCTCGGTATCGGCTTCGATATATTCGGTGATGCCATTGACTAGCGCGTGTTCGAGGCGCTTCTCGACACTCCATTCGCGCCAGGAGAGATCCTGCACCCGGCCTTCCCTTGCACCAGCGCCACGGAAGCGCTCGGCCACTTCGAGCAGCCGCTCGGTGCCGTCGGGCCGGCGGTTCAGCACCACGTCCTCGCAGGCCTCGCGCAGTTCCGGATCGATATTGTCGTAGACGGCAAGCTGGCCGGCATTGACGATGCCCATGTCCATGCCCGCCTGGATGGCGTGGTAGAGGAACACGGCGTGCATCGCCTCGCGCACCGGCTCATTGCCGCGGAACGAGAAGGACAGATTGGAGACGCCGCCGGAAATATGCACGAGCGGCATGCGCTCGCGGATCGTCCGCGTCGCCTCGATGAAATCGACGCCGTAATTATTGTGCTCTTCGATGCCGGTCGCCACCGCGAAGATGTTCGGGTCGAAGATGATATCCTCGGGCGGGAAGCCGATCTTTTCGGTCAGCAGCTTGTAGGCGCGCGTGCAGATCTCGACCTTGCGCTCGTAATTGTCCGCCTGCCCCGTCTCATCGAAGGCCATGACAACGACGGCGGCGCCGTAATTGTGCAGCAGCCGCGCCTGGGCGAGGAAATTCTCCTCGCCTTCCTTCAGCGAGATCGAGTTGACGATCGCCTTGCCCTGGACGCGCTTCAGGCCGGCTTCGATGATCGAGAATTTCGAGCTGTCGATCATCACGGGCACGCGGGCGATGTCGGGCTCGGCGGCGATCAGGTTCAAGAACTCGACCATCGCCTTTTCGGAATCGATCAGGCCCTCGTCCATGTTGATGTCGATCACCTGGGCGCCGTTCTCGACCTGGTCGCGGGCGACATCGAGCGCTGCCGTGTAATCGGCATTGGTGATCAGCTTGCGGAACTTCGCCGAACCGGTGACGTTGGTGCGCTCGCCGACGTTCACGAAAGGGATGTCCTTGGTGAGCTCGAAGGGCTCGAGACCGGACAGCGACATGAAGGGGCGGTGCGCCGGAATCGGCCGCGGCTTGTACTTGGCAACGGTCTCGGCGATCGCCCGGATATGTTCCGGCGTCGAGCCGCAGCAGCCGCCGACGATATTGACCAGGCCTTCGCGGGCGAAGCTGTCGATCTGCGCCGCCATCAGCTCCGGCGTCTCGTCATATTGGCCGAATTCGTTCGGCAGGCCGGCGTTCGGATAGGCGCAGACGAAGGTGTCGGCGACACCCGAAAGCTCCTGCAGATGCGGGCGCATCGCATTGGCGCCGAGTGCGCAGTTGAGCCCGATCGTGAAGGGATTGGCGTGGCGCACCGAGTTCCAGAAGGCCGACGGCGTCTGGCCGGAGAGCGTGCGGCCGGAAAGGTCGGTGATCGTGCCGGAGATCATCACCGGCAGGCGCACGCCCTTGGCTTCGAAGCGCTCCTCGCAGGCAAAGATCGCCGCCTTGGCGTTCAGCGTATCGAAGATCGTCTCGATGAGGATAATGTCGGCGCCGCCGTCGATCAGACCGTCGATCTGCTCGCCATAAGCTTCCCTGAGATCGTCGAAGGTGACGGCCCGGAAACCGGGATTGTTGACATCGGGCGAGATCGAGGCGGTGCGGTTGGTTGGACCGATGGCGCCGGCGACGAAACGGCGGCGGCCGTCCTCACGCTCGGCGCGCAGAGCCGCGCGGCGGACGATCTCGGCGCCCTCCCTGTTGAGGTCGTAGACCGCATTTTCCATCGCGTAATCTGCCTGGGCGATGCGGGTCGAGGAGAAGGTGTTGGTCTCGAGAATATCGGCGCCGGCCTTGGCGTAAAGGTAATGGATCTCTTCGATCGCATCCGGCTGGGTCAGGATCAGAAGGTCGTTATTGCCTTTCTGATGGCAGGCGCAGCCAATGAAGCGGGTGCCGCGGAACTGGTCTTCGTCATAGCCGAGCCCCTGGATCTGCGTGCCCATGGCGCCGTCGAGGACGAGGATGCGTTCGCTGGCGGCTTTGCGCAGCGCTGCGAAAACTTCATTGCCGTCACGCTTGCCCGTTTCCGGACCAAAGAGGTTGTCAAACACGGGAGGCTCCTTGACGTCGTAAGACCAGACAGTCCAAATCACATAAAGATATCTTTATGTCAATATATGCCTGTCGATTTCGTGCTTTGCAAGCCTACAGCGCCGCGCGTTTTCAGACGCGCACAGGACGCTGTAGCATTTTGAATCTGCGTATCGTGCTTTGCGAAAATCGACTTCGATTTTTCGCGAAGCACGATACGCTGGCCAGATGACAGGCTTGAACGGCCTCTATATAGGCAATTGATACGCATTGCCCACCAAATCGGAGGAGTATCATGGCACCCGCAACCGGCAAAGCCGCGCTTGGAAACTGGACGAGCCGCGCCTATCATCGCGCCTGGCTGCTCGACCAGGCAAACGGCCTCTTCGATTTCTTCCAGCACAATTCGGTCAATCCCAATGGCGGCTTCTACGACCTCGACGATAGCGGCAAGCCGCTCGACGCCGAGGGGCAGATCCGCAGCATCCATATTGCGGCGCGCGCCGTGCATTGTTTTGCCATCGGCGCGCTGCTCGGCCGTCCGGGTGCTGCCGACCTCGTCGACCACGGCATGGACTATCTCTGGAACCATCACCGCGACCGGACAAATGGCGGCTATTTCTGGTCGCTCGACAATAATGGTCCGGTCGACAGCAACAAGCAGGGCTACGGCCACGCCTTCGTGCTGCTCGCCGCCTCATCCGCCAAGACGATCGGCCATCCGCTGGCCGACGGCATGCTGGCCGACATCACCGAGATCCTCAACACCAGGTTCTGGGAACCGCGCCATGGGGCGATCGCCGAGGAATTCACCGCCGACTGGCAGCCGCTCGACGGCGGCACCTATCGCGGCCAGAATTCCAACATGCACCTGACCGAAGCACTGATGGCCGCCTTCGAAGCCACCGGCGACAAGGAATACCTCACCAAGGCCGAAAGCATCGCCGATCTCGTCATCCGCCGAGCGGCTGGATCGGTCGACTGGCGCGTCGCCGAACATTTCGATGCCGAGTGGAAGCTCGACAAGCAATATTATCATCCGAACGAAATGTTCCGCCCGGCCGGCACGACGCCCGGCCACTGGCTGGAATGGACCCGCCTCATCCTGCAGCTCTGGGCGCTCGGCGGCAAACGCATCGAATGGATGCCGGATGCGGCCAAGGCCCTGTTCGAGCAGTCGATGGCGCTCGGCTGGGACAGTGACAAGGGCGGCTTCTTCTATACGCTCGACTGGGACGACAAGCCTGCCAAGCGCAACAAGCTCTGGTGGCCGGCCTGCGAGGGCGCTGCCGCGGCGCACTTCCTCAACGAGCACCTGCCGAGCGACTACCACGAGGAATGCTACCGCAAGATCTGGAACGTCATCGAGCGCGCCTTCATCGACCACCGGAACGGCGGCTGGCACGAGGAACTGACGGAAGACCTCGTTCCCTCGCATTCGCTCTTCCCCGGCAAGGGCGACATCTACCACGCCCTGCAGGCCTGCCTCATCCCGCTCTTCCCGGCAACGGGCAGCCTGACCAAGGGCATCGCCGAGGCCGGCGGCCGGATCTGAGGACTGAGTATCTACGCGCCGGGCTGAGCGGGCCGCCCCGTCAAAGCGGCGCGAGCCGCAGCGTGTCCAGGTCCTTCGCCAGCATCAGCGCCAAGGCTTCGACCACGAGATTGTGGTCGTCGCGCTGCGGCAGGCCGGAGACGGTGACGACGCCGATGCAGCCGGTGCCCTTGACGTTGATCGGGAAGCTGCCGCCATGCGGCGCGTAATCGTCACCGGAAAGACCGTTATCCTCGACGGTCTTGCCGTCCTTTCTGAGCTTCAGGCCGGAGGCATAGCTGCTGCGGAAATAGCGCAGCACCATGTTGCGCTTGCGCCTGATCCAGTTGACGTTGTCGGGCGTGACACCGGGCAGCGCGGCATAGAAGACCGGCATCGAATGCAAAGTCACATCGATTGCGACCCCGAGGCCGCGCTCGGTGGCGAGTTCCTGCAGGAGTTTGCCGAGCTGCCATGCCGTCGTCAGGTCGAAGGCATCGAAGCTCAGCGCTTTTTCCTGCTCCGCGATCCGGTTGAGATCGTCGTCGAGTGTCATGATAAGGCGCTCCTCTGCCGCAATGATCCGTGCAGACCATTCTCGCCGGAGGCGAAAAAGTAAAGCAAAACTTGGACCTGCCCTGATGTCAGAGCTTCGGCGTCAGCATCTCGAAACGGTCGCGTGTTGTGGCGCAAGTATCGCCGCCGAGCCGCGCAATGGCGTCGATCGCGGCCGGATCGACATGCAGCCTTCGCGGATCGACGACACCGTCGCGGTAATGCGCATAGACGATCTCGCCCATGATGATCTGCCTGGAGCGGCCGAGTTCCAGCGTCACATGCCGCCGGCATTCGAAGGCGGCCGGCGCCTCGGCGATATAGGGTGAGGCCACCTTCTCGCCCGGCATCGCCGTCAATCCGGCTTGCTTCAGTTCGTCGACGCCGCGCGGATAGCGGGCGCCGCAGACATGCATGGCTTCGGCGATGGCGAAGGAGACGATGTTGACCGTAAAAACCTCGGTCATGCGGATATTGTGGCCGGTGTCCTTGAACGACATGTCGGCATTGTTCTCGACGCCGATCGCCAGGATAGGTGGATCGGCCGACAGGCAGTTGAAGAAGCTGAAGGGGGCGGCGTTGATCCGCCCATGTTCGTCGACCGTCGTCACCAGCGCGATCGGCCGCGGAATGATCGTGCCGATCATCAGCTTGTAACGCTCGCGCTCGGAAAGCTCTTTGAAGTCGAAGGAAACGGCCATGGCTCAGTCGAGCTTCCCGGCCGGCGAGAAGCCGCTCATCGCACCGGTGAAGGGTTTCGGCAGCGGCGAGGCGTAGGAGCCGCGCTTGCTGGTGGAAAGCCCGAGCGAGACCAGCGCCTCGGCCTGCTTGACGGCGGCCGAGACACCATCGACGACGGGCACGCCGTAAATCTCCTGCAGTTGATGCGCCAGATCGGTCATGCCGGCGCAACCGAGCACGATCGCCTCGGCGCCGTCCTCGGCCAGCGCCCGCTCAATCTCAGCCCGGAGCTTGCCGATCGCGCCCGAGGCCGCGTTCTCCAACTCCAGCACCGGAATGTCGGAGGCGCGCACCTTGGCGCGCTCGCCCATGCCGTAGCGGCGCACCAGATTGTCGATCAGCACCCGCGACCGCTCCAGCGTCGTCACCACGGTGAAACGCTGGGCGAGGAAGCCGGCCGTTACGACGGCGGATTCGCAAAGCCCGAGGATCGGCACATCGGCGAAACTCCGCGCCGCTTCGAGCCCGGTATCGTCGAAGCAGGCGATGACAGCCGCGTCGTAGCCGGCCGACTGCCGCTCCTTTAGTTCGGAAAGCAGGCCTGGGATCGCCAACGCGCCGTCATAATGGCCCTCGATGGAAACCGGCCCCATGCGCGAAGTGGCGGCGATGATTTCCGTGCCGGACGCGGCCACCGCACGCGCCGCGGTCGCGGCCTTCTCGGTCATGGAGGCGGTGGTATTCGGATTGACGATGAGAATGCGCATGTCAGTTGATCTTTGCCTGCCGCCGGCTGAGCATGGTCATGATGCCGAGCGCGATGAGAATGATGGTGAAGGAAAATAGCGTCGTCACCGTGCCGAGCGCATAGAGCACCGGCGTCGTGACATTGGTCGTCATGCCGTAGATTTCGAGCGGCAGCGTATTGTAGCTGCCCGACGTCATCAACGTGCGGGCGAATTCGTCATAGGAGAGTGTGAAACCGAACAGCCCGACGCCGATCAGGCTCGGCGCGATCATCGGCAGCACGACATGGCGGAAGGTTTGCCAGGATGTGGCGCCGAGGTCGCGCGCCGCCTCCTCATAGGCCGGCGAGAAGCGGTTGAAGACGGCAAACATGATCAGCACGCCGAAGGGCAGCGTCCAGGTGAGATGCGCGCCAAAGGCCGAGGAATACCAGGCAGGCTTCAGCCCGCCCTGCTGGAAGACGACGCCAATGCCGAGCGAGACGATGATCGACGGCACGACGAGACTGGCGACGGTGGCGTAGAACAGCACGGTCGAGCCGCGGAAGCGGCGGCGGAAGGCAAGGCCGGCAAGCAGCGACACGGTGACGGTCACGACCATCACCATCAGCCCCAGCGAGAAGGAGCGCCGGAAGGAGGCGCCGAAATCGCCGACCGCCTGCTTCTCGAACAGGTTGAAGAACCAGTGGGTGGAAACGCCGTTCAACGGGAAGGTCAGGCCACCGTCCGGCCCCTGGAAGGAGAGGATGAGGATCGCCGAGAGCGGGCCGTAGAGGAACAGTACGAAGATGATGAAGAAGATCGCCAGCAGATAGAATTCGAGGCCGCGTTTTTCGTGGTTCATCTCAAAGCTCCTTGCGGATGTCGACGACGCGCAGGATCGCCGCGACCATCAACAAAACGACGGCAAGCAGCACCACCGCATTGGCGGCGGCCGCCGGATATTGCAGCAGCGACATCTGGTTCTTCATCATCAACGCCACCGAGGCGCTCTGGCCGCCGGACATAACCTGCACCGTCGAGAAATCGGCCATGACCAGGGTGACGACGAAGATGGTGCCGATCGCCATGCCGGGTTTGGCCAGCGGAATGACGACGTTCCACAGCACCTGCCAGCCCGACGCGCCGGCATCGCGCGCCGCCTCGAACAGCGATCGGTCGATGCGCATCAGCGTATTGAAGATCGGCGTCACCATGAACAGCGTATAGAGGTGCACCATGGCGAGCACGACGGCGAAATCGGAATAGAGCAGCCATTCGATCGGCTGCGGGATCACGCCCATGTTGATCAACGACGAATTGACGAGGCCGTTGCGGCCGAGCACCGGGATCCACGAGATCATGCGGATGATGTTCGAGGTCATGAACGGCACGGTGCAGACGAGGAAAAGGATCATCTGCGTCGAGGTCTTGCGGATGTGAAAGGCCAGAAAATAGGCGACCCAGAAGCCGATGACGAGCGTCAACGCCCAGACGATGGCGGTGAATTTCAGCGTGTTAAGATAGGTTTTCCACGTCACCCACGAACCGAGCGTATCGGTGTAGTTTATGGTGAGGAAGTCGGGATAGAGGCCGGCGAAATCGTAATCCCAGAAGCTGACGACCGCGATCATGGCGATCGGCAGCAGGAAGAAGAAACCGAGAATGGCGATCAGCGGCGTCGCCTGGAGATAGGAGATGGCTGACGGGGAGAGGCGCAGCGCGCGGCGTGTAGGCTGCTTGCTGTCTTCCGTTACCGCTGCGATGGTCGCCATGATCCGCTTCTCCGTTCTCATTAAGTCAGGTGGGACAAGGGTGCGTGCTGCCCCCCTCATCCGCCTGCCGGCACCTTTACCTGGGTCGAGCCACTGGACCCGTCCTTCGGACCCCCTAGGGGAGAAGAGAAACGCGGCAGCGCCTCGGCCACCGCGAAGCATGCTTTCGAATGGGAAGGGTCAAAAAAGACCCCTCCCCAACCCTCCCCACAAGGGGGAGGGAGTTACTGTGCCGCCCCCCGCCGGACTCCCTCCCCCTTGTGGGGAGGGTTGGGGAGGGGAAAGCGGCAAACGCTTACGCCGCGATGAACTCGTTCCAGCGGCGGACCATGTAGCGGTCTTCGTCCATGACGGAGTTCCAGCAGGCCACAGCCCCCATGCGGGCTTCGAAGGCGCCGCCGTCGCGGACGGCTCCGGCCTTTTCCATGACCTTGCCCTCGGGTGAGAGGATGTCGCCCTGCGCCGGCTTGCCTTCGATCCAGTAACCCCATTCGTCTGCGGTCATGAAGTTCTTGGCGGTCTCCATGCAGGCGGAATAATAGCCCTGGCGGTTGAGGTAGCCGCCGACCCAGCCCGACGTGTACCAGTTGATATATTCATAGGCCGCATCGAGCTCGGCGCCCTTGAGGTGCGAGGCAAGGCCGAGGCCGCCGCCCCAGGCGCGGTAGCCTTCCTTCAGCGGCTGATACTTGCAGGCGATGCCCTTGGAGCGGACGGCGGCGACAGCCGGCGACCACATGGACTGGATGACGACTTCTCCCGAAGCCATCAGGTTGACCGACTCGTCGAAGCTCTTCCAGAAGGCGCGGAACTGGCCGTCGCCCTTGGCCTTGATCAGGAATTCGATCGTCTTGTCGATCTCTTCCTTGGTCATGTTGCCCTTGTCGGCATATTTAATGTTGCCCATGGCTTCCATGATCATCGCCGCGTCCATGATGCCGATCGACGGGATGTTGAGGATCGAGGTCTTGCCCTTGAACTTCGGGTCCATGATATCGGCCCAGCTGGTGATGTCGCGGCCGACGAGATCCGGGCGGATACCGAGCGTATCGGCGTTGTAGATTGTCGGAACCATCGTCATCCACTGCGTCGGTTCCTTGGCGAACTTCTTGGCGCCCTGCGCCTCGACGAAGCCGACCGTGTGCGGCGCCGTGCCCTGGGCAATGACGCTGTCCGGCTTCATCTTGCCGTTGATGAAGAGCGGCACGATCTTGTCGTAATATTTGAGCTTCTTGACGTCCATCGGCTGCAGCACGCCTGTCGGGAATACCTTCTTGGCGATCCAGTATTCAATGTCGGCGATGTCGTAGCTGTCGGGCTGGGTGACGGCGCGCTGGGCGGCGGCGTCGGAATCGGTTGCCGTCATCTCCAGCGTGATGCCAAGATCGGCTTTGCACTTCTCGGCGATGGCATTGATGTTCGAAACACCGGTGCCGAACTGGCGAAGCGTGATATTCGTCTTCGCCCAGATGGTGGGAAAGCCGGTGATGGCGCCGGAGCCGGCGATGGCGCCGACGGCGGCAGCGCCCGTCTTCAGGAGCGTGCGGCGGGACAGGCCCTTCGCAGCCTTGGTCGGTGTGGTTTCAGTCGTCATGTCAGTTCCCCTTTTTGTTGATGCGGAAGGTTGGTTGATGTTGGTTCATGCGGAAGAGCGGCCGAGAAGCACGGCATCATCAAGTTCCCAGCTGAGCGCGACGGTCTCGCCGACGGCGACCGGCCGGGCAAAATAGTTGCTGTCGTCTGATATGACCGTGAAGTCGTCGCTGCCGGCGCCGATAACGGTGACCTTCACGGAGGCGCCGCGATATTCGACGTTGGAGACGATGCCGTTGAAGCCGAGCGTCCACTCGGTCGCCACCTGCAGGCGCACGCGGTCGGTGCGGATGCCGATATCGACCGGTTCGCCGACTGCCCTGCCCGCCCCGCGCACGGTAAAACTCTGACCCTCCGGCACGGTCATGACGAGCACGCCGTTGTCGCTCGATGTCACCCGGCCGCTGAGCACATTGTGATCGCCCATGAAGCGGGCGACGAAGGCGGTCGCCGGCTTCTCGAAAACCTCGCGTGGGGCGGCCGCCTGCTCGATCCGGCCGTCATTCATGATAACCATGATATCGGCGAGCGCCATCGCCTCTTCCTGGCTATGGGTGACGTGCACGAAGGTGATGCCGAGCGACTTCTGCAGTTTCTTCAGTTCGGCGCGCATGCGGATCTTCAGGAAGGGATCGAGCGCTGACAGCGGCTCGTCGAGCAGCAGCGCCTCCGGATCGGTGATCAGTGCACGCGCCAGCGCCACACGCTGCTGCTGGCCGCCGGAAAGCTGGGCCGGACGCCTGGAGGCATAGGACTCCATCTGCATCAGCTTCAGCATGTCGAGGGCCTTGGCCCGCCGTTCTGCCTTATCAACACCCTTCATCTTCAGGCTGAAGGCGACATTGTCGATCAGGTCGAGATGCGGGAACAGCGCGTAGGACTGGAACATCATCGCCGTGCCGCGCCGGGCCGGCGGAAAATCGGTGACAACAGTATTGCCGAGCCGGATATCGCCGGAGGAAATGCTCTCATGGCCGGCGATCATGCGCAGCGTCGAGGTCTTGCCGCAGCCCGACGGACCGAGGAAGCAGCAATAGGAGCCGGCCGGAATTTTAAGGCTGATCCCATGGACGGCGGTTGTCGCCCCATAGACCTTCGAAACGGATATTATATCGATCTCTGCCGCTTTCGACATCATGCCTTCCCCTGTTCGGAGAAGGTGATGCATCTGGCGTGCCAACCCGTTTTCAGCAGGACAAGGTATTGTAAATAAATACCTTTGACAAAAACGAGCCCGCAAGAGCGAATTATAAGCATGGCATCGTCTGCACATGATTTAGGCTATTGTCCGCAATTTACGCAAAAAATCGTATGCAATTTAGCTACTACTTCGGCTACAAATACCGTTTAACTTTTGCCGCGAAGCCGGATATGGTTTGCCCGTCATCAGGGAACCAGAATTTCATGAAATCCGTCGTCAAGGCTCAACAGGCCGAAGACTCCGCCGAAACCGGCGCGCAGCAGATCCGCGACGCCATTCGCGAGGCGATCGTCGAGCGCAGGCTTTCCCCCGGCACGAAGCTTTCCGAAAGCGATGTCGGCAATCTCTTCAACGTCAGCCGCACGCTTGCCCGCGCTGCGCTGCAGGCGCTCTCCTACGAAGGCCTCGTCAGCGTCGAGAAGAACCGCGGCGCCTTCGTCGCCTATCCTTCGCCGGATGAAGCGCGCCAGATCTTTGCCGCCCGCCGCCTTGTGGAGCCCGGCATATTGCGGGAGGCGGCGGCGCGCATCACGCCCGCCGACATCGCCCAGCTGAGACAGCTTCTGCTGGAGGAAGGCCGGCTGATGAGCGAGCGCGGCCAGACGGCGCGCCGCGCCGAGATCAAAGCGTCAGGCGATTTCCATTTGATGCTGGCGGAAATCTCCGGCAATGCGATCATGCTGCGCTTCATGGAGGAACTCGTCGCCCGCTCGTCGCTGGTGATTGCGCTTTATGGCCAGTCGACGGCCTCAAGCTGCGGCCATTCCGAACACGGCGACATCATCGCGGCGATCGAAAACGACGATCTCGACCGCGCCTGCCAGCTGATGCTGCATCACATCGCCCATATCGAGGCCGATCTCGACCTGCGCGAGCGCAAAAGCCTCGGCCTCAAGGAGGCCTTCGAACTCTGACGGAAGCGCCCGCGCCGCTGACATTCAACCACGTCGCGCGGCAGTTACCAGGGCGTCGTCTTCGGCAGGCTCTCCAGGGCTTCGAAAATCTCCTCAACCGTGCGCGGTTCGCTGGAGCGCAGCTTCACCGTTCCGTCGCGCCCGATCAGGATCAGTCCGAACTCGCCGGACGGCGGCCCCTGCAGCCGCTCTCTCACATCGTCGGCATCAAGCTCCCATGCATCGTCGAACAGCGAGAAGGCGCCGCCGCCGGCGATGATGAACACTTCGACGTCTTCCTCGATGAGACGCATATGGGCATTGCGCAACCACTCGTCTTGGATCACCGCGCGATCGTCCTGCGCATCGGCGAAGATGATCAGCACCCGCTTGTTGTCGCGAAACTGTTCGAGCGATTGCGGAAGTTCCGGCTCACGCCGCGGTGTGCCGATGATTTCTTGAACGATGGATTTCAGCATGATGGCATTCCTCGCCCGTCATCTTGCTACGGGCTGTGTCTGTCGCATTCCAGCGCCGGCGCACAAAGGCGCAGAGAATGCTGGAACGCGCTGAATGACTGAATAATTCCCAACCCTGTGCGAATTGGGATCACGGAAATAAACGGCTGGGAATAAGGGAGGTTCCGCCGAAACAGAAGAGGATCGCAGTCCTAAAGCGTGTCGCGATCTTTCAGATTCGCGTGCCACGCTTTAGGTCCTCGATTCCAGCATGTCCTAATCGCAAAACCGTCGCACAGTTTGCGCGGGCATGCTTGAGCTGCGATCCTTTTCCTGTCAGTCGCGGCTTTGGTCTTCGGCCGCATGCGCCGAAACGGCGACGAGATCCGCCGTGCCGTTGGCGAGAAGACGTTTGCGCACCAGCACGCGCATCACGCGTGCCGCCGTCGAGAAGGTCATCTGGTCGAGCGGACCTTCGCCTTCCCACGGCTTGGTCAGACGTTCGGTGACGGCGCCGACGATATTCATCGGCACGATGTCGGTGCATTCGCGCATGGCTTCGAAAACGAAGCTGATCGGGATGACCCGTCCTTCGTGGGTCACGATCGGTTCGGTCAATTCACTGTCCCATTCCTCGAAGGCGTAAAGTGCTTCGCGAAACAGCTGCTGGAGGGTAAACGGCGCGTGGCCGTTATGAAGTGGCGGCAGGGCATTCATCATGTCTGTCTCCTCTTGAGGGATTGAAGCCAAAGTCCTCCTGGATCGGTCGGCATCGACGCGGGGAACGCAGCTTTTTGCCCCTCGCAGACCGATTAACACGATTGATTCTATAGAGTAACACGCCACGGATAAAGCCCATTTCTCCGCCGAAACGGAAGCCATTTGCTTAAAGGCATGAAATTATTGCATGTTATAGGCGAAATTTTCTCGCCATGCAGCCTTCCTGGAATTCCATGCCAGTTGCCCCGCATCGGTGTAAACGGCCGAAAAAACGGTGAAAAATCACGGAACTTTTGCGGCTGTAATCTGTTTTGTTCTCACTTTGCAAAAAGCAGATGGGGTTACCACCAATGACGCAAATCCGTGAACCGGAGCGGCGGACCAGGGTTCTGCGCGGCCGCCCGTATAGTCTTGACGAATTCGCCGCCAAATATGGCCTGCGCAACGAGCAGGCCGAAAGCCTGTTCACCCGTTTCGGACCCTCCTCGATCGAACTCGATTTGCTGATGGCAGCCAAGCGCCGCGCGCCTGTTCAGCCTGACAGAATTGCCGAATAACGCCTTTCACCAACGGATAGGATCGATGAGCGACAGACGCCAAGAATGGATCAGCAAGCGGGCCTACGCGATCTGGGAACAACAGGGCCGCCCGGACGGCCGGGACGACGAACATTGGCGCCAGGCGGTTGCCGAGCGCGACGCGCTGGAACGCACGCAGGCATCGGTGGATGGCCGCGAGGTGCTGGTGAAATTCCGCCCGAAGCCGCCGCGGCCGGAACTGCCGAGCCAGGAATGGATCAATCCGTCGACGAAGGTCGGTTGAGCCGGCCATACGATTTAATAATCAGCCCAGCCACACGGCACCACGACCAGCGCGTGGCTGGGCGCTTCAACCCACATTTATTGCCGGAGCAGACGCCGGAGCCGACTCTCGCCCTTTGAGGCCCCTGCGGGGCACCTCAGGATGAGGTCGGCCACCCGCAGCCCGAAAACGTAGTCTCGAAGGACGGGGCGGTGGCTGGCCGACCCAGCGCTGCCCGATTGCTGCCCAATCACCCCCCATGCTAGCCTGCCGTCATGGAAGTCACCGTGTACATCCTCCGCTGCAGCGACGGCTCATACTATACCGGCCTCACCAAGCAGGAGATCGAGGCGCGTGTCTGGGAGCACAATACCGGAAGCTATGACGGCTACACTGCCAAGCGCCTCCCCGCCGAACTCGTCTTTTACCGAAACCTATGACCGCATCATCGACGCCATCGCCCGCGAGCGGCAGATCAAGGACTGGTCGCGCCGCAAGAAGGAGGCGTTGATTGCCCTGGACTACGAGGCCTTGCCGGAACTGTCGAAACGCGGACCGGTCAGGGCTGAGTGAGCGGGTGGCCCGGGGTGGCCGACCCTCGTCCTTCGAGGCCCCTGCGGGGCACCTCAGGATCAGGGCGGAGGGAGGGACGGCGCAGGAGCAATGCTTTCCAGGCTGACCCATGGAAATTTCGTCCTTTAGCCAGGAAGTGTCAGCAATGGCACAGTGCAGCCGCTTGCGGGAACGCCGACTGTTCCCGCTCGAAACGTTTCGTCAAGCATATTGGCACAAAGACAGGGGATAAGGGCGATCCCCCTCCGCGCCAGCGACATTGCCGCTCGACACCCTCTTTGCAAAATCGGAAACGGGAGGCATGAACCCTGCTCATGGGCGGAGCGCGGGTTTCATCTCGCCGGGGGGCCGGTTTCGATGTGCAACCGATGCTGTTGATATCGGGGAAAAGACTGAAATCGGCAGCCGGGGCAGACCTGTCAGAAAGCCTTGTGTTCCTGGCAAAGCGCCCGATGGACCTCGGTCCAGAACAGCGCCAGCGGGCTGTCGCCGTTGCGTTCGGCAACCAGGGCGCGGATCAACGCTTCGGACCCTGCCATGTCCTGCCAGCTGGATTTCAGGCCTTTGGCGGCCTGTTGGCATTCGGCAATCTCGAACGGTCTGTTGCTGTCCATATGAGGCCTCCTCATGAAGGCGCTAACAGTTGGTGCCCGAATTGTCATTCCCCGCATATGTGGGGATGCCTTGTATTTTAGATGGTCCTCACGGTAGGATTGAGGGAATTGGGATAATGGAAATGATCGAGAATACCTATAGCGACAAGTTCGAACCCGCCTTCGAACAGATCAAGGCTGCGCCCCATGTGGATGCCGCCATCCGTATTCTCCAGGCAGGATATGGCCTCGATTTCGTCACCTATCATCTCGCCCAGACGATCGCGAGCAAGATCGATTCCCCCTTCGTGCGCACCACCTATCCCGATGCCTGGGTCTCCCGCTACCTCCTGAACAGCTATGTGAAGGTCGATCCGATCGTCAAGCAGGGCTTCGAACGCCAGCTGCCCTTCGACTGGAGCGAAGTCGAGCCGACGCCGGAGGCTTATGCCATGCTGGTCGATGCCCAGAAGCACGGCATCGGCGGCAACGGCTATTCCATTCCCGTTGCCGACAAGGCGCAGCGGCGTGCGCTGCTGTCGATGAACGCCCGCATCCCGGCCGACGATTGGGCCGAACTTGTGCGGCGCTGCCGCAACGAATGGATCGAGATCGCCCATCTGATCCACCGCAAGGCCGTCTATGAGCTGCATGGCGAGAATGATCCGGTGCCAGCCCTGTCGCCGCGCGAGATCGAGTGCCTGCACTGGACCGCACTCGGCAAGGATTACAAGGATATCTCGGTGATTCTGGGCATTTCAGAGCACACCACCCGCGACTACCTGAAGACCGCCCGCTTCAAGCTCGGCTGCGCCACGATTTCGGCCGCCGCCTCGCGGGCGGTGCAGCTGCGCATCATCAATCCCTGATGCATGTCGCCCGGAGTGTGCAGCGGTTCCGGGATAACGACATGCATAAAAACAAAGGGTTAAAGCGCGTCGTGTGAATCAAATTTGACGCCGACGCGCTTCAGAGAATTTCCGTTTTCTTCGATCCACCCACCTGTTTTCGCAAGCTAGGTTCAAGACGTTGAAGCGTTGCCGCGCTTCAGCGCCTTGCTGTGCGGCATAATCCCCATCCTCATACTTTTGGGCTAATCCCCCCATCTGGGGGGGCCTATCTGTGGGAATTTCCGATGCGGCCCGTCTGAACCATTCTGCTCTCCACGGACTGCAAACGCTGGAGGGCAAAATGTTCGTTATCATTCAGGCACATGAGTATCAGAAATACGCTGCCGTACTCGACCAGATGTTCCGCCTGCGCAAGAAGGTCTTCGCCGACACGCTCGGCTGGGACGTTCCCGTCATCGGCCCATACGAGCGCGACAGCTATGACGCGCTCGCCCCGGCCTATCTCGTCTGGTGCAACGACAGCCGCACCCGCCTTTATGGCGGCATGCGGCTGATGCCGACGACCGGCCCGACCCTTCTCTATGACGTCTTTCGCGAGACGTTTCCCGCTGCCGCCGATCTCGTCGCCCCCGGCATCTGGGAGGGCACGCGCATGTGCATCGATGAAGAGGCGATCGCCGGGGACTTCCCGAATATCGATGCCGGCCGCGCCTTCTCGATGATGCTGCTCGCGCTGTGCGAATGCGCGCTCGACCACGGCATCCATACGATGATTTCCAACTACGAACCCTACCTCAAGCGCGTCTACAAACGCGCAGGCGCCGAAGTGGAAGAACTCGGCCGCGCAGACGGCTATGGCAAGTACCCCGTCTGCTGCGGCGCCTTCGAAGTGTCGGACCGCGTGCTGCGCAAGATGCGCGCCGCCCTCGGCCTGACGCTACCCCTTTATGTCAGACATGTTCCGGCCCGCTCGGTCGTGACGCAATTCCTGGAGATGGCAGCATGAACCGCCTCGCTGAAACCGCAATACAGAAAGATATCAGCGCCCTGGAGCGCCACGTGCTCGCATCCCGCGACATTGCCACGCAGATAGGAGATCCCTTCCTCTCTTACCTGCTCTCGATGGCGCTGTTTACGATCTACGAGAAGAAGGCCCAACACGAGAACGAGGCGCTGAAGAGCAGCTTCAGCTGAGGGTGCGGTTCCCTCCGCCCCGCCTGAAGAGGAGCATGGCTCCCGGCGTCTCACGCGCAGCCGCAAAACCTGTCCCCGTTTTGCGGCTGCGCGAATTACCTCATCAGGGAATCAATCGTCGAGATCAGCGCATCGTGCATATAGGGTTTCGGCAGGAAGGCCGTATTGGCGGGCAGCGCCATCGGATCGAGCCGCACCATGCCCGAGGTGATGATGATGCCGATATTCGGCCGCATCGCCCTCACCCGCTTGGCAAGCTGGATGCCGTCCATCGACCCGGCCATGTTGACGTCTGTGAACAGGATATCGACATCCTGCCGGCCCTTCAGCACCACCATCGCCTCATCGGCATTCGCCGCCTCCAGCGCCACGTGACCGACATCCTCCAGCACATCGAGGATGTTGAACCGGATCAGCGGCTCATCCTCCACGATGAGCACCACGGCACTGTTCGAAACCACCATCTGCAAACGACCTTTTCATGCGAAATATGATTCGAATAAGTGTATTCCGCGCGGCAAGGTTCCAGTGCTTTTGCCAGTGAATTATGCATCATCCACAGATGTTGCCCTGCCCGCTTGTGGCTCCCTGCAATTTGGGCTAGAGCGAACCGATGCTGCGGGAACCATTGCCCCGGCATCACGGTGCCGACCTTCGGCGCCAGGGCGCCCACCACCGGCGTCAGGGCCTGTAGCTCAATGGTTAGAGCCGGCGGCTCATAACCGCTTGGTTGGGGGTTCGAGTCCCTCCAGGCCCACCACTCAATTCTTATCCATCTGTTTTATTCTCCGAAATCCTCATTGTAGCCGGTGTAGCCGGACGCGGAAAACCGGAATTTTGACACCAGGTTCCGGAATTTTCGAAGTCTTTTGAGAGCCCTTCGAACTAGCTTCGAAGGGCCCTCACAGCTCCTCATTTTAGAAGACCGAGCGACTTTGCTGTGGCCCTGGTGATCGTGCACTCCGAAGCGCCGGGCTCGGACACCAAGACAACGGCATTATGGATGTAAGAAAGAGCCTCGGGATCGGATAGACCCGTATCAACGAAATAGCGTTCCAGAGCTCCCTGGTCGATCTCGTAACCACACGTTTTGGAGAAGGCTATGATCTGCGCCAGTCCGCTCGCCTGGCTCCGTCTAGCTGAATTCATCTCAGCCGAGGCTTGGCCGGCGGCGCCTATAGCAAAGATGGCCAACGCACAAAGTCCTACGCAACGCATCATCTAACCCTCAATGATCAATTCCTTCGCTTTCGTACCCTTTCCGCCGGATATCGAATAGGCCAATTCGACAGGCTGAATTAGGCAGCCGCTGAATAGGCTGCGGATCTCCGGCACATCGTTTATGGAGAGAATGAAGCGCCCCTTCAGTTGCCGCAAGCGAGCCGCCATCGCTTCGAACTGATCTCGGCCAAAAATGGATTTTCCATAGTCGCCCTCGTTCCCGAAGTAAGGCGGGTCGAGATAGAACAAAGTCCCCGGCCGATCGTAGCGATCGACGAATCCCAGCCAATCCAAGTTCTCGATTACGACGCCCGCCAGACGCTCGTGCACGTCCTCCAAAACCGGCGCCAGGCGCGTCAGATTAAAGCGCGCGCCACCTGTCGTATCTACCCCGAAGCTTTGCCCAGTGACCTTGCCGCCGAAGGCCAGCTTCTGAAGGTAGATGAACCGTGCCGCACGTTCGAGATCGGTCAGCGTGGTGGGGTCGCAAGCCTTCAGGCGTTCGAATTCCCGCCGGCTTGTGATCTGGAATTTGAGTGTGTCCATGAACTGCGGATAATGCCGCTGCAGAATGCGGAAGAGGTTGATTACATCTCCATTGCGATCGTTGATGACCTCGCTTCTTGGCACCTTTGTGCGTCTGAAGAAACCTCCGCCCATGCCCACGAAAGGTTCCGCATAGAGCTGGTGTGGAACTGCTTCGATCGCCTTCACCAAACGAGGAGCAAGAGTGCGCTTCCCACCTATCCAGGCGGCTGGCGGCTGTGTGTTGGGGACATCCCGCCAGGTATTCTGATTCACCATTTCAAATATCTTTCGACTCGGTCACAGGAGTCCCGCCCCTGCAGGGTACGGGTGTGACGGTTATCGAGAATGGCTGTCGGACGGGTCGGTCGCCAAACTAGGCCCGTCTCCGGGCGAAATGACGCCCGGCACTCGCTGTCTATTTTCAGGCCGCCAACTTGGCCTTTTCCGATTGAGGGATGCCGTTCACGATCCGGTCGATCATGATCGGGAATGGATGGACGAGAGATATCGGCGTCGTGCTCTCCTGAAGCGCTGCCGACGGCCGTACCACGGAACCCACCGGCAGGATGACCGCGCTAGATCCCTGGTAGGTTATGACATTGCCGGCGATGCTGGCGATCGTCTGGGTGCTCAGCCGGGCAATGCCTTCAGGGCCCGAATAGATGATGATCTGTTGTTCCGGCCTGAAGATGCTCGCATCAGCGACAACGATCTGGTTATAGGCCACGACGCCGTCTGTTCCAGCCTGCGCAGCCACAGTCGTACTCGGCAGCTCCAGCATGCCCGGCCATGCTCCGCCCTTTGCCGATGAGACCCATGCCGCGTAAGTGTCGATCGCCGCGTCGCAGCAGGACGACGTTTTAGCCAGAATGTCGTCACGGAGGCGCCATTTGCCTGATGCGTCCGTTGCGTCTGCCGGCCACGAGTTTTGGGTGGTATAGGTTTGAAACGTGGCGTCCAAACCAAGGTCGTTGACGCGGATAGTTCCGGTCGCCGGTGATGTGCCGCCTGCGAAATTGTAGGTGAACGTGGTTGGCCCAGTCACGGTAATTGCATAGTTCCCATTATAGGCGGCAGGCGTGGCGCCGGAGATGGTGAGGGTTTGGCCCGACCGAAGCCCGGATGTAGAGGCAATGGTTGCGGTCGCGACCGTGCCGACCGAAGTCAGCGTTACTGTCTTCTGTGTGTCGGTTCGGCCGAGCGGCGGAAAGGCGACAATCTTAATGCCTGGATATTCGGCACGAATGCGCGTCGGGAGTGAGCGGTAGTTAGTGTTGAACCAGGTGTTATAGACGCCTGACGTGTCATTCTGGCCCATCTGGTTTGCGGCCACTGTCATCGGCCATTTGCCGCCGTTGAAGGCGACGATTTCGCGGATGATGTCACGGCGACGGGTAGCGATCGTCGATCCGCTTCCCGTATACTCCAGCGCCGAATGGTTGCCCGGCATGCCAACCAGGCAATGTGGTATGCGGCCGATTCCGCCAGATTTGTCGAGCCAGCGCCGCACCCAGCCGAGATTGCCGCGCGCGTCCGCAGCGGCGCTGTATTCCTGTCGGCTCTCTCCGATGCTGTCGACGAAGCCGAGAACGACCGGCCTTCCATCCCAATCGCCCTTGGCGACCATGAAATCCGGTCCGTAATACAAAGGCTGCGCCTGAGTGGCATAGCCCGTGTCAAGCGCCGGCGTGCTCGCTGCCAGCGGGTTGTCTTTGAAGGCCAGCAACGCCGAAAGTTCGGCCGCGCCCCAGACGCGTTCACCTCTATGTTTCTGGATGCGGTAGACCGGCCAGACCTTCTCGCCCACGGCGGTATGATAGAAGGTCCACAGCTCGATCTCGCTTTCTGGGTCGACGTCGGGAACAGTCAACTCGTCCGTCCAGGCGCCGTTCGTTTGGTCGGCAATGGTGACCGCGCTCAAGCCACCAAATTTCAGCTGATAGAACACGCCCTCAACCCGCATGAGCATCAGATCGACGACGACCGAATTGCCAGGCGCGCCGATCGCGCCAGTAACGACAGTCTCCTGGGGCGAGTTTCCGCCTTCTGTCGAGGCGAAGCCCGACAGATGGAACTTGAACGTCCGCGTGACGTATTGCGGCGTGTTGACGACGATCTTGCTGCAGACGTAGTTCGCGCCGGCTGCGGCCGTGATGAGCGCACCGGATGGCATTCGGTTGCGCGTCGCGAAGAACAGGTAGCGGTCCTTATCGACGGCCTCGGGAATACCGAAAGCCGTCTTCGGCGTCATCACTCCGCGCGAAATCGGCCGGTCGGAGTAGCTGACGAGCGGCGGACGCCGATTGACGATCTGGGCCATCCCTTACTCCTCCCAGCCGATCGCCGCGACTGCCTCGGCCGAGGCCGCCACCACCACCTGGGCGCTGAGCTGCCCGAGCTTGGTCTGGCAGGTGAGGATGTGCGCTTTGCCATCGGCGCCGGCCGCCTGGATCTGCTCGGCCGTGTGAGCGCGGAACGCCCAGGCACCGGCTTCGTCGGCACACCAGAAGGGAGTCGACCAATCGACGGGCTGACCGGGCAGAAGGGAATCCGTGACCGAACCCATCATGTTGATCTGATCTGTGACCTTCGACGGATATTGATGCTCGCTGCCGAGCGCCGCCGAGGCATAGC
The DNA here is from genome assembly GCF_003939025.1 of Rhizobium sophoriradicis. Lineage (GTDB taxonomy): Bacteria > Pseudomonadota > Alphaproteobacteria > Rhizobiales > Rhizobiaceae > Rhizobium > Rhizobium sophoriradicis. Next base: position 30,945 of record NZ_RQIH01000016.1, read on the forward strand.
CTGATATGATCGCTTCGGCGCAAGCCGCCGTCAGCAGCGCGATCCGCGCCGCCTTGACCGCGGCCAGATCGTCGGACGCGTTCTTCAGCCGCCAGACGCCGGCGTCGTTCACCAGCTCGGCGTCGAAGCTGCATTCCACCTCCTGGCGGTCAGCGCCGGCGACGGCATATTTGCGTCCGTCCTCGCCGACGAAGAACGCGTCCAGCGATGCAAGATCGACGATCGCTTCGCCATCCCAACCGAGCCGATCGGCCGGCAGGAAAGAAAGAGCGCCATCAAAGGCGATCGCGGTTTCTGGAGCAACAAGGTCTCCCGACAGAATGCGCGTGACCAGGTCGTTTTCAACGATAGCGTAGCTCATGCGGAAATCCCGATCAGATAGGGGCATGTGATGTAGTAGGAGGGCGACGTGCCGGTGATGAGATATTGGAAGCTGTAGCGCGTCCGGTTGTTGACGATGATCCCCTGAAGATTGTCAGCCTCGGAAGTGACGTTCGCGTCCGTGAGGTCGAGAGAGATCGCCGGCGTTCGCGCCCAATCCATAGTAATCGTGTCGTAGACCCAGCCTGCAGCGGCGTTTGCTCCGAGAACGAACGCTGTGCGCTGCGCGCTGGCGGTCAAGCGGGAGGCATTCTTCAGGAGCTTGACGGTAGGCACGTTCCCGGCATCCGTCGTCACCCGCGCTATGATCATGTCGTCATAGCCGGTGTCGAAGGCCACGTTCCCCTCGGCCAGGGTGGAAGGATTGTAGCCGGCCGAGGACAGATCCTTCAGCGACAAGGTCTGGACGCCGGTGACGACGTTATACGAGAGCCGAAGGTGATAGGTCTTGCTGGCAGCGGTCGCGAAGGTGCGGGCGGCAAGATCGAGAGCCGATAGGTCGAGTGTCTTGAACTGCCGCCAGATCCATTTGAACGGGGTAACGACGACCTGGCCTGCGGACGGCGTAACGACCGCCTTGTTATCCGCCGTGAGAATGGTCGGATAAACGTTCAGATAGGTGGCAACCGAGGCATCGAGCGGCCCGGCGGCAAGTTTCACAGCCAGGACGTCGGCCAGCGTCTTCGGGCTGATGATCTTGTTCAGCAATACGCCGGCGATTGCCTCAGGCGTCGTGGCGAAGGGATAGGCGGCCTCGACGTCGGCGAAGAGGGCGTCCAGCATGATGCCGATCGCCTGATAGAGCTGCGTCCAGTCGGCCTCACTCGGCGACAGACCGGCCTCTGCGCAAACCTTCATGATCTCTTCCTGGATCATGTTGGCCCAGAGCGCGGTGACTTCCGTTCCTTCTACGCCCGCGCCAAGATTTTCGTCACGGAAGCCACGTCGGCCACCGCCAATGTCAATCGTTCCCGCACCGTTAATGCGATCCATCAGGCCTCTCCATAGGCAAAAGTGACTTGGGTGTGAGCGGGCTTTACGCGGCGGACATCGCACTCGATCGACGACAGCTGGAAGCTGCCGAGGCTTTGACCTGTGCGACCGCTGCCCACCTTGAAATTCTTGACCGTGACAAGGCCGGGCACGTTGACGCGGAAGACGAACTGGCAGCCCTCCGCCCGCAGCGGCTGTCCGGTTCGCAGGCCGCCGGTACGCGACGGCCAGAACTCCTCGATCGTGATCGAGACGCCGAGCTTGGCGGCGAGCTGGACGAGATAGGGGATCGATTGCCCGCCCGTCGCCGTCCAGCGCTGATGCGCAAGCTTCTGCCGATCGGCGACCGAAAGCCCGCCGAGATCCCGGCCGCAGGGATCGGGACCTAATACGCGCTCGAAATCGGCGAGGAAATTGTTGGCGCTGCGGGGGTCGGTTTCGACCATCATCGCTTCGGCGCCAGCCTCGATGTCGGCGATCGGCGCGGCGGCAGCCTCAAGAAGGCCGTCCAGGACGCCGCCTCTAAAGCCGAACGCAAAGCCGGTCGGAAGCTTTGAAATCAGGCTTTGAAGGATCGTTGAAGCCAGCCGAGCCATCACGCATCCTCGAACGTGATAGGGCCGGCGACCGGATATTCCGTCCGCTCCAGAGTGAAGCGCGCGGCCGGCAGGTCGAGATCATGGGCATATTCCCCAGCGGCGGCCGAGATCGCCTCGGAGATCCGCGACGGCTCGATCACGGCGCCAATCGGGCTGGCATTCTGAGTGTCTTCCTCGTCGCCGATCGTCGCGACGAAGCGCTGCCAGGCGTCGGTCACGGCGGCGCGGGTGATGACCGTGTCGGGCCGCAAACGGACGGTGATAGCCAAGGTGCGAAGGACGCCGGGCACGACGATCACCCGCGCCGTCACCGGCCGAGTGCCGGTCTGGCTGCCAACGCCGCCCAGATGCTCCTGGATGACGTCAATCTCCGCCGAGGACGGTACGCGGGCGGTCCCGTCGTCGTTCTTCATCAACACGACAATGCCGACCGAGCCCCGGCCGATCCAATCTTCGATCACCCCGACAGCCTTGATGGACGCGACCTGGGCGACCCAAGTGGGATAGTCGAAGGCAGCGCCACCGTGCGGCGGCTGGCGGATACGCTCCAGCGTGGAGGCCTGGATCTCGGCGGGCGTCGCCTCGTCGGCGCCACCAACGAAGGCAGCCGCGCTCGTTGCCTTCGAGATCTCCGGGAATGGCGTCACGACGGTCACCTGGACACCGCTTTCCAGGTTGCCGGCCGTCCCGGCCGCGACCGCAGCGGCAGCGACGGTCACCGTTCCGCCGGCGCCGATCGCCGTGGCGGCCGTGGTCTGGTAGATGACCGCGTTCGACGCGGAAAACTGCAAGAGGGAAGGCAGCGGTGTCCCGGCCACGCCTTCAATAAGGATGCTGCCGACAGCTTTGGTCGCGCCGCGCTGCTCGACACCCCAGATGCCGGCATGACGGAAGATGAATTCTTCCTCGGCCGTGTCGGGAAAATACTGCCGGCCCCACCACGCCAAATGGTCGTGGACCTCGCGCAGCTCCAGCGAGAAGGCGCGACCGATCTGAGAGAAGACACCGTAGGCCGAGCGGACAGCCCGCGAAACGTCGGCCGGATCGGCGCCTGGCCGAATGCGCAAGAGAGCGACTTCGAGCGAGCCGGCGATCTTGGCGGCGATGGCTTTTGCAGTCGGGATCGGCCAGGGCATGTCAGGCCTCCACGCGCCGGCTGAGCATGACGCTGGCGTCTTGCACCTGGACGCGATAGCCGAGGATGTCTGGCCCAAGCCATTCAACCTCGATTTCGGCAGGCTCTCCCGTTTCCTTCTTTGCCCAGGCGAGGCTTTCCGAAAGCCAGAATTCGCAGAGCTGCCGCGTCGTCTCCGTCCGCTTGGCGCGATCGAGAAGCCAAAGGCGGCAGCCGGTCAAATTGCCGTAGGGATCGAGCGCATCCCCGGCGCATCCCCGACGCTCGGAGAAGGAAGCTGGCGCCAGAAACTGCGATCGGCCCTCGGGCAACGGATCGTCCGGAGCTGCGCGCCGATCGAGCCCGACCGACATGAGGATTGCGGGAATGGGGGTTTCGTCGATCGCAAGATCATAGTCGTCGCCTAGCACCAGGTCGCAGCGGCGCGCATCACGGTCATATCTGAGGGCGAGATCGAGAAACATGGCGCGAAAGTATCGCGCGCGCAAGCTACATCATGCCCGCCTCGGCGGGCGGGTCAGACCGGGACGCCGGAATTTCCGCCGCCTGGCACCACATCCTTATGACGATGCGTGTCGCCGATGTCCTTGCCATTGTGTTTGACATGGCCGCCGGTGATGTCGACGCCATCGGCAGAGACGACAAAGGTGACGCCGCCGACCTTGACAGAAATGGACTCTCCCGCCTGCAATTCGATCGTGCCGCCGTCCGAAATCGTCACCCTGTCGCCGTGCTGGCCATAGAGGCCGACGTCGCCTTCACTGAGCTTTCCAAGCCGCTTCGAAGGATTGGCGACTGGCAACACGACCAGGTCGCCTTCGTCGGAACCAACGGCGAGTACAACCGCCAGGGCGCCGTCCTCGGGAACATGCGATGCGAAGCCGTAGGGCTGCAGGATCTCGACGTCGTCACGCCAGACGCCATCGGCGACTTCTACCGAGGCGGTCTGCGTCTGGCCGTTATCCTTGATGTTCTTCAGCGTGGCCCGGCGGATCATGCCGCGCATCTTGCCTGCAGTTTCGTTATCCATCATAGCCCCCGCGCCGTGTTGTCGAGGTTGCCGGACGTGGTTTTGCGCCGTGTCCGGTTCGTCCGCCGCTTCCCGGTCGGTTCCGCGTCGAAGGCTTCAGGGCTCATGACCGTCAACTCGCTAACGTCGCCGGCCTCGTCGGAACGGTTGCTCACCCTGACGACCAGCATATCGCGCTCGATATCTTGAAAGGCGTCGGAGACTTCAGCAATTTCATTGACACGCCAGAGCTGGCCGTTCACGCCAAAGCCCTTGACGGTGACTGTCACCTCTTCACTCGCCCCGCGCGCCGTGCGCATCCGCCAGTCCGCCTCGTCTTGGGCGGCGGTCGCGTCGGCCTTGCTGCGCGCCAGATGCACGATCGGGCGATGACGGGTGATCTCGTCATCCGTTGCAATGCCGGTCGCAGCCGTGCCCTTGCGTTCCATCTCTGTCGCACCGCTGGACGCCTGCCGATCGCCGGGCGCCAAAGGCTCAGCTGTCTTGTCCAAGGCCGCAGATCCAGAGCGGTTCTTGCCGGCCTTTTCGCCTTGACCGCGAACAAAGGTCTTCGAGTATCGGCCGGCGTGGCTATAGCTGCCCCTGGATGCAATGACATTGCCGGGGAGCTGGATCTTGCCAGGTGCTCGGGTCTTGCCGGTTTGGGTGATGACGATGTTGCCGACACCATCAGAGAGGATCAGGGCATGGCGCGCCCGCGCACCTTTCTCGGTTGCGGAAAAAGCTGTCTCGGCAAGATCGAGGCTGTAGCGGGTGAAGGGCTCGCCGGTATCGATCTCGCTACGGACGCCGAGGCCGAAAGGTTCGGCGATACGCTTGACCGCCTCTTCAAGCTTGACGTTGCGAAACTCGGAAGGGCCGTCCGTTAAAGCCGCGCTATCGACGAGGTCGCCTGTCTTATCGCGGCCAGAGATGGAGACGGAAGCAGAGCTCTCGCTGATTTCGCGATCGACACTTTCTACATGCCCCTTCAACACGACTTGGCCGGCGATCAAAACCTCGCATTCCGGGCCGGGCTTGATGTCGGTGATGACGCCACCGGTGGCGAAATCGAATGTCTGAAGCGAGCGCTTCACATCGCGCAGCACGAAATTGAACGAGCCGGAAAAGTCCTTCAGGTCACGCGTCACCTCTGCCGAGGTCCACTGGTCGTAGACAACGCCAGCGACGCGCAAGGAAATGCCAGACTTCCTGGTCATCAGCGCAGCACCTCGACGCCACCGGCCGGAAGAGCTGAAGGATGGCGCGGTTTGTTGCGGCTGACGATTTCCCGATAGCCGGCCTCGATCAGCTGCGGAGTGTCACCGAAGACGTGCTGGGCGAGCAGCCAAGCGTCGAGCGGCCGATCGTTCCTGAAGACAACGACGGCCGGCAGCCGGCCGATCGTCTCATTGATATCGGCAATTAAAGCCGCCTGCAGGTCACGAGCTGCACGCCGCAGCGTGGTGCTTTGAACGTCGAAGGTGGAGCCAGAAAACGTCTCCAAGGTGTCGGTCAGCGTGTCGATCGCCGTCGTTGCCCTTGCCCTGAACGCCTGGGCTTCCTGCCGAGAGGAATAGTCGGCAAAGGCCGACTGGCTGGCTGTCGCGGCAACGAATTGCGAGACCGACGCCAGAAGCAGCGCGCGATCGGCATCTGCAGGTGCATCCGCGACGGCGCCGGCGAGCTGCTCGGCAAAGCTGATGCCGAGATCCATTAGTGCGAGCGGCGTTGGCTGCTCGGCCGTGGTCGCGGTCGCGGCCGGAGAGACCGCCGGCGTCGCGGCATATTCGCCGATCACCGAGGCGGCCGCCACGACCAGGTTATCCAGCGCTACGGGATCGGCCGGTGTCGTCGCCCCGATCGCGGCCTTGACGCGCGGCAGCGCTCGCGCCGATCCGGCCGGCGCCGTCAATACCGCGGCTGTCGAAGTCAGAACGCGATGCGAACGGGAAACCGCCTTGCTGCGGGTTGCCGAGAGGATCGAGGAGACGCCGGCGGCCAAGGATGACGCTGCGGCCGATACCGACGCAATCGCATCAGACAGGCCGCTGATGCCGCCAAGGATCGCCGAGACAGATGTATCAATCCGCTTGACGGTGGCGGAGAACCGCAGAACCCGCAGCTCCCGATCGGAGAAGTAGATCTGCGCCGGCTCCTCGGCGATGACCGTCATCGGGCCGAGCCATGGATGGATCAGGGTGGCGGGACCGGCCGTCTCGAATGCCGCCTGCAGCGCGACGGCCTGGGTGCGGTAATCATCGCCAACGATCAGGCCGCTGAAGGAGATGACACCAGGCGCCCGGCCAAAGTCATCATAGGCGGCAGCATCGACGCCGGGAAAGAGGTATTCGACGACGCGCCGGCCGGCATCGCTCGACGCGTCAGGCACGTGAAAGGTGATGCCGCGAAAGCTGCCGGGCAGCAGGCCGGGGAGAACCCAAGAGATACTGTCGAGCTGCATCACGGCCTCCCGATCGAGCGGCCGGTGTTTGCCTTCAACGGCACTGCGGGGTTGTCACTCGTGACGCTCGTCACCTGGGCGGCGCCTTCGACCTTGACGGTAACCGTTCCGCCGACGACAGCCTTAGTCTGGGCCGGCGCAACCGCCGCTGCAGGACGATTGCTGTTTGCCGGAGCTCGTGGAAGTGGGGCGAGCATATCATTCAGCGTAGCATCACGGCCGGCACTTGGGTCCTCTACCGATCCAGCAGCGGTTCCATTCGGAAGCTTCTCGCCCGGCGCGAAGGTGTTACCTTGGAAATACGACATGGCGGCTTTCACGGCGTTGATCGCGCCCGCCAGTGCATTCCATGCGTCCGCGATGCCGGTGGGCATGAGCTTCTGCCAGTCGATGCCGGTATTGACCTTTTCGGCCAGGTCGGCCACGCCATTGACTAGCGTGGCGATGATCTCTGCGAATTGCCGGATGACGGTGAGCTGCATCTCAGTAATCTTGCCAGCAATGTCGCCGAGCCATCTCGCCACGCCGTCGAGCCTGCCCGCATCCATGCCTATTAATCGCCCGATCGCCGACGCGAGACGAGCAAACCCTGAAGCAATGTCAACGACGGCGTTTACTGTCCCGCCAAGCTGCTTACCGATTTCGCCGAGATGCGGCGCGAAGCCGGAGCCGAAGTCTCGCAGCGCTTCCCAGCCGGCCTTGATGCCAGCAAGCGCAAGGTCGAGCGCCTTGAACGACGCAAGCTTGGCGTTGTCGATGGACAGGCCAGACAGGTCGATATCGAACTTGAGGCTCTTGCGGAAGCTGTCGAAGAACGGCTGAAGGTTGCGCAATCCCGCCTGGACGTCACGCCGGGCGCTCTCGAATCCCCGGCGCACCATCGGCGCGTAACGCGTGTAGATCTCGCGGCCGGCATCGATGATCCGGCGGCCACGCTCGCGCACACCATCGGCGAGTAAGAAGAACCCGGTCTTGGCTTGATCCCAGAGGCGGGTCAGGCGTGGGCCGAAGCTCGACCAGTTGCGGTAGATGTAGACAGCTCCGGCGGCGATCGCTGCGAGTGCCAGGCCGACAGGCGAGATCAGGGCGGCGACTGCCGACAGCCCGGCAGCGATCACCGGTAGGACCACACCGAGCGCGCCGAGGGCAGTAACGACCAGGACGCCGGCGCCGGCCCAGGCGAGGCTCTGTTTCACCATGCCGCCCGTCGAGGCGTCGAGATCTCGAAGCCACTTCAAAGCCGTCATGAGGCCGTCGTTGATCGGCGACAACCAGGTGCCGAACGCCAGGCCGACTTCACGCCAGGCCTGCGTTCCGATTTCGCCGAAGATGGTGAGCTGCGTATTCAGGCTCTGCATCTGCGTTTCGAAGTCGGCATCGCTCATGGCGCCGGTCGCCTCGGCTACCCTATCCCGGATGCGCTTGTATTCGTCGACGTTGGCAAGCATCGGGATCAGGAAGCCCATAACCTGCATGTCGGAGAACAGTCCGCCGAGTGCGCCGGCGCCGTGGATGGCCTCAAGCTGGGCGCGGACTTGCTCGAGCGCGTCGGCGCCCTCGAGTCCGCCAGCCTTGGCCTTCTTCATGAGACCGTCGATTTCCTTGCCGGAGATGCCGGTCAACGTGGAAATCTTCTGGATCACCGCTTCGAGCGGGTTGATGCCCTTGGTGGCGGCGTCCTGCATGACGCCCTGGATTTCGACGCCCATCTTTTCGAAGTTGCGAGCGGTCTCCGGCGACGTGATCTTCGACAGGAAATTGTTGAGGTTGTTCGCCGCTTCGGCCGGATCGGCGGTTCCCTTCTTGGCGATCTGCAGCATGGCGGCGAGCTGCGTCGCAGCCGTCCGCCCGGTGATGCCGAGCTTGGCCATTTGCCCGGTCAGTCCTGGAAAGGATTTCGCCATGTCCTTCAGCTCGAAGGAACCTTCCTTGCCGGCGACGATGAGGCCGGCCATGGTGGCGTCCAGCTGGTCGGCCGGAAGCTTCAGCGTCTGCAGGAGCGAAACTGCAACGCCCGCCATGTCATCGAACTCGGCGTTCGCTGCCTTCGTGGCGCGGCCGATGCTCTTCAGGGAATTGTTGACGAGCTGCTCATCAAGGCCGGCGGCGATCATTTTGCCCGCGCCCTTGGCGACCGTGTCGGACGTCTGCCCGACCGCCAGGGCGAGATCCTCGAATCGTCCCTTCAATTCATCGACCATCAGATAGGCTTGCGCGCCCGTCTTGTTCGACGTGCCGGCAATGTCGAGGAGCTGCTGCTGGAATGCAGCCGCCTCCTTCATCGGCTGCATAAAGGAGATGGCGGCGATCGCCGTGCCGACCAGGCCGATTTTCTTAGCCGTGTCGACGACGCCCTCAAGACTGCGGCGCAGGCCGCGCAATGGCGAGGAAAGAAGGTCCTTCAGTCGGACCAGGACGTCCAGCGCCATCGACCTTGCCATGTCAGTCTCCCAGGGTCTTGGCGTATTCCCGCCATTCCATTACGCAGTTCCACCAGAAGGTGAGAGTTTCGGCGTCGAACCCGTCAATGTCCGACGCCGAGAGCGACGTGCTGTCGGCTAGAGCGCCGACCATCAGCCGCCAGTTTTGGGGCCATTGCTGACGAAAAAATTGATCACCCGTCCGGCCCGAGCGATGTCGGACAGGTCCATCTTGTCGTAGAGCGCGTTCATGACCGCCTGGTTATTGCGGGTCGATCGGGCAAACGACACGGCAATCTGATGTTCGTCGCTAACCGCCGCGATCGCGCGCTGATCCGCACCATTGAGGCGGTGGAAGATCAACTCCGCGAAGACTCGCTCCTTGACGGCGCCGTCCTTCTTGGTGCGGAGGGTGACACTGTAGTGCAAGGGCAGTGTAACGGAGCCGTCCGCATTACGAACGACGTCATCGGGCAGACGATCGAGGGGGTTCGTGTCTTCGTCGATGACGTCGCCTTCCGGCTTGCTGCCGATCGTGGCCGGCCGATCCAGATCCACGACAGTCTCCGTGGACTTGCCGGCATCCTCGTCAAGGTCGATAGTCAGGCTGCTGGGCTTTGAAAGAGCGACACTCATGCCAGGATCTCCTCGGGCTCGCCGCCGAACCATTTCAGCTCCATCTTGCCGCCTTCGCCGCCGGTGACTTCAGGGGTTTCCCCCAAGAATGCGTCACCCCAAACGAAGGTCTGGCCGGTATCGCAGACGACCTGAAGCTCATCTTCGCCGGGGTCCAAGAGGTTGCCGAGGCGCTGACCAGCTTCGAGGTTGGTCACTGCCGTGATTTCGGACGCAACGAACTCCTGCGCCCGGCCGACCTTTCGGCCATAAGTGACGGCAGTGTTCTGGATGCCGCCCCTTTTGAACTTGGCGCCTTTTTCGACAGGGATATTGCGTCCGCGCCAGACGATATCCACGATGCCCAATACTTGAGCCATGGTTCAGTGTCTCCTTACACCTGGAATTCAAGAGAGCCGGCGAGCACCATCAGGTTGCCGACGATCTTGATCTGTTGGCGGCTTTCGAGCCGGTTCTTGTCGTCGGATGCCCGCTGGAAGACGCTGGCCTTGACGGTCGCCTGGACGTCCTCGATCCAGACCTTCTCGCCATAGAGCTTGCAGCGCGCGCCCCAGGATGCATGCATGCGGCGCGGCGTAACGACGGCGCTGCCGGCGTCCTCGTCATCATCGTAGCGGCTGGCGAAGGAAGCGCTGCTTTCATCGTCGACCAGCTTGGAGCGCGAATACTGCAGCGAGACGTAGGCGGCCCAGTCGTAGCGGATGCGCGACAGCGTCTTCGGCGTCATGATGTCGAGCCAGGCGCGATCGAGAATGCCGAGGTTTGACGTCTTGTAGGTCGTGATGACGCGCGAAATCACCGTCGAGCCGTCCGACAGATGGTCGAAGGTGCAGATGCCCTTGTTCAAGAGCAGGTTCTGCTCGCTGTCGGTGAACTGGTCGGCCGGCGCCGGCGCTTCGACACCCGGCACGACGAGCGAGCGCAACTGGCGGGCCGGGTCGTTGGTCAGGTGGAAAGCGCAGATGCCGCCGACAGAAGCCGAGAGAACCCACGGGCTGGTCGGGGAGCGGTTAAGGCCCATCGCCGTGAGGTTCGGCGAATTGGTCAACTGTCCGAAAGTCCCAAGCGCGCCATAAGTGCCGCGCTTGGCGACAAAGCCGTGGACATCGAGCTTCGACGTCGCGGTATAGCGAACGCGCAGCCACTCGGCGAAAGCCGCCATGTTGGTCGCATCGCCCCAGGGGACGATCACATCAGTGAACCAAGTTTTCGCCAGCACGTCGAGGACCGGTTGCAGCGCCGGGTTGCCGGCGCCGTTTGCCATATCGACGACGGCGATGGTCAGGCCGGACGGTACCGGAGCTGCGGCCGCGTCAACGCGCAAATCAATGCCGTTGCCAACCTCGCCGCCGTTGCGTGCCGTGCATGTCACGACGCCAAGAGCCGACGCCGCCGTGACCACGTTGTCGAGGTCGGCGTTGATGGCCGTCGCCAGCGCCGCCGCCATCACGGTGACGGTGTCGGCCGGGTTGACGGTGATCCGGATCGGCCGCCCGGCGACCTTGAAGCGCAGGACCGTCGCCTGCGTCACCGCACCCGCGAAGGTGAAGGTGCCCGAAGCCTTGACCGCGCCGCCGGCGTCCACCGCTGTCGTAACGAAGAGCGGCGACGTCATATTGGCCTTGCGGAAGGCGGCAATCTGTTCGGCGCCGATCGAGCCCCGACCGCAAAGCGCAACGCCTTCCTCGCCGCGTGTAACCTCGACGATCTGGCCGGGCTGAAGAGAGCCCGTGGCAAGACTATGGGCGACGAGCAACACCTTGGTCGGATACGGCAGGACGCCGACATTGGCATAGTTCGGCTTGACCTCAAGCAGGGTTGCCGGTTCAAGCCAGTCGTAGGGGATTTCATTGAAGTCCATGGCTTACTTGTCTCCTTTAGACCGGCGCGAGCGCGACGGCGTTTCGGTTTCGGTGACGTCGGTGAGCTGCTCGCCCCCGGTTTCCTCGCCCTCGGGCGGCTCGACGACGGGCGGCTGTTCGCCCTCGGGCGTTTCAGTCGCGGGAACGACGATCGGCCTCTCGGCCACGACCAGGTCGCCGCAGGAAATGCGACGGCGCACGAACAGCGTGTTCGGCGCGTCCATGCCTTCGGCCGGCCACGGCCTGCCGTCCTCCTGGTCAACGGTGCAACCCTCGGCGGGCTTATAGAATCCAAGCATGTCCTACTCCTGGGGTAGTTCGGTTTCGTCGCTGGCGACGGTCGTTTCGGGATCTTCGGCAAAGGCCCAGCTCGCGCCGATCTTCTTGAGATCGTCGAGCGTCACTAGGGCGAAGTTGGCCGGGCTGGTGACGAAGGCGACGGCAAAGTCGATCTGGGAAATCACGACGTTGTCGTCAGTCCAGCCATCGGCGATCAGGCTGTTGGCGGCGGTGACCGTAGCAACGCCGACGCCGGGAATCTCTGCCGCCTGCAGGAGCGCGACCGCGACGTCAAACATGGCATCGAGACCGATACCGCGTTTGTCACCTTTGAAGCGGGTTTCAAGACCATTCGAAGCCCTGAAAACGAGCACCAGGCGCCAGAGCATCTGACCCTTCAGAGCGCGACCGCTGGCGGCGTCGGGTTTCATGCCGGTCCAAGCCAGGCCGATGAAGGGCGCCTGTTTAACGAGCCGTTCGAACTCCTTGATCGTCAGCGTCTGCGGGATACGCTCGATCGTGAAATCTTTCGCCGGAAAGGCGAGCCGCAGCCGCTCGACGATCGCCGGCTCCATTCTGCGGATCGGTGCATAAGCGAGATCCATCAGAGGCCTCGCAAACTGTCGTCGGAGAGGATGCGCGGCCGATCGGACATGCGCGGCCCAGAATTAACCGCGGGACCGGCCGGCTCTGCCGCCGGGACATCGAGGTTGACCAACTCCTTGGCGATATTCTCCAGCCAGGAGATGACGTCCTTCCGGCCCTTCGCCATTTCCTCGCTCGGGTCTGTGTGCTCGCCCTGGGCGAGATCGTAGCGGGCAAGGATGCAGGCGGCGCGGACGATCTCCGCCGGCGGCGCGGCGATCGGCACGAAATAGCGGCCACGGATATAGCCGTCGATCAGCGCTCCAGCGTCGACGAGCGCGATGTTGACCTTGTCTTCGTCAACCGTCTCGGCCGTGCGATCCTCCGGGCGGGAAAGTCGGATGATCTGCGTCTCACCGAAGCGGGCGATCATGTCGGAAACAGTTGCATACATATGGATTGTCTCTGTGTTCGGCTGTGAAGGAGGATGCCCGGACGGCAGGACCTCGTTTCCCCGCCGCTCGGTCGGCCCGCCCTGGGATTACTTGGTGCCCGCTTCCTCGCCGGCCTTGTTCGCCTTCTTTGCGTCGGCGATCAGTTTTTCGAGCTTCGCGATCTTGTCGTTGGCGGCCGCCAGATCCTTGCCAGTCTTGTCCATGGCGTTGTCGTGCTCGGCCTTCAGCTCGGCTGTCTTGTCCTGGACTGCGGATTTGACAGCCTGGTCGAACTTCGCCTGCAGCTCGTCGGCCTTTGCCCTCACCTGGCGCGCGACCTCAGCATTAACGCGCAGCAAGAAGTCCGCGTCCGTCATGGTGTTTTCGGCCGTTTCATCGACCTCGCGCACGGTGAAGGCCGGGTCGGCGCGAAAGCGTTCAAGCTCCTTTTCGCTCCAGCGATCGGCCGGGTAGAATTCGCTCGCCGGATGCTGGACGCCATTCCGCCACATGCCGGGCGAGCTGCAGATGATCTGGATCTTCAAGAGAGGTCTCCTTCGGGTTTCGGGAAAACGGCCCGGTCCGGCCGCTTGTCAGAAACCCGTCGCCGGCGGGAGGAGGAGTGCCGGCGACGGCTTGGCGGGCGAGAGTGCCCGCCACCCGGGATCACGTGAGGTACGGGATAACCAGAACTTCGGCGGTCTTGGCCCAGACGTTGCTATCGCCGCCGTTCACCAGCTCGGCATTGAGGATCTGACGAGCCGTGCCTTCCAGCGCTGGCGGAACGACCAGCTTCGTCGGCCGGATATTGATGATTTCGCCGCTACGCTTGCGGATCGACTGCATGGCAGTGCGAGCCAGGGCATAGTTCGCAGCATTCAAGGTCGCTTTGGACTTATAGGCGAGCTGCCAGAGCCCAAGGCCGGCGTTGCAACGGCCGTCGACGCCCCAGACGAACTTGCCCTGGTAGAAGACGTTAGGATCGTCGGGGCTCTGCATCGCCGTCAGAGCGAACTTCTTGCGGTTCTGGAAGACGAACGGCTTCATCGTCTGAGTATCGTCGATGAGATACCAGGCCGGCCCGGCGCCGTCCGTGAAGTTGGATACGACGGTGGCGGCGCCATTCTCGTCATAACCCGGATGATCAGTGTCGAAGAAATACTGGCCGTCATAGCACTTCACGGTTTCGGCCTTCTTCATCAGCGGGAAGACCAGTTGATCAGGAAACTCCGCAGCGTCCTGGCCGATCTGAGAGGCCACCGGCGTGAAGATGCCGATCTGATCGTCTTCGATCTGCGAGCGCTTGATCGAAATCGTCTTTTCAAACTCGCGGTTGCGGATGATGTAGGTCTGAGCCGACAGGTCATGAACGACGCGGTCGCCGATCCATTCACGCATCCCCGGCAGATCGTCCAGGCGGGGATATTCGTTCATGGCGGTGGTCGACGGCACGGTCATGGCAACCGAGGTGTAGAACGTCTGTACAGACGCGAAGCGGCCGTTATACGCGGTCGAGAGGCCGGTATAGATGCTGCGAAGTGTATTGGAATTGATATCCAAAGCTCGCTCCTTAGAGGGTTTTCAGCCAGACGCCGTCCGCGTCGATGGCGTCGATGGTGCCGATCTGAAGCAGCGCGCCGGCCGCCAGGGTGAAAGTGTCGTCGGCGCTGGCGTAAACGGCAGCGCCGATATTGGCGACCGTGGCGCCGGCGAGCGGAATGACGCGCACGTCCTTCTCGATCTTGACATACTGGTCGCCGGTGGCGCCGGCGGAATTGTCAATCCGCTCCTCGGCAAAACCGATGAGCTTGACGGCGCTGGCATGGCCAGCGGGAACGGCTTCCTTGTTCGCCGTGATGCCGACGGCGGCGCCGCCGTAGATGATCACGCCGGCAAGAACCGGATATCCGTAGGCGCGGCCGAGGCCGGGCTTCTTCTTTGCGCGAATATCGTTCGTCGCTACCATGTCAGTTGCCCTTTCCGTGCAGCGCCTTGGCCGTGTCGGCGAAGGCCTTGGGATCGATGCCCATCATCGCCATGACCTGGTCGTCTTCGGCGGTGAGTGCGCTGTCGTCGGCGCCGGGCTGCTTGCGTCCGCCGAGGCCGCCGGCATTGAGTGACGGCAACAGCTTGATTTCGGCCTCGACCTCGGTCGGGTTTTTCATGTGCCGGGTGATCATGTGATCGCGCAGCGCCGGTACGATCTTGCCGGCCTCGATTGCGCCGTCGATCGCCGCCTCGGCCTTGTCTTTGGCGGTCGTGGTCGCGAGCGTCGTGAGCTGAGATTGCAGCGAGGTAAGCTGCGTCTTGAGATCGGCATTCTCGGCCTCGGTCGCCGTCATCTTGCCGCGCGAGTGGATGGCCGTCACCAGCGCATCCGGGGCGGCATCCCTGGCGACGCCGGCCGCCTCGGCGATGCGGGCCATCAGGGCAGCGGCGCCGACCTGGGCGGTATGAGCCGTCGTGACAGCCGCCAGAATGGCAGCCTCATCGGCAGTTTCGGGAAGGCCGAGAGCCTTCCGCAACTGTTCAAGCATTACTGTCTCCTCGGTTGAATGAAGGGATTTCAGAGCGGTCAGATTGGGATCGTTGGTCAGCGAGACGCGAAGTATCTTCGCGATCTTGAAGGGCTTCTGAGTGCCATGAAGAAGGACCGGCGACAGGAAGCCATATTCTTTGGCCGTCACCATGCGCTCGCCCTCGGGCGTCCATTCAACGCGCCCATAAAGGCCGTCGTCGCGCTTCTGCAGCTCGACGATCCAACCACGCGCGGGAGCCGAATGGCCCTGCTTGGCGGCAAGATCGGTCGAGTGGTTTTCGTCGACGGCGAGCTTGTTGCCTTCCCGGTTAAAGGCGGCGATCAGCGCATCCATGTCCGGAGCAGCCCAAGGGCCGCGACCGTCGATACCTTTGAACTCGGCGGCCGGAAGCAGATGGAGCCATTCCGGCGCCGTTGCGTCGGCCTGGTTCAAGGCGCGGATGATTGAGTTGATCGCTTTTTCCATGGCGAGAGATATGCCATGGCGCCCAATGCCGCATCATGCCCGCCAAGGCGGGCGGGCCGGATGATCAGGGGTCGAGGGGGAGAGTTAGCGCCGGAGCGAATACCGGTCAACGAAGTCGAAGACGATCTCGGCGATCGACGTCTCGTCGTCATCCGATATACCGAGGAAGGGACGCGCGGGCAAGGTCACACTGTCGACCACTACCAAGTGCCCGCCGATCCGGAAATAAAGATGGCTCGCCGTCTTCGGCTTGATCTCGGCCCCGAACTGGTGAGCGGCGGCATAGATCGTGTTCGTCCCAACGCGAACCTCATCACTCGTAGCCTGGGAATCGATGCTGTCGCGCAGCCGACCGCTTTCGGTCAGGATTCGGGAATTGCGCTTGCCCTCCGCGTATTCCGGATTGAGCGGCGCCCAGGCCTGGCCGTCCGAATCGGTCTGGGTGATGAAGCGCATATGGGTCGATCCGACCAGCTCGACGCCGATCGCGGACATCACCGGCCGCGTATTGCCCATCAGGTGCTGCAGCTGCTCGAAGGCGCGCTGCACCTGCTTGTCCATCACCTCGGCTGTGATCGAGAGGGCCGCGCCCGCCATGTTTGCCTTTCCGCCCGGTCGGGCTTATATTGATGAGGACGCGCCGAGCAGGAAGCGCACCCTTTAGGGTGAGTGGGATTGGCAGTTCCGGCCCCCCGGCGCGTCATTCTCCAAAACGCCGCTTGATCTCATTCGCATTCGCCCGCCTCAGCGAAACGAGATAGATTTCCTCGCGATCGGCTTTCTTCACGACTTTGACCGCCGCCTGGTAGAGCTGCCCGTCATATTCGCCGACGAAAGCCCAGCGGCCGTTCTGATCCTTGACCAGGCGGCCGGCCGAAGCGAGGTGGCGCGGAATGACGCCGTAGGCCGCCGGCGTCGCGAGCGTATGCTTCAAATGGCTGCGGATCGTGTCGGCCGACAAGCGGATCTCGGTTCCTGCCTTCACCTCGAGCGTGACCGCAACGTCTTTCGATGCCACTCCGACAGGCGTCCAGGAACCGTCCGGCCATTTGCCGCGCAATGCCGAGGAGACGAAGGCGGCGACATTCGCCTCGTCCGCAGAGACCGCCTTCGGACCAGGTGCGGTTTGCTCCAGCCAGGCGCGTCCGGGATTATAGGCAAAGGAAGGATCGACGCCGAGCGGCTGATCGGTCCCGAGCTGGTCGAGATCCGGAGCGCGATCGGGACCGGCCTTGCCGAGCCGACGAAGACCAGGACGCGAAACCGGCGTGACGAAGCAGCCGCAACCAAAGCCATTCGGTGGATAGGCTGTTTTCCAGAATGGATCGTCGGCAGCAAGGCAACGCCCATCCCAGGCCTTGTGCTGCTGGCGCGGATGGACAGCGCCGGAGTGGTGGTATTGCCAGTAAGGAAAGCTCGCCAGCGTGTCCGGCTCGCTCATTTGCGCATAGCGGCCGGCGGCGTAGGCTGTGCGGAGGTTCGTTTCAAAAATCGTCTTCGTCCGCCAGCCGCGTTCACCCTTGTAGCTCCAGCCGTGCGTCTTCACGATCGCGTCGAAGTCTTTGCGGAAGTCGTCCAGCGTCGTTCCCTGTTCGAGCGCCTTGGCGATCGCTCCTTTGAAATCATCGACGAGCGCTTTGCTGTTGGCTCCCGCGACCATGAACATCTTGGAATGGGCAGCATCCTAGACGTCGCGCCAGCTTTCGGTCGGGGTGCTGACCTTTTGCCGGAAAAAGTCGATTGCTTCGTCAAACGGCAGATCGATCGCGGAAAGCGTCGAAGCCATTAGGGCGACGGCCCTTCGCATCGTTTTCAAAGGGGTTTCAAAGCCCATGGACGCGTTTCGGAGGTTTTTTCGGATCACCGCAGCGCCGGGGCCGTTTACGCGCGTCTGTGGGCCTCTAATCATGATTAGCCCTTTAGGTCGTCGAGCAACGCCGCCTGACCAGCCAAATGGGCTAGCGCCATACCCCTCGCCATCGCCTCGGCCAGCTCGTCCGGCGCCAGCTCGAGGAGCGCCAGGCGCTCGGCCGCGTCCCTCAAATCGGAAGCCTGCATAAGCGCCGCCTTCACCTCGTCGATCATGCCGGCCATGGCACCGGCGGCGTTACGCTCCAGCCGATCGGCCAGCCGGTCGACCACGTCGTCGTTCTCCGATCGAGCATGAGCCGACCGTTCGAACAGATGTTTGAAGCTGCTGTGAGCCGTCTTGTCCGCCACGTCTTTCGCCGCCGGCGGCGTGACCGGATCGACACCAGGAGCAGCTTCAGGCTTGCGACCGCCGATCAGCACCGCGCCCTTCTTCGGCGCCGGGATGCCCATCCGGTCCTGAAGGAAACTCTCTTCAGCCGTCAGCCCGTGTTTCGCGAGCTTGTCGAAAGCCTCGGCGAAATCCTTGATCGGTAGTTCGTCCGGCCGACCGATCTTCACCTGCGGGTAATGATCCTGCGGCCCGAAATTGAAAGCGATGATGTTCGGAATGAGCTGCGAATTGACAGTGCCCGTCAGGCACATGGCGTCCGAACGCTCGATGTCCTCTTGCACCAGGCGATGCTCCTGGCTGACGGCATGGCCGCCCGATATCGCGTCCGTCGTCGTCGTTTGCCCGAGCACCAGCTTCGAGATCTGGCGATCGAGCCAGTCGGCCCGGCGCTCATACATGTCGGTCGATGAAGACTTTGAACCGACATCGACGAACTCGACCAGCATGTCGCGCGGAATGATCGCCGCGCAATCGCCGGCGATGCTGCTGACCGCCCGCCAGAGGACATCCTTCTGCGCCTCGGTGGCACCCGGTCCGTAGCGGCCGAGGCGGATCGGTTGGCCGTAGTTCTGAGCAAAGATCGCCCAATCCTTGATCGTGAAGCTTTTGAACATCCACGCCCAGCAGGCGACACGGGCAATGCCGGAGCGGATCGTCAGGCCCGATTTCGTCTTGTGGCGATGGACGATGAACTTGTGCGGTGCCAGCGGCGCGCCGGCGACGCCTTCGCGAAGCAGAACGGTTTCGCCATCCTCCTGGTCGAAGGTGAACCAGCGCTGAGTGCGCCATGTCAGATCGCGAGGCAGCATGTTTCCGAGCCGATACTGCCAATCGATCTCGGTAACTGATAGGCCCTTGCCCACGGCGTCCAGCATGTCGAAAAGCGAACGTTGCAGGACACCGTCATCAATCCATGACTGGACGAGCGCGGCATGCTTCTTGTGCTCACCGGAATCGGATGCGGCCTTGACCGTGATCGGCAGCTGCGAGACCGAGCGCTTACGGGTGGCGAGCACGGCGGCATAGTGCAGGTCGCGCTCCTCGATGTCCTCGGCCAGCTCGAAATAGGCTTCTGGTTCGCCGTTGGCAGCCGAGCGCAGAATGCTGGCAAGCCGCTGCGGTGTCATGCCATCTGCCGGGTGGCCGGAGAAGGGATTGCGCATGCTGCCGACGCGAGCGTCCGCCACCTGCTCCATCAGCTCCTTGCCGAGGACGATCCGGCCCAGCCAGTCGCGAAACGATGCCATTACAATGATCCCCTCAGGTGGACGTTAATGCTGTTCCGGCGGTCCTCATCGAGCGGCGGCCCGCCATTGTGACCGACTTGCGAGGCGGTCGTTTTCCGATTGGTCTCGTACTCGTAGGAGATCGATTCCTGTCGGCTGGCGAAGAAGGCGAGCGCGCCGGCCGGCGCGGTGTCGCCGTGGCGCTCGTATCCGTCCGCGCCCTTGCTCGTGTGATTGTCCGGAACCTTGATGATGCCGTTCACATAGGCGAGCGCCTGGTGGTCGGCGAGCACGTCGGCATCGCGCGGCAGCAGGATCGTCTTGTCCGAGAAGGCCTCGATATAGGGCAGCATGTTCGTGCTGTACCAGGCTTGGTTCAGCTTCACCTCAACAATGGTGTCGCCGTAGCGCTGCCGGGCCTTTTCAGCGAGATATTCACCGTTGCCGGTGGCGTCCAGGGCGCCTCCCATCAACCGAGGCAAGGCATCGACGACATAGAAGAGAATGTCGCGCTGCTGATCGTAGGGAATGTTTTTCAGCTCCAGGACAAAGCAGGCGCGCCGGACCAGGTCCAGCCCGATCTCAATCGGGATGATTGCCGTCTTGTCGCCGCTGCGGGCGAAGTCTTCGCCAAAGGCATGTTCCCGATCGGGGTTGAGGCGGCTTAAAAGCGGCTTCAACTGCGTCCTGCAGAACGCGTCGGCCTGTCGAGCCCGTTCTTCGTCGGAAAGGTTTTTGAAGTCGTCGTTGCGATCCCAGCGGACGACAGGGATATCCGCCGACATGCAGCTCTCGATGAGAACGCGTGTCAGCGCTGCCCCTTCGCCTTCGGCCGGGATGCCGTCCAGCTCCTGTTTCATCTTGGCAGTGCGCGACCCATAGGCACCGCGGATCTGCTTTTCCCAGGCATCCTGCTTTTCCTGGCTCCAGTCCTCGCCCTTCTGATCGCAGACCTTGCGGAAAAGCCCGTTGTCGATCGCCGCCTGGAACGGGATGTAATGATAGCTGAAGGGGATTTTCTTGGCCTGCGCATCAAGGCAGAGCTGGTTGAAAGCGTTGAGGAAGCCGTTGTGGGAGGAGATGACGCGGATCTTGCCGCCCCAGATCAACAGCGCGTTGACGGCGTCGAGCACTTCGTGGACGTTCTTGTGGAAGGCCGCCTCATCGATGACGACGGTTCCCTGCAGGCCGCGAATGTTCTCGGGCCGGGATGACAAGGCCTCGACGCGGAAGCCGGAGGCAAAGGAGATTCGATAGCCCGAGATGAAGGCCGTGGTGCCGTCCGCGCGTTCGTCGACGAAGATACTGTCCTCGATCGCGGCGACTTCCTTGGCGACGGTGTAGGCGAAGTGCTTCACATAGCCGATGAACTCGCGGCCCTTGTCCTTCGTGTCGCCGATGTAAAACACGTTCTGCCCGCCCGCCGATCGCGCGGCCGAAGCGATCAGCGTATCGTCGAGCGCCTCGGCAAAGGTGATGCCGGTACGACGTCCCTTGGCGCAAACCTTCAGGTCGCTCTCGTCCTCAAGCCACTCGGCCTGGTGACGCATCAGCACGCCCTCGGCGAGCGGATCGAGATCATCAGGAATGTCGGCGCCGCGCAGCAGCTCGTCCGGCAGCTTTGCCGGATCGCGCGTGAGAACAACAACCTCTTCAGAAACCGCCTCGGTCATTGAGCGCCCTTCATCAGCATGAAGGTGACGACGACGGACCAGACTGCAGCGCCGCCGATCAGAAAGCAGGCGAACACCAGCAGAGGCGAAACGAAGAGCGCCGCCGCCAGGCCGGTGACCAGGAGCAGCAAGAGGAAGGCCAGAAGGTTGGATAGAAGCGCGAAAGCGACGAACAGGGCCATCGCGATGGCGATGCCCTTGGCGATTTTCAGGAACATGGCTTCGTCCTTTCCCTGGGAAAGCCCGTTCCCTGACAAGGCTCGCAATCGGCCTTCGGATCATAGACGATACTGGAGATGGTCCCGTTCGGCCGGTAGGTCACGCGTTTGACCTTTTGGCCGATGCCTCTGCAGCGCTGGCAGGTCGCGGCCTCGGTCATGCGGCATCCTTCTTCTGCTTTGGCTTGACACCGAGGAAGTCACGGCGGAGCTGCGCGACAACTTCGGCCGACATGCCTTTTTCCTTGGATACCTTCTCGATCGCCTTCTCGGCCTGGGCCTTGAACTTGGCTTCGATCTTGTCGCGCCGGGCCGTCGATACCGACTGCGCATGGGTCGCCGACCGGAGCGCGTCGGCAAGCGCCTTCGCATCTTTGGAACCGATCTTGCCGCGCTGGGTGCGCAGCATCGTGAAAATCAGGGCCTTGATCGCCTCGGCCGCGACGAGCGTGAGATCGTCGCTCTCCTCGGGGTCGAAGGTGTCGGAGATCGCCGCCGCCATTTCGCGCGTCTCGTTGAGGTCGCGTGTCATGGCGTCGAGATTGATCGAATAGCGATTGAAGGCCGAGAAGCTCGGGATCGTGAATTCCAGCTCGCCACGGCTTTCCCGCTGCAACGCTTCAAGCTTGGCGGAAAACTCTTTGTAGATTTCGAGCTGTGTGCGCGCATTCTCCTGCAGCTCGGCCGCCGCCCACATGACGACCTGGTTGCACTCCTGCGGCAGGAGCTGGATCGACGATAGACGGCCGCGACCTTTTCTCGCCATGGTCAGGCTCCCGGCCGGGACGGCCGCTTCACGCCCTCGATGACGACATGCCGGTCAACATGCCGCTTGCCCAGCGCCGTCAAGGTGACGATCTTCACCGTGCCGGCCGGGACAACTGTCACCGCCCCCATGTTCCGGAGGTATTCCACTTCGCCGTGGATCCACGCCCGCTCCTGGTGAATGGCGAAGCGGGCGAGAACGGGCTCCAGCATGGAGCTGCTCAAGCTCTCGTTGGTTTGCTCGGCAAGCGCCTTCAGGATGATGAGGCGCGCTTCCTCACGCATGATCTTGTCAAAATTGACGCCGATATCCTCTGTCACTTAGCTCTCTCCAGAAGCAGTTCCTGCAGGCGTTCGCCGATCGCTTCGACCGGCTTCAGCCTTTCCGTCATTGTGTTCAGTTGCCCGGTTAGCTCGGTCATGCGCATTTCCAGGCGATGGAAGCCGTCCCGATCGGGGAGATGCCGCAGCTCGCCCTCGATGCTGAGAATGCGCGTGGCATGGGATTCGAGACGGTCTTCAGCGGCCTTGACCCTCGCTTCCGTAGCCTTGGCCTTTTCTGCGAGCGACTTTTCGCCGGAATTGATCCAGCCCTTCAGATGGCCGAGGAGCGCGATGACGCCGAGCGCCAACGAGATCCAGATGGCGTATTCTTTCGGGTCCATCAGCGGTTCCTTTTTCGCCCGCGCTCGAAACGCGCCTGACATGCAATGCACCGGGTGGCGGAGGGCATCGCCTCACGCCTTGCCGGCTCGATTTCGTTCTCGCAGTCCTGACAGTCGAACCGGCCGTCACGCTGCAGCTCTGCCTGCAGGCGACGAATGCCGGCCTGCCGTTCCTTCTCCGCCAACTCCTCGGCGCGATCGAAATCCTGCTCTGTGGTCACGGCGCAGCTCCATTCGCCGCGTCGATCGCGGCAACGGCGGCCGCGCGTCGCCGATCGCAAGACTTGATCTCGTAGCGATCGGCCGCCGACATCTCGAAAACCTGATCTTCCGGCGCCCTGTTGGTGACAGGATCAACGGCCGGCTTTGGCGCCAGGTCGCACGGGCGCCGCGCATCCGGCGGCACCACGATCGGCGCCGGCGCCGGCATCAGTTGGACTTCGCGGCGCTCAGTCTGGGAGCAAGCCGACGCGATTACCGCTAAGGCCACAATCGTTGCCCTTAGGAAGCTGCGCATTCTTCGCCCTCAAATCTGCAAGTGCCTGTTGATCGGACCGGCCCTTCTCGGCCAGGTCCGCCTGGATCTTCACGACTGCTGCCGCCTGGTCGGCAGCGCGCTTGTTGGTTTCGGCGTTCGCCTTCTCGATCTTGGCAGACCAGTAGGCGTCACGTTCGTCGCCCTTCAGCTGGATCGCTTCGTCAACCATTCCCCGGACCTCGCGAACACCAAGCAGCGCCAGGCCGAGGACGGCAATCACGAGCAGCGCAACGAGCACCAGGTAGAACGTCGTCTTTGAAAACAGCGCGGTCATTGAACCTCTCCGTTCTCATAGGTCGGCGCGGCCATCATCGCCGCGGCTCGGAAATCCGAAGCACCGGAGAAGCGATGGACGCCGAGCATGCCGGCGATCAGCAGAAAGGTGCTTGGGGTGATGACGGGGGCCAGTTGCACCGCCTCGGCCGAGTGATAGACGACGGCCGCGACCAGGATGAAGCCGTTGACCAGCCACGCCAACCAGAACGACGCCCAGAGCTGGCGTCGCGAAAGGCTATAGCTGGGCTTGGAGGAACGATGGTCAGGCCTCATTGCGCGAGACCTCACCCGTGGCGGTGGCGCAGACGCGCCCGCCGACAGGCGCTTCGCCCGTCTTCGGCCAGCGGATGCCGACGCAACGGCGCTTTTCAACCGGGGAGAATTTCACTCTGTTCCCCTGGTTGCCGCCGAGGACGATATAGTGGTCATCGTCCTCGCCGGCATACAGGCCGACATGGCCACCGCCTGGGCGCTGGAACACGAGGATGGCGCCAAGCGCCGGCGTCGTCATAGGCTGGCCGAACTTTGCCCACTCCAGCGCGCCAAGCGGGTTCGCGGGCAACTTTTCCTGCGGCAGCGTCGTCGAAATCAGATTGCCGATAAACAGGCCGCACCATGGCGTATCGTCGTTGGTGTAGAAATTGGCGATCCACCCGCCGAGCCGTTTCGCCCATCCAAGAATTGTCGGATTGGACGCAGCGCCGGCGATCTCCTTCAGCCCCATAAAACGCCGCGCTTCGCGCATCCACACGGGCTCGGGCGGCATACGGGGCGCAGGCGTAACGGCAACTGGAGCGCTGCTCGGCACTCGGGCCGGATCGCAACGGAGTGCTTCGATCGTGGTCTCATCGGCCTGCCCTGTTTCAGGCAAAGCTTCGGCATGCTGAAAGCGCTTTAGCGCCTCGATCGTCGCCCGCCCGTGAACGTCATCGACGACGCCTGCATAAGCGCCGTGCAGCCGGAGGCGCTGAATGAGCCAGCGATCGAAGTTTGTCATGATGTAGCCCCTGTCGAAGCCGCGAACGCGGCCGAATATGGGGGCAACAATAGCTGGACGACCGCCCGGAGGGTCATGCCCGCCGAGGCGGGCGGGTCAGAACAGTTCGATCTGTCGGGGGTCTTTCTTGGCCGTCACCCGCACTTTTGGAGCTCGGCTGAAGAGCTTTTCGACGCCGGTCTCTGTCAGACCGAGGCGTCGCGCGATCATCGCGTTGCTCTCGCCGTGAGCTCGATAGTGACGAGCGCGAAACTCGCGGGCGACTGGCACACGTATATAGCCGCCGGAAAACATTTTGGAAAGCCGGGCCGTATTGTCAACGCCGATCTCGCTCGCCAGTGTCGAGCCATTCGCGACCTTCGGGACATAGACACGAATGCCGCCGTGGACATCCGTCAGCCTGAGAAAGCCCTCGTCTCCGAGCAGTTCGTGTAGCTCGGTCGTCAGATCGCTCACTTCGCACCTCCGAGGCCAAGCTGAATCTCAAGCCGCATCTGTTCAGCCCGTAACTGCCGGAGCCGCTGCTCACGACGGATGCGTGTCTGGGCATCAACGCCGCCCCTTTGAAGCTTCCTCGAAAGCTCTTCACACTGAGCTTTAACGGAGGCCAACTCGGAACTTTCGAACAAGGGCATGGCATTCAGCATGATCATGTTCCTTCCAGGAGGGACAACTGCGGTGCTGTGACTTGCGAGGAGCCAGGACTCCATGACCTGCGCGGCGCCGGAAATAGTCATCGCTTGCCCGCCCGGATCTGCTCACCGAAATGGTTCATCACGATCTGCCAACCGGCTCCGGTGATGTCCTGGAGCACAGCCTTGCCCGTCAGCCTCACTACCTCGGCATCGAAGCCCTTGCGGACGATCAGGGACGTTGCGCCGGAGAGGATCTTCCATTGCGCCCACGCGACCTTGGCGCCATCTGCCGAGAGCCATTCCTGGCCGTTGGTATTGCCATAGGAGACGCCAGCTTCGCGTTTGATCCAGCCTTTGAGCGCTCCGATCGCGCTGTTGGCATCGTCCGCGTAGACCAGGAACCGCGTGTGATCGAGGCCGGTCTGACGTTTCACGAAGGCAACAAGCGCCTTGTCGTCGCGTTCCCGGACGATCCCGAGGTTCCAGGCGGCGATCCAAAGCGCCTGCAGCTTCTTGGCATATTTGCCGGTGAGCTTTTGCCGGCCATCCGCACGGCGAGGCGCCGAAGCTGGCCTGAAGCCCTCATTGCGGAAGACCGTCAGCACCTTCTCGCGCTCGGCTTCTGTCATATCCCTGGCGGATTGCTTGCCCGTGATCCAGGCAAGCTTGGCGCGATAGGTATCGTCGTCAAGGCCGAGCTGCTTCTTGGCGACATGGATTGCTGCGATTGAGGCGCTCATGCGATATTTTCTCCCGATGAGTGCCGAGGGCGATTCGGATGAAGCGTTACTTGAAGTGTGGCTTGGTAGGCGGGACGCTCGGTGCAGTCGTCGCGATTCCTTTGTTCCCTGTCTGGATGGCGTGGGTAGATAAGTTTCAAACGTTGATAACGGGCGTTGCGGCCGTAGCAGCCGCTTATCTTGCGATCCGCCAATCGCAGATCACAGACGCGAATAGTGATCGACGACACGATCAACTGATGGAGCTGAGCCTCAGGCCGATAAGATTGAAGATCGACCGCACGGTCCGCCCGATGGCTGAACGTATCGCGGGAGCACTCGAAGACATTGAGCGATGGCAGCGTCGATTGAGCGCCGCCAACGGTGCGTCGTTCCTCAAAGACAACGTTGAGGAATTCCATCGCCTGTCGGTTCACTGGGTCATAGTGGTCAACGACCACCAGCTTCAGATCGGCGAAGATTTCTTCTCGGGCTATATGCTTGATGCGCTGAGAGTGTCTAAGGAAGCGACCAGTTCCATTGTCGAAGAGTTCGATCAGATACGACACATGATCAAAGCCGGCGCTGGCGCCAGCGAGCTTACGAAACGAACAGGGCGCCTGCAAAGCGCCATGGCAACTCTGGCAGAGCACTTGGGATACTTTTGGGTCCAACTCGGGCAGCTGGAAAGAGACTATCTCGCACATATTCGGTGATCGCCCACTGAGCGAAGTGAAAAGAGCATGAAGAGCAACAGAGAGAAGCTCGCTTGGGCATTCGCCATTGTAATTGCGGCAGGCCTGCTGTTTCCGGTGACCCTTGGTGAGCCTCGAGCGGTTCAGGGCTCGAGCGGTGGAGACAGTTGGAGAAACCTTATTTATGACTTCCAGACGTTGATAACTGGTCTCGCTGCGGTGTTTGCTGCAGCGGTTACAATTCGAACGATGGAAAGAACCGATCGCGAAAGCGAAAGGCGCCACCGCGAATTGGTGATGATCCAAATGCGGCCAGAGCGGCTGAAGGTGAGCCGCGCGCTTTTTCCCCAAATCCAGGATTTGAGGGATATCGTATCTCAATTTCACGACTTCGATAAGGTCGGAAGCGAGCTGCCTCCGCCGTGTCGTGGGACACCTGAATGGTACTGGCTCACGGAGGTAAGCAAGCGTTACCTTCCCTGTTTCGATCGGATACAAAGTGTACTGCTCCGTCGACAGTTTCAGGAAGGCATTGTCTTGTTTGACGGAACTACGACCAGGATCTTCGACGAATTGCTTGAACAAACCGATTTGGTTCGAACAATACTCCGCGATCATGCGCGTTTCGACGCGTATTTCGATCCGAATAAAGGTGAACACCAAAACTACGAGGAGCGGTTCGCGGCTGTATATGACCGTGCTTTTTCTGCGATTACCCTTACGCTTGGGCTGCTGCCTCGCTTCATTGAGAGCCTGGAATTCACCCGCCGATCCTATGGAGTCTAATTGCAGTGACATCGCGCTCACGCCTTCGCCAGATCAATAGTAACGGCGCGCCACTCATCCTTTGGGCTACCGCGCTCGTAGAAACGGACATATTCCTTCGAGCCGGTAACCGTGATTGAATTTCGGATCGCCTCCATCGCCCGAAGCCAGCGCTCATCGCAAATGTCGAGGCGGAGCAGCATGAACAGGTCGGACTTGTTGATCTGTCCTTCCTTCTCCGTATTGAACGCTCGCATGACAAGTGCGCGGATCTCATCACGGCTTCCTTCGGACCATTCCATAATGCAGCCATCGATCAGCGTCTTGGCGATCTGCAGCTGCGGCCCGAAGCTGATCTGATCAGAAACCTGCACCTGGACCTTCTGGCATCCGTCGATCGTCTGATAGGTGCGATTGCCCTTCTGGCCGCCGATCTTCGTGCCGTACTCCTGTTCCAGGAGCGCGTCGAAAGAACCGAGGTCGGCAACGGTGTGACTTCGGAAGCGAGCGATCTGCGCCGATAGATCGCGGGCAAATCCCATGATCTTGCGTACCGTTTCGTCCTGCAACTTGTCCTCTGCCCGCACGTTGTCGACCGGCACCAGGTTGCCCTTGGCATCGTTCATGTAAGAACGACCGTTTACGATGATGACGCCAACTGCGGCCTCGGCGGCGTCCGGTTGCTCGATAAGAACTGCTTCCATTTTACCTGTTCCTTTGCTTGATGGCGGCGGCGCGCAGATTGCGAACAGCCTGCATGAGCTTTCGATGCGCGCTGGGTTCACCGACCGTATGGGTGACTGTTTCGAGATGTCCGAGCGCGCTTACGACGCGCTCGACGGCAGTTCGGATGGTCTCCGCTTGTGTGCGACGCTTGACCGGAGAAACGGGAGGCGGGTTGCTCACGCGCGCCCTCCCCCCGAAGGCGCGTGGCCTGGGAAGACCACGACATTTGGGCCGACCACAGCAAGGCAACGCTGGCGACCGCCGGTGAGACGCTCCCGCCGCTCCAGGTCGCGCTTCTCCTCCTCGACCTCCTCAGCGAGAGCGATCGCAGTGTTGAGGCGGCGGACAAGGTTGCCGACGTCCTCGCTGGTGAAGAACTTCCCGCCGTGAACATGCGGCTTGAGTTCCTCGCGGATTGCGATCAGGCAGCTGGATGTGAGTTCCGAGCAGCTCATGCTTTCCTCCCGAAATCAGGCCGGATGACATTGTCGTCGCGGCTCAAGACGAAGGTGGCGGCAGCTTCGGCGGCGAGTTGTTCGACAACCTCCCTGCCTGTCTTGCCGGCTTCACAAAGCCGATAGATTTGCACTTCGCGTTCAAGGCTCTGAGCAAGCTTGCCGAGGATCTGTAGGTGTTTGCGAAACGCGACGACGTCGGCGTCCTTCAAACGGTCGGGAGAGACCAGCCCGTCAAACCGCGTCCTTGCGTTGGTAATCTCAGTGCTGAGCATCAAGGCAGCGCTCATCCCAGATCCTCCACGTCGCGGTTCTTCCAGGCGTCCCGGATATCCCTGAGCGTGACGGCACGATCGTCAGCGAGTGCAATCATGCTGGCGAGCTTCATCGTCTTGTCGATCTGGCCGAGCGCCCCTCCCTTCATGCCGATCCCTGTCAGCAGCTTGACGCTGTCCAGATCGGTCACATCCCATGCCCTGATGTAGGCGGCGACATCTTCGGCATAGGGCTTCTGGCGCTTCAGGTGTTTGCCGATACGGCGTTTCAGCTGGGCATAGGATTTTCCCGCCGCCTGCTTGGCAAAGCGAGAATAGACCTCTTCGTTGCCGACGAGCGCGATGCCGCACTGGTAGATGTCGGAGAAATGGCGGAGCTGGTTGATCGCGTCGTCGACGAGGTTCTGTGCTTCGTCGATGATCAGGAGCGAGCCGCCGCCGATGCGTTGAAGCCTGGCACCGATCGCGCGCGTCAGCTTGGCGGGATTGTTCTCGTGAACCTCCAGCTCCGCCGCCAGTTCGACCAGCATACCGTGAACCGTGCGAGTATGGGGGCTTACGGTCGCATGGAAGACATGCGGATGCGTGGCTCGATAGTGCCGGCAGGTGGCTGTCTTGCCGAAGCCGGCTCCGACCGTAATCATCACGAGATCGGCCGTCATTTGCGCCCATTGGAGCGTCTGGGCAATTTCCGATGCGATGCGGGTTTTCACGAATGCCGGCGACGTCGGAATGGCAGGCATACCGGCGGCTTCTACGACCGCATCCACCCACTGGCGCATTTGCCGGTTCATGTTTTCGAGGCGGCCGAGATAGGTTCCGGAGAACCACTGGCTGAAGGTACCCTCCTTCATGGCGCTGCGGCGGGTGACTTCCGCCTTGCTCCAAGAATTGGCGATCGCCAACTCCGCGACCTGCTCGCGGATCGCCCGCCAGTCGTCGATGTCGTCGACGTGCTTGGAAAGAAAGTCGATCGAGGGTTCGGGCTGTTCCCAGCCTGTCATCCTACTTGTGTCGACGTGTTTGTTCATACTATGGTTCCTTTGTCTTGCCCCTTTGAGGGCTGATTTGGCGGGCGGGGTTGAACCCCGCCCAATTTTTTTGTCGGAACCGGACGCACTACATTTCGGCTCTGCTACTCCGGTCGGACGCACTACTCTCCCGACCGATCCCCCTTCGGGAATTGGATGATCGCGTGCTCGCCCGACACTCGGGACAAGGCGCGCGAAAAACTGTCTTCGAAGGCGCCGTCGTCGCTCACCGGCTGCTGCTTCAGCGCCAGATTGCCTCTCGACAGGCGTGTTACTTTCGGACGGATCGGCTCCGCTGCCAGCGGTGTCGCGGGCTCGCCCTTGGAGAGAAGATCGGCGAGCTGGGCAGCAGTGAGCGCTGCGGTCGCGGCCTTCTCGGCGGCGACTGCCTTCTGATAATCGCGGCGCTTGCGGGCGTGCTGCCGAGCCGCCTCCTGATCGTCAAAGCCGGCATCCGCGATGCAAGGCGCTTCGCAGATCAGGGTATTCTTGAGATCGTAGACACGGATCGACCCGTGCAGATTGTCTGGGTCGAAGCGGATCGTCACCTTCTGACCGGCATACTGGTTCAGCTCCCGGCTCCAGTAGCGGTTGCCGTGATAGTGGATCTCCCCACTGCCCTTTTGAGCCCGGATGACTTCCGACGCGAGGAGCCAAAGCGAACGTTGCGCCGCCGTCGGCCACCGCACGATTGCTCCGGAGTCGATGCTTGCCTGAAACGTCTCATCGAAGCTGCGGCCTTTGCAGGTCTGCGACTTGCGCCCGGCCAGGGCATTGTGCTCGGCGATTTCGCGGGCAACATGAGCGCGGAACCCCTCAAGCGGAACCGCGCGGCTTCCGTAGTTTTCAGGCTTGGCATCCGGCTTGTTGCCGGTGTATGCGCCGGCGCAGTACGGGTGCTTGGCGATATTCTCCGCCAAATCCCCCCAGGCGCGCTCGATCGGCTTCGACTGGCCCGAATAGGGATTTGTCCAGCGCGGCTCGATGCCGAGCGTGACGAGCAATCCTTCCGGATCTTCCTCTCGCACCTTGAAGCGATAACGGGTCGCCGCACCGCCCGAGATCCATTTCGAAGCGAAGGATCGGCCGTTATCGAGGTAAATACGGTCGGGAATGCCGAAGCGCTCGACCATATCGCCGATGACAAGACGCACCGTTTCCTTGTTTTCGCTGTCGGAAATCCGCCATGCGACGATCTTGCCGGAATAGAGGTCCTGGATGCCGAGCAGGAACATGCGAACCGGCTGTTCCGACCAGGGCACCGACACGAAGACGTCCAGCTTATGGCCGTCCATGTTGACCATCTGCATGGCATGCAGGTGCGAACGCGTTCGCCGCTGGGCCGGATAAAGCCCCTTTGACCTTTCCTTGCCTTTGCGCGCGAGCTGCTGGACTGCGGCGGACACCTCGGCATCGAGGCGGCGGCGAAGGGACCGCTCATGCGGTATCGGCGACCATCCCTGCTTCTCGGCGACCTTGATCATGCGGCGATAGCAGGTGGAGAACTTCGGCGCCTCGGCGCGCAGATAATCCGACGTCAGGTATTCCCACGCCTTTGGATGGCAGACCGAGCGACTCCGTTCATTGGTGTAGTTCGGCGCCAGTGCAGCAAGCCAATCCTGGCGGTCGATGCCCTCGACCCTGCTGCGCCACTCGTAGAGCGCCGACTTTTCGACGCCGCCCTTGTTGCAGGCCATGAGGACCGCAGCCTTAGCGGACATGCCGGCTCGCTCTAGCTCATCAGCCAGTTGAAGAGTCTTCAAACGGGTTTCACAGACCGTTTTCTGATGCGCTGGCAACGCTTCGTAGCGCTGCCAGAGAGCCTTCTTCTCCTGCGCTTTCAGATCCTTGTCGTCGTTTGCTGGAGCTGAATGGACGATCAGCAAGCGCGTTTGCGCCGCCTGCGGCAGAAGTGAAACGTGATATTCCCATACCGGCTTCGTCTTGCCCTTCACCCGCCGAGCCGTCGCCTCGTTCCCACGCCACTTCGCGCGGGCCAGGTTGTCGAGGCTTTTCTCCGTGCGCGGAAGGTCCGGCAGGTTTGCAGCGACCAACTCGGCTATGGTGTAGAACTGCTTCACGTTTATCGTCCGCGTCGCTTGATGTTGATGGGAGTGGACCGGAGCGCCTTCAACTCCTGGGCAAGCGCCCGCTGCTCCTGTTGCAGCCGGGCGATTTCGGCCAGGCGTGCTTCGTCGCCCTCAAGCATGATCAGGCCATCCTCAGAGACAATCAGATCCCAAAGCCAGAGAGCGCCCGTCGCTCGTACGAATGCCTTGAAGCGGACAAGGCTGATGTCGTGGGAGACCTTGCTTTCCGCCGTGTAGGCGTCGAGCGTCGTCTTGGAGAGGTTCGGCAGGCCGAGATATTGCGCCATGCGAGCTGCGACGACTTCGCGGCTGTGCGGGCATTCCCGGATCGCCTGCGCCATCGCCCGCTTCAGCCTTGCGCGGAAACGCTCGATGTCGATGGTGACAGCAGCCTGGCGAACGGGAAAGAGCGGCTGCAGGAAGAAGTCGAGCTGCGCGGGATGTTTACTCATCGCCGGCCTCGCTACGGATTTCTGCCATCAGCACGTCCGGCTCATCGCCTAAGCCTATATGGGCGAGGAACTGGTTGCGGGTCTCCTCACTGGCGTCTTCCCAGGCTGTGACGAGACGAGACAGCAGGGTCGCCTGCTCGATCTGCGCCTTCGAGAGCTTCGGCGCAGGCTCGACTAACGCGAGTGCCTTTTTCAGATCCGGCTCGGCCCGAAAGGCAATCGCTGCCTGGCGCTGCTTTTGCGGTTCCATCTTGGCGATCTTCAGAAGGGCGGATTGATTATCGGCGACTGGAGTGCCGCGAACTGCCGCGCGAACATCGGGGTGGACGTTCTGTGCAATCTTGTTCAGATATTCGACGGCGCGCCGGGAGATACCCATTCGATCCGCGACGTGCTTCGAAAAGCTTCCAGCTTCCGCCTCGTCCGACAGTAATTGCGCAAGGTTTGCGCGATTTCCGGGTCGGCCCGCCTCAACCTTCCCGTACTTGCCTTCCCAAACATCACGATAGGTTTGTACGAAGACGGCGCGGTCCAGCACCGACAGCTCATTTCGAAAAAGGTTCTCGGTGATCTCAATGAGCTGGGCTTCGGCCTTGTCACCTTCGACGATCATCGCGTCGATTTCGGGCTCTTCATTGATCTGTTCTGCCCGGATACGATGGGCGCCTGCGACAAGGGTGTATTTGCCGCCCTTCGCATTGGGCGTGCTGCGAACAGTGATGGGGTTGATCAGGCCATGCTCGACGATGCTCTGAGCAATCGCGATCGCGTGCTCTTCTTCAACAGCGCGCAGCCGCTCCGGAATGACGATGTCTGAAATCAGGATGCGTTTGAATTCGGCCATTATGCGACTTCTTCTTCTGCTGTCGTTTGGAGGGTGATGAGCGCGCGGGCGCGTAGCGCCATCGTCTTGTAGTGAGCGGAGAAGCGCAGACTGCCGAGGCGCGCATCGACCGTGCGGAGCGCCCGGTTGATCGCTTCGCGAGAACGATTTTCGGCCTCGACGACGCGCCGCTTCGGCCACTTCAGTTCCGTGACCATGAGGTGCATCACGATCTGGCGCGCGAGCGCCGCGTCAAACCAGTCGTGCGGCGGGTCAACGATTTCGCCAACCGCGAGGTGCGGAAAGCCTTCCCGGACTGCCGCAAAGCAGGCGTGAAGATGCGCGTGATAGAGCGCGTTCTGGTCGAAAACATTCAAGCTCATGGCATCACGCTCGCGAGCAGAGCAACTGCCGCCGCCGTCAAGCCCGCGAACGTCACGCCGAAAATCAGGATCAGATTTGCAAGCTCGCAAACCGGGGAGCGTGAGGGAATGAAGGGGTTGCGCATGTCTATGCCGCCGTGCCGTTTTGGCGTTGTGCCATCGTGGCGGGACGCTCATAGTTCTCGCGGGGTTGAGGGGATTTCCGCAGACCGGAGGCGTGGTAACGCGACCGCCACAGCAGATGTGGCCTTGTACCGAGAGCTGCAGCGATCGCCCTCTCCCCAGCCGCATTGGGTTCCCGGAGCGTCGTTCCAGCCGTTCCACGCGGGAGCTGATAGGTTCGATCGATATCGAGAAGAGAAAGGCCGGCGGTAAAAAGCCGACCTTTGATCGCTGTCATCTCAGCAATCTTGTCGATCGCCTTCCGGGTCTTCTTGTCCGCCTGCTGGGGCCGGTGCATAGTGGATCCTCGTGGTGATGAGGGAGGCCCTGGCCGGCCTCCCTTTTCATGGGTGATTTGGTCCGTATTTATGGAGAGGATAGCAATTTTCTGCCATGTGGCAAGCAGATTTCTGCTAGTCACGCAGAAATCTGCGAATAAGCATGAGTGATTTAGGCGCAAGAATCCGCGAAGCCGCTGGATTGATTGGTGGCTTGGATAAACTGGAAGCCGAACTTTCTGGCGTGAGCAGGCGAACGCTGTCCGACTACGTGTCGGAAAAAAGCGAACCTAAGGCATCAACGGTAATTGAGATCGCTCAAGCCACGGGGGTCTCCATCGCCTGGCTGATGGGCGAGGACGGCCGGGGCGATTCTGGCAAGAATCCGCCAGCGGAGGTGACCGACAACGTTGTGCGGCTTCCGAGGTTCGACGCGCGAGCCTCCGCGGGCCGGGGACTGGTGCCCGTAAATGAGATGCCGATCGGCGAAGTGGCGTTCGCTCGCGACTTCCTTCGCAACCTCGGCGCAAACCCTGATTACTGCTACATCTTGGAAGCTCGCGGCGACTCCATGTGGCCGACGATACCGGACGGCGCACTGCTCATCGCCGACGCCTCGAAAACCGAAGTCGATGACGGGCGCATTTACCATTTCAACGTGATGGACCGGGCCCTTGTTAAGCGTGCCCGATGGTCTCTAGACGGCAAACTCTACCTTACTTCTGACAACATGGCCGCTGGTTATCCTCCGGAAGAGTTTACGGCGGATCGCATCGACGAATTACACGTTGGTGGACGGATCATGTTCACCGGCCACGCGCCTATGCCCGTCCGATAATCCACTGGTTGTCCACAGGCGCCGCAAGGTTCGATTTCAGCGCTCCAGTAGGCGCTGCGGCAACCAATATCCACACGCGCAGCCGAGTCGGCAGATGTCCGGTTGACTTTACAACCCAGGAGAACAAAATAAGAACATCGGTTTTACAGAACGAAAGGATTGCCGATGTCATTATGTGAGAAGTTTATCGTTATGCCATTTAAGAAAGTGCGCGGGAACATTGCTCCCGGTGAAATGCGGCAAGCTTCGAACTCCGCAGCTGCAGAACGGCTCGCCGGCGCGATGGCAGACAGGTTCGTTGGTGTCGCTGCTTATGCAGTGATGGTGGACATGGAGAGCGGCGATATGAGCAGCCCACGCGTTCTATGCCAATACGGCGAGATTGCGGATATCGCAGCCTGAGCAGGCAACAAATGCCAATCATTGAAAACCGAGGGCGTGAAGACGCCCTTTAGAAAAGCCTGGAAATGGCAAGCAAATCGACCGATTGCCTAACTGCGCCTGCCATTTCCTTAAAGGGCCGCTATCGACTCGAAGCGGACCCGACATTCGGCGGCTCGCTGTTGCCTGTTTGGCGCAACCTTTGCTAGATATCATGACATTTTACTTTGTGCTTTGCGGGGGATGCTGCTGGTATGATCGAACATATTCAACTTCTCAGGAATGTCGGCCAGTACGATAATCTTAACCCGCCGGCGCAGACGGCACTTACGCCTTTCACGTTGATCTATGGCGAAAACGCTCGCGGAAAGACCACACTGGCGGCAGTGCTGCGGTCGCTAGCGACCGGCGACCCCAAGCTTGTTCTCGAGCGCCACCGCCTCGGCGCACAGCATCCGCCACACGTTGTTATTCGCCACGCTGGAGGAGCCGCAGTTTTCCAGAACGGGGCGTGGTCGCACCCGCTGCCTAACGTTGCGATTTTCGACGATGTTTTCGTTACGGCAAACGTCTGCTCGGGAATCGAACTTCAATCGGGGCATCGCCAAAACCTGCATGAACTGATTCTCGGTGCGCGGGGCGTTGCGCTCAGCCGCGCGCTGCAGGGACACGTTGCTCGGATCGAAGAGCACAACACTGCGCTGCGCAACCTCGCCGAAGCCATCCCTGCCGGAGCCCTTGGCCCCTACAAAGTTGATGCCTTCTGCGATCTTGAACGGGACGCGGAGATAGACCAGAAGATTCAGGAAGCGGAAAGGAGGCTGGCTGCGGCACGGTCGGCCGATGTAATAAGGCAAAGACCAGGATTTCAAACGATCCAGCTCCCTGATTTTGACATCGACGGCATTGATATCGTTATGAGGCGCACTCTTGCCGATGTCGAAGCCGCCGCCGCGGAGCGCGCGCGCAGCCACATCGGGAAACTGGGGCGCAGTGGTGAAAACTGGGTATCTGAGGGCATGACACTTATCGCGCCTGCATCTGTCGGAGGCGAAGCGGAGGTCTGCCCGTTTTGCGCACAAAATCTCGCGGGCTCTGATCTGATTGCCCACTACCGCGCTTATTTCAGCCAGGAGTATGAGGATCTAAAGGCCACAATACGGCAGACTGGGATAGGGGTGCGCGATACCCATGGCGGAGACATTCCATCCGCCTTTGAGCGGAACGTGCGTACCGCTGCGCAGGCTCATGAGTTTTGGAAGGATTTCGCAGAGCTGCCTGCACTCGACATCGATACGGCGGAAGTAGCCCGGAAGTGGAATGCAGCGCGCGAGTCCGTCCTTGAACAGCTTCGCGCAAAGGCGGCTTCGCCATTGGAAGCAATGGCTCTTACGGACGAAACACGGCGGTCCATCCAAGCTTATCGCGCGTGTATCGCTGAAGTGACAGCACTCTCGGAACGCTTCGTAGGTGCCAACGCCCGGTTGGAACTCGTCAAAGAGCAAGCTGCCGCAGACGACCTTTCTGCATTGCGCACCGACCTCGCCAAACTGAATGCGCAAAAAGCGCGATTCGAGCCGGAAGTCCTGCCTCACTGCGCAGCCTACATTACAGAGAAGGCCGCGAAAACGGCAACGGAGGCGCTTCGGACGCAGGCCCGCGCGGCCCTCGATCAGTACCGGCAGCAGATTTTCCCTGCCTTTGAGGCGGCGATCAACGACTACCTGCGCCGCTTCGGCGCGCCGTTTCGGCTCGGGGAAGTTCAATCGGTCAACAACAGGTCGGGCTCGTCGGCATCGTATGTCATCGTTATTAACCAGCAGAATGTAGACGTTACGGCCGACGCTGGCCCATGCTTCAGAAACACCCTTAGCGCGGGAGACCGCAACACCCTCGCCCTCGCATTCTTTTTTGCATCGCTGGAACAGGATCCGGATCTCGCGAACAAAATTGTCTTGATCGACGATCCGATGACAAGCCTCGACGACCACCGCACTTTGCGGACCCGCGAGGAAATCATGGCGTTAGCCGCAAGGGTTCGCCAGGTGATTGTACTCTCGCATTCCAAGCCGTTCTTATGCAGCCTTTGGGAGCAGGCTGACAGGAACAGTTCCATCGCCTTGAGAATCAATAGGGCAGCGGTCGGTTCTGAAATCGCGGTGTGGGATGTTCGTAGCGACAGTATTTCCGAGCACGACAAGCGCCATGAACTCGTCCGGGGGTACCTGCAGGTTGCCAATCCTGCTCGGGAACGCGAGGTGGCCCAGGCGCTGAGGCCGATACTAGAGTCATTTATGCGAGTGGCGTACCCTGAGCAATTTCCTCCGGGGACGCTTCTTGGACCGTTCATTAACATATGTGAACAGCGCGTCGGCGGGCCTAACGGAATACTCTCGGCGGCCGATATTGTCGAACTCAAATTGTTGCTCAACTACGCAAATCGGTTTCACCATGACTCCAACCCGGCCTGGCAGACGGCCGCTATCAACGATGCAGAGCTGTCCGACTTCTCACACCGCACGCTGATCTTCGCATCGCGGCGCTGATATATTCATTAGTCAGTGCCCGGTGCCACGGCCTTAGCTTTTTGGGTCGAGACGATCTAGCGCGGATATCAGGCCCATTTGGCCCATGGACCAGATCACGAGTCCCCGCCCGCCGTCAGCAATACTGGGGGATGTGTCTTCAATCAGCGCGAGCGCTTCCTCGTCAGTCAACTTTCGACCCGCCATCGCGCAGAGATAGGCATAGCTGGCCGGATACGTGCCTCGAAGAAGATGCCAGAAGTCATCGGGGATTGAAGTTGCCCTCAAGGCGGCTTTGCTGATGATCCACCCATCCGCACCTCCAGCTGCAAGCTCAACGAGGATTCCGTCTAAAAAAATAGGTTCAGCCTGATAGGCCAATATCTTCGCCGCGCGCGTGTCGTGCGACTTCAGCCAGTAATTGAATATTGCCTCTGCGTCGAATAACGACTTGTCGGAAGCCATGGCTTTGAGCCACCGACCCGCGGTGCCGCTCGTCTCGCGATCAATCCAACGTTCGAGAACCACGTGACGAGTCGCAACAGGCAACCAAGAATAGACGGCTGAGAGAAGCGCGTCCACGCGTGTTCGCAAGACATGATTGTCCTCGTGAAGCGATTGCGCTGTCTCAACAAGAAGCGAAAGCCGCTCCGCAAGTTCTCCATCGGAGAGGCGTAAAAGCCGTAACAGTCTTCCACGAAGGGCCATGCGCAAGGGCGCTTCAGCCTCCAGTGTGCTACAAATCGCCTCGCAGAGTTCGTCAAAAGTCAGGCAAGCAACGTAGGCGTGAAGCAAGCTACGTTCCGTTCCGTAAGGTGCCGGACTTTTGGCGCAGTTGTAGATGCGCTCCAATTTTTCACTCAACGAATATCCCATGCGCATAAGTTTACCGGATTCTGACTGTACAATGCGAGGGCGAATGTCCCTTCACATTCGAAAATGTCGACGCTTTGAATGACTGCATTGAAGGCGCAACGCGGACATCGCAATACGGCCACATGTGGAAATCTCCCCGACACCCGAACGCAGGCCATCCGCTTGATTTCTTTGCTCATTAGAGAATGTGAAAGATTTCCGCGTTCACGTGGCAATCTTTTTTGCCGGAAAGGCCAAAAGCGCGACGCGCGCGATCGCTCATTGCGTCGCGAACAACCTAAGAAGCCTTGTTTAGTAGGCTTGAAGGGTACTTGAAGGCGGTTGGAGGTTTTCTCGAAAGCATTTTGAGGCAAGCATCCAGTTCAGGCAGGTTTGTCAATGAGACTGCCCTTCGGCAATTCGAACTGTCAAAGATAACTGACGGGATTTCCCGCTCCGCCCCTGCTAAGGCCCTGATTTTAGGTGTCTTCGCGTACGATCCCGGATAATCCCAAAGATTCCCACATATTCCGGATACTGGTGTCAGACAACAGCCGGACACGAA
Organism: Rhizobium sophoriradicis; assembly: GCF_003939025.1. Taxonomy (GTDB): domain Bacteria; phylum Pseudomonadota; class Alphaproteobacteria; order Rhizobiales; family Rhizobiaceae; genus Rhizobium; species Rhizobium sophoriradicis. Next base: position 70,021 of record NZ_RQIH01000016.1, read on the forward strand.
AATCCGGAATTTTGACATCAGGTTCCGGAATTTTCAAAATACTGTCGACCATCTTAGGGTCCCACTTCGAGATTCAAGTGACCCCCTCGGTGGCGCAGTCGTCCTTCTCTTTTCGACTGTCCCTTCGAGCAACCGAGGTTCGTGATCTGTGGCAAAAACGCTTTCGACAAACCTCCGTTGCGACAGGTCATTTGCGTAACCAAACTTAACTGCGTTCGTCATAACAGTGCGGTTCGATTGCATCACGATATCCCGAGAGGGTGTCCTTCGGAGATCCGTGAGAAACGTCGGATTTGAGGCAGCAACAAAAAGCAGGCTTGGGCCGACAGGAAGGGCCAGGTGCCCCTGAGGACTTTTCAAGGCTGCGCTTCTCACGATGGGTCGATCTGAGGTCATTAGCCGCAAATTTGACTTCGATGTCTCGATCACCCCCCAGTGCATTTGATTTATGTGGGTCCCTATCGTTTCGTTATCAATGAACCTTTGAAACATTTCAAACAGCGTTCGCTCGTGCTCCCACTGAGGCCGAGAGAGTAGGTAATCTCGAAAAGTTGCTGGATCGTCCGACTGCCGTATGTCGGCATACTTTGCCTCGCTGTCAGCGTCGCTCGCCACGCTTTCCTCTGCCCAATAGGCACGCAACAAAGCCAAATCCTCCGGACAACGAAGTAGGAGCGAAAGCAGGAAGCGCGTCCAGGCGGTGCGGCTGTCCACATCCCATTTTACCCCGTCACCATAACGCTCCAGCGCAGCCAGCGCTTCGCTAGCCTGCGAGTCGACCGGCTTGAAGAAATTCTCTTCCACTTGATTCGTCAGGGCGGGTTCGAAATCCCGCAACGCGTAAAGACCCTCAAGATATCCTGTGCCATCTGGAAAAAGCCGACGATCAATAACTCGTTGATGGGGGCGGCTGTAGACTACTAACCGGCCATCGCCTTTATCGGCCCACCTCTTGGTGTAAAACTTGGGAATGTAGTGGTGCTTTTTCGGGGGGTTCTGAACAAAGACATCGGATTCGCCATTGTTTGAAATGTCACTCCATGAATTTTGACACGAACGAAGCCGCTCGTAGCGACCAATAAATATCGCCGTGCTATTTTCGCGAGTGTAATCTCGGCTTTCAAGCATACTAGATGGCATTGATGAGGAGGGTTCAAACTGTCAAGACAGTCCATATTCTGGCCCGGGTTCAGGGGCGTCTTTGATTCGACTGCACTTAGGTCACTTCCGCTCCAGTTCGAAGCGCGGTCTCGTATGATCCTCGAAGCAATAGGCTACGCGGCAGATGCGATCGAAATGTCCATGGGAAGGGCCTATGACTCGTTGTTATCGGTTCAGGCGAGGAGCACCGATGGCCTCTTCAAGCCAAGTCATAAAGAAACGGTCGGCATTTTCTCAGATTGTTGGTCAACCGTTGATCAATTTTACGCTCTTACCAAACTGCTTTCAAAGCTGGATGAGCTCAAGTCGCGCGAACACGTTGCAAGGTTTCTAACGCTTAGCCGGACGATATCTGATCTTCGGAACCACATGGATCATTTGAGCAGCAATCTAACCTCGCCAAACAGCAAGCTGTTTGCGTCGACGAACATGCCACCGCTCTTCGGAGCTCTGACGTTCACATGGCTGCACGAACAGCTTTTCACCGCAGCAGGCAGATACCGCCGACATGTGATGTGGTACCTACCGGCATCCGGCCATCATACTCAGACAACGCTTTCAGTAGAACAAAATACAGATCCTCCGCACTTCTCTCCCATCGACAACGTCTTTCTTCACGCCTGGAAATTTAAGCTGAATCTCAGTGAAACAACCAGTTTCGCGCTGGAGGCAGCTCGAGAGGCTTCCAATTTTGCGGAGTCGGCTGTCGCTGGCTTGACAGCCGAGCAAGGACTTCAGGTCGAAGACTTGCGACTGGTTCGAGCCTATTCAAATCTGTCGTGCAGGGTCACTCGGTCTCAGGAAGCCGATGTTCAGTTCCGATCATTTAACGAGGGCACTTTCACCGCCGTGAACCAAAAACAGGACCGGACACAATGGCAGTTTATCGAGTATGGTGAACCTCTATTAGTGGAAGATGAGCCTGACGGCGGCCACTGAAGCCAACGAAATCACGTGCTCTTACACGAGCTAACTTTCGTCATGATACACGCCCAGGCGAGATTGAAAAACAACCAGAGCTGGCTCTATATTAGCGAACCTGCGGCCCCGATGGTCCCGAGCTTCGACAACTCGGACAGCCTAGGACACCTGCAGGCCCCGTCCCGCTGTCGATGTAGCAGTCCTCATACGACCAAGTGAAACGCCAGCGGGAGTCGAACGGGATCTATCGGAAGCTACTGCAGATGCAGACGATAGACCGATGCTGCCGTGAAGGCCGGGTTAAAGCCATTCGACGGTGCGCTCCCACGCAACCCTAATGGGCTGCGCCGGCGTGGTCCAGAAAGGGCTTTCCTATGAGGAAACGCACCTACTTGACCGTCAAAGTCAAAGTGGATGTTGCGGACTGCCTTTTTGGTATCGCCGCTATCCTTCACTTCTTCTTCTGACCTTTGGGCTCCTGGCAACGGGAGCCCTTTGTTTGCGGAGATGGGCAGGCCGTTATGATAAGTTCCTTGGCAGGGCTACCCTTCCCCCACTGATCGAATACGTCAGATCGGCTTCATGGAACTGGAATCTCGTAAAGGTATTCCGAATTTCCCGACTGTTTGATCGAGAGGACAAATCGCCCTTTAAGGCACTTCAAACGCTCTCCGATGAGGGCGCTCCCGAAATACGGCGGATCGAGGTAGAAGAGCGTTCCCGGTCGATCATGACACGCAGTTCTGAGGAATGGCTCAACATACTGAACAAGGTCTGGAAGGAAACACGCACGGCCTAGGTTCAGGACTCATCGCGGCAACTATCAGCTTCTGGCTGCCGCAATGAGTCCTGAGCCTAGGCGTTCGAACGGTGCCTTACAACCGGATCTTGTGTTCAAACTTAACGCCACTGCCGATCGACACGGGTTTTAATAGCTGCAGGAACGCCCATCGCTCGGCCTGAACCCATCCGTGCAAGCCGGATTGAGCGGACGGCTTTCCTGATAGTAGCTGCCGTTGATCGACGACGTCTGATCGAGGTCAGGGGACGAAGTGCAGGCCGAAATGATCGTGGCAAGGCTGATCAGCGTTCCGGTCGCGACAACTGCGAAAAAGCGGTTCATCTGAGCTTCTCCTTCGGAGGGCTTGGCTTTAGCCAAGTGCCCAATCTACCACGCCACGTCGGCAGCCGCCGAGGATTTATGGCGACGGATTGCCCCGATGGGCTCTTCTAACGCCAATGTGATCATCCACTGTCACATAACTGTCATGCAAAATTGCCCATTGCGACGGCAGCTTGGGCAAAATATATGCTGCCGGCTAACAAAAAAAAGAATGAGTGAAATGCCATGAGTGCCATACAGAAACTTTTCAACCGCAATCTCCTGTCCCGTTTCGTGACCGGTCTCGGTGCGGTTCCCCAGCGTTTTCGCGAAGCCCGCGAAGAGCGCAAGCCTGCCATCCATCCCTCTTTCATGGATGATTTCGGCGCTTAATTCAGCGCTGCATCCTTCAGCGGTCACGGCAAATCCGGTTCCGGATGATGTAAGGCTTTCCGCCAGGGATAGCGAAGCAACCACGCGGTTGCGGTCCTAGCCACACAAGCTCCCCACCCTCCGTCGTCCTCGGGCTTGACCCGAGGACCCATAGCCCCAAGTACTGCGTTGGCGTTCGCACTGACAATGGCGACCGCAGCCCAGCAGCTCGCGCGCCGCGTGCGGCATGGATACTCGGGTCAAGCCCGAGTATGACGGAGGGTGGGAGACGCTCCCCTGCCCTCCGTGGGTCTCAGGGCTCGACCCGAGGAACCACGGATGCGCGTCCTCAGTTTACCGCGGGCGCTGCCGGTTCGCCCCAGCTCGACATCGGTTGGCCGGCCCTGGTCGCCACGCGCGCATCATAGAGCGCGAGCGAAGCCTGCAGCTGCCGCATGTCGTTACAGCGGTTGATGATGCCGCCGATATATTGCACGCAGTCGCTGGCGCTGCCCTGCATCGAGCCCGTCGCCCAATCCTTGACGATGCCGTCGGCGCCCACCAGGAAATAGGACAGCCGGTTGTTTTGCGACACAGTCGAGTTGCCGACCAGGCCGGCGAAATTCGTGCCGGTCTCGGTTTTGGCGGCAGGCGCCATATGCCGGTAGACCGTCATGCCGTTCGTCAATGGTGTCGCGGCGATCATCGGGTCGTAGGTTGCTTCGGAACCGGAAAGCCGCGCCATCGGCGACTGGTCGAGATTGGCGATGTCAGCATAGGGTTTGCCCAAGGCATAGCTGGTGAAGGAGCGGTTGGCGGCGTTCTCCGCCTTTTCAGCCACCTGAGTGCAGCCTGCCAAGCCGATGGCGAGGCCGATTGGTAGAATTGTGATGAAGCGCATGTTGTCCCCCTTGCCGGGCACAGCGTGTCCGGAGCCCCTGTTTCTTAACCCGCGGTATTTGCTAGCAGGTTTGGGGGAATTGGGAAGCTGGTGCGCCTTTCACGAACCCGCAGGAATGGAGAGGCTGTGCCGTGGCCGCCGCCTTTGCCCTGCCGCCACGCAGGCAAAAAACGCACCGCCGTTACCGGCGTCTGGTGGGAGCGTCACCTCGAACTCCCTCATTCCTGTGCCTGTCACAGGAATCCAGCCACCGCGCGTCTGCGCGGTGAATAATCATCAACGTTGAACAGAGTCTCTCGCGCCCAAGGACTTGGGCGCACTGGATTCCTGTGACAAGCACAGGAATGAGGGAGAGTGACGTGAACGTCTTCCAACCAATCTTCCCGACATGGGGATATCCGGCAGGCTAGAGGGGATTACACGGCAACGCCTCTCCGCATATTTTTCTCTCGCCACACGCTCGCCCTTCCCTTCCGCCGCAATAGCTTCACAATCAACCGACAGAAAGTTCATCCGGGAAACGACAACTAGGGAATGAAACATGGCGCCGAACCTGTCCAAGACTGTTCTGATGACTGCCCTTCTGGCCCTGCCGCTGGCGGCGGCAGCGCCTGTATTGGCGCAGGAGGCAAAGCCGCGCGAGGCGGTGATTTCGGTGACGGGGGATGGCGAATCGCCCATGGCGCCCGACATGGCCATCGTAACTCTTTCCGTCGTCAAGCAGGCGAAAACCGCCCGCGAAGCGCTCGACGACAACAACAAGGCGATGAAAGACGTGCTCGACGCGCTGAAGAGCGGCGGCATTGCCGAGCGCGATCTGCAGACCTCCGGCTTTTCCATCCAGCCGCAATATAATTATCCGCAGCCGGTCGACGGCCAGCAGCAGCAGCCGCAGCTGATCGGCTACCAGACCATCAATGCGGTCACCGTCAGGCTGCGCGATCTCGCCAAGCTCGGCCAGGTGATCGACCAGTCCGTCACGCTCGGCATCAACCAGGGTGGCGACATCCAGTTCACCAACGACAAGCCGGAAGCAGCGCTCGAAGAGGCGCGCAAAAACGCCGTCGCGGAGGCGGTCAAGAAGGCGAAGACGCTGAGTGAAGCAGCCGGCGTCAAGCTCGGCCGCATCATCGAGATCAACGAGAACGAGCCGCGGCCGCTGCCGCAGCCGGCCTATCGCGCCACGATGATGAAGGAAGCCGACGCCGCCGTTCCCGTGCAGGGCGGCGAGACCACCTACCATGTCAGCGTCACGGTGACGTTTGCGATCGAGCCGTGAAATGAAGGCGTCGCGCGTCTGCCCCTCATCCGCCTGCCGGGACCGACCGGGGTCGAGCCACGGGTCTCGACCCGTCCTTCGGACCCCCGTTCTGACGGGGAGAAGGGGATATGCCGCGACCTCTCCGTCCCCCGCGAACCTCTAGCATGGCACGTCCCCTCGCCCCGTTTACGGGGAGAGGGTTAGGGTGAGGGGCAGCCTTTGGGTCCAAACCCGAGGAAAGAGCGCAGCTGCCATCAAACAAGCTCACAAAAGAAAACCGCCCTTGCCGATCGGGGAGACTGGCAAAGGCGGCTCTGGCCGCCGCATCGGAGACGAGGCGGTATTCTGCCTAATATCAGCGGCGGCGCAGCGCCGGGCAGCCGCGGACGTTGCCGAAGCTCATTTCGTCGGGGCCGCGGCGGGTCCAGCCCTGGACGATGACGCGGCGCGGGGTAATGTCGACGACGCGGGCGCGGCGGAGGCCGTAATCGCGGGCGAGATCTTCGGCGAGCCTGGGATCACAGCCGCGCGGCCGGCGATCGAAGCCCGGAGGCGGACGGCGGTAATCGCGCGGCGGCTCACGCTCCGGATCGCCGATAATGATACTGAACTGCGCAGCGGCGGGGGCCGCCGTGCCGGCAAGGGTGCCTGTTATCAGCATGGCGGCAAGACCCGCCTTTGCCAGAAACTGCATCATCGAAAAACCTTTCGTTTCAAAGTCGGTGCGGCCAAGCCGCCGTCCCCCCATCACGCCAAAGCGCTACCGGGAATCACTTATACAAATCAGAGAAGAGACGGCGGAAAGTGGCGCCGTCAAGGCAAAACGGCCGGCAAGCGTCGCATCGGCGCTTGCCGGCCCGGTCCCTCCGGCGCCGCGTGGCTTTTTGAGACACGCAAACAACGCTGCAGGCCTTCAGGTCCAGACCTTAGCGCCGGATCAGCGGGCAGCCGCGGACATTGGCGAAGACCATCCTGTCCCAGCCGCGGCGGTCACGCCCGGAAACGACCACGACGCGCGGCGACATACGGGTGATATGGGCTCGGCGCAGGCCGAAGTCGCGGGCCTTGCGCACCGCATGCATCGGCGAGCAGCCGCGGATCGGGCGATGATATTGCGCCTCGACGATGAAGTTCGTCTGCGGCCCGGCGGCAGCGGCCGTGGAGGTCGTGGCCGGAATGGAGCAGAGGGCGAGCACTGCGGCAAAGCAAGCCTTGGTGAGGAAATGCGTCATCAGGTGTCTCCGTCGATTGGTCTTTGTTTTCTTAATCTCTCCCCTGAGGGGATTGTGTCGACAATAGACGCGGCAAACTGAACGGCGTTCGAACCGGCCATTCAGTTTGCATTCACAAGAAGATGAGCAGTTTTCTCGCCCGATCGGATTTGCGCGATCATTTGGGTCTGGCGCCGCTTTCTCTCAGGAACCGAGATGCAGCACGATCTCGCGCCGGTGCGGCCGGTCGCGGTGTTCGAAGAGGTAGATGCCCTGCCAGGTGCCGAGCATCAGCCGGCCGCGTGCGACGGGAATGCCGATCGACACCTGCGTCAGCGCCGCCTTGATATGGGCCGGCATATCGTCAGGCCCTTCGGCCCTGTGCACGACCCAGCCCATCGACGGATCGGAGGCCGGCGGCACGAGGCGGCGGAAGAAGGAAAGAAGGTCGCTGCGCACATCGGGATCGGCATTTTCCTGGATCAGCAGCGAACAGGAGGTGTGGCGCACGAAGACGGTGAGAAGCCCCTCCTCCTGCCCGGCGGCATCGACGAAGGCCTCCGCCTGGTTGGTGAATTCGTAAAGGCCCTGGCCACGCGTGGCCAAGGTGAGGATTGTCTGGGGCACGGGCGCTCTCCGTCTCGCAATGTTCCCTCGCGAGTTGGCGCGCCATGACGGGCGAGTCAATGCTTTCTCGTTCAAAGCTTGAGCAGTGTCTCGAAACCGCCATAGATCATCCGCTTGCCGTCGAACGGCATCTGCCATTGGTCGCCCTTGAGCCGCGGATCGGCCATCACCTTGGCATTGATATCGTCGCGTTCCTGGCGCGATCGATAGGTGATCCAGGAGAAAACCACCACCTCGTCCTCCCTCGCCTGGACGGCGCGGGGAAAGGAGGTGAGCTCGCCATAGGGCACGTCGTCGCCGATGCATTCGACATATTCGAGCGCGCCATATTCCTTCCACAGCGAGCCGGCGAAGGTCGAAAACTTTTTATAGGCCTCGATATTTTCCCTCGGCACCGCCACGATGAAACCATCGACATAGGACATCGCATGTCTCCTCCATCTCTCCGTTAGCGAGAGAAATAGGAGGTCAGCGGGGCTGGTCCAGGGATGCAGCGGCAGGCAAGCCCTCTCAGGCAATCACGGCCCGTTCACCAGCTTGAGGATGAGCTGCTGGATATTGCCGCCGTCGCCCATTTCGACCTTGTCGAAGTCGCGGCCGCGCTGGCGCTGTCTTGCGGAGATCTCGCCGAGGCGCCGCGTCAGTTCGACCCTGATCTTCTTGCAGTCGGGATCGTCGGCAGCAGTCAGGCCGACGCTCGTCGCCTCGATTTCCCTGACCATCTCCTTGATGGTCTCGCCATGCACGCGCTCATGTGCGGCAACACCCGATATGAAACCGTCCCAGCTGCTCCTGACGGCCGGCGGCAGCGCGGCCGAGGGCTTGGGCAGCGTATAGGTGATGATGAGCTTCGGCCGGTTGGTCGTGATCACGCAGGCATTGCCCTGCGGTTCATATTTGCGGGTCCAGGTGAGTTTGAACGTCGTATGCGCGATCACCCGGCCGGTGACCCCGGCCTTCGGCCCGTGCTCGCCGATCGATTCGTAGAGTGCCGCACCCGACATGCCCGAGATCGCATAGGGCCGCACCTCTTCCACCGCCTGCCATCCCTCGGCCAGTGCCGCGGCCGGCAGCGAGGCGACAATCGCCGCCAACATCCAAGATACGAATTCTGCCCTCACGCGCGCCCTCGCCGAACAATGTTTTGGCGCGACCCTAACGGCAGCGGTCGAAGCTTTCAACGCATCATCGGCAGGCATCGTTACAAGGGTCAGCAGCAGCTGCCGAACTATGTCGATCCGGCCAGTATTTTCTATGGGAATCAACGGCGAGCGACGGGAACAATTGTCTTCATCGGTAATTTCCCCTGTGACGCGCAGGAAAGAACATGGCTCGCTACTATTTCGATCTGCACAACGGGGAAGGTCCAACGCGCGACGAGCACGGCACCGAGCTCAAATCTCGTGAAGACATTCCCAAAGAAGTGACCCGCATCCTGCTGGATGTGGCCCGCGACGAGCTGCCCGCAAGTGATCGCACGACGATCGCCGTGACCGTCCGCAACGAAAGCGGCGAACCTGTCACGGTTGCCAGCCTCGTCTTCAGCAACGAATGGCTCGACGTCATTCGATGACGGCCTCGATCAGGGTTGCCGCCGTCATACCTGCGCATCAATCCACACTCGGATTGATCCGGCGACGCGAAGACCCGCTTTCATAGGCAACAAAATTTGACATCGTTCCGCAATGCGGGCGACGCTATCGGCAGCGATCAGGCCGGCGGCTGTTTCGCGATCTCTTCGAGGATCAGCCGGATTTCCGCCAGCGGCCGCCGGCTTTCATCGAAGAGCTCCACCGAGAGCATATTCAAGGGCGCAGCCGGAAGGCCCTCGGCGGCCATCTCCGCAAGCACGCGCCGCGCCTCCGCTTTGGCGGCCTCGACCGTTTCGAACTCATACCCGGTTTCGGTCGCCCCGGCGCCATCGCGATCGAACAGTTGAAAATAGAATTTTGGCACGACACATCCTCGCTAGATGGCGCTCAAACGATCCCGCGTGCAACATGTTCCCGCATCGATGCCGGGCCGGCCGTCAGAAGCTGCCGGCTTCCGGGGAGGCCATTTCCTCGATGCTGTCGACGCGGTCGGGATAGAAGGCGAGATGATCCTTGATGTTGCTGACGGCGGCATGCGGCGTCTCATAGGTCCAGACGGCATTCTCGCCGCGTTCGCCGCCGGGAATGATGCTGTAATAGGCGGCGTCGCCCTTATAAGGGCAATGCGTGCTGTGGTCGGTGCGCTGCAGCAACGACATGTCGACATCCTTGCGCGGAATATATTGCACCGGCGGATAGGAGGCTTCGCGCAGCGTCAGCGCGTCGCGGCTGTCGGCCATCGTCCTGCCGCCGAGCGTGACGACGACGCGGCAGGGATTGTGCTCGACGGTGATCGGATGGTCCGGCCCCGGGATCCTGATCGATTTATCGGACATGCGGTTCGTCTCCAGAAGCGATCGATCCCGGTAAGATAGGGCGTGCATGCCGCCGGCCCAAGGTGCGAACGCCCCTTCCCAAGCGTCCGCTTCAGAATTCGAAACCCGGCGATGCTGCGCTGAGCAGCGCCGCTTTCGGCGCCGCCGGCCAGGCCTTCGCCAGATGATCCGCGAGCGTCGCCACCAGCCTGGCGATATCCGCCTCGGCCGAGGCATGCAGCGCCTCGACAACGATCAGCACCGACCGCGTCGTCGGCCGTACCGCCGAAAGCCCGCTCTGCCGGTTCGTCCAGCGCCGCGCATGGGCGCTTCCCCCGCCATCGGCGAAGATCACCTCGTTCGGCTCGGGATGTTCGATCTCACCGCCGAAGGTCAGATAGGTCTCGTCGCCCGTTGCCGGCCGGACCTCGAGATCGCCGCCGATCTTTTCGACATCGAAGGCGGCAATGGGAATGGCAAAGGCGAGCGAGACCGCATTGCAGAGATCGACGAGCGGATGCAGGCGCGGCAGCGCCTGCTCCTGGCGGAAGCGCCGCAGCAGCGCTTCGGAGGCCGAGCGATATTGCGTCGGCTTCAGCCCCATGCGGGAAAAGCCGCGCCGCCAGGCCTGGATTTCCGGAAATTCGCTTTCCTGGGCGCCGGCAAGCCGGGTGTCGGCGATCGCCCCGAAGCTTGTTATCGCCGCTTCGACGTCCACACCGGCATCGATGCCGGTGGCATAGAGCGCGCCGGCGCGAAGCTCGGGAAAGGTCTGCCACATGGCGGCGGCATGGTTGAAACGCATGGCCTATCTCCCCTCGGTGGGTTGGGTTGCGGTGCGGTTTCCAGCCAGGCCGAGCCCGAGCACCGCCGTAAGCACGCAGGTTATGCCGGCAAGCTGGCCGAAGCCGACCGGCTCGCCGAGGGTGACGAAGGCGAGCAGGACGGCGGACACCGGCGCGAGCGCGGTAAAGAGCGAGGCTTCCGTGCCGCTCACCCGTTCGGCCCCGGCATACCAGAGCAGGAAGCCGGCGACGGTCGGCACCAGCGCATAATAGACGACGGCCGCCGCAGCGCTTGCGGAAAAGCCGTGTGCGGAAGGCGCCTCGAACACGCCCGGAATGACGGCGACGGCAAAGCCGATGCCGCTCATCAGCGTCGATTGGGCAAGCGGCGGAATATCGGCGGTCAGCTGCTTGTTCAACAGGATGAACAGCCCTTCGCAAACGACCGCCAGCAGGATCAGCGCATTGCCGGCCAGCGACCCGCTGGCCGCCTCCGGCGTGAAGGCGATCGAAAACACTCCGGCGGTCGCCAGCGCCACGGCGAGAAGCAGGGCGGGCTGCGGCCGCTCGCCGAGCAGCAGAATGGAAATTGCCGCCGAGACCACCGGCAGCGTGCCGATGATGACGCCGGCATCGGCGGCAGACGTCAGGCTGAGGCCGGTGATCAGCAGCGTCGTATAGCCGACGCTGCCGGCGCCCGCCTGGATGGCGAGGATCAGGCGGTCACGCCGGGGAAGTTTCGGCAGCCGCGTGCCGGTCACCCGCATCAGCACGAGAAAGACGGGAAAGGCGAGCGCGAAGCGCAAGGCGGTGGCGGTAAATGGCGCCAGGCCGGCGGCGATGAGTTTGCTGGCAATGACGGTGCTGCCGACCGTCAGCATCGCCAGCGTCAGATAGACATAACCTTGAACCTGTCTCGACATTCCTGCCTCCTGTTGGATGCGCCGAGGAAACAGCAGGAACCGGTTGGGGTCTTGAACGAAATTGCAGGGCGGCGGAGCCTCGGCCAGCCCCGTCCTTCGAGGCCCTTGCGGGGCGCCTCAGGATGAGGCGGGAGAGAGGGCGCGCGGCCTGCGGCACGGCTCAGAGAAAGGCGCCGGCATAGAGCCGCGGCGACAGGCCGTATTTGCGCACGAAAACGCGCGTCATGTGGCTCTGGTCGGCAAAGCCGCTGGCAAAGGCCGCTTCCGCAAGCGGCGTGCCCCGAGCGATCAGCCGGCGGGCGCGATGGATGCGGGCCTGGAGGAGATAGGCATGCGGTGTCAGCCCCGTCGCCTTGGCGAAGCCGCGCAGCACCTGGAAGCGGCTGAGGCCGCTTTCCCGGGCGAGATCGGCGAGCGAGACGGCGGCAAGAGGATCGTCGTCGATAAGGGCCTGCGCCGTCCGGATGGCGGCCGGCACCGGCGGCCGCTCCTCGCGATCGCCGTCTTCCCGGATGACATCGGCGACAAGCTCCAGCAGCAATTCCTCAAGGAGCAGCCCGTCCGCTCCGCCACCGGTCACCGCCCCAAACAGGCTCTCGAATCGGGCGGCGATTGCGCCATTGCGGATGACCGGATGGGGGATTTCCTGCCGGCCTGCCCCGCCGCCGATCTCGCGCGACAGATGGGTGACGATCTCGGGGTCGAAATAGAGGATGCGCCATGAGCGCGCCGCGCCGATCGGCGCTCCGTCATGCACCTCGTTCGGATTGACGGTGATGATGTCGCCGGCCGCAGCCTCGACCATGCCGCGCCCGCTGCGCGACTTCTGCGCCCCTGACGAGACGAGGCCGATGCCGAACTGCTCATGCGTGTGCCTGCTGAAGCTGTGATGCGTTTGCGCTTCCACCGCTTCGACCCCGGCCAGCGCCGAGCGCAGCATCCTGAACTGGTTTTTCGCCATTATCTGCCCGCAGATCCGATCGCCGGCATCTTGCCAGCCGGATGGAGCGGGCGCAACGCTTGGCAAGCGCCACGCGTCTTTGAAGCGTCAGAAGAACTCGTCGAGCAGCTGGTAATAATCGAGGCGCGCCGGATCCGGCGCCGTCAGCCCGTAACGATCAAGGAAGGGCTGCACCAGCGCCGCACCGAAATTATCGGCGATGCTGCGGCAAGCGAGCGCAATATCCTGATAGCGGTCGGCGACGCCGAGGCGGCTGCAATCGATGTAGCCGGAGAATTGGCCGCCGGAGGCGACGAAATTGGGCAGGCAGGCATCGCCATGGGTAACGACGAGGTCCTCACGGTCCGGCCGCCGGCCCTCGAGTTCGGCAAACAATGTTTCGGCGCTCTTTCCGAGCCGCGTCTCGTCGAAATCGGTCTCGTCGACGATCCCGGCCTGCATGCGCGCGCCTGCGGCCGGCAGGCGCTTTTCCAGCCGATGATCGAACGGGCAGGAGGTGATCGGCAGGTGATGGAGATCGGCAAGTGCGGCCGCCAGCAGTTCGACGCGCGCCAGCGGCGTCAGCGCCGATGCGCTGGCAAGATTGGTCCCCGGCAGGGCGCCGATCAGCAGCCAGTTGCGCTTGCCGTCGCTTTCCCGGGCGATGACATCGGGACATGGCAGGCCGGCGGCCTTAAGCCAGGATAGCCGGGCGGCTTCATCGGCAAGCTCGCCGAACGGCCCGGCCGCCTCGACCTTCAGATAGAGCGCCGGCAGGCCCTCGCCCTCCAGCCGGAAGACGCTTGCCGCGGAACGGCCGAGCGCATCGCGTTCGAACCGGTAGCCGGTGAGCCGCTCGCCAAGCGCTGCCGGCAATGACTTGGGAAATATCAATGCAGCGTTTCGGCGGGTGCGGCTTCGAGCAGGATCTCGAAGGCCTCTTCGAGCGCCGCCACCAGAATATCGGTCAACTCGTCACCCTTGTTTTCCAAGAACAGCGCGCTGACGGCTTCATCCTGACGCTCCAGAAAACGCTCGATCTCGTTCGACATATCATTGTCCCTTCTTCGCCGTACCATCACGGCCATAGGGAGAGGCTAGATACGGTTGCTTGCGTGTGGCTGGTTGCGGGCGGGAAAGATCACCGCGCGCTTTAGTCATCAATATCATACTTCGAATACTGGCTGCGGGGGATCGGCCCACCAACCTGGTGGGCAAAGGACATCACTTTGGTAGCTCCCTCATCCACCTCGCAGCGGAAACGAACTTGGAACCAGCCGTTGGCTGTGCCAAAGGCTGCATCCTTGACATCGAGAATGGTACCGGCTCGCAAGCCAAAACTCGGCAATGCGAGCGGATAATAAGCCGGCGAACCGTGAATAAGCTGGCCCTGAAGCTCGGTGGTGCAGAGCGTGGCCACTCGCTGTTTGCGTGAAAGCCCATCCATCGCGGTTTGCGCAAACACATTGCCATCTGCAGCCCGTGAAAAAAGCGTTTTTGCCTCGAGCAGATCGTTGGTGTCGGACAGGTTTTTCGGCTTCTCAGCGCTCTTCTGCTCAGGCGGATTCGCCTGCTCGAAGGTGGTATTGGCTTCGCCGGACGCTTCTGCTGGCGGTCCGTTACGCTCCGGAGAAACGTCCGTCACTGCCACTTCCGGAAGCTTCACATCATCCGGTACGGGTCTTGATGGAGGCGCCTCAGTTTTTGGCTCTTCCGCAACAGCCTTCGGCAGCACCCGCCCTGATGTGCGCTGCGGCGAAGTTCTCGCCGGTTTTCTTTCACCCTCGGAAGAATTTCCCGCCAGGAATTTGTCAGGGCCGCTATTTTTGCCCCCGAACTCGGTGACAGGGTTGAGAGTCGGCATCGGCCTCGGTTTAGCTTGCTCGGAAGCCTTCTTTGCCGGCGGCGGAGGAGGAGGTGGTGGGGGTGGCGGTTGCTTCTTCGCCTGTTCCGGCGGCTTCGGCTCCGGTGGTTTCTCCTGGGGCTTTTTCTCTTCCGGCTTCTTCTCCTCCGGCGGCGGAACGAGTTCCACCTTCACACTCTCGTCTTCAGGCGGCTTTGGTTCGATCTTCGGCAGGCCGAAAATGAGAAGGGCGACGATGGGCACGTGCAGAAGCACGGACGCGCCGACTCCCCAGCGGATTTCAGGCCGCTGCTTTGCCGCTTCATGCGCTTCTGCCGGTTCGACGTCTTCTTCTGTCACAGCAGCGATGTGGCCTTTAAAGCCGGCAGCATCAAGCCACAAATACAAAAAACCGCGTGATCGCTGCCGCAACGATTGGCCGGCAGGCCCGTCATCATTCAGCGCCACGCGGTCTCCGGAGAGCCGTGCCTTGGCATCCGAACCGGCTTGAGCAGTGGTCAGCCGAGCGAGCCGATGAGATCCCGATAGGCAGCCTCCGGGAACGCCTTCAGCGTCTCGGTGCGGACATTACCCGCCATGGCGAGCGACAGCGTAAAATGCGCCATCACCGCATCATCGGGCGCCTCGCAGACGGCAACCATGTCATGGCCGCCCATCGTCAGGTAGAACTGGTTGATGGAGCCGCCGACGCCGGCGAGCAGTTTTTTCGCCGCGTCGAGCCGTTTTGTCGAGTCGCGAACAGTACGGATGCCTTGGTCCGTCCAATCGATCAAAAGAATATAAGTGGTCATGTCGCACCTCCTAACGGAGGATCGTTCACGCAGGCATACGATCTCGCGTGTGTCGCGATCGATCCTTTCCCCGTGGCGGGATTATAGGCCTGTCACCAGACAGGGACAAGGAAACGGCCTTGATCATTGGTATTAATCACCAAAGCAAAAGCCGGGCGCAGGGCCCGGCTTTTCCAATCGGAACGGCGTTAAAACCTAGCTGTCGAGGAACGAGCGCAGCTTGCGCGAACGGCTCGGATGCTTCAGCTTGCGCAGCGCCTTCGCCTCGATCTGGCGAATACGTTCACGGGTGACCGAGAACTGCTGGCCGACCTCTTCGAGCGTATGGTCGGTGTTCATGCCGATGCCGAAGCGCATGCGCAGCACGCGCTCTTCGCGCGGCGTCAGCGAGGCGAGAACGCGGGTGGTCGTCTCGCGCAGGTTCGCCTGGATGGCGGCGTCGATCGGCAGCAGCGCGTTCTTGTCCTCAATGAAATCGCCGAGATGCGAATCCTCTTCGTCACCGACCGGGGTTTCGAGCGAAATCGGCTCCTTGGCGATCTTCAGGACCTTACGGACCTTTTCGAGCGGCATGGCGAGCTTTTCGGCCAGTTCTTCCGGCGTCGGCTCGCGGCCGATCTCGTGCAGCATCTGGCGCGAGGTGCGGACGATCTTGTTGATCGTCTCGATCATATGCACCGGAATGCGGATCGTGCGGGCCTGGTCGGCGATCGAACGGGTGATCGCCTGACGGATCCACCAGGTCGCATAGGTCGAGAACTTGTAGCCGCGGCGATATTCGAACTTGTCGACCGCCTTCATCAGGCCGATATTGCCTTCCTGAATGAGGTCGAGGAACTGCAGGCCGCGGTTCGTGTATTTCTTGGCAATTGATATGACGAGGCGAAGGTTCGCTTCGACCATTTCCTTCTTGGCGATGCGCGCTTCGCGCTCGCCCTTCTGCACCATATGGACGATGCGGCGGAATTCCGAGATCGAAATGCCGGTCTCGGTCGCCAGATTCTGGATTTCCTGACGGATGTCGCGGATCGTCGTGTTCTCGCCCTTGGCGAATTCCTTCCAGCCGCGGGCGGCCAGATTGCCGATCGACTTCATCCAGTTCGGATCGAGCTCGGCGCCCTGGTACTGTTCCAGGAAGCTGTCGCGCTTGACGCCGTAGGATTCGGCCAGACGCAGCAGGCGGCCTTCGTTGGAGACGAGGCGCTTGTTGATGTCGTAAAGCTGCTCGACCAGCGCATCGATGCGGTTCTGGTTGAGCGACAGCGACTTGACGGCCTTGATGAGCTCGTCCTTGAGCTCCTTGTAACGGCGCTCCTGGGCGGAGGAAAGCGTGCCGGAGGCCGACAGGCGCTGCTCGACCTGCTGGTCCTGCAGCTTGCGCAGCTTCTTGTAGGTCTCGGCGATCGTATCGAGCGTCTCCATCACCTGCGGGCGAAGCTCGGCTTCCATCGCCGCCAGCGAGAGGTTGGATTCGTCCTCGTCCTCTTCCTCCTCCTCGGGAGGCAGGCCTTCGCCGCCGACATCGGTGATATCGTCGTCGCCGGAGCGGGCGCGGCGGGTCTTTTCCTTCTCCTCGGCCGCCTTGCGGTCGGCCTCGATCTTCTCGGGGCTTTGGAACTGCGGCGCAGCCTTGGCTTCAGGACCGGAATAGGTCGTTTCGAGATCGATGATCTCGCGCAGCAGCGTCGTGCCTTCGTTGAGTTCGTCGCGCCAGATGATCAGCGCCTGGAAGGTCAGCGGGCTCTCACAGAGGCCGGCGATCATCGTCTCACGGCCGGCTTCGATGCGCTTGGCGATGGCGATTTCGCCCTCGCGCGACAGAAGCTCCACCGAGCCCATTTCGCGCAGATACATGCGCACCGGATCGTCGGTACGGTCGGTCGGTTCTTTCTTCTTGGCGGTCGCAAGCGCGGTGCCGCCGGAAGGCGCGAGTTCGCCGCCTTCGCTGTCCTCGTCGCCGCCGGCATCATCGTCATCGCCGCCGCCGGAAGCGCCGGCTTCCTCGGCTTCTTCGTCCTCGATGACGTTGATGCCCATGTCCGAAAGCATCGACATCGTGTCTTCGATCTGCTCGGACGTCACTTCCTCGGACGGCAGAACGGCATTGAGCTCATCCATCGTCACGTAGCCGCGCTTCTTGGCGGCCTTGATCATCTTCTTGACCGCGTCGTCGGAAAGATCGAGAAGAGGGCCGTCGCTTGCGCCGTCGCGTTCGACTTCCGCGTCTTCGTTCTCTTTGACCTTGGTTGCCATTTATATCGTCGCCTTCCTGACGCTATCCAATCTCGCTACGGTGAATGGGCCGTCTCAGGGCCTGACGCGCCGCACGCGCCGCCCTAGAATCACCTATGCCCACCTAACGGGATGACATTTAAAGCCTGATTAACCACGATCGCCGGCACCGGACAGCAAAGCTTTTTTGCTTTTGGATTTCCGGCCATGGTTGCGCGATCCGCCTTGACCCAGTTCACCGTTTCAACAAGTCGAACGGTGATTCCCACATTTTTTGTTCTCGTCAAGCTTTTCCATAAAAAAAGCTCACGAATCATCGGAAAAAGCCTTATCCACAGGCTTTGAACCGCGGCTGCGATTGCGAACCTTATTTAAGAAGCGCCGAACAAAAGACAAGGGCAGCATGGATTTTGCCGGCGCTGCGGTTGTTTCCGCTGTTTTTACAGTTTTGACGGCAGTCTATTCCCCAGCTCCGGGCGGGCACTCTGTTTCTAATGCGCGGCACCGTCATAGGCCCTAACCTTCAGCGCGCCGAAGTCGATCGCGGGAATGCAGCGCAGATTGATCGACGCCATGGCAGCGCCGTTCGGGCCTACCGCCTCACCGAAGGGCGCAATACCGCACTTGGCGCAGAAGTGATGGCGGATGACATGCCTGTTGAAAGTATAGGTCGAGATATTCTCCTCCTGCGTCTTCAGCACCAGCTTCTCACGCGGCACGAAGGCCAGAAGCCCGCCGCGCCGGCGGCAGAGCGAACAGTTGCAGTCGAGCGCCTCGGTGAACTCGCCTTCGACCTCGAAAGCAACATTGCCGCAATGGCAGCTTCCTTGATAAATCATCCCGTCCTCCTCACATCCAATCCATGACGACCTTGCCGGAGTTGCCCGACCGCATCGCCTCGAAGCCGTCTCGGAAATCGTCGATCTTGATCCGGTGGGTGATGATGGGCGAAAGATCGAGGCCGCCCTGGACGAAGGCGATCATCTTGTACCAGGTCTCGAACATCTCACGGCCATAGATACCCTTGAGATTGAGCATCTTGAAGATCACCTTGTTCCAGTCGATTTCGAAGCCGGCCGGCGCAATGCCGAGAATGGCGATCTTGCCGCCATTGTTCATCTTGTCGATCATGTCGCGGAAGGCGGGTGCTGCGCCTGACATTTCCAGCCCGACATCGAAGCCCTCGGTCATGCCGATCGCCTTCATCACGTCGGCGAGATTTTCCTTCGACGCATCTACGACGTGGTCGATGCCGAGATTGCGCGCCAGATCCAGCCGATGCGGATTGATATCGGTGATGACGACTTTGCGGGCGCCAGATCGTTTGGCGACCAGCGCCCCCATGATGCCGATCGGCCCGGCGCCGGTAACAAGCACGTCCTCGCCGACGAGATCGAAGGAGAGCGCGGTGTGCACGGCATTGCCGAACGGATCGAAGATCGCGGCAATCTCATCGGAAATATCGTCCGGGATCGGCACGACATTGCTTTCCGGAATGCAGACGAACTCGCCGAACGAACCCGGCCGGTTGACGCCGACGCCGAGCGTGTTGCGGCAGAGATGCCCCCTGCCCGCCCGGCAATTGCGGCATTTGCCGCAGACGATATGGCCCTCGCCGGAAACCCGCTCGCCGACATGATAGCGAGTGACCGCCGAGCCGATCTCGGCGATCTCGCCGGAAAATTCATGGCCGACGACCATCGGCACCGGAATGGTCTTCTGCGCCCACTGGTCCCAGTTCCAGATATGCACGTCGGTGCCGCAGATCGCCGATTTCTTCACCCGGATCAGCACATCGTTCGGCCCGACCTCCGGCACCGGCACATTCTCCATCCAAAGCCCGACCTCAGGCTTCGATTTGACCAGCGCCTTCATCATGTTCGACATCGGCAATATCCCGCCCTTGTTCTGGTGCCGGACCTTGCGACTCCCTCTTCTCCCCATCGGGGAGAAGGTGCCCGTAGGTCGGATGAGGGGGCCACACGGCACGCCATTAAACCTTATCTTGTTTCTCGCTCAACGCTCGAAACGTCGCTTCGCTCCGCCCCCTCATCCGACCCTTCGGGCCACCTTCTCCCCGCTGGGGAGAAGAGGGAGAAAGCGGCACTCAAATCACACCCAATTCCCGCCCTGCCTCGGCAAGGGCCGCAATCGCCCGCTCGACATCTTGGCGCGAATGCCCTGCCGACATCTGCGTGCGGATGCGGGCCTGCCCCTTCGGCACCACCGGGAAGGAAAAGCCGATCACGTAAATGCCCTTCCTCAGCATCAAAGCCGCCATATCCTGGGCCAGCTTGGCGTCGCCAAGCATGACAGGAATGATCGGATGGCCTTCGCCGGCAAGCGTGAAGCCGAGCTTCGTCATCTCGCTGCGGAAGAGAGCGGCATTGTCGGAGAGGCGCTTGCGCAAGGCATCACCATTTGCGATCAGATCGAACACTTTCAGAGAGGCGGCGGCAATAACCGGCGCCAGCGTGTTCGAGAACAGATAGGGGCGCGAGCGCTGCCGCAGCCACTCGACGACCTCTGATTTCGCCGAGGTATAGCCGCCCGAGGCGCCGCCGAGCGCCTTGCCGAGTGTGCCGGTGATGATGTCGATCCGGCCCTCGACGCCGCAATGTTCGGGCGAGCCGCGGCCGTTCCTGCCGACGAAACCAACGGCATGGCTGTCATCGACCATGACCATGGCGCCGTATTTTTCGGCGAGATCGCAGACGCCGCCCAAATTGGCGATGATGCCGTCCATCGAGAAAACGCCATCGGTGGCGATCAGTTTGAAGCGGCTGCCCTCGGCCCTCTTCAATTCCTCTTCGAGCGCCG
Source organism: Rhizobium sophoriradicis (assembly GCF_003939025.1). Lineage (GTDB taxonomy): Bacteria > Pseudomonadota > Alphaproteobacteria > Rhizobiales > Rhizobiaceae > Rhizobium > Rhizobium sophoriradicis. The sequence goes on from NZ_RQIH01000016.1 coordinate 90,339, forward strand.
CCATGTCGTTGTTGGCATAGCGGAAGCGCTTGGCCTTCGACAGCCTCACGCCGTCGATGATCGAGGCGTGGTTCAGCGCATCCGAGATGATCGCGTCCTCCTCGGAAAGCAGCGTCTCGAACAGGCCGCCATTGGCGTCGAAGCAGGAGGAATAGAGGATCGTGTCTTCCATGCCGAGGAAGGAGGAAATCCGGGCTTCGAGCTCTTTATGCTCCTCCTGGGTGCCGCAGATGAAACGCACCGAGGCCATGCCGTAGCCGTAGCGGTCGAGCGCCCGCTTGCCGGCCTCGGCCAATTCCTCATTGTCGGCAAGGCCGAGATAATTGTTGGCGCAGAAATTCAGCACCCGCTCGCCGGTGGAAATCGCAATCTCGCCCGCCTGCTTGGAGCTGATGACCCGTTCGGACTTATAGAGCCCGGCATCCTTCAGCGCCGAAATCTCGGCGCGAAGATGGGAGAGAAATGGCGAGGTCATGCGCGGCCCTTCCTGATGTTTTTTATAGCGTCGGAGTTAGCATATCGCCATCGGCTTGTCTTCTTCAGCGCTGGGCCGAGAGCGAGAAGAACAACGGCCGGTCCGCTCAGTCGTCCTGCGCCAGGATGATCTCCAGGAAGGCGTCGCCATAGCGTTCGAGCTTGGCCTGACCGACGCCGGAAATGGCGAGCAGTTCCTGGCGGCTGCGCGGCCGTTCGGTGGCGAAGGCGATCAGCGTCGTATCGGGAAAGACGACATAGGGCGGCACGCCCAGCGATTTGGCGATTGCCATGCGCTCGGCCCGCAACGCCTCGAAGAGGTTGCCGTCGGCGCCCGACAGGGCCGATTTGCGCTCGCTGCGTTCAGCCTTCTTCGTGCGCCGTTCCGAGGCAGGCCGATCCTTGCGGAAGAATACCTGTCGCTCGTGCTTGAAGACGGCGCGCGCTTCCGGCTCCAATTTCAGCGCCCCATAGGCCTCGTGATCGACGCGGATCAGCCCCATGGCGAGCAGTTGCCGGCAGACGGATTGCCAGGTCCGCGCCGGAATGTCCGTGCCGGCGCCGAAGACGGGCATATCGACATGGCCGAAACGCTCAGTCTTCTCGTTGACATTGCCGACGAGCACGTCGATGACGTGGCCGGCGCCGAAACGCTCGCCGGTGCGGTATACGGCAGCCAGCGCCTTGATCGCTGCTTCCGTGCCGTCCCAGGTCTCGACCGGCTTCTGGCAGGTGTCGCAATTGCCGCACTGGCCGGCATGGGCTTCCCCGAAATGGGCGAGAATCGCCTGCCGGCGGCAGGAGGCGGTTTCGCAGATCGCCAGCAAGGCATTGAGCTTGGCGCGCTCGACCCGCTTGATCTCGACGGCGGCATTGCCCTCGTCGATCATCCGACGGCGCTGAATGACGTCGGCCATGCCATAGGCCATCCAGACCTCCGACGGCAGGCCGTCGCGGCCGGCGCGCCCGGTCTCCTGGTAATAGGCTTCCACCGAACCCGGCAGGTCGAGATGGGCGACGTAACGCACATTCGGTTTGTCGATGCCCATGCCGAAGGCGACGGTGGCAACCAGGCAGAGGTTCTCTTCCTTCAGGAAGGCATCCTGATTGGCGTCACGAAGCGCCCGGTCCATGCCGGCATGATAAGGCAGTGCACGAACCCCCTGCCCGTTCAGCCAGTCGGCCGTGTCCTCGACTTTGGCGCGCGACAGGCAGTAGACGATGCCACTGTCGCCCTTATGGTCGGAGAGGAAGCGCAGAAGCTGCTGGCGCGGCTGATCGCGCTCGACGATCTCATAGCTGATATTGGGCCGGTCGAAGCTGGTGGTGAAGATCTCGGCAGCGTCGAGCCCCAACCGCTCGACGATATCATCGCGCGTATGCGGATCGGCCGTTGCCGTCAGCGCTATTCTGGGAACACCGGGATATTGCTCGCCGAGCCGGCCGAGCTCACGATATTCCGGCCGGAAATCATGCCCCCACTGCGAGACGCAATGGGCTTCGTCAATGGCAAACAGCGCAATCTTCTCATTGGCGATCAGCTCGCGGAACCCATCCGTCAGGATGCGCTCCGGCGTCACATAGAGAAGGTCGAGCTTGCCGCCCGAAAGCGCGCGGCGGACCTCGATAAACTCCTCGCGCGACAGCGACGAATTGAGCGCGGCGGCGCGGATGCCGAGCTGCTTCATCGCCTCCACCTGATCGCGCATCAGCGCAATCAGCGGCGAAACGACGATGCCGACGCCCTCGCGGCAGAGCGCCGGGATCTGGAAGCACAGCGATTTGCCCGCTCCTGTCGGAAAGAGCACGACCGCATCGCCGCCAGAGACGACGTGCTCGACCACCTGCTGCTGCTTGCCGCGGAAGGAAGAGTAGCCGTAAACCTGCTTCAACACCTCGAGCGGCGGGCGGCCGGCGGAAAACAGCGCATAGGAGGCGGAAAAGCCAGCTTCGTTCCGTTCGGTTTGCGGCATCAGTGGTTCGCCGCCCCTTTGACGCGGCCGGAAAGCACGCCGAAGCCGTCGATGATCGCCTCCTGGTTCTCAAGGCGCACGCCTTCCAGATGCACTTCCTGCTGGGCCCGTATCAGCTGAACGATCGCCTCGCCGTCGCCGGCTTCGGTGGCCAGCGCAATCTCGCGTTCGAGCTCCATCTTCTGCCGGCGCAGCGCCTTGGCCCGTTTGTGGAAGGCGAGCGCCTGGCGATAACCCTCACGCGCATCTTCCATCGCCGCCTCCTCGGTCGCCGTCCAGAGCCGGGCATTTCGCACCTGCTGGTCGAGGCTCTTGATCAGCGGACCGAAGCCTTCGAATTCCAGCCGTTCGGTCAGATAGTCACGCGTCAGATGCGGGCCGGCAACGGCGGCCGCTGCGCCAAGCACCGCCGACCAGAGCCGTTGCAGCTCGCGGCTGTCATATTCGATCGCGGCGATCTCATCATAATCGTCGATCATCAGCGCCGGATGATTGACGATGGTGAGCGCCAGCACGCTCTCGCGCAGCGCCGTATTGTCCCGGTGGCCGCGCACGGGGCCCGAGCGGGCAAGCCGGTCGGAAATAAGGCTCGGGCTTTTCGGCCCCGCCTTGCCGGGATTGTCGCGGCCCGCCCGGGAATTGCCGCCGAAACCGCGCCGCTCGCTATTATTGCGGTTCTGGAACTGCGGCTGGAAGAAAGCGTTCAGCCGGTCGCGGATATCCTGCTGGTAATGACGGCGCACATTCTCATCGGCGATGACGGCCACAAGCTGCTTCAGCCGCGCCTCGAGCTCGGCGCGCGCCTCGGGCGTATCGAACTTGCCGGTGTTGATCTCGCGGCTCCACAGCATCTCCGAAAGCGGCTTTGCCTGGCTCATCACCTTGTCGAACGGCGCGCGGCCCTCATCGCGCACGAGATCATCAGGGTCTTTGCCGTCGGGCAGCAGCGCGAAGCGGACGGAGCGGCCGGGCTTCAGATGCGGCAGCGCCAGTTCGGCGGCGCGATTGGCCGCACGGATGCCGGCGCCGTCGCCGTCGAAGCAGAGCACCGGTTGCGGCACCATCTTCCAGAGCAGCTCGAGCTGGTTTTCGGTAAGTGCGGTGCCAAGCGGCGCAACGGCGTTCTCGACGCCCGCCTGATGGAGCGCGATCACGTCCATATAGCCTTCGACGGCAATGATGGTGCCGCTCGCATTGTCGTCCTGCTGATCGCCGCGGCCAGGCCCCTGGATCGCGCGGCGGGCGCGGGCGAAATTGTAGAGCACATTGCCCTTGTGGAAGAGTTCCGTCTCGTTCGAGTTCAGATATTTCGCCGGCGCATCGGCCGACATGGCGCGGCCGCCGAAGGCGATCACCTTTTCCCGCGACGAGAGGATCGGGAACATGATGCGGTCGCGGAAGCGATCGTAGGACACCGGCACGTTTTCGTGAACGACGAGGCCGCAGGCCTCGATCAGCTCCTTCGAGACGCCCTTGCCGGCAAGGAATTCCTTGAGCGCATTGCGGCTGTCGGGCGCATAACCGAGGCGGAAGGTCTCGATGGTGCGCCCCGTCAGCCCGCGATCGCGCAGATAGGCGCGCGCCTTGGCGCCATTGGCGGTCTGCAGCTGGTCCTGGAAGAAGGCCGTCGCCATTTCCATGACGTCGATCAGTGAGCCGCGCTCCTTCTCGCGCTTTTCCATGACAGGATCGGCAAGCGGCATCGGCACGCCGGCCATATCGGCGATCTGCTGCACCGCCTCGGGAAAACTCAGGCCTTCCAGCTCGGTGAGGAAGCGGAAATGGTCACCGGTAACGCCGCAGCCGAAGCAGTGATAGCGGCCCTTCCGGTCCTCGCAGTGAAAGCTCGGTGATTTCTCGCCGTGGAACGGGCAGCAGGCCCAGTAATCGCCGCGCGACACGTTGGTCTTGCGCTTGTCCCAGCTCACACGGCGCGCGATCACGTTCGAAATTGGAACGCGGTCACGGATCTCATCGAGAAAGGTGTTGGAAAAGCGCATTTATACCTCTTGGCCAGCCTCCATATAAGCTGCTTTGCCGCGCCATGCCACGAAACTTGTCAGGAAAACCCGCTATTCACAGGCAAGTGCACGCGTCCCTGATTGCGTCGCTTATCCAATCAAAAACACGTTATCGCCCCTGCGACAGGGGTGCGACATTATTGTCCCCGGGGGACCAGAATTCCGCCGTCGCGCAAGCTTCGGCAAAGGCGGTCATTTCCCATGATCCTCAAATAAATCGTTTGAAAACAAATTATTATCACCCTCTGTCACGATCCGCTCTGCTCTTTGCAGCGCCATCCGAGCCTCCGCTTCGACATCTCCAAAACCGACATTTTCGGCAATCATTATTTTTTTGTAATTTGAACAGGCCGCCGCCCCGCAATAAGTTCGATCTCAACAAAGCGATCCCCGAGCGAAGCACCATCCCTACCCCCGGCGCCGCTTCGCAAGGGTGCCTTTGCAAATACCCTCCGGCTTGGGCTTCGGCCCTGCGTGCCGGCGGAAGCAAAGTGCAAGAAGGCAGGAGCGCCCCCAGCTCCTGCCTTCTTAATTTTTCGGCTTGCCCTGATACAAATTCCCTTTTGAAATTAACCGATTATTGACAAAACCGTTGACATCAGGCGCGTGCGTGAAGGAAGTATGGGCCGACTTTCCTGGACCCCTTCCCATGGCCTTTACCGCTGAAACTCTTGCAGCGGACGATCGCTTTCTCGCTGCGATCCTCCACTGCGCCGATCAGATGCTCGCGATCTATCGTGAGAGCCCACGCATCGCCTCGATTTTCGCCGCACAGCAGCGCTGGCTGATGGCCCATGCCGGTTTTGCGCTTCATTATGGCCATCCCGACTATGAAAAGAGCGGCCTCTATTCCGGCCGCTTCGTCGATTTTGCAGTCAAGAACGACATCGCCAGCCGCAACACGGCCGCAGCCTTCATGCAGGAAATGCTCGCCTATCGCTTCCTGCGTCCGGCTCCTGGTGCCGACAAGCGCACACGCTATCTGGAACCCACCGAAATCGCCGAGCAGCATTTCACCCGATGGCTCGTCACCCACATGATGATCCTCGACAGCCTCGACGGCGGTAAGCGCGCCGTCATCATCGCCGCCGATCCGGCGGCGATGATGACAGCGATCCAGCCGCGCATCGCAAAAGCAATCATCGGAAGCCAGGCGGTGCGCAGTCCAGGCCCCACCTTCAACCTCTTCAACTGGGCAAATTCCGGCGGGCTGGTGATGGACTACCTGATCTCGCGCCTTCCGGAATTTCCCCGGACGGCCGAGCGCGTCGCGGTCGGCCCCCTGTCGCTGCGGGAAATCCGCGACCAATTCATGATATCGAACACGCATCTGAAGCGGCTTCTGACGCAGGCCGCAACCATGGAAAGCGTCGGCTGGACCGAACCGTCCCGCAAGGGCGACTTCTGGCTGTCGCGCCGCTTCATCCTTGAATACTGGAATTATCAGGCTGCGAAATTCGCCATCGTCGACGCCGCCGCCGAGGCGGTGCTCGGACCCGCGGTCCTGATCGAACCGCAGGCAAGACGCGTGGTCTGAATCAGTTCAACAGTTCCTTGACGGTCGCGGACGCCTTGGCGAAATCCATCTGGCCGGCATAACGCTCCTTGAGCGCGGCCATCACCTTGCCCATGTCCTTGGCGCCGACGGCACCGGTCTCGGCGATGATCGCCGAAACGTTGGCGCGCACTTCACTCTCCGAAAGCTGCTTCGGCATGAAATCCTGGATGACGGTGATTTCGGCGCGCTCCTTGGCGGCGAGTTCCGGCCGGGAATTCTCCTCGTAGATCTTTGCCGATTCGTCGCGCTGCTTCACCATCTTGGCGAGAATCTGCAGGATCTCGTCGTCGCTCGCCTGCTCCTTGCCGGCGCCACGATTGGCGATATCGCGATCCTTGATCGCGGCCTGAATCAGCCGGACGGTGGAAAGCCGCTCCGAATCCTTGGCCTTCATCGCCTCTTTCAGCTGGGTGGCGAGTTGATCGCGCAGCATGGTCTTTTCTCCTGATTTGATGCCGCTTCATAAACCACGCTGATGCGGGGGATCAAATAAATTGCGCGATCGGCGCGATAAAGCGCAGGAAAACGGCCGCAATCCCGGTTACAAAGATTGACGCTCAGCGATTGCGTGGCTATCTACCGCCACCTGCACCAAAATTCGTGATCAGGCCTGAAGCGCGCGGCATTGCCGCGTCCACACGCCTGCGAGATCAAATGGCAGCGAGCGCGGCAACGCGCATCGGCCGCCGGAAACGGGATGAAGATGACCGCGACAGCACCCTGGACAATCGAAAAGCCGACCGCCCTGCTCGTTCTTGCCGACGGCACGGTGATCGAAGGCAAGGGCATCGGCGCCACGGGCAAGGTCCAGGCCGAGGTCGTCTTCAACACGGCGCTGACCGGCTATGAAGAGATCATGACCGACCCTTCCTATCTCGGCCAGATCGTCACCTTCACTTTTCCCCATATCGGCAATATCGGCACCAATGATGAAGACATCGAAGATCTGACGCCTGCCGCCCGCCACGGCGCCGTCGGCGTCATCTTCAAGGCCGACATCACCGAACCGTCGAACTACCGGGCCGCCAAACATCTCGACCAGTGGCTGAAGGCGCGCGGCATCATCGGTCTCTGCGGCATCGACACCCGCGCCCTGACCGCCTGGATCCGCGAGAACGGCGCTCCGAACGCAGTGATCGCCCACGATCCGAACGGCGTCTTCGACATCGAGACGCTGAAGGCCGAAGCCAAGGCCTGGAGCGGGCTGGAAGGCCTCGACCTCGCCAAGATCGCCACGTCGGGCCAATCCTCGCAATGGACCCAGACGCCGTGGATCTGGAATGAAGGTTACGGCGAGCTCGGTGCGGCCGATGCCAAGTATCATGTCGTCTGCCTCGACTACGGCGTCAAGCGCAACATTCTGCGCCTGTTTGCCGGCCTCGACTGCAAGGTGACCGTCGTGCCGGCGACAACGAGCGCCGAAGACGTGCTCGCCATGCAGCCGGACGGTATCTTCCTGTCGAACGGCCCGGGCGATCCGGCGGCAACAGGCGAATATGCCGTGCCCGTGATCAAGACGCTTGTTAAGACCGATATCCCGGTCTTCGGCATCTGCCTCGGCCATCAGATGCTTGGCCTCGCCCTCGGCGCCAAGACCGAGAAGATGCACCAGGGCCATCATGGCGCCAACCATCCCGTCAAGGATCACACGACCGGCAAGGTCGAAATCGTCTCGATGAACCATGGCTTCGCGCTCGACTCGAAGTCGCTGCCCGATGGCGTTGAAGAGACTCATATATCGCTTTTCGACGGCACCAATTGCGGCCTGCGAGTCCTCGGCAAGCAGGTCTTCTCCGTCCAGCACCATCCGGAAGCCTCCCCCGGCCCGCAGGACAGCCACTATCTCTTCCGCCGCTTCATCAACATGGTGCGCGAGAAGAAGGGCGAACCGGCGCTCGCCGAGCGCTGATTTCAAGAACTGCCGATTTTCGCAAAGGCCCGCGAAACCGGCAGCCACCAACGTGATGTGGATTGCTTGCGGCGACGTCACATCGCCTGTGAGCGTAACGGTCTTGGCAGGGCATCTTTCGATCCTGACATGACCTAGCCTCGCGGCGGATCGCACAGGCCCAGAAGAAAACAGTTCTAGGCAACCTGCTGCGATGTCCTAGACAAGCAGGAACAGAAAGAATGCGCGGTTTGGGGCGTGATCTTTCGTCGAGAACGACTGGGAGCGCCTTCCGCGCCACGCTTAGCCTCCAACCTCCCGCTATGTCATTGCCCTATTTACAACCCGTCCTATCTCTTGCGCGGGACGGTCAGCGAGAGAGGACGCGCATGCCGATAGACAATGCGAGATTGGCGCCGATGCAGCCGGGTGTATCCGTGGAGGAGCTGAAGGCGGCTTTGGGGACGAGCTGGCAGGAGCCGGGCGTTCAGGCGGAAGGCTATTTGCATATCGAGGAGTTCGGCACGCGCATTACCGCCGATGGCAGGCTTGGCGAAGTTCATTTCCGTGCCCCCTTCGAACTTCCGCCTATCCATGGCGTCAGGATGGGAATGCCGGCCGAAGAGCTGCATCGGCTTTATCCCGTCGCCGAGCGCATCTCTGACGAGAGAGAGAAATACGGTTGGACCATGCTGAAGATGAACCTGTCGGATACGCTCATGCTCGGGGTAGGCATCAGAGAGGAAGTCGTCAGGATCATCAGCCTCACGGATCCGACAGCGGTCTATCCAGAGCGGCCCTATAAATATGCCGATCCCAACCTCACCGAGGCTTACGATCTGACGATGACCGATCCTGTCGACCTCGCCCGCCGTCCCGAAAGCGGCTGGTGCTACGGCCGTCCGCCCGGCATCGATGCCAGGATATGGCCAGTCAGCACCACAAACGGTCTGCCGCTTCGCCACGCCTTCACGGTGAAACTGCCGCCGCAATATCGCACACTTGGCGATAATTACGTGGCGATCTCGCTCTTCGTCGACGAACAATGGGAGACGCTGCCGGCAAGGGAAAACGTGGCCGGAGGCGCGCGCCACGCCGATCCGCGCCGCTTCGACATCAAATACATGGACAACGAATACGTTCTCTTCTGGCTGACGGAAGAGGAGTTCGCTGCACCGCTTGGTGTGCCACCCACAATCGAGGGCGCCCCCGTCCCCGGCTGGCTCTCGAAATCGCCGCTTGAATATTTTGGAGAATTCAATCTGCCTAGAACTGTGGCCGAACAGCAGGCAAAGAACGTCTTTTCGCCCGGTGGACTTGCCGTCAACGAGCTTCTAGCGGCGACCCGGCCCCAAGACGGATGGAAAAACCTGCCGGGCCGCGAGGCGCTGGATTACGGCTGGCCGATCGAGATCACGCTGCGCGAAGGCGATCCGAATATTGGCAAGCCGGCGCGCGAATTCAGGCACCAAAACGAGCTCAGCGGCTATATCGTCGCATATTCGGAGGAAGGCCAGGAACAAGGACTGGAGCGCTTTCTGGACTGGCAAGCCCACCTTGGCGGCACGATGTTTCCGATGCAGGGGTATCCCGATTTCTCACCTTACTACATCGAGATCTCGGAAATCTTCGGCGGCTTCAATTTCGGCAACGGGGTCGCCCAGATCGATCTCAAGGAGATGAAGCTCGAATGGGCCTGCTGACGCTGGAGGGATGGGAAAACGGGAATGCCAAATTCATCCGCGATCGCGGCGGCATGGTGGGCAAAGCGACTCGTGTGGCCAAAGACAGCATCTCGAAAGCCGTGAACCCCTTTTGTGGATATCTTGTAGTCGAGGCAGAGACCGCCGAGGAAGTGGCGAGGCTGTTCGAGAACCACCCGCACATTACAGTCTTTCCGGGGGACGGCGTAGATATCTTCCTAAGCTGAACGGCATCGTGGTCAGAAGCTGCGGCATCTAAGCTAACGGCTGTTTTGCGCCGAAAGCCGCCATTCCGCCCCATGCGGGTGATTAGATCACGAATTCCTCCTCGTACGTCTGTGGCTCGGGAACGACCGTAACCTCCACCGGTACGATCCAATTGGCCGCGTAGCTCTCGCAGTCGGAACGCTGGAGGTCGGGCTGCACGCACCCCGCACCATCGATCGCGCGACATCGCAGTATGTATCGCCCCGCTTCTTCAGGGGTCCACATGTACTCCCACAAGCGCCATGCGAAGGGACGTTCTGTTTCGAGGAGCCTTCCCTCGCGCCAGCCCCTGCCATCTCCGGTGCAGACCTGCACCTGCCGGATAGGAGCCTCTCCGCTCCAGGCGGCTCCGAAAATCCGATACGGTTGGCCGGCGACGAGACGCGCGCCCTGCACGGGACGCGCGATCTGCGCTTTGACCTCCATCTCCGCAAGCGGGACCAGCCTGGGTTCCCCGAGGCTGCGCTCCCAACGGAAATAGTCGCGCGCCTGCCAGTAGCCAAGGAACGGTTGCTCCACAACCGTGATATGTGTGATCCACTTGACCCAAGCCATGCCGAACCAGCCACCCACGACCGCGCGTAGCGGGTAGCCGTGATCGCGCGTCAACGGCTCCTCGTTCATCGAATAGGCAAGGATCGTGCTGTCAGCGATGGCCTTCTCAAGCGGTAAGCTGCGCGCAAAAGCGATGGGGCCTGGAGAAGCCGTTTTCTTGTTCGTGTCGACGACGCCGCTGTCTGCGCCTACGAGCAGAACCTCACATGCGGTTCGCTTAACGCCCGCCATTTCTAAAATCTCGCGGAGAGGAACACCTGTCCACGCGGCATTGCCGACGGCTCCGTTCTGCCACTGCAACCCCTCCTTCGGCGGCACATAGTAGACGCGCCCGTTGCCTGCGCACTCGACGACGGCAGTGAAACTCGTGCTCCGCATCGCCTTGATGCTGTCGAGGTCGAGTTCGATCGGCCGCTCCACCGCCCCGCCAACGCGCAATCTCCAGTCTCGCGCATCGAGGTCCGGCGACGGGAAATGGTTTCGCACGAAGAACAGCTCGGTTGGGATCAGCCAATCGGAGAGTGATGCAAACGGAAACTCGATATTCTCAGGGGATTTCTGTCGAACTATTAGACTGGGTTGCTCTGGTGTCGGCATCGTCCTCGTTTCCCCTTTCAAGAGTACAACGTTGGCACTCGGTCGCGCGAATTCCGGTTTGATCACACCGCCCCTCGCAATGCGTCTCTCGCGTTCCGTCCCCACTCTAGCACATACCGCAGGTTCCTCGGATCGACCTCGAACGGCAGCAAAGGGCCGGAATGCTGCTATGGGCCTCACGTCTCTTTCGCGCCCCCATAATGGTCATCGAGCCAGCGGTCGCTATTGCTGCAAAGCGGACATAGTGCAGCGACAACATGGGTCGGTGTTGCGCCAACAGCAGTCCCTCGTCCGGATTCGCACAATGACCGCGCGCCATTTCATGGGCCGAGCCAGCGTTGCAGGAAGGTCGAGTTGCGACGCTGGCCCGAGGGCTGGTCGACGAGTTTGGTGCCTGTGGAGGCGACAACCCGCGCGAACGGAGCCTACGATCCAGGCTTGTGACAAAGTCGATCGAGCGTGTCTCGAAGTGCGGCGGCGGCCTGATCGCGCTCATCGGTAGACATAAGCTCGGGCTCGGCTTCCAATCTCAGGTGCGGCAGTTCGGTCCGGACAGTACGACGGCTGCGGACCAAATTTTCCTTCAGATCGACCACGCGATAGGTGGCGACCGGATAGGCTATTCCCTTTACGTGGACATGCCCCAGTTCCTCGCACTCGATCGTGTCCTTCACTTGCGCAAACGTCTCATAAGAAATGAGCACGGTGCCCGGCGACGCTTCCTGCTCAAGACGCGAGGCGAGATTCACGGCGCCGCCGATTATCGTGTAGTCCATCCGGTCCTCGCTGCCGAAGTTTCCCACAGTGCAGTAGTCTGTGTGAATGCCAATGCGGCAGCGCAGCGGTGTTTCAATTCCGATATCGCGCCAGATTTCGCCAAGCTCGCTCATTCGCTTTTGCATGGCGAGTGCCATCTGCACGCAGGCGAGCGCGTCATCCTTGACGCCGCGGGTTTCCGGATCGCCAAAAAACATCAGGATGGCGTCTCCGACATACTTGTCGATCGTCGCGCCGTGATCCGAAGCAATCTTCGACATTTCCGTCAGATAGTGATTGAGGAGCTGTGTGAGATCCTCGGATTCCATTTTGTCCGTGGTTTCGGTGAAGCCGGCGATATCGGAGAAGCATATCGTCAGCTTCTTCCGCTGGCTGGCGATCCTGACGTCCTGGCGGCCGGTGAATATGGAGTTATACACTTGCGGCGCCAGGTATTTCGCCAGCTTGCTGGAAAGCGCCTCGAGAGCTGCGGATTTCTCGGCGAGGTTTTCCTCCCGTTGCTTCAGCTCGGTGATGTCCGAGTAGACGGCCACCGTGCCACCAGCCGTGATCCGCCGCTCGCTGATCATGATCCATCGTCCGTCGCGACGCCGCTGCACCGACGTTTCACCAGGGTTGCGATGCCGCGAAAGCCGCTCGGCAACCCACTCCTCGACTCGCCCCTCAGCATCCTTGATGTAGCCGCCTTCAGCGGACCGGCGCACAATCTGCTCGAATGTCGTGCCGGGTGTCATTTCCTCCAGACCGGCGTACAACAGCTCGCGGTAGCGGCTATTGCTCAGCACGAGCCTGTCCTCGCCATCGTAAAGAGCGAATCCTTCGGAGATGCTCTCGATGGCATCCACAAGCCGCTGGCGCGCTTCCGCAACTTCGCGCAGGCTGTTTTCCTCCACCTCGACCGCAGTGTCCCGGAACAGCCTGAGCGCCCCGGCCATGCGGCCGATTTCGTCGCCGCCGCCGGCGGGCATCTGCACATGCAGATTGCCGCCCGCGATGGCCAGCATGCTTTGGCTTACCTCTCCCAGACGGGCGAGAAGGCTGCGGTCGACATAGAGCCAGACAACTAGAACCGAACTCAGCAGGCTTAGAAGGGCGGAGCCAAGGACAATGCCGGTGCCGTAGCGCTGGACGACCGAGGCTTCGAGGGCGGACGCGGCGATCTCATGGTTTGCCTTTGCAACCAGGCGATCGACGGCCGCGGTAAGGTCGCGCGACAGTCGGCTGTTTTCAGCCAAAAGCTTTTCGCCCTGCGCAAGGACAGCAAACTCGTCCTGTCGTACCTTCGGGATCCCGTTCTCACCGTCGGTCAGCGACTTCAACTCGTCCAGCCGTTGTTGGAAGCGGGTCCGCAACTTTTCGTCGATCTCGGTGGAGACCGTTTCGAGTGCGGCGAGCGACCGGCGCAGCGGAAACAGGATCAGCTTCAGATCTCCCGGCGTCGGCGCGTTGGCAGTTTTGACCAGCGCGTCGTTGACTGCCGAGATCTCCTGTTGCGCCCTCTGCTGGGGGATGTAGGCCGCGATTGCCTTGACCAGGTCGCTCGTCGCCGCAGCACGCGTATCTGGTGGTGCGGCGGGATCAGCCACCGCTGCGCGCCATTGGGGAACCTTGGAGTTCATCACGACGATGCCGGGCGCGAGGAGACGCTGACTTGCATTTGACGTGTCCGACAAGCGGCGCAGCAACTCCTCCTTGCGCTGAACCATGGTAAGGCGAACGGCCACAACATAGTCGAGAGCATCGAGGTTTCGTCGCAGACCAATCACGGCGTCTTCGATTTCCGTCACCGCCGTCGCGCTGAATGCGGTGCCTTTAAGTGCGGCGAGCAACTCTTCGAGACGCCGCATCTCGACTCCGATTGCAGCCGAGACCTGGTTGTGCTGAACCGTGCTGGTCGCCGCCAGAACTGACGGCGCGGTGGAGGCGACCCTCTCAGCCTGGCGCGACAATTGGAGAGAGGCGAGCGCCGTCGGCACCCGTTCCTTGGTGATGCGATCGACCACGTCGCCGACCTGAAGGAAGGCATAGAGAGCTGCGGCGGTCGCGAGCACCGCGAAGGTGCTGATGCCGAAGAAAGCGAGCAACAAGCGCCCGCGTATGCCGACGCGTTCAAACATGGCGGCAACCGCGAGGTCTGGCTTGCGCAGCCACCAAAGTCTGCACAGATTGGTCTAAAGCGATCCACCCGGCCGGCGGTTGACTATTCCAGCGGCACGTATTCGCCACCCTTCCAGACATACCATATCCAGCTTTGAACGGTGAGGTCGCCCTTGTCGTCGAAATCGACCCGGCCCATTGCCGTTTCGAATTGATTACCTTGCATTGAGGCGATCACCTCTTGCGGCCCTAGAGAACCGGCCTTCTTCACCGCCTGCGACCAGACCTGGACGGCGGAGTAACTGAGCAGTGTGTAGCCTGCGGGCTCGAAATTCTCGGCACGGAAACGCTCGACGACTTGAGCCGCCTGAGGGACGCGCCGTGGGTCCGCGCTAAACGTGAAGAGCGTACCCTCGGCGGCAGATCCGGCGATCAGTGCAAAGTCCTCGCTCGCCATGCCATCGCCTGAGACGAGTTGAAGTGCGTAGGCGCGGTCTCGTGCAGCGCGAACCATAAGCGCGACCTCGGGCAAATATCCACCAACATACAACACGGCGATGCCGGCGCCCTGTAACGCCGAGATCTCGGCCGTATAGTCGTTCTTCCCAGGGGTGAAGGCCTCGTAGATCGCTTCGGTGACACCCCGCTTATTCAACTGCTTTCTGGTCTCGTCGGCGAGCCCCTTCCCATAGGTAGTGTTGTCGTGAAGGATCGCTATTTTCTTGTCACCCCAGCGATCGGCCAAATAGTTGCCGGCGACCACCCCCTGCGCGTCGTCGCGACCAATGACGCGGAAAACATTGGCACGACCTTGTTCGGTCAGCAGCGGATTGGTCGAACCCGGTGAAATCTGTAGAATTCCCGCGGCCTCGTACACCTTGGATGCCGGGATCGAGGCCTGGGAACAGTAATGCCCGACGACGAGCACCACACCGTCGGCCACCAGTTTCTGGGCGGCCGCCACAGCCTGCTCGGGATCGCAAAAGTCGTCGACCGTGATGAGTTGCACCTGCTGCCCGAGCACGCCGCCAGTCGCATTGATGTCGGCCACCGCCATCTCTGTGCCGCGCTGCATCTGCTCCCCAATCCAGGCGAGCGGTCCTGTGACCGGGCCCGCCGCTCCGATCAGGATCTCCGCCCGCGCCAGACTGCCAAGCGAAACGACGAGCGCGACGATAGCTGCAGTAATGCTGCTGCGCATGGTGTACCTCCTTCACAGCTTACGCCAATTTAGTCCCCGCCGACAGCCCCCGCGCAGGCGCAGATCTCTCCGCCTTTCTGCAGCGCACTTGCCTCTTATACAGTCACGCTGGAACGCGACGGCTTCAGGAAGCGGTCGCCCCGAAATTCCACTGACCGGACGTCTTCGCTTCCGTATTGACCTCAACCACACTTGAAGAATTACAAACGCCCCCAGACATCCGATGTAGGAGAAAAGGGATGAGCGGAGCTTTCTATCGTGTCGATAAATTCGTCGTGCCGGCTGCGGCGCGCGAGGAATTTCTCGTCAAGGTGATGATGACCCACAAGCTGCTGGAGGCACAGGAGGGTTTCATCGATCACAGGGTACTGGAGCAGGTCGCCGGTCCCGGTGAATTCAATTTCGTCACCATTGCCGAATGGGAAAATACCGAGGTCGTCGAGCGTGCGCGGGCAGCCGTCGCCGCCGCCCACAAGGCCGCCAATTTCGATCCGCAGGAAATGTTTGCCCGTCTCGGCATTCGCGCCGATATCGCCGGCTACAAACCTGTCGCCGCTTAAGGCCGGACGGCTGGCTCAGGCGCCAGCCGGCGCGCCTTCCCGGCGAAGGAGAAGATAGAAGCGTGCGCAGAGCATGACGGCGGCAGCCGCCAGTCCGACGAGGAAGCCGAACCAGATGCCGATGCCGCCGAAGCCGAGCGGGAAGGCAAAGGCCCAGGCGAGGAGGAAGCCGATCGGCCAATAGGCTATCAGCGCCATGATCATCGGCACGCGCGCATCTTTCAGGCCGCGCAGCAATCCGTTAGCGATCACCTGCAGCCCGTCGACGAGCTGGAAAAGCCCGGCAACGACGATCAACGGCCCGGCATAGGCCAGCACTTGCGGCGCCTCCGGCGAGTTGACGTCGAGGAACCAGCTGCCGAGGAATTGCGGCATGGTGGCAAAGATCACCGAACCCACCGCCGAGATCGCGCAGGCAATGACAACAACCATGATCGAAGCGCGCACCAGCCCGTCATAATCGCCCTGCCCGTGCGCCACGCCGATGCGTACCGTCGCCGCCTGGCTGAGACCGAGCGGGATCATGAAGGCGATTGAAGCCCATTGCAGGGCGATGCCATGCGCGGCGAGTTCGATGGTGCCGATATAACCCATCAGAAGCGACGCGACCGTAAACAGACTGACCTCGGCAAGCACGGTGACGCTGATCGGGAAACCGAGGCGCAGGACCTCCAGCAGTGCGTGCCAGTCCGGCTTCCAAAACCGCACAAAGATCTCGTAGCGCCGCGTCTCTTCCCGCCGCTGGACAAAGACGAGGATGAAGAGGAAGCCCGCCGTCTGTACGACCACAGAGACGATCGCCGCACCCTCGAGCCCCATTGCTGGAAAGCCGAAATGGCCGAGCACGAGGGCGTAGGCGAAGATCGCATTCATCACCAGCGTGACGATGGTGACGTTGAGGATGATGCCCGCCTTGCCGATGGCGCTGACGAGGGCCCGCATCACGTTGAAGAGAAGGGCCGGCAGCACGCCGAATTGGCCAATCATGATATAGCCGTGGGCGAGCTTGGCCACCTCCGGCTTCTGCTGTGCAAAAAGCAGGATCTGTTCCGCATTGAAAAAGGCCGGTTGCGCGATGATCCAGAATCCGATCACCACCCAGAGCCCCATGCGCAGCGATCGGCGCACCGAGACGACGTCGCCGCGGCCATAGGCCTGCGCCACCATCGGAATGACGGCAATGGAAAAGCCCGAGCCGAAGATGAGGATCGTGAACAGGAACTGGGCCGACAGCACCATGGCCGCCAGTTGCTCGGCGCCAAGGCGGCCGATGATCATCACATCGGTGGTGTGGATGCCCAGCTGGGCAAGCTGGGCGCCGATCAGCGGAATGCCGAGCGCCAGCGTCGCACGGAAATGTGCGCCCCAACGGTTATCGTTTGTCGGCGCAAGGCTGCGCGCGTCGATCGACGTGTCCATGACACCAGTCCTGTGATTGAAATATGTGGTCGTCGCAACTTGCTGCGAAATATCATTCGGACTTAGATCAAAGCCCGGGCAAGAACCACCCCAAAACAAGCAGATGATGAAAAATTCATCATCGCATCACCATTTCTGATCAATCAGCCAGTGGCTTCCAGCGCGTCGACCGGCTCCCTCGCCCGAACCCGTGTGAGGAATACCCCGGCGGCCAGAAGGATGAGCACGGCGGCCATGAGGTAAGGCGCGCCGGCAAAAGTGACGGGCGCCTCGGGCCTTGTGAAATAACCGAACATCTGCGTGAAGATCAGCGGGCCGACTATGGTGGTGATGCTGCTGAGGCTGGTCAGCGCACCCTGCAGCTCGCCCTGCGCCGACGGCGGCACCATGCCGGCGGCAATGCTGCGCAGCGGCGGATCGGCGACATTTTCGATGACGGTCGCGACGATAACGACGTAAACCACCCAGCCCTCCCAGGCGAAGGCATAGCCGGTCAGTCCTGCGGCGGAGAAGCAGAGGCCGAGAAGCGCCGTCTTCCATTCGCCGAGCAGAGGCACGACACGCGGCAGGACCAAGCCCATAACGAGCGCCGCACCGATGCCGTAAATGCCGAGCGACAGGCCGATCTGCCCCTCGCTCCAGCCATAGCGGTAGGTCGATACGAACGACCAGACGGAGGGATAGACGGCATGCGCCAGGAAAAACAGGAACATCACGAGGCTGACCCAGCCGATGCCGGGGTAATGGCGCATCTGGCGCAGCGCGCCGAGCGGATTGGCACGTTTCCACTCGAAGCGGCGGCGGTTCTTCGCTTCCAGCGTTTCCGGCAGCAGGAAGCAGGCGGCGATAAAATTGAGAAGCGACAAAGCGGCTGCGCCGAGGAACGGCACGCGCGGACCGAATTCCCCGAGGAAACCGCCGATGACGGGGCCGATGGTGAAGCCGACGCCGAAGGCGATGCCGATCAGCCCGAAATTCTTCGCCCGATCCTCCTCGGTGCTGATATCGGCGATATAGGCCGAGCATGTGGCGAAGCTGCCGCCGCTGATGCCTGCAAGCACGCGGCCGACGAACAGCATCCAGAAGCTGGTGGCGATGCCGCAGATGAAATGTCGATCGCAAAGGTCAGCACCGACAATAAAAGGATCGGCCGGCGGCCGAAACGGTCGGACAGGTTACCGAGCAGCGGTGCGAACAGAAACTGCATGCCGGCATAGACGAGCATCAGCCAGCCGCCGTCGATTGCCGCATCGCTGACGCTGCCGCCGGTCAGCTGTTCCAGATAGGCCGGCAGCACCGGCATGATGATGGCGATGCCGATAATGTCGAGAAAGAGGATGATGAAGACCAGGAAAAGGCCGCGGCGAACGAATTTCGGGTCAAGCATGAGGCATCTCTACAGCGATTGTTTCTGAAAAGACGATCTCGTCGCCGCCCAAGTGACATAACTCAGAAAGGAAAACGAAACAATCCGTGAACATTTCAAAGTTTTTGATGAGCTGTACGGGAAGTTTATGAAACCCCTCAACCGTCAGGCGCGGCGGGGTGGTCGGCAACCACCTGGCGGGGACGGCGTCCTTGCGCATCCCCACGCTCAGCCCGAAGGGCCCGAAGCGAAGGTCCTGCCGTGGGCCCCCTCATCCGACCCTTCGGGCCACCGACCGGGGGTCGAGCCGCGGGTCTCAACCCCGTCCTTGGGACCCCCGCTGGGGAGAAGAGGGGATCGAGACGTTGCGGCAAGTCCCCTTCGCCCCAGCGGCGAGAAGGTGCCGGCAGGCGGATGAGGGGGCGACGCTCGCAAACCTTGGCTAAGCAACCTCAAACCGGCCCCGAGAACGTATCGCAGGCCGACAATTGCCCGCTGTCGAAGCCGCGCTTGAACCATCTGACGCGTTGTTGCGAGGTGCCGTGGTTAAAACTCTCGGGCACGACGTAACCTTGCGACCGCTTCTGCATCGTATCGTCACCGATCTGCTGGGCGGCATTCAGCGCCTCCTCGAGGTCGCCGGCCTCCAGAATGCCCTTCTGCTGGGTATATTTGCCCCAGATGCCGGCGAAGCAATCGGCCTGCAGCTCGACGCGCACCGACATCTCATTGGCCTGCTCCTCGCTCATGCGCCGGCGGGCCTCGTTGAACTTCGGCAGGATGCCGAGGAGGTTCTGCACGTGGTGGCCGACCTCGTGGGCGACGACATAGGCTTCGGCGAAATCGCCCGAAGCGCCGAACCGGTCGGAGAGTTCCTGGAAGAAATCCGTGTCGAGATAGACCTTGTGATCACCTGGGCAGTAGAACGGCCCGGTCGCGGCTGAGGCGAAGCCGCAGCCCGATTGCGTTTGTCCCGAGAAGAGCACAAGGCGCGGCTCCTCGTAATTCTGGCCCTGTGCCTGGAAGATGCCGTTCCATGTATCCTCGGTCTCTGCCAGAACGGTGCGCATAAAAGCGGTCATCTCGTCGTTGGCCGGCGTGCGTGTTCCTTCTGACTGGCTCTGTTCGTAGCCGGGGCCGCTCGATATGCCGCCGGTTTCGAGCACCTGCAGCAGGTCGACGCCCATCAGCTTGAAGATGAAATAGATCACGACGAGAAAGATGATCGTTCCGATGCTCAAGCCGCCGCCGGCGCGGCGAACGCCGCCACCGGAAGGAAAATTGAAGCCGCCGCCGCGGCCGAACCCGCCGCTCCTCGGATTGCTGCGGCGATCTTCGATATTGTCGGACTGACGCCGGCCTCTCCATTCCATTTTCGTTCTCCCCGGCAATGCCCGTGCTTGCACTCAAGGAATTTATATAACCGCAGGCAGGAGGAATTCCAGCGGCTTCATCCGCATGCAAAACAAGCGGTTGAACGGCTCACTTTTTGCTCGAGCCGGGTTGCGCCGGTCCCTTTTGTCCGCCACTTCTGCCGGCACTGCCATGCGACTTGCCTACCCCCTGACGTGCCAGCTCCTTATCCACGGTCTCCCGCGAGCCTTCCGCCGGTTCCTTGTCTTTTGGATCTACCATCACAGCCTCCAGCTTCTCGACCGCAAACCTGAAGCACAGGATATTGTTCCCTGACGGAGCAAACGCCGTCGGCAGGCGTCTTCTGATCGTGACAGCCAGCAAACCCTGGTCGGCCGCAGCTATGCCCTGCGTCCCGTCACGAAAAGGAGATGCGTCAACCGCTTGACGCGGCTCCTGCTTTCGCTCTTCCTGAAGCAAGGGAGAACACGGGAGGAACTGCGAATGAAGGCCGTGCGTCTGCAAGCAATTGGACAGTTGCAACTCTGCGAAGTCGAAAAGCCAGCACCCGGCCCCGGGGAATTGCTGGTCCGCGTCGAAGCCTGCGGCATTTGCGGCACCGACCGCCATATCTTTCACGGCGAATTCCCATCGAAGGCGCCGGTGACGCTCGGACATGAATTCGCCGGGATCATCGAGACGATCGGGCCAGGCGTGACTGGTTTCCGCCTCGGCATGCGCGTGACCGGCGATCCGAACATCTCTTGCGGCGGCTGCGAGGAATGCCGGCGCGGCCGGGTCAATCTCTGCCGAAAGCTGCGGGCCATCGGCATCCACCGCGACGGCGGCTTCGCCGAATATGTCTGCATGCCTGAAAGCCAGGCCTTCGCTCTGCCGGCCGATCTCGATCCGCTCCACGGCGCCTTCTGCGAGCCGATTGCCTGCTGCATTCACGGCGTCGATCTCGCCGGGCTGAAAACCGGCTCGTCGGCCATCGTGCTCGGCGGTGGCGTCATCGGCCTGCTCACGCTTCAACTGGCGCGGCTTGCCGGTGCGACCCGTATCTTGCTGGTGACCCGCAGCGCCGAAAAGCGGCGGCTGGCCGAAAGCCTCGGCGCCACTACCACAGTCGATCCCGGGGATGGCGATCTCATCGCCCGCATCACCGCTGAGAACGGGCTGCTGCCCGGCGGCGCCGATGTCGTCTTCGAATGCGCCGGCGTGGCAGAGACCATGCAGCAGGCGCCTCGGCTTGCCCGGCGCGGCGGCACCGCCGTCATTCTCGGCGTCATGCCGCAGGGTGCCACGATCGAGATCGAACCCTTCGACCTGCTATTTCGCGAAGTCGCGCTGATAAGCTCCTTCGTCAACCCCTTCACCCATGCCCGCGCCGCCGATCTCATCGCCTCCGGCAGGGTCAGAGTCGAGCCGTTGATATCCAGGCGGATCGGGCTCGAGGAGGCCCCGGACGCGATCACCAATCCGGCGCGCGGCGGCGAAATCCGCGTCCTTGTCGTACCCGGCGTTAAATAGGCTTTCGCGCGATCTCGGATTCCTGTCGATTCCGCGATTTATGGGGTTCCGTTTGCAAATACATTTGCCTATAAGCCGCTTCTAGCCTGAAAAGACCCTCAATGCGCGACCCGACCCGGTGATCTCCCACCCTGGCCGGCTTTTTGCGCAGCCAGACAATGGATATTGCCCATGCCGAAGCGCCAAGACATCAAATCGATCCTCATCATCGGCGCGGGACCGATCGTCATTGGCCAGGCTTGCGAGTTCGATTATTCCGGCACCCAGGCCTGCAAGGCGCTGAAGGAGGAAGGCTACCGCGTCATCCTCGTCAACTCCAACCCGGCGACGATCATGACCGACCCGGGTCTCGCCGACGCCACTTACGTCGAGCCGATCACCCCCGAGGTCGTTGCCAAGATCATCGCCAAGGAACGCCCGGACGCGCTGCTGCCGACCATGGGCGGCCAGACGGCTTTGAATACCGCGCTGTCGCTGAAGCGCATGGGCGTGCTCGACCGCTACAATGTCGAGATGATCGGTGCCAAGCCCGCCGCCATCGACATGGCCGAAGACCGCGCGCTGTTCCGCGAGGCGATGGCCCGCATCGGCCTGGAAACGCCGCGCTCGATGCTGGCGAATGCCACCGACATCAAGGACCTCGATCGCAAGACGCACGAGGCCGAGCGCAACAAGCTGCGCGAGAGCCTCTCGGGCTCTGACCTCGACAAGGCGCTGGACGAGCTGGAAAACCAGTGGAACCTCGGCGAGAGCGACCGCAAACAGCGATATTTGAACCACGCCATGGCGATCGCCGCCCAGGCGCTCGATCATGTCGGCCTGCCCGCCATCATCCGCCCCTCCTTCACGCTCGGCGGCACCGGCGGCGGCATTGCCTACAACCGCTCGGAATTCTTCGAGATCGTCGGCGGCGGCCTCGACGCCTCGCCGACCACTGAGGTGCTGATCGAAGAATCGGTGCTCGGCTGGAAGGAGTATGAGATGGAGGTCGTCCGCGACAAGGCGGACAACTGCATCATCATCTGCTCGATCGAAAATATCGATCCGATGGGCGTCCATACCGGCGATTCGATCACCGTCGCTCCGGCGCTGACGCTCACCGACAAGGAATACCAGATCATGCGCAACGCCTCGATCGCGGTGCTGCGCGAGATCGGGGTCGAGACCGGCGGCTCCAACGTCCAGTTCGCCGTCAACCCGAAAGACGGCCGCCTCGTCGTCATCGAAATGAACCCGCGTGTGTCGCGCTCTTCGGCGCTGGCCTCCAAGGCCACCGGCTTCCCGATCGCTAAGGTCGCTGCCAAGCTCGCCATCGGTTACACGCTCGACGAACTCGAAAACGACATCACCGGCGGCGCCACGCCCGCCTCCTTCGAACCGTCGATCGACTATGTCGTCACCAAGATCCCGCGTTTTGCCTTCGAAAAGTTCCCCGGCGCCTCGCCCGTGCTCACCACCGCGATGAAGTCGGTCGGCGAAGTCATGGCGATCGGCCGCACCTTTGCCGAATCGCTGCAGAAGGCGCTGCGCGGCCTTGAGACCGGCCTGACCGGTCTTGACGAGATCGAGATCCCCGATTTCGAAGAAGGCGAATCCAGCCAGAACGCCATCCGCGCCGCCATCGGCACGCCGACACCGGACCGCCTGCGCATGGTTGCCCAGGCGCTGCGTCAGGGTCTCAGCATCGAAGAGGTGCATGAGGGCTGCAAGATCGACCCCTGGTTCATCGCCGAGCTCAAGAACATCGTCGACATGGAGGCCCGCATCCGCGAGCACGGCCTGCCCGGCGATGGCGACAATCTGCGCATGCTGAAGGCGATGGGCTTCTCCGACGCGCGTCTGGCGACCCTGACCGGCAAGCGCCCGAAGGAAGTCGCCGAACTGCGCAACGGCCTCAACGTCCGCCCTGTTTTCAAGCGCATCGACACTTGCGCCGCCGAATTCGCTTCGCCGACCGCCTATATGTACTCGACCTATGAGACGCCCTTCGTCGGCGCCGCCCGCTCGGAAGCCCAAGTCTCCGACCGCAAGAAGGTCGTCATTCTCGGCGGCGGCCCGAACCGCATCGGCCAGGGCATCGAGTTCGACTATTGCTGCTGCCACGCCGCCTTCGCGCTGAAGGATGCGGGCTATGAAGCGATCATGATCAACTGCAACCCGGAAACCGTCTCGACCGATTACGACACGTCGGACCGCCTCTATTTCGAACCGCTGACGGCAGAGGATGTCATCGAGATCCTGCGCGCCGAGCAGGAAAAGGGCGAAGTCGTCGGCGTCATCGTCCAGTTCGGCGGCCAGACGCCGCTGAAGCTTGCCGAGGCGCTGGAAAAGAACGGCATTCCGATCCTCGGCACTGCGCCCGATGCGATCGATCTCGCCGAAGACCGCGACCGCTTCCAGAAGCTTCTGATGAAGCTCGACCTCAACCAGCCGAACAACGGCATCGCCTATTCGGTCGAGCAGGCCCGCCTGGTCGCTGCCGAAATCGGCTTCCCGCTGGTCGTGCGCCCGTCTTACGTGCTCGGAGGCCGCGCCATGCAGATCCTGCATTCGGAAGGCCAGCTGCAGACCTACCTGCTCGACACGGTGCCGGAACTGGTGCCCGAGGACATCAAGCAGCGTTATCCCAACGACAAGACCGGCCAGATCAATACCCTGCTGGGCAAGAACCCGCTGCTCTTTGACAGCTACCTCACCCACGCCATCGAAGTCGACGTCGACTGCCTCTCTGACGGCACCGATGTCTACGTCGCCGGTATCATGGAGCATATCGAGGAAGCCGGCATCCACTCCGGCGATAGCGCCTGTTCGCTGCCGCCCCGCTCGCTGCCCGTCGAACTGCTCGACGAGCTGGAGCGTCAGGCCAAAGCCATGGCGAAAGCGCTGAACGTCGGCGGCCTGATGAACGTCCAGTTCGCCATCAAGGACGGCACCGTCTACGTACTGGAAGTCAATCCGCGCGCCTCGCGCACCGTGCCTTTCGTCGCCAAGACCATCGGCGCGCCGATCGCCAAGATCGCCGCCCGCGTCATGGCCGGCGAGAAGCTCGATGCGACCTTTGCCGCCTACGGCACGAAGCCCGATCCGCGCAAGCTGACGCACATCGCCGTCAAGGAAGCCGTGTTCCCCTTCGCCCGCTTCCCCGGCGTCGACACCCTGCTCGGCCCCGAAATGCGCTCGACCGGCGAAGTCATCGGCCTCGACACCGATTTTGCGCTGGCCTTCGCCAAGTCGCAGCTCGGTGCCGGCGTCGAACTGCCGCGTGACGGCACGGTCTTCGTCTCCGTGCGCGACGAGGACAAGCCGCGCGTGCTGCCGGCGATCCGCATTCTCGTCGAACAGGGCTTCAAGGTTTTGGCGACCGGCGGCACCGCCCGCTTCCTCGGCGAAAACGGCATCACCGCCACCAAGATCAACAAGGTTCTGGAAGGCCGCCCGCATATCGAGGACGCGATCCGCAACCGCCAGGTCCAGCTCGTCATCAACACCACCGACGGCAACAAGGCGATCTCGGACTCCAAGTCGCTGCGCCGCGCGACGCTGATGCAAAAGGTGCCCTATTACACGACGATGGCCGGCGCCGAAGCCGCCGCTCAGGCGATCAAGGCGCTGAAGGCCGGCAATCTCGAAGTCCGGCCGCTGCAAAGCTACTTCGCCTGAGATCAGAGCAATTTCAGCAAAACCGCGCCGCGGTTTTGCATCCGGAACTGGAACAGCGACAGCGCCTTGAGCGCTGTCGCTGAGCTCAACCAGAATCAACTTATGCAGCTGCTTTCATAAGCCGTTGAATTTCCAACATATCCTCGCGAAAGCGCGCCATCTCCTCGGCCTTCAGCCGTTCGTCGGGAATGCGCAGCAGATAGGATGGATGCACCGTCACGAAGAGCGTGCGCCCTCCTTCGATCGCCATCGCCCTTCCTCTGACATCCTGCAAGCGGCCTTTCACATCGGTCAGCGCCGCAAGTGCCGTCGCCCCCATGGCGACGATCAGCTTCGGCTTGACCAGCGCCAATTCCAGATCGAGCCACCAGCGGCAATGCTTCACCTCACCCATATTGGGCTTCTGGTGGACGCGCCGCTTGCCGCGCGGCTCGTATTTGAAATGCTTGACGGCATTGGTGACGTAGAGCGTCGATCGGTCGATGCCCGCCTCCCCAATCACCTGATCGAAAAGCCTGCCCGCAGGGCCGACAAAAGGGCGCCCCGCAATATCCTCCTGATCGCCCGGCTGCTCGCCGACGAACATGACATCCGCATCGCGTGGCCCCTCCCCGAAGACCGTCTGCGTCGCATTGGCGTGAAGCGGACAGCGGGTGCAGACGGCAGCCTCGGCGCGCAGTGCTTCCAGTGTGCCTGCCGGAAGCTCGGGCTCGGCGGAAAGATTGCGCGCAGCCTGCTGCAGCCGGTCGTGAAAAGGCAATGATTGTGTTGCCTCCCTTGCCGCCATCTCCCGCACCTTGCTTTCGGCCGATGCAATCAAGCCAGGAATGAGATCGGCCTCCGGCAGGTTCTTCCAGTATTTCTTCGGCATCTCCGCCTGCATCGCCTTCACCTTCAACCGGGCCGGATTGAAGATATTGATATAGTAGGTGCGCCAGAGTTCATCGGTGGCATCGCTGAGATTGGGCTTCTCGCAAGGTTCGTCGCTGATCGTCAGCCGCTCGCCGTCCCAGGCGGCCGACCCCTTGGGCGTGGCGATCAGCCAGTCCATGTCGGTGAAACGTCGTTGGAAGAAGGGCGCCGTCCGCCGGACGATATGGTGGTCAGGCTCGAACCAGGCGATGAATTTTCGCCGCCTCGCGGAAACCGCGCCAACCTCCTTGAAGCGGACGAAGGCCGTCATCTTGTGTGCATCGCGATGCACGTTTTTCGCCATCAGCCGGGCGCGTACGACATCTTCGTCGGAGGTCACCTCGAGCAGCTGCCGGTCCAGCTGCAGCCGCCAGAGCAGGCGGTAAAGCAGCGAGAAGCGCGCCGGATCGGAGTGACAGAGAACTGTTTCTGCAAGCTCGATGAAGGCGGGCGGCACCGTCATCGGCTTGCGTGATGCTGCCGGCGCCGGCGGCATGGCGTCGCGTTGGAACGAAAGATCCGCCTCCGCGCTTCTTTCGCGCCAGTCGATCTCCTCAGGCACTATGCCGGCCGCCGCCAAGGCACGTGCGGCATCGCGCCATTCGCCAAGATCACCTCGTCCTGCAAGCACGACCCGGCGCATCACAGCAACGACAATTGTTGAGGCTGCGGCTCGAACATGGCGCGAAGGTCCGGCCTATCGATCAGCCGGCGGGGCGACCAGCCTTCCGCCGAGATGAAGGATTGGACCTTCTTGATCGAAACGCCGAGCCGAGAGAGATCGTCGAGCCGCAGGCGGCGAAAGCGGCGCGCCGAAACGATCGCCTTGACGGTCTTGGTGCCGAGACCGGGCACGCGCAGCAACCGTTCACGCTCGGCCTTGTTGATATCGACCGGAAATTCGCCTCGGTTGGCAAGCGCCCAGGCAAGTTTGGGGTCGAGGTTGAGATCGAGCATGCCGCCCGCCTGATTGGCGGTGATCTCGTCGATGCCGAAACCGTAGAAGCGGTAAAGCCAGTCTGCCTGGTAGAGCCGGTGCTCGCGCATCAGCGGCGGCTTGATCAGCGGCAGGTTTTTCGACGAATCCGGGATCGGGCTGAAGGCGGAATAATAGACGCGCTTGAGGCCGTAGCTGCTGTAAAGCCGGCCGCTGGTCGCAAGGATGGTCGCGTCACTCGCGCCGTCGGCGCCGACGATCATCTGCGTGCTCTGGCCGGCCGGGACGAAACGCTGGCGTTTCTTGCTTTTCAGCGTCGGTTCGCCGGCGGCCTCGATCTTCAGCCTCAGATCAGCCATCGATCGCCGGATATTGGCGGGCTTCTTTTCCGGCGCGAAGCGGCTGATGCCGTTATCCGTCGGCAGCTCGATGTTGAGCGA
Organism: Rhizobium sophoriradicis; assembly: GCF_003939025.1. Classification (GTDB taxonomy): domain Bacteria; phylum Pseudomonadota; class Alphaproteobacteria; order Rhizobiales; family Rhizobiaceae; genus Rhizobium; species Rhizobium sophoriradicis. The sequence goes on from NZ_RQIH01000016.1 coordinate 117,630, forward strand.
CAGCCGGTCGGCATAAAGCCCCGCCTCCTCGATCAGCCGCGGCGACGCCTCGGGGATCGACTTCAGATGGATATAGCCACGAAAATTATGGGTCACCCGCAATTCGCGGACGATGCGGACCATCTCTTCCATCGTGTAATCGGACGAACGAATGATGCCGGAGGAAAGGAAGAGGCCTTCGATATAGTTACGGCGATAGAATTCCAGCGTCAGCCACATCACCTCTTCCGGCGTAAAACGCGCCCGTTCGACATTGCTCGACGAACGATTGACGCAATAGGCGCAGTCGTAGATGCAGAAATTCGTCAGCAGGATCTTCAGGAGCGAAATGCATCGACCATCCGGCGCATAGGCATGGCAGATTCCGGATCCCTCGGTTGAGCCGAGCCCGCCGCTTGTGCTCGAATCGCGTTTCACCGTGCTGCTGGAGGCGCAGGAAGCGTCATATTTCGCGGCATCGGACAGGATGGCCAAACGTTCGGCAAGCGACTTCTTCATTCCTATGTTCACTATATGTTCTAATATAAGAAGTCAATCCGGCGCCATCCCATCACTGCCCGATTTTCGGGCGCATCAGCTCATATCGCGGGGGTTGCGTTGCGTTTATGCGAATTTTCTGGAAATCGGCCTTGGCGATCTGCTATAAGCGCTTAACTAGGATTGTGGCACGGTTCCGAAGCTCCCCTTCGGGACCTGTTTTCTTTTGTGTTTGCGCCTGACGTGCCGATGCAAGGAGTGAAGGACAGAAAAATGGTTGAAAAGGTACCGATGACACAGGGTGGTTTCGTCAAGCTGCAGGAAGAACTGCGCTGGCGTCAGCAGGAGGAGCGCCCGCGAATCATCGAGGCGATCGCCGAAGCCCGTGCCCATGGCGACCTTTCCGAAAACGCCGAATATCACGCTGCCAAGGAAGCCCAGAGCCACAATGAAGGCCGCATCAGCGAGCTTGAAGACCTGACGGCGCGCGCCGAGGTCATCGACCTCACGAAGATGTCGGGCGACAAGATCAAGTTCGGCGCCAAGGTGAAGCTCGTCGACGAGGACACCGAGGAAGAAAAGACCTACCAGATCGTCGGCGACCAGGAAGCCGACGTCAAGGCCGGCCGCATCTCCATCTCCTCCCCGATCGCCCGTGCGCTGATCGGCAAGGAAGTCGGCGATTCCATCGAGGTCAACGCGCCCGGTGGCTCCAAGGCCTACGAAATCCTCCAGGTTTCCTGGGGCTGATCGCCCGCCACAAACGAGACCCCTCCCTTGCCTGATATGCGTGACGTCGAGATCATCGCGCCTAATTTCAAGCGCCGGCTCTCCGGCGTCACGTCGACCATCGTCCAGCTCATCCCATGCCAGATCCGGCTCGGCATCAGGATCGCGCCCCTCGGTCCGGGCCTGCCCGAGGACCTGCCGAAACTGAGATGGTCACAGCTCCCTGGTCTGTGGCGCAGGCCGGCACGCCGGCGCCAGCGCATCTGGCACGCCCGCCGCAACAATGAGATGGCCGTCGGCATCCTGCTCCGCCATCTCCTGCGCATGCCGCTGAAGCTCATCTTCACCTCCGCCGCGCAGCGTCGCCACACCGCCTACACGAAATGGCTGATCCGCCGCATGGATGCGGTGATCGCAACCAGCGATCGCTCCGGCTCCTTTCTCGAGGTGCCGCACACGGTCATCCAGCACGGCGTCGATCTGTCCCTGTTCCACCCGCCGGAAACGGCGGAGGACGCCATTGCCGCGACCGGTCTGCCCGGCCGCTACCTTGTCGGCTGCTTCGGTCGTGTGCGCCATCAGAAGGGCACCGATCTCTTCGTCAAGGCTATGATCGAACTCTTGCCGCAGCACCCCGAATGGACGGCCGTCGTCTCCGGCCGGGTGACGGCGGAGCACGTGGGCTTCGGCGACAAGCTCAAGGCCGATGTCGCTGCCGCCGGGCTCGCCGATCGCATCCTCTTCCTCGGCGAAGTGCCCGATATCAAGGTCTGGTATCGCCGCCTGACGCTCTATGTCGCCCCCTCCCGCAACGAGGGCTTCGGCCTGACGCCGCTCGAAGCCATGGCTTCGCGCACCGCGGTGGTAGCCTCGGACGCCGGCGCCTATTCCGAACTCATCGCCGAGGGCGAGACCGGCGCCGTTATCCCCGCCGGCGATGGCGAGGCACTGACGCGGGCAATCGCTCCCTATATCGCAGATCCGGCGCTGGCGATCGCCCATGGCGAGAATGCGCTGCGCCACGTCAGGGCGAATTTTGCCCTGGAAAAGGAAGCAAACGCCATTGGCGCCGTTTACGACCGCCTTCTCGGCGGCAATCGCGGCTGACGCGAACGAGAAACGGTCCGCTGGAGCTCTGAACCGGCCGCCAACCCCTCTTTCGTCATGCTCGGGCTTGTACCGAGCATCTGCCGCCGTTCGATAGGGCAGCAGATCCTCGGCACAAGGCCGAGGATGACGACGAATAGAGAACGACATCATCAACAGCAAACGGCCCGCTGTAGAACGGGCCGCTGCAAGATTATCGACGATCGGGTCGGTTTATTCGGCCGGTTGCAGCCCGGCCGCCGGAGCCGTCTCTTCCGTCTGGCCGCCGAGCGCTGCGGCAAGCTGCGCGGTATCCAGCTCGTTTTCCCAACGCGCCACAACGATCGTCGCCACCGCATTGCCGACGAGGTTGGTCAGCGCCCGGCATTCCGACATGAAGCGGTCGATGCCGAGGATGAGCGCCATGCCGGCGACCGGCACGGAAGGCACGACGGAAAGCGTCGCGGCAAGGGTGATGAAGCCGGCGCCGGTGATACCTGCGGCACCCTTGGAGCTCAGCATCGCCACCAGCAGCAGCAGGATCTGGTCGCCCCAGGAGAGCTGGATGCCGGTTGCCTGGGCGATGAAAAGCGCCGCCAGCGTCATGTAGATGTTGGTGCCGTCGAGATTGAAGGAATAGCCTGTGGGGATGACGAGGCCGACGACCGAGCGCTTGCAGCCGGCCTTTTCCATCTTGTTCATCAGGCCCGGAAGCGCGGCCTCAGAAGACGAGGTTCCGAGCACCAGCAGCAGCTCTTCCTTGATGTAACGCAGCAGCGCCAGGATCGAGAAGCCGTTATAGCGGGCGACGGCGCCGAGCACGACGAGAACGAAGAGCAGCGAGGTGATGTAGAAGGTGCCGATCAGCATGGCGAGATTGGCGATCGAACCGATGCCGTACTTGCCGATGGTGAAGGCCATGGCGCCGAAGGCGCCGATCGGGGCGGCCTTCATCAGGATGGCGACCAGCTTGAAGATCGGAGCCGTCAGGGCGTTGAGGATGTTGATGACCGGTTCGCCCTTTTCGCCGACCATGGCGAGCGCGATGCCGAAGAGCACCGAGAAGAACAGCACCTGCAGGATGTCGCCGTCGGCAAAGGCGCCGACGATCGTCGTCGGGATGATATTCGTGAGGAAGCCGACAACGCTCTGCTCATGCGCCTTCGTGGCAAAGGTGGCGACGGCGGCGGGATCCAGCGAAGCCGGATCGATGTTCATGCCGGCGCCTGGCTGGACGACATTGGCGACGACCATGCCGATGACGAGCGCCAGCGTCGAGAAGGTCAGGAAGTACAGCATCGCCTTGCCGGCAACGCGGCCGACCTTCTTCAGGTCGCTCATGCCGGCAATGCCGGTCGCCACCGTCAGGAAGATGACCGGAGCGATCACCATCTTCACGAGCTTGATGAAGGCATCGCCGAGCGGCTTCAGCTGGGTGCCGAGTTCGGGATAGAAATGGCCGAGCAGGATGCCTGCGGCGATAGCCGCGAGAACCTGCACGTAGAGATGGGAGTAGAAGGGCTTCTTGCCCTTGCTGTATGCGACTGCATCGAGTGGTGCTGCGATCATGATGTCCTCCTAAAGGCTCGTCCGGAACGAACTCCGGCCTCCCGAGCCGTTCGCTTCAATCCAACAGCTCAGCCGTTGTTGCGCTGTTCTTCGCAATCGCCGTGCCAGTTTCGCGCCATCCGCCTAAATCATTGTATTTATGGCAATAAATTTTCTGGCGGGCCAGCCGCCTAACCCGCCAATGCGAAAACCCACACAAATCCATTTGCGTCTCGTGCGGAAAAATGCACAAATCCGCCATGTCCTTGTCAGTCTCGCAAAGGCTTTGGCCCTCTCTGCCCTTGCACCACCGCATTCGCCGGATGTGGTGGGCCTATGCGGTACTCGCTCTCTCAGCCGTCGCCGCAAGTCTCTTGGTGAGCGGCGAGGTCGGCCGGCGCCGGGCGGAAGCGGCCCTGGAGGAACAGGCCCGCACCGATGCGAGGATGAACGTGGCGCTGCTGCGCACCGTCCTCGAAAAATACCGGGCGCTGCCCTTCGTGCTGTCGCAAGATACCGCGCTCGCCGCGGCCCTGGCGGGACGCGACGCCGGCACGTTCGAGCAGTTGAGCCGGAAGCTTGAGACACTGGCCGCCGGTACGAAGGCTGCCGTCATCTATGTCATCGACAAGGATGGCATCGCGGTTTCGGCCAGCAACTGGCGCGAACCGACGAGCTTCGTCGGCAGCAACTATCGCTTCCGCGAGTATTTTCAGGGCGCCGTCGCTCAAGGGCAGGCCGAGCATTTCGCGCTCGGCACCGTCAGCAAGAAGCCCGGTCTTTATATTTCCGAGCGGATATCAGGCAGCGACGGTCTCCTGGGCGTCGTCGTCGTCAAGGTCGAATTCGACGATGTCGAGGCGGATTGGAATGCCTCGGGCGCCCCGTCCTACGTCATCGACGATCGCGGCATCGTCCTCATCACCAGCATTCCCTCCTGGCGGTTCATGACGATCGGCCGCATTGCCGAGGATCGGCTGACCGCGATCCGCGAGAGCCTTCAATTCGGTGACGCGCCGCTTCAGCCGTTGCCGCTCGATATCATCAGGCACCTTGGCGACGGGCTTGCTGTCGTTGAGATCGTCACGCCCGGCGGCGCCGGTAAGACCAGCTTTCTCAATGTCGGGATGCCTATCCCTGCGACCGGCTGGCACCTGCAGCATCTTGTTGCATTGGGACCGTCCGTCGATGCGGCGGTCCGCGAAACGCGCATGCTGGCGCTGCTCTTGCTTTTGCCGCTCCTGGCGGGCGCAGCCTTCCTCTTGCGCCGTCGCCAGACGATCACGCTGAGGATTTTCAGGGAGCAGCAGGCGCGCGAAGAACTGGAACAACGCGTGGCTGAGCGGACGCTGGATCTCAGCCAGGCGCGGGATCGGCTGCAGGCCGAGATCGCCGGTCATCGCAGCACCGAGCAGAAGCTCCAGGCGGTGCAGCAGGACCTGGTGCAGGCAAACCGGCTGGCGATCCTCGGCCAGGTTGCCGCCGGCGTCGCCCATGAGATCAACCAGCCGGTGGCGACTATCCGCGCCTATGCGGACAATGCCCGCACCTTCCTCGACCGCGGCCAGACGGCACCCGCCGGTGAAAATCTTCAGAACATCGCCGCACTGACGGAACGCATCGGCTCGATCACCGAGGAGCTGAAGACCTTCGCCCGCAAGGGCCGCGGCAGCGCCGAGCCGACAGGCTTGAAGGACGTCATCGAGGGGGCGGTGATGCTGTTGCGCAGCCGCTTTGCCGGCCGCATGGATACGCTCGACATCGCGCTGCCGCCGGCCGAGCTGCAGGTCATGGGCAGCAGGATCCGCCTCGAGCAGGTGCTGATCAACCTGCTTCAGAACGCGCTGGAGGCCGTAGCGCCGAAGGCCGAAGAGGGGCGCGTCGAGGTCAGGACATCGGCCGATGCGGAGACGGTGACGCTGACGGTTGCCGACAACGGCCCCGGCATTTCGCCCGAAATCCGCAAAGGCCTGTTCACGCCGTTCAACACCTCGAAGGAAAAAGGTCTCGGTCTCGGGCTCGTCATCTCCAAGGACATCGTCGGCGATTACGGCGGCCGGATGGAAGTTGAGAGCGATGGCGAGGGAAGCCGGTTCATCGTTCATCTGAGGAAGGCTTGAGATCATGGACATGGCCATACCCGTTGCTTTGATCGACGATGACGGCGATCTGCGCCGCGCCACGGCCCAGACGCTGGAGCTCGCCGGCTTCTTCGTTTCCGCCTATGACGGTGCCAAAGCAGCGCTGGCCGACCTGCCGGCCGACTTCGCCGGCCCCGTCGTCACCGATATCCGCATGCCCGAGATCGACGGGCTGCAGCTGTTCGCCACGCTCAAAGACCTGGATGCCGACCTGCCCGTCATCCTGATGACTGGCCACGGCGATATCCCGATGGCCGTCCAGGCCATCCAGGACGGCGCCTATGATTTCATCGCCAAACCCTTCCCGGCCGACCGGCTCGTCCAGAGTGTGCGCCGCGCCAGCGAGAAACGGCGGCTCGTCCTGGAAAACCGCATGCTGCGCAAGGCTGCCGACGACGCGCAGGAGACTTTGCCGCTGATCGGCCAAACGCCCGTCATGGACAATCTCAGGAAGATCCTTCGCCATATCGCCGATACAGATGTCGACGTGCTGGTCGCCGGCGAAACCGGCAGCGGCAAGGAAGTGGTCGCCCAGATCCTGCATCAGTGGAGCCACCGACGGAAAGGCAACTTCGTGGCGCTGAACTGCGGGGCGCTGCCCGAAACCGTCATCGAAAGCGAGCTGTTCGGTCATGAGGCCGGCGCCTTCACCGGCGCCCAGAAGCGCCGCATGGGCCGCATCGAACATGCAAGCGGCGGCACGCTTTTCCTCGACGAGATCGAAAGCATGCCCGTCGCCACACAGGTCAAGATGCTGCGGGTGCTGGAGATGCGCGAAATCACCCCGCTCGGCACCAACGAGGTGCGCCCGGTCGACCTGCGCGTCGTCGCGGCCGCCAAGATCGATCTCGGAGATCCCGAGGTGCGGGGCGATTTTCGCGAGGACCTCTATTACAGGCTGAATGTCGTGACGATCTCCATTCCGCCGCTCAGAGAGCGCCGTGAAGATATTCCGCTGCTGTTCTCCCATTTCGCCGCGCGCGCCGCCGAGCGCTTCCGCCGCGACGTGCCGGAACTTTCAGAGAATGTCCGCCATCATCTTGCCACCCATGTATGGCCGGGCAATGTCCGCGAGCTCTCCCATTATGCCGAACGCGTGGTGCTGGGCGTCGAAGGCGGCGCAGCAGCGCCCCTTCCCCCGCAGCCGGCGGGCGGCACGCTGCCCGAGCGGCTGGAACGCTACGAGGCCGAGATCATCCGCGATGCGCTCGCGAGCAATGACGGCGACGTGCGCCGCACCATCGAGGCGCTCGGCATCCCGAGAAAGACGTTTTACGACAAGCTCCAGCGGCACGGCATCAACCGCGGCGGCTATGCCTCGCGTAAATAAGCTTTTCAGACTTCTACCAGTCCGAGTTTCTTCACCTGGCGGATCGTCAGCATGGTGCGCACGGTATCGACATGTTCGTTCGCCGTCAGAACTTCGATGACGAAGTCCTGGAAGTGGGTGAGGTTCTCCGCCACGCAATGCAGCAGGAAATCGCTGTCGCCCGAGACCATCCAGGCCTGCCGCACCAGCGGCCATTCGGTGGTGGCGGCGGCAAAGGCCTTGAGATTGCCTTCCGACTGATGCTTGAGCCCAACCATGCAGAAAGCGACCAGGTCGAAGCCGAGCTTCGGGCTGTTCAGCATGGCGTGATAGCCTTCGATGATGCCGGCTTCCTCGAGCTTGCGCACCCGGCGCAGGCAGGGCGGCGCCGAAATACCGACGCGATCGGCGAGCTCGACATTGGTCATGCGGCCGTCGGCCTGCAGCTCCCGGAGGATCTTTATGTCGATGACGTCGAGTTCCGTGCGACCCACTTCGCGGCCTTTCTTTAATTCTGCGCGGCGAGCTTCTATATAAAGCCGCGGAATACGCAAGAAAGTTTCAAGCCGATGACGGATTCTTGCACATCAAGGCGATTTGCCTTGTTGGTAATGCAAGGCTGCCCTTGAATAATAGCATTGGACGTTCATAAATGGCGCATGGACCGCGAAACGGCCGTAATCCCTATTTAGCCGCCGCCCTCCTGCCAGTCGAAAGGAAATGACATGCCCGCCCGCCACACGAAGGTGCTCATCATCGGTTCCGGACCCGCCGGCTATACGGCCGCGGTCTATGCCGCGCGCGCCATGCTGAAGCCGGTCTTGATCGCCGGTCTCGAACAGGGCGGTCAGCTGATGATCACCACCGATGTCGAGAACTATCCGGGCTTTGCCGATCCGATCCAGGGCCCCTGGCTGATGGAGCAGATGCTGCAGCAGGCAAAACATGTCGGCGCCGAGATCGTCAACGACCTCGTGACCGAGGTCGACATGAACCAGCGGCCCTTCGTCGCTCGCACCGACAGCGGCCAGGTATGGACCGCCGATACGCTGATCATCGCCACCGGCGCCAAGGCCAAGTGGCTCGGCATCGAAAGCGAACAGCATTTCCAGGGCTTCGGTGTTTCGGCCTGCGCCACCTGCGACGGCTTCTTCTATCGCAACAAGGATGTGATCGTCGTCGGCGGCGGCAACAGCGCCGTCGAAGAGGCACTCTATCTCTCCAACATCGCCAAGTCGGTAACGGTCGTCCACCGTCGCGACTCGTTCCGCGCCGAGAAGATCCTGCAGGAACGCCTGTTCGCCAAGGAAAACGTCAAGGTGCTGTGGAACTCGGAAGTGGCCGAAATAACAGGCACGCCGGCCAAGCCCCCGATGCCGCAATCCGTCACCGGCGCGCGCCTGCGCGATGTCAGAACCGGCGCGATCACGGAAATGCCGGTCGACGGCGTCTTCGTCGCGATCGGCCATGCGCCGGCAACCGAACTTTTCAAGGACAAGCTGAAGCTGAAAGACAACGGCTATCTCTGGACCGCGCCGGATTCGACCGCGACCAGCCTCGAGGGTGTCTATGCCGCCGGCGACGTGACCGACGACACCTTCCGCCAGGCCGTCACCGCCGCCGGGATGGGCTGCATGGCAGCGCTCGAAGCCGAGCGATATCTGACGGGCCACATGCCCGTCGCCGTGGCCGCGGAGTAAGATCGGCATGAGAGGCGGGGGAATGCCACTGGATTGGGACAAGCTGCGTATTTTCCACGCAGCTGCCGAGGCGGGCTCGTTTACGCACGCAGCCGATAAGCTGCATCTGTCCCAATCCGCCATCAGCCGCCAGGTGAGCGCGCTGGAGCAGGATGTAGGCACCAAGCTGTTTCACCGCCATGCGCGCGGCCTGATCCTGACGGAACAGGGGGAACTGCTGTACCGCACCGCCCATGACGTGCTGCTGAAGCTCGAAACCGTGAAGATGCAGCTCACCGAGACGACCGAGACGCCGTCCGGCAAGCTGCGTGTGACGACGACGGTCGGCCTCGGCCAGGGCTGGCTGACCGACAAGATCCAGGAATTCCTGCAGCTTTATCCCGATGTGCAGATCCAGCTGATCCTCGACAATGAGGAAGTGGATGTGAACATGCGCCATGCCGACTGCGCAATCCGCCTGCGTCAGCCGCAGCAGTCCGACCTCATCCAACGCAAACTCTTCACCGTGCACATGCACGTCTATGCCGCTCCCTCCTACATCAACCGCCATGGCGAGCCGCAGAAGATCGAGGATCTCGACAACCACCGCATCATCACCTTCGGCGAGCCGGCGCCGAGCTACCTGCTCGATGTCAACTGGCTCGAGGTCGCCGGCCGCTCGTCCGACAACAAGCGGATCCCGCATCTGCAGATCAACAGCCAGACCTCGATCAAGCGCGCCTGTCTCCTCGGCATCGGCGTCGCCTGCCTTCCGGATTACATCGTCGGACGCGATCCTGGCCTGATTCAGCTGGCGATCAACGCCGATGTTCCCTCCTTCGACACCTATTTCTGCTATCCCGACGAAATCAAGAACGCCGCCAAGCTGAAGGCTTTCCGCGATTTCATTGTCAGCAAGGCCAGAAACTGGAATTTTTAATCAAATTTATGGATTGTTTTCCATACTATGCATGGGACGCATGACTGGCATGCACAAATGTGGGTTGCCGTTTGCCCATTAAACCACCATATCGCACATAGCTGATGCACATGGTGGCTTTTCCTCCCAGTTCCACCGCATTAGCTGTTCCCCTCTGGAGGTTTTTGACCTTCACAATTATAAGGGCCCTGGTTTTCCAGCGGCCCTCTTTTTTTGCCTTAGCTTACCCAGTATGCCGCACCGCAAAAAAATTGTGCGGTGCATAGCAGGCATGCACAAAAAAGCATTGAAACCTGCCTAAGGAAGCACCATATCCCTTTCAGCTGATGCATTTCGTGGTTTCTCTCCCAGTACCACCGCATTAGCTGTTCCCCTCTGGAGGTTATTGACCTTCACAACTTATAAGGGCCCTGGTTTCCGGTGGCCCTCTTTTTTTGCTCAAAATTTGCGCACACGCGGGAGGCTGCCGCCTCACGCCTCCGTGATTTGCATATCGACGAGCATCGATCCATATATCGAGAAAATACGATTTATGGATCGACAAACGGCGATGGACAGAGACGAGATCATCAAGGCGCTCGCGCATCCCACCCGGATGGCCATTCTGAACTGGCTGAAAAATCCGGAGGAACATTTCCTCACGCAGCAGCATCCTTTCGAAATGGGGGTCTGCGCCAGCCAATTCGAACGATGCGGCCTGTCGCAGTCGACGGTTTCGGCCCATCTCGGGACACTGCACCGCGCCGGTCTCGTCACCACCAAACGCGTGGGACAATGGATCTTCTACAAGCGCAACGAAGACACGATCGCAGCCTTCCTCAAGCAGCTCACGCAGGACCTTTAAAATCTCCGCCGCAGCCTGATGGCCCCGATCGGCCTTGCCGCAGCGGCGCTCGACCATCTCTCCGCCTGGGGCCGGGCCGCCCTTGCCCCCGCCGAGTGATCCCTCCCGCAAAAGAAAGGACCATCATGGCCAAGCTTTTCGAACCCACCAAGGTTGGCGACATCACCGTCAAGAACCGCATCGTCATGGCGCCGCTCACTCGCAACCGCTCGCCGGGCGCGATCCCAAACGACCTCAACGTCGAATATTACCGCCAGCGCGCCACGGCAGGACTGATCATCACCGAAGCGACTGCGATCACCCATCAAGGCCAGGGTTATGCCGACGTGCCCGGTCTTTATAGCAAGGCAGCGCTCGAAGGCTGGAAGCGTGTGACCGACGCCGTTCACGCCGCCGGCGGCAAGATCGTCGTACAGATGTGGCATGTCGGCCGCATTTCGCACACGACGCTGCAGCCGAATGGCGGCAAGCCGGTCTCTTCGACCAATCGCGTCGCCAAGGCCAAGACCTATCTGGTCAACGCCGACGGCAGCGGCAGCTTCGCCGACACCTCCGAGCCGCGCGCGCTCGAAACCTCCGAAATCCCTGGCATCGTCGAGGATTACCGCAAGGCTGCCCGCGCCGCCATCGACGCCGGCTTTGACGGTGTCGAAATCCATGGCGCCAACGGCTATCTGCTCGACCAGTTCATTCGTGACGGCGTCAATGACCGCACCGACCAATATGGCGGCTCGATCGAGAACCGCACGCGCCTCGCCTTCGAAGTCGTGGATGCCGTCGTCAGCGAAGTCGGTGCCGGCCGCACCGCGATCCGCATTTCACCGGTGACGCCGTCGGGCGAAAGCTACGATTCCAATCCGCAGGCCACCTTCGCCCATGTCGTCGAGGGACTGGCCAAATACGACCTCGCTTATATCCACGTCATCGAAGGCCAGACGGGCGGCGACCGTGATTACAAGCAGGGCGACAATCCTCCCTTCGATTACAAGGCACTGCGCCGTACCTATGAAAAGGCCGGTGGCAAGGCCAACTGGATGGTCAATAACGGCTATGACCGCGACCTGGCGGTCGACGCCGTCGAAAGCGGCCGCGCCGATCTCGTCGCCTTCGGCAAGCCCTTCATCGCCAATCCCGACCTCGTCGAACGGCTGGCAAAGAACTTGCCGCTCAACACGCCGGACCAGTCTACCTTCTACGGCGGCACCGCCAAGGGTTACATCGACTATGCCGCTGTCGAGAAGGTCGCCTGAGGCCTTCGGATCCGAATTGCGAAATCCCGCCGAGAGGCGGGATTTCCATTTCCGCTCCATCTTTGTACGGTGTCGCCATGTTCGCTCCCTATCTCGATCGCTGGTCGCTCATATCAGACGGCGAGCCCATCCTCACCCATTCGAGCCGCCTGCTGCCGGTCCTCTGGCAGGATAGGCCAGCCATGCTGAAGGTCGCGACCGACAACGACGAACGATATGGCGCGCTGTTGATGCAATGGTGGGACGGCGACGGCGCGGCCCATGTCTACGCCCATGAGGGCGACGCCGTGCTTCTGGAACGGGCGACGGGCAAACGCTTGCTGCTTGACATGGCGATGAATGGCGAAGACGACGAGGCCAGCCGTATCCTCTGCCGGACGGCCGCAAGGCTGCATGCGCCGCGCCCAAAGCCGCTTCCCGATCCGATACCCCTCACCCGCTGGTTCCGTGAACTGGAACCGACGGCCGATAAAGTTGGCGGCACATTTGCCGATTGCTCGACGGTCGCCAACGCCCTTCTTTCCGATCCGCGCGAAGTCACCATCCTCCACGGCGACATTCACCACGGCAATATTCTCGATTTCGAGACACGCGGCTGGCTGGCGATCGATCCGAAGCGCCTTCATGGCGAACGCGGCTTCGATTTCGCCAATATCTTTGCCAACGAGGAGCTGCCTGTTATCACCGATCCCAGCCGTTTCCGCCGCCAGCTCGCCGTCGTCTCGGTGGAAGCGAGGCTCGAGCCGAAGCGGCTTTTGCAATGGATCGCCGCCTATTCCGGACTTTCGGCCGCCTGGTTCCTCGGAGACGCAAACACGCCTCAGGTCGAGACGGCTCTGACGGTCGCCCGGCTCGCCCTTTCCGAACTTGCGGCTTAATGCATGTCGCCCGGAAGTGTGGAGCGGTTCCGGGATAACGACATGCATAAAAACAAAGAGCTATAGCGCGTTGCGTGAATCAAATTTAACGCAACGCGCTATAACGTCCGCCCTGCAGTGAATGCCCGATAACGGCGGACGCTGTCTGACGATGCTGCGGTTCGGACAGGCAGCCGAGCGCCACGAGCGTCGCCTTGACGGCTTCGTCGATCGGTGTGCGCGGCTCGTTTCCGAGTTCAGCCGTCAGTCTGCTGTTCGACATCCGCAACGGCACCTTCCACAGATAGCGCATCTCGTTGATCTCCCGCATCAAGGGAAGGAAGGGCGCGGCGAGCGGCACGATCCACCAAGGAAAACGTCCGATCTTCGCCTTGCCGCCGGCAACGCGCCTGATCACTTCTGCCATCTGCATGCCGTCGGCATCCCAGAAGCCGTCCATATGATAGACGGCAAAGGACGGCAGCCGATCGGCCCGTTCGATGAGCTGCACCATGGTTTCCGCCATGTCGGGCAAGTAGGTCCACTGATGACCGACGCCGCGCCGTCCGGGGTTTTTGATCGTGCCGACCGGCTTGCCCGGCGTCACCAGGCCGGACGAGAACCAGCTGTTGGCAGTGGCTCCCGGGCCGAAGAAATCACCGGCGCGGACGATGATGGCGCCGATGCCGGCTTGCGCCGCCGTCTTCAGCCGTTCCTCCATCTCGACCCGGATCGCACCTTTCCTGGTCACCGGATGCTGCGGGCTCTGCTCCGTCGGCATCGGCAGGGCATCGGGACCGAAATTATAGACGTTTCCGGGCAGCACGATGCGCGCGCCGACAGCGCGGGCAGCGGCAATGGTATTGTCGAGCATCGGCAGCACCAGCTTGTCCCAGTCGCGGTAGCCCGGCGGATTGACGGCATGGACAATCAGCCCGACGCCTTCGGCCGCCTTCTGGACGTCGCCGGCATTCATCGCATCGCCCTGCACCCATTCGAATGCCGGCTCTTTCCCCATCGCCCGTTCCGCATCACGGTTCAGCGCGCGGATCCGCCAGCCGCGCCCCAGCAGTTTTCGCCCAACCGCGCCGCCAATCCCACCGGTCGCGCCGAGAACAAGGGCGGTCATTTTCGTCTCTCTGCTCATCACATGCATCTCCTTCGATCGCATGAAATGAATATGCTCCCGCCCTCACATAAACGAAATTGACGAAATCAGTAGATCAGATATACAAACATATATATGGACTCCGAACCAAGCTGGGATTTCTATCGCAGTTTCCTCACCGTGCTCCAGCACGGATCGCTTTCGGCCGCCGCCCGCGAACTGGGGTTGACGCAACCGACCATAGGCCGCCATGTCGATGCCTTAGAACTGGCGATCGGCGCCGAGCTCTTCACCCGATCGCCGAACGGTCTGCTGCCGACCGACGCAGCACTGGCGCTCGAGCCCTATGCCGAGACGCTGGCGGCAACCACCGCCGCGCTGTTGCGGACCGCATCCAGCCAACGCGAGCGCGTCGCCGGAACGATCAGGATCAGCGCCAGCGAGGTCATCGCCGTCGAAGTGCTGCCTGCGATTCTCGGGCCGTTACAGGACGCCCATCCCGAGCTGCAGATCGAACTCTCGGCTTCCGATGCGATCGAGGATCTGGTGAACCGCGAGGCCGACATTGCCGTGCGCATGGCCGAACCGCAGCAGGATGCGCTCGTCGTGCGCCGCATCGGCGATATTCCGCTCGGCTTCCATGCCCATCGCCGCTATCTCGAACGATATGGCATTCCGCAAAGCGTGGCTGACCTCGCACATCATCGGCTTATCGGCTTTGACCGGCAGACGGCCTATGTCCGCCTGGTGATGAAGCGCTATCCGGTGCCCGATGGGATCAAATTCGCCTACAGGACCGACAGCAACCTCGCCCAGCTTGCCGCAATCCGCGCCGGTGTCGGCATCGGCCTCTGCCAGATCGGGCTTGCACGGGAGAATGCTGATCTCGTGCATCTCCTGGCCGATGCTTTCAACATCCCGCTCGGCACCTGGGTTGCGATGCATGAGAGCCTGAAATCCTCGCCGCGCTGCCGCGTCACTTTCGACGCGCTGGTCAACGGCCTGCAGGATTACCACCGGTATTCGACCAGCGGATAGTCACAAATCGGAATCGATTTCCGAAAAGAATCATGCACAATTGAATAAATCCGGCGCCTCTCCGCCGGCTCACTATTACGCTTACCCTTGTTTTTCCTGCAATTCCCGGCACCAGCCGCATCACATTTTGCTGACATTGCTCCAACAGGATAAAGATGACACCTCACAATCCGGTTGAACTCGTGCCTTACGATCCGCAATGGCCGGCGCACTTCCGGCGCATCCGCGGCCGGCTGCTCACCTGGCTGCCGCAGGCGCTCTCCATCGATCATATCGGCAGCACGTCGATAGCGGGCATGATCGCCAAGCCTCTCATCGATATCGACATCGTTCTTCCCGGCCTCGAGCATATCGCCGATGCCACAGCGGTGCTTCTGGCGGAAGGCTATGAACCGCGCGGCAATCGCTATGACGACGAGGTCTGGGCATTTTTATCGAGAGGTTCGCTACCGGCGGAACGGGTCTACCTTTGCCCGGCCGGCAACGGCACACATCGAAACAGGCTGGCTTTCCGGGATTATCTCATCGCGCATCCGACGTCGGCGAGCGAGTATGCCGCGCTCAGGCGCAGACTGGCAGCCGAGTTCAGGACCGACGGCGATCGCTATACCGCGCAGAAGGGTGAATTTGTCGACACGATCGTTGCGCGGGCATTGAAGGGCAATGCTTAGCGTCACGCGCCGTGCGGGGCCCCGGCCCCGCGATCCTGCCACAGGCCGTCCACCACTTCCGTTTCCGGCCGGTCTCCGCCTTCGGCGTATTCCTCATGCCACTTGCCGTTTTCGTCCTGCCAGCTGATCTCGGCGGAATCGCCGCCGACCTGCTGTTCGGCCGCGACGATGCGCGCAGCCTCGAGCGCCTCGGCATGGCTCGGGAATGCTTCGGAATAGACGCCTCCCAGTCTGTAGGCCCAGCCGCCGTCATGCGGCACGACTTCGTAGACCACCTTGACCATGCATCCGTCTCCTCATCTTTATGTTGCGCATTCGCACGCCTCCGGACAGGATCCGGATCATCGCGGCCGCTTGACGAGAATACGAGGACGCCGCGATCTGCTTTCCGGCCCCGATGGCGTTCAGTATTCCATTAAACGCCGAAGACTGCAAATAGCAGAGTGCGGTGGCGTGCTTCCCATCCTGAATCAGTGACTTAGTTAAGAGGCATGAATCGCAACGGGAGCTTTGATTTGGGCATCGCTTCACGCTTTAGAGCGGAAAAATATCTCGTCGCCGCGCTTGCCGCCGCGATGATCGCGTATCTCCTTGAACACGCAGTGATCGAAATGGGACGCGGTGTCGCGCTGCTCGCCGCCGCGGCCTTGGTCGGCACCATCGTGCTTGCCTCGATCCGCGTCGCCCATCACGCCGAACTGCTCGCCGTCAAGGTCGGCGATCCCTACGGCACGATGATCCTGACACTTTCGGCCCTCGCCGTCGAAGTCCTCATCCTCGCCATCATGATGACCGGCGAGAGTTCTCCGACGCTGGTGCGCGACACGATCTATTCGGCCCTGATGCTCGACATCAACGGCATTCTCGGCCTCGCCGCCCTGCTCGGCGGCCTCAAACACGGCGAGCAGCCCTATAACGACAATTCGGGGAAAACCTACGGCGTGATGATCCTCACCGCCATGGGCATTTCCATGATTGTGCCGGAATTCGTGCCGAGCGATAAGTGGCACTATTATTCCGCCTTCACCATCGTCGCGATGATCGCGCTTTACGGCCTCTTCCTGCGCATGCAGGTCGGGCAGCACAGCTATTTCTTCAGTTACAGCTATCCGCGCTCCGAGCGGAAGAAGGAAAGTCACGACGAACGCGACACCGAGGAGTCGGCGGCGGTCTCGATCGTGAGCATCCTCGCAGGCATAGTCATCATCGGTGTGCTCGCGGAGTTCATGTCGGCTTTCATGGCTGAGGGCCTGCGCGACAGCGGAGCCCCGATCGCCGTCACCGCCGTCGTCGTCGCGGCAATTTCGGCCGCACCCGAGATCCTGACCGCCTTGAGAGCGGCGTTGAGAAACCGGATGCAGGCGACGGTCAATATCGCCATGGGCGCCTCGCTGTCGACGGTGATCCTGACGGTGCCCGCCATGGAGGCGATCGCGCTCTATACCGGCCAGCCCCTCATCATGGCGATGACTCCGGTGCAGACGGTGATGGTCGCGATCACACTGATTGCCGCGGCAATCAATCTCAACGATGGCGAGACCAACGCCATCGAGGGTATGACGCATTTCATCCTCTTTTCCACCTTCGTCATGCTGACGGCGCTGGGGCTTTGAAGACGGCGCGGAGATTGATCGCCGAAGAAACTCGTTCGGCAGGTCACGCCCTCCGACGAGAACCGGCGGCAATCATTTCTTCGTTTTTTCGAGGTAGCGCTCTTTGCGGGTTTTCGGCTTGAAGCGCCGGAAGAAGTTTTCGATGGCGCGAATGGATTTGGTGACCGACATCAGCCTGTCGATCTGGCCGTTCGCATTGTGCAGGCGCTCGGACAAGACTTCAGCCGCCGTCATCGCGATCTC
Source organism: Rhizobium sophoriradicis (assembly GCF_003939025.1). Classification (GTDB taxonomy): domain Bacteria; phylum Pseudomonadota; class Alphaproteobacteria; order Rhizobiales; family Rhizobiaceae; genus Rhizobium; species Rhizobium sophoriradicis. The sequence goes on from NZ_RQIH01000016.1 coordinate 135,163, forward strand.
GATCGGCGGGACGTTAGGAAACCTTTTGCCGAGCGCCGAATAGGGGCTGGCATCGACTCCGCCCAACATCGAGATCGAGCCCATCCTGGCAAAGAGGCGCAGGAAGATCTGTTCGAACGTCCAATCGTGCACGTCGAAGACCTTCCACTTCTCGCTTCTCTTGGCCGAAAAGCCGGCAAGCAGGATCTTGCCCGGCAGTTGCAGGTCGGCGAGCCAGAGCGCCATCGCGAAGCCGCTCGTGGCGATTTTGCCCTGGGGATAGAGATCGCCAAGCATTTGCGTCAGATCGAGGTGGCGAGCCTTGGCGCCGTTGAAGCGGCCTTCCTCGCTGAAATTTTCCTCCGGGGAGACGCGGATATTGATGACACCCAGGAAATCATCGCCGGCAAAGAAGTGCAGGACATCGCCCACTTCCCGCCGGTGGACGATATTGGCGCCCATCACGCCGCTGCGGGCAACCAGCACCGCATGTCCGGCGAAGGGCTCGTCGAGCACCTTGTAGACATTGTTGAAGAAGACGTAGAGCGCGGTCTCCGGCAGCTCGCTTCTGAGCCGTTCGAAATCGACCGCTTCGCTGTTTGCCACCAGCACGATGTGGGAATAGCGCGACAGCAGCGCCTTCCACGCTTCCGGTGTCAAGAGATTCATCCCGCCATCTTCGGCGGCCGTAGTCCTGATATCGCTCGGAATTGATTCCATCGGCTCACATGCACTTTCCAAGGACGATCTAGCTGTTGCTGAAATAGGCACGCATCCGTGCAAGCCGCGTCAGCCCACCGATCTGCTTTCCCACATGCGAGAAGAAACCGGCAACCCGGCCCGCCGCTGACGGCTGCTTGCAGAAGCAGGCCCACGGCGTGTTGCGGAGATCTTCGGCATAACGTGCGGCCACCCGACGGTGCACCCAGGGAACGGTCGCCTGCCACGGTTTCTTACGACCGGTGAAATGAAGGATCGCCGGCCGGGTGACGAAAGGCAGCAATCCCGTCTGCGTGTTCCAGCGCGGATCGAGCACCAGCCAGTCGCCGTCGAATGTGACGTTCAGCGCATCCTGGTCGTTGTTTTCGAACAGATGCGAGCGCTCCTCGAAGATCTCCCGGGTCCTGACAAAAAGCCCCTTTGCTCGGCAGACCGACCAGTCGAACAGCAAGACGCCCGCGTTGAAGTAGCGCCCGCCCTCGCTCATGCCGATCTTGCGCTGCCGCGCGCCAGCCTTCTCGGGAAAGGCCATGACATAGTCATCGACGGCGCCAAGCGCCTTGCCCTGGAGATCCCTGGTGAAGAGTTCGTCGACGGACGCTACCGCCAGCACATCGGCGTCGAGGTAAAGCAGGCGCTCGATATTCTCCGGAATTTGCAGATCCATATAGAGCCGCGCCAGCGTGGCGGCGGACCAACGGCCCCGCGCTTGGCGCGCCGTATCCGGCGTCGCATAGGGCAGCACCTTGATCGTGATGCCATGCAGGCGCGCGAAGCTTTCGACCTCGGCGACCTCGTTCGGCTTCAGGTCGATGCCGAGAAGCAGGAATTCACAGGCCCTCGCCAGATTGCGCTTGACGGAAAGCAGGGTGCAGCAGGCAGCCGGCAGCATGTTGACGTCGGAACAGACGATGACGGCACTCTGCTGCAAAATCCGGCCTCCCAAAGCGGCAACTTGAACTTGATGGCGGATATCTAGTTGGTTTGGCGGCCGCCCGCAACCTGAGATCACCCGCGCCGACGGCGCTCCCCCTCACGATTTGAATCGGAATTCAACGACTTGCGAGGCAAAGCGGAATCGCGGCCGCAAGGTCTTCAATCAGGATGGAAGCCTATAGCCGCAGCGCCAGCGGATGGCCGACGAGCAATCGGTCGACCGTCGCAAGCTGCAAGCCCTCGACCTTGCACTGCGCCAGCAGCAGGCGGTCGAAGGGATCGCGCGTCTCAGGCTCTGGATCGGCGGCGGTGATGACATGCGGGACGTCCATGGGCAGGATCGTCAGCCCGGTCTCCCGGAGATAGATGGGAATGGTCTCCAGGGGCAATCCTGGCTGCAATTTCCCAAGCCTCGTCTTGATGGCAATTTCCCAGAGACTGGCGACGCTGACGAAGCCGCTGGCGGCATGGTCCGAAAGCAGCTGCTCGACACGCGGGAAACGTTCCGTCAGTTGCTTCTGCGCAATCGCGATCACCATGTGCGTGTCAAGCAGGACCCGCATGTTCACGGCAGCGGCTTCAAAAGGAAATCTTCCGGCAGAGGATCGTCGAAGTCGTCGGCGATATACATCTCCGTCCTCGTGATGCCCTTGGAACGGAGATAGGCCTCACCAGCCTCCAGGTTCAAGCCGCCTCGCTTCTGATGCGGGACGAGATCGAAGACCGGCTTGCCGTTGCGCGTCACGACAATGGTCTCGCCTTCCTCGACCTCGCGGGCAAGCTCGGTCAGGCGATTCTTCGCGTCGCGGATCGTCACGGTCCTCATGGCGCAAATGTAGCTACATGCAGCCACATCGTCAACGCCGCAACAAAAAGGCCCGCCGTCACCGGCAGGCCGTCGATCTGTTGTATCGCAGTCCGCTTACTTGCAGGCGGCGCAGAAACGCTGGATGCGGCGGCAGGCTTCCTCGAGCAAATCCTCCGAGGTTGCGTAGGAAATGCGGAAGTTCGGGCCGAGGCCGAAGGCCGAACCGTGAACGACGGCCACACCTTCCGATTCCAGAAGCTCGGAGACGAAATCCTCATCCGTCTCGATGACCTTGCCGGAGGGCGCGGTTTTGCCGATCAGGCCGGCGCAGGAGGGATAGACGTAGAAGGCGCCTTCCGGAACCGGGCAGACGATGCCCTTGGCCTGGTTCAGCATGGACACGACGAGATCGCGGCGGCCTTCGAAGATCTTCTTGTTTTCCGGGATGAAGTCCTGCGTGCCGTTCAGCGCTTCGACGGCCGCCCACTGGGCGATCGACGTCGCGCCCGAGGTCTGCTGGCCCTGGATCATATCCATCGCCTTGATGAGCTGGATCGGGCCGGCTGCATAGCCGATACGCCAGCCGGTCATCGCGTAAGCCTTGGAAACGCCGTTCATCGTCAGCGTCTGGTCGTAGAGCTTCGGCTCGACTTCGACAGGCGTGACGAACTTGAAGTCGCCATAGGTCAGGTGCTCGTACATGTCGTCGGTCAGCACCCAGACATGCGGATGCTTCATCAGCACGTCGGTCAGCGCCTTCAATTCGGCATGCGTATAGGCAGCACCCGTCGGATTGGACGGCGAGTTGAAGATGAACCACTTGGTCTTCGGCGTGATCGCCTTTTCGAGATCGGCGGCCTGGAGCTTGAAATTATGCTCCTGCGTGGCGGAAACGAAAACCGGCGTGCCGCCGCAGAGCGCCACCATCTCCGGATAGGAAACCCAGTAGGGTGCCGGGATGACGACTTCGTCGCCGGGGTTCAGCGTCGCCATGAAGGCGTTGAAGAGGATCTGCTTGCCGCCGGTGCCGACGATCGTCTGCTCCCAGGAATATTCCAGGCCGTTTTCGCGCTTGAACTTGGCGGCGATCGCCTTGCGCAGTTCGGGAATGCCGGAAACCGGCGTGTACTTCGTCTCGCCGCGGTTGATCGCGTCTATGGCGGCCTTCTTGATATTCTCGGGCGTATCGAAATCCGGCTCGCCGGCGCCCAGCCCGATGACGTCGCGTCCTTTTGCTTTCAGCTCGCGCGCTTTCTGGGAGACGGCGATGGTGGCTGAAGGCTTCACACGGGAAAGAGCATCGGCAAGGAAGGCCATGATATCGGTCCTAATGGTTGAAACGGGCAGAAAGCCGGGACCGGAGTTCTGCGGTTAGCTCTATGTCCAATGTATGACGGCATTTCAAGCGCAAAGGCGTGATGGGGGCAATGATTCTTATTGATCCTTTCGCCAAACAGGCCGAGCCGGCGCTCGTGCCATCTTAGCACGAGGACGAGGGTCAATACTCAATTTGGATGAATTGCTTTTTGAGCCGCTGCTGATGAACTGCCGGCATGACAAAGCCGCCCCGCAAGCCCTCCACGCCACTGCGTCTCGCGCCCAACGACCTGGAATTGAACCAGCCCGAAAGTCGGCAGTACCCGCAGGAGACGATCGACCGGGAAACGGCTGCTCGCGGCTACCTTAACCTCGACACGGCAATCCTGCTGGGAATTCTGCTGATTGCGGTCGTCTTCAGGTTCCACAAGATCACCTTGCCGCTGGTCGACGGCTTCAGCTGGCGCGAGATAAGCACGGCCATGATGGCCGACAATTTCCAGCAGCGCAGCTGGAACATCTTCTTTCCAGAGGTCAGCTGGACCGGGCCCGGGCCAAGCTATCAGGGCCGCGAGTTCCAGATCGTCAGCTATCTCACCGCCCTGCTCTACCAACTCTTCGGCTGGCATGACTGGTTCGGCCGCGTGGTTGCAGCCTGCTTCGGGCTGGTAACGGTGTTTTCGCTGCACAGGCTGACGGCGCTGTGCTGGGGTGAGAGGCACGCCCACGCGGCGGCGCTGGCCTACGCGTTGATGCCGGCGGCGATCATGATCGACAGCTCGTTCCTTCCCGATCCGGCGATGCTGGCTCTGGTGACCCTTGGCGTCTGGCTGTTTGTCAAATACTGGGCCGGCGGCAGCGGCTGGCTCTTGCCGCTCGCCACGCTCAGCTTCTCGCTCGGCGCGCTGTCAAAGCCGCCGGGCATCGCTGCCGGCGCCGTCATCTTCTATCTGATGGTCTGCTGGATCCTGGAGAAGAAGTGGAAGCAGGCGCGCTTAGTCTTCCTGTCGGGGCTTTTGAGCCTGGTCGTTATTGGCGCTTATTTCAGCTGGGCGATCTATCTGGCCCGCAGCTATCCGCCGTTCCATTTCGCCGGCAGCGGCGGCTATATCTGGGATTACGGCGTCTGGACATATGTCAGGGACAGGTTCTACTTCCAATCCGCATGGAACACCTCCGTCTTGTGGTTCTACGGCTATCCGTTCATGGTGCTGTTCGCAGTCGGCTTGTGGATGCCGCTTACCCGCGCCGAAGATCCGAAGCAACGCGCCCTTTCGGCCATTCCCTATATATGGCTGGCGGCGGCTGTGATCCTCTATCTGGCCGCGGCGGGCGAGATCACCAGCAATGTGTGGAACCTCCACATCTTCCATGTGCCGGTCGCGATATTCTGCGGCCATGGCGCGCTTCTTCTGGCAACGCTTGCATCGAGAACCTTTCCAACGCCGACGGTGGCGCTTCGCTTGATCTGTATCGTCGCCATCGTGCTCGGCTGGTCGACCCTTCCCCTCGTCAGGACGATGAAGAAGCCAATCGCGATAAAGGGCAAGCTGCTGGGCGAGGAACTGGCGCGGCTGGCGCAACCGGGCGATCTCGTCGTCGCCATCGCGCCCGAAGTCGGCGATCCCGTCGCAGTCTACTACAGCAGGGCGCGCGGCTGGGTGTTCCCGCCTGGCGGAGGCGATACCGAGTGGTCGAAATTCGTCGCGGATGACGCCACTGCGATCGCACAGCTCGAGGAGCTGCGCGCGCAAGGCGCGGATCTGTTCGGCGTGGCCAAGAACGCCACAGACAAGCAGGACCTGCTGTTCGTGGAGCATCATAAGGGCCTGATCGACTATCTCGACAGGACCTCAACCAAGCTTACTGATTCAGATGATTTGCTGGTCTACAGGATCACCCGTCCCTGAGACCGCCACAGTCTTTAGCGGCACGCCTTCGACCACATCACATCAGGCACACTCGCGATCGCAACGGTCGCATTTTTTGTCACCTAAGCCCTTAGAAATCAGGGGGTTTGGGGATTCGTCCTTCGCCACGAATAAGCCGCAACAAATGCCGCACGCCGCCGCAATTCGGTCGCGAGCGCGCCGAGATCGAAGCCGCATCATTGCGCTATCCAAAATTGGTTATTGAGGGTACGCCAATGTTTCTGGAAGATGAGTTCGCCATCGGGCGCATGCGCATGCGCCGGATTTCCATTTCATTTCTAGTCGCCGCCACCGCCTTTGTCGCCTGCCTTGCAGCAATGCTGGGACTTGCCTCCGCCGCGCGGGCCGAGGCACAGCAGACATCCGGTCAGCTAGCGGCCCTTGTCCGCCCGAACGACGTCAATAGCGGCTCGCTGCTCTTCCCGTCGAAGGAGCCGGGCTTTTTTGTCGAGGCGCCGCGGTTGAAGACCGACGTCACCATCGATGTCTCCGGCCCGATCGCCAGGGTAAAGGTGACACAGCGCTTCCAGAACCCGAGCCAGGGCTGGGTCGAGGGCACCTATGTCTTCCCGCTGCCGGACAATTCCGCCGTCGACGCGCTGAAGATGCAGATCGGCGAACGCTTCATCGAAGGCCAGATCAAGCCGCGCCAGGAAGCCCGCGAGATCTACGAGCAGGCCAAGGCCGAGGGCAAGAAGACGGCATTGCTCGAACAGCAGCGGCCGAACATCTTCACCAACCAGGTCGCCAATATCGGCCCCGGCGAAGAGATCGTCGTGCAGATCGAGTATCAGCAGGCGGTCCGCCAGTCGGGCGGCGAGTTCTCGCTGCGCTTCCCGATGGTCGTCGCGCCGCGCTACAATCCGGCGCCGATCGTCCAGACGGTCGAATTCAACAATGGCGCCGGCTTTGCCACGCCGAGCGACCCGGTGGAAAACCGTGAGAAGATCGAAGCGCCGGTGCTTGATCCGCGCGAGAATGCCAAAATCAACCCGGTCTCGCTGACCGTCAACCTCAAGGCAGGTTTTCCGCTCGGTGACGTCACATCGTCCTTTCACGCGGTCGATATCGGACAGGACGGCGACCAAGCGAGGACGATCAGCCTGAAGGGAGATGCCGTCCCGGCGGACAAGGATTTCGAGCTCACCTGGAAGGCTTCTCCAGGCAAGATGCCGAGCGCCGGTCTCTTTCGCGAAGTCAAGGACGGCAAGACCTATCTGCTCGCTTTCGTCACTCCGCCGACGGCGCTAGACGCGGCAGCACCGCCGGCCAAACGTGAAGTGGTCTTCGTCATCGACAATTCCGGCTCCATGTCCGGCCCGTCGATCGAGCAGGCAAGGCAGAGCCTGGCCCTTGCCATCTCGAGGCTGAACCCGGACGACCGCTTCAACGTCATCCGTTTCGACGACACGATGACTGATTATTTCAAGGGCCTCGTCTCTGCCACCCCAGACAACCGTGAAAGAGCCATTGCCTATGTCAGGGGCCTGACCGCCGACGGCGGTACGGAAATGCTGCCCGCGCTTGAAGATGCGTTGCGCAACCAGGGTCCGGTCGCAAGCGGCGCGCTGCGCCAGGTCGTGTTCCTGACGGATGGCGCGATCGGCAATGAGCAGCAACTCTTCCAGGAAATCACCGCAAACCGCGGCGATGCCCGCGTCTTCACCGTCGGCATCGGCTCGGCGCCGAACACTTATTTCATGACCAAGGCCGCCGAGATCGGCCGCGGCACTTTCACCCAGATCGGCTCGGCCGATCAGGTGGCAAGCCGCATGGGCGAACTCTTCGCCAAGCTGCAGAACCCCGCCATGACCGATATCGCCGCCACCTTCGAAGGCGTGGAAGCCGAGGACATCACGCCGAACCCGATGCCGGATCTTTATAGCGGCGAGCCCGTCGTGCTGACCGCGGAGCTGCAGCAGGACAAGCCCGCCGGCAAGCTGCAGATCGTCGGCAAGACGGGCGACCAGCCCTGGCGCGTGGAGATGGATATCGCTCACGCCGCCGACGGCAACGGCATCTCCAAGCTCTGGGCGCGGCGCAAGATCGACGATTTCGAGGCCCGCGCCTATCAACGCCAGGATCCTGCCGGGCTCGACAAGGATATCGAGGCGGTGGCGCTTGCCCACCATCTCGTCTCCCGCGTCACCAGCCTCGTCGCCGTCGACGTCACGCCGTCGCGGCCGGTAAACGAGCCGCTCGGCTCGGCAAAGCTGCCAATCAACCTGCCCGAAGGCTGGGACTTCGGAAAGATCTTCGGCGAAACAGACGGCGCGACACGCCGGGCCGCCGCGGATCCGGCAGGAAATGCAGCACCGGAACAAGCCGTAGCCGTCACGCAGGAGCCTGCCGCATCGCCAGAGATCGCAAACATGATGGCCGCAGTGCCGACGGCGAAAGCCGCCACGCTGATCGCTCAGAAGAGTTCGACCGTGAACCTGCCGCAGACGGCGACCCGGGCCGACGAGCAGATCATGCGCGGGCTTACCATGCTGTTGCTGGCGCTGACGGCGGCGAGCGGGCTCGCCATCTGGCGCCGCCGCATCAAGGGCCTCGTCAAGGCCGGAGCCAAGCGCGATGGCCTCTAGCGGCAACGAGGAAGCGGCCGAATTCGAGCCACTTCCGACCTATCTGGAACTCGCCATGGCCGCGGCCACGGCCCATGACAGACCGAAGGCGCGCCAGAAGAAGGGTTTCTTCCTCTGGCGCCTTTCGCCGATCGAAAAGACGATCGCCTTCGCCATTTCAGGTCTTGCCCTTTACGGCCTGGCGCTGATCGGCGACGGTGTCCTGCTGAAGGCGAAGGCGGAGCTCTCGCAGGTCCTGCTGAAGCGCGCTTTCGCCGCCGAACTGCACGGCGAAGAGATGAAGCCCTGGCCCTGGGCCGATTTTACCACGGAAGCCAAGGTGCGCGCGCCGCGCCTCGGCAAGGAGGCCATCGTGCTCTCCGGCGCCTCCGGCGAGGCCCTCGCCTTCGGTCCCGCCTGGCTCGCCAACACGCCGCAGCCGGGCGAGCAAGGCACCTCCGTCATCGCCGCCCATCGCGACACGCATTTTCGCTGGCTCCAATATGTAAGGCCCGGCGATACCATCGAAATCACCCGCCGCGACGGCAAGCTGTTGACCTTCAAGGCCGGCGAAGGCCGCATCGCCCCATGGGATGCGAGCGGCATCGATCCCGCCTCCGACGGTCGCCGCCTGGCGCTGACCACCTGCTGGCCCTTCGATGCGACCGAACCGGGGTCGCTGCGCTACATCGTCGAAGCGGAATTGGTCGACGGCGAGGCGACCGGCTCCGTTCAACCGGCAAACACAAAGCCGTTATTGCAAAGCGAATGAGGTTGAAGCCGTCCCCTGCCCGCTCCACGTTCAGCATGAAGAGACGACGGGGAGCAAGATGAAGAGAGTATCCGCCTTCCATTTCGCTGCAGCGCTGGCGTTCGCAGGCGCCATATCGGCCAACGCGGCCGATACCGTCAATACACAGGGTCCCGCTGTTCGTGTCGAAAAACTCGCCGATGGTCTCGACCATCCTTGGGCGGTCGAGGCACTGCCCGGCGGCGGCTATATCGTTACCGAGCGGCCCGGCCGCATGCGCATTATCCGCGACGGCAAACTGTCCGATCCGATTGCTAACGTGCCCAAGGTCAGTGCCCGCGGCCAAGGTGGGCTACTGGATCTGGCGCTCGCCCCGGATTTTGCCACGAGCAGAAAGCTCTATTTCACCGCCGCCATGGCGAATGACCAGGGCTCCGGCACCCGAGCCTTCAGCGCGAAGCTTTCTGCTGACGAGAAGAAGCTCGAGGCTGTAACCCCTCTGTTCGGCATGCGGCGCTTCACATCCACCAACATTCACTATGGCTCGCGGATCGCGATTGCCCGTGATGGCACACTGTTCATCAGCGTCGGGGACCGCGGCGACCGCGCCCGTTCCCAGGATTGGCAGGACAATGCCGGCGCGATCATCCATATCAATGCCGACGGCAGCATCCCCGCCGACAATCCGTTCAAGGACGGCGGCAAGGCGCTGCCGGAGATCTGGTCGAAGGGCCATCGCAACCCGCAGGGCATCACCTTCGACGCCAAGGACGGCAAGCTCTATACGGTCGAACACGGCGCGCGCGGCGGCGACGAAATCAACCAGCCCGAAGCGGGCAAGAATTACGGTTGGCCGATTATTACCTACGGCCGCGACTATTCCGGCGCCGAGATCGGCGAAGGTACCGCCAAGGAAGGGCTGGAGCAGCCGCTGCAGTACTGGGATCCGTCAATTGCGCCCGGCGCGCTCGCCGTCTATCGCGGCGCCATGTTCCCGGAATGGGATGGCGACTTCCTCGTCGCGGCGCTGAAATTCCAGCTGCTTTCGCGCATGCAGCGGGATAAGAGCGGCGCCTTCGTTGCCGAGGAGCGTTTGTTCGAGGGTAATTACGGCCGCATCCGCGACGTCGTCGTCGCGCCCGACGGCGCGTTGCTAATGGTGACGGACGAGGACGACGGCGCGCTGCTCAGGGTTTCCAGGGCGCAGGCGAGCAACGACTGAGTTCCCGGTCAGCCTCGAGGCGGCTATTTACAGCTATATTCCCAGATGAAGTATTGAGGGTGCCTAGCCTCAGGGTCCTCATCCTGTTCCGGATCCTTGCTCACCCAAATATTTCCGAGCGAGGAGACACCGTCCTGGCAGGTGGTTTTGATGAGCCTGGCCACCATCTCGAAAACCTGCAAATGGCGGTCACGAAACGACATCTCAGCCAGCGGGCCTATATATTTCTTCCCGCTGTGAGTGACTTCAATTCTGCGATTTTTCGAAGTTAGGACGATAACCCGGTAACTGAATTTCGAACCGTTCCGCTCTATTGTTCCACTTTTTACAGCATCGCGGGCATTTGCCGGTTCAGTAGCAACGACCAGAAGACCGAACAGCGCAATAAAGCTTAAATATTTTCCGCCCAAAAAAAAGCGCTCCATTACATTCACTTGATATGCTCTAACCATCTACGCAATCAGGAGGCATTGCCATCGCAACCATCTTTTGTTCCACAGGAACATGATCTCAGGGCGGTTGGAGAACATTGCGGATCACCAACTGGTAGAAGTTTCAGAGCAAAGTGGAGTTCGCGCAAGACGCTACCGATCGTCATCTGTCAGCCGCCAAAACCTCACCCTTGCCGAACGGAAACACAACTGCTAACCGCTGGGGCACATCCCCTTCCCCCTTCGAGGACGACATGACGCGCGTTCAGGCGAATCTCCTCCTATTGCTTGCAGCCGCCATCTGGGGCGGCGGCTTCGTCGCGCAGTCGACGGCGATGAAGGCGATCGGACCCTTCTGGTTCATCGGCCTGCGTTTTGCCGTCGCCACATTTGCCGTGCTGCCTTTCGTCCTTTTCGAAGCGCGCAAGGCCAAGGCGAAGACAAGCAAGCGGCATGCGGGACTCTACATGCTGACCGGCCTTGCCCTTTTCGGCGGCGCCGCCACGCAACAGGTAGGACTGCAGACGACGACGGTGACGAATTCCAGCTTCATCACCGGTCTCTATGTCGTCTTCGTGCCGCTGATCGCCGTGCTCTTCCTGCGCCGTGCCCCGCATTGGATCATCTGGCCGGGCGCCCTGATGGCTGTCGCGGGCATTTATCTCCTGTCCGGCGGTCATCTCTCGGCGCTGACGTCAGGCGATTTGCTGACCGTCGTCTGCGCCGTCTTCTGGTCGATCCAGATCACTCTTGCCGGCACGACGGTTTCCGAGACCGCAAGGCCGCTCGCGCTTTCCGCCACGCAATTCGCCGTCACCGCGGTATGCGCACTCATCATTGCCGCAGCCGTCGAACCGATCAGCCTTCCCGCCATATGGGCCGCAGCCCCGCAGATCCTCTATGTCGGCATCTTCTCCTCCGGCCTGGCCTTCGTGCTGCAGGTGATCGGCCAGCGCTACACGACGCCCTCACAGGCGGCGATCTTTCTCTCTTCCGAAGCTCTCTTCGGCGCATCGCTGGCAGCGCTGCTGCTCGGTGAGTCGATGTCGGCGACCGGCTATACAGGTTGCGCGCTAATGTTTATCGCTATGCTTGTGGTCGAACTCGTGCCGAGCTTCACCCGCCGGGGCCTGCGGGCCGCTTGAACACGCGTCCAAATATGGGTGGATAGGCAATCCGAAAAAAATTTCGCCCAACCGGAAAGACGCGTTCACGTTGCATTTTTGGCAAAATCTGCTCGAAATTTATATTGCGGACGATATAAAGCATTAATCATGCCCCTCCGGCGAAGGAAATTTTGCGTTTTTGTGCAAACAGGCTGTTGGCGGGAGTGTGCCCTGAACGACACGTTAAAAAACTTTTGCTTGCCAAAATCCCGGAAACGCCGCACTCTCGCCTCGTTCGGGCATTTTGCGAGCATGGGAAGTCCTTAAGTATTTGCGCGCCGGAAACGCTAATATTCCGGTCAGCCGGTTCCAAAAAGGCAGGCGAAAGTCCTGTCTGGGGCAGGCCGAGGTAGAGGGGACCTTTTTCTCACATTTCAAGAATTGCCTGCCAACACCTCCCGCAAGGAGGCAAAGCTATGATGCTGCCCGTGTGGATGGCGGGCAGAGAGAAAAGGACCTGACGCATGGCCGAGACTGGCACTGTAAAATTCTTCAATACCGACAAAGGCTTCGGCTTCATCAAGCCGGACCGGGGCGGCGCCGATATCTTCGTTCACATTTCTGCCGTCCAGGCCTCCGGGCTGGCCGGTCTGACGGAAAACCAGAAGGTAAGCTTCGACACGGAGCCGGATCGCCGCGGCAAGGGCCCCAAGGCCGTCAATCTGCAGATTGCGGGCTGAACCCTTAACAAGGCTGTCGAATTTCGAGTTGAAGCCCGGCAGCAATGCCGGGTTTTGTCATTCAGCCTTCGTTCAGCTAGCCAACAGTAGGACTAGCATTATCGAGAAAGGGACCGGTTCGGTTCCCGGGATTAGGACACTCTGCTGATGAACAGGCTCGCAAAAACTCTCCTGCTGACGGCAACGGCCGCCGCACTTACCCTCTCCGCCATCGGCGAGGCATCTGCTCGCGATCGCCATTGGCGCCGCCACGGCGGCAACGATGCGCTTGTCGGCGGTGCGGTCGGTCTTGCGACCGGCCTGATCGTCGGCTCCGCCATCGCCAATGCCAATAACGGCCCCGTGTACGAAGAGCGCCGTTATATCGACCCGGCCTACGAACCGGATTATTATGAGCCGGCACCGGTCTATCGCGCCCCCCGCCGCGTATATGTCGAAGAGCCGCGATATGTCGAGCAGCCACGATACTATGCGCCGGCCCGCACGGCGGTGGAGCCCTGGTCGCCGCAATGGCAGCGTTACTGCTCCTATCGCTACCGCTCGTTCGATCCGCGCACGGGCACCTATATCGGTTATGACGGCCGCAGCCACTTCTGCACCGCCGGCTGAACGCTCGACTTCTCTGGTACAAAGCGCCGCTTCTCAGCGGCGCTTTTGCTTTTGGACCCCCTTCACCCGGCCTTCTTCTCCCAAGGCATCGCTCCCACCTCGGCATCAGGCTCGAAATCGGTCGAGACGCTGACGGCGCGCCATTCCCGGTCGGCTGCGATGCGCGCGGCATCCGCCTTCTCGACGTTGCGTACCGCATCGCTGCCGAGCAACAGCCGGAACGGCGGCTCGTCGAGACCGGCAATGTGGATAATGACCGCAGCCGCTTTGGCAGGATCGCCGGGCTGACGACCCTCATACTCGCGCTGAAAGCGCACCGTGGCGCCGACCGTTTCCGCATATTCCGCCCGACCCTCGGCAAGCACCGTCGAAGCGCCGGCGAAATCCGTCCTGAAGCCGCCGGGTTCGACCATCGTCACCCTGACGCCGAATGGCGAAACCTCCTTCGCCAGCACTTCGGAGAAACCCTCGACGCCGAATTTTGCCGCTGAATAAGCGCCGCGGCCGGCAGGCCCGATACGCCCGCCGACGGAGGAGAACTGAATGATATGGCCCGCCCCCTGCCCCCGCATCAAGGCGATCACCGCCTTGCTCATGATGATCGTGCCGAACAGGTTGGTCTCGATCTGGGCGCGGAAATCGGCAAGGCTGGTATCCTCGATCGAGCCGACGTTGCCATAGCCGGCATTGTTGACGAGCACGTCGATACGGCCGAACCTCTTGACGGCTGCCTCGACGGTTGCAGCCGCTGCGGCCTCGTTCGTCACGTCAAGCGCCAGCGTCAACACCTGCCCGCCATAGCGCTCGGAAAGATCGGCAAGTTGGGCGGGATTGCGTGCCGTCGCCACCAGATTGTCGCCGGCGGCCAGGACTGCCTCCGCCAGCGCCCGGCCGAGACCGCGCGAACTCCCCGTAATCAACCAAACCTTCGACATCGGAAACCTCTTCTTCATTGGTTCCTTGCCCATGTATGTTCTATCGTTTCCAATCGAAAGAAGGCACCAACACGATCCATACGCACCTCGAGGTAACAAAGGTGGCTTGCGACACATTCGATTTCTGCAGTGACATGACGGATGAACAGGATGCGCGAGCACGCGCCTTGATCGAGCGGGCGGCGGCGAAATGGCCACTGCGCATCCTGCACGTGCTCTCCGATGCCGGCTCGCCATTACGTTTCTCGCGTCTGCTGGAGCGAGTCGAGGGCATCAGTCAGAAAGTGCTGACGCAGACGCTGCGCACCCTCGAAAGCGACGGCCTCATAATTCGTACCCTCTATCCCGAGGTACCACCGCGCGTCGAATACGAATTGACGCCGCTCGGCCGTGACCTCCTCATGCAGGTCGCAACGCTCTGGCGATGGATCGTCGAGCGCCTCGGCGATTTCGATGCGCGCAACGCCGTTAAGCTCACTGCAACAAACGTTTAAGCGGGAATGCGGATGGTCGCCCTCAAGCCGCCGAGCGGGCTGTCGCCGAGCGTGACGTTGCCGCCGTGGCTGCGGGCAATGTCACGGGCGATGGCCAGACCGAGTCCGGTCCCTGACGCATCGAGATTGCGCGCCGCATCCAGCCGGAAGAACGGTTTGAACACGTCCTCGCGGTTCTTCTCCGGAATGCCCGGTCCGTCATCGTCGAAGATAACAGTCAGCCATTTGGCGTTGTGTTTGGCTTCGATGTCGAGCCTGTTGGCATAACGGCGCGCGTTCGAGGCCAGGTTGGTGACAAGGCGCATGAAGGCGTTCGGCCTAACCGATATCTCGTCGTCGCCTTCGATCGAATAGGCGAATGTCTTGCCGTGCAGGGCGAAATCGGATTCGAGTTTGGCGAAGATCTCGCTGAGCTTCAGTTCGCCGACATCCTCTTCGACCTCGCCGCGCGCGAAGGCCATATAAGCCTCCAGCATCGTCTGCATATCATTGACGTCATCGTTCAGACCATGCAGATCGGGATTGTCGCCGGCGAGCGCCAGTTGCAGTTTGAAGCGGGTGAGGATGGTGCGCAAATCGTGGCTGACGCCGGAGAGCATCGCCGTGCGCTGCTCGATCTGCCGCTCGATGCGCTCGCGCATCAGAATGAAGGCAAGGCCGGCGCGGCGGACCTCGTCGGCGCCGCGCGGATAGAAATTATCGGGCTTCTGCCCCTTGCCGAAGCTTTCGGCCGCCCGCGCCAACATCAGGATCGGGCGTATCTGTCCCCTGAGGAACAGGATCGAGATGCCGATCAGCACCAGCGACGTGCCGACCATCCAGACGATGAAGATATGGGTGTTCGAGGCATAGGTCTGACTGCGTTTCGCCAGCACCCTGAGGATCTTGTTTTCCAGCTTGATGCGGATCTCGACCAGATTCGAGTTGCCGACCGTATCGATCCAGAAGGGCCGGCGAATCTCGTCGGTGATTTCGTCGCTGAGGATGCCGTCAAGGATCGAGAAGAACGGCTTGTTCCGCGGCGGCGGCAGGTCTCCGTCGGGCTCGATCGATATCTGCAGGTTGAGCTGGTCACGCGCAATCCGGATAATCTCGCCATAGTCCGAATTCTGCGGATAGGTCTCGACGATCTCGATAATCGCGGCGATGTCGCGGGTGACGGCGAGCGACAGCCGCTCCGTCACCATCTGCCAGTGGCGCTCCATGAACACGGCGGCGACGACGGATTGCAGGAGCACCATCGGGATGATGATGATCAGCAGCGAGCGTGCGTAAAGTCCGGTCGGCAATCGGCGCCGCAGCCAGCGGCCGATCCAGCGCCAGCCCGCAGCAGGAGCGCGGTCTTCCCGCCGCAAGCTGTCGATTGTCGCCATCAGCGTCGGTCCTGGTCTTTCAGAGCATGGTGCCGGAAAGTGTATACCATTATCGGCATCATGTTCCGCTTCCTCAAACTAAAGCATGTCGCGCAAAACTGTGCAGCGGTTTTGCGACACGCGCAAAAACAAAGATCTAAAGCGCGACAAGCGAATCTGAAAGGTCGCGGCGCTTTAGTCGATGCTCAGCCTGTATCCTATCCCTCGCACTGTCTGCAGCCAGACGGGGTTGGCCGGATCCTCTTCGATCTTGCGCCTGAGCCGGTTGATCTGCACGTCAATCGTTCGCTCCCCGACCTCGGTGTCGTTGCCGATCAGTTCGTGGCGGGGGATCGTGTCACCGGCGCGCCGCGCAAAGAGCAGCATGATTTCCTGCTCGCGATCGGTGAGCCGGATCACCTCGCTGGACTTCTTCAGCTCCTTGCGGGTCAAGGAGAAAGTATAGGGCCCGAACATGACCTGTTCGATTTTCAGCCCCTCACCCCCGGCGTTGCGGCGCAGGATGTTGTTGATGCGCAGCACCAGCTCGCGCGGATCGAAGGGCTTGGAGAGATAGTCGTCAGCGCCGGCCTCGAGGCCCTCGATGCGGTTGCCCGATTCCGCCAGCGCCGTCAGCATGATGATCGGCACGTTCTTGATGGCGCGAAGCCCACGGGTGACGTCGATGCCGGATTCACCAGGCATCATCACGTCCATGATGATGAGATCGAAATCGAGACCCGCAAGCTTGCGCTGCGCCTCGGCGCCGTCGGCCGCGACGGTGACGCGAAAACCGTTCTCCGCAAGATAACGATTGAGCAGCGCGCGGATGCGGGAGTCGTCGTCGACCACCAGCAGATGCGCCGCATCATCGGAAATACCTGTTTTGACCGCCATTCAATCCGCCTTCTTTCTGTCCCGCATGCCCCCGAGGAAGGCCTTCACGCCCTCCCGCACCTGCGCAGAGGCTCCTTCGAATGCCCGCTCAATGCGGCGCGATTGCGGCTCTGCAAGCGCAAGCGCCAGCTCGCGCCCCGATTTCGTTGGATAAAGCTTGCGCTGTCGCCGGTCCTCAGGTCCGGCCACCTGGCGAATATAGCCCGAATCGATCAGCTGTTTCAGCACCCTTGCAAGACTCTGCTTGGTGATCTTCAGCGTGTCGAGAAGATCGGCCACCGTCATGCCCGGATTGCGGTTGACGAAATGCACGACACGATGATGCGCCCGGCCGAAACCGCTCTTTTCGAGGATGGCGTCGGGATCGGAAACGAAGTCGCGATAAGCAAAGAAGAACAGCTCGATGATCTCGAAATCGATCGTCTCGGTATCTTCCATCGGCGTGGCCAGCGGCTCCGGTTTGCCCGCTTTCGGACCGGTCTGTCGTGACACTCGGCTTTCCTTTCTCTTCCCCGCACTGCGGGACGTTTTCGCGGGGATAGGTCATTTTTGTTGACTATTTACGTCGCTACCGGCTTCTGCGGGAGCCTAGCCCCGCACGGATTTTATATCCTTGGCATTTCCTTGAAACCAAGACCCATCGGCACGCCGGCGCACCGCGCAATTTCCCCCTGCGTCTGTGGATAAAACGTAATGGGGACAACAATCAACAGGCATGGCGCTTGAAGCGCCGGAGGAGGTTCAACGACGGCTTCTGTTGCTTCTTGACCAGCTGGACGGTGACATGGCGCAACGGCGAATTGGTCGCCTGGAAGGGCGCAAAGATCTACGTGCTGGCCCCGTCGTCGAACTTGCCAAGCGCCGCGGCGTCGAAGTGATTGCACGCGCGATCCTGCCGGAGGAGCCTTCCTGATTTAAGCGAGTGCTTTAGCCATGCGGGATTATGGCGGAGAGACACCAAACCGCCAGGGCGCGAGGCGTTATCGAACGAAAGGCGGCCCGCGGGCCGCCTCGCTTCAGCTTTGATCGATCATATCATTGATAGACATAGACGATCCGGCGCGTGCCGGGATCGACCAGCACGGGACGGTCGTTGATCCTGGTATAGCGGTATTCATAGTCGGGGATGGTCTGGAAGGTGACATCAGCCGGCACCTCCGCACCGACGACGACATCGCCGCCGAGCCGCACCGTCTCAGTCGGATTGGTTTCGATATAGGTGCGCACCGTCTCCGGCGGAGTGATGGTCTCGACAGCCCCGACCGGGCCGATCAGTTCGTCGCCCGGCGCCGGCTGCGGGTCAGCCGGGACGACGCTGGCGGTCGACTCGTAAGTGACGACGGGAACGCCGATTTCGGCGCGATGCTGCTCGACGATCACCTGGGTGCCGCCATACTCCATTTGCAGATAATCGGCGTAGACCCAGCCGCGTATGCCGTTGACGTCGACACGGCACCAGCGGCTGCCTTCGATACAGCCATCGAGCACTGCGGTCGAGCCGCGGGTGGCAAGGCCGACTGCCGGATATTGCGGACCCGGACCTGCGCGGACGTTGAGGTCGTTGACCGTGGTCGCCACCATCTCCGCCTGCGCCAGACCGTCGGTCGCCAGGAGCACGGCTCCAGCCAGTAGGATGTTTCTCTTCAAGGTCATGTGAGCGTCTCCTTGGTTTCGATGGCCGGACAACGCGCGGCGTTGCACGATGTTCCCCCGCGTTGCATCCGACAAATCGGCGGCTCCAGAGAGCCACGCGCAAATATTTGAAAAAACAGGGCAAAGATTGATTCTGCCGCTGCATTTGGATGGCGGAAAGCCCTATTAATTTGTGTTGCAGTCGGTGTTTTTGCCGTGAAACAGATCGTGAGAGCGGCAGATTCCGGCTGTCCTTGCCACCGTTTCGAACTATACCTGAGCACCCGAGACACCAAGCGAGGCACTTATGGGCATGCTCCAGGCCGGCATCATTCCGGTGACACCTTTTCAGCAGAACTGCACGGTCTTCTTCGATCCCGACACCCAGGAAGGCGTCGTCGTCGATCCGGGTGGCGACGTGCCGCTCATTCTCCAGGCGATCGAGAAAAGCGGCCTGACCATCAAGGAAATCTGGCTGACGCACGGCCACCTCGACCATGCCGGCGGCGCCAAAGAGTTGAAGGAAGCCCTCGGCGTCGACATTGTCGGCCCGCACCAAGACGACCTGCCACTGTTAGAGCGCATCGAAACCCAGGCGGCGAACTACGGCATATCAGGATTGCGCAACGTCCTGCCCGATCGTTGGCTGAAGGATGGCGACAAGGTTTCCTTCGGCGCCCACGAGTTTGAGGTCTATCATGCACCCGGCCATGCACCCGGCCATGTCATCTATTTCAACCGCGCCCAGAACTTCGCCCATCTCGGCGACGTGCTCTTCAACGGCTCGATCGGCCGTACAGATCTGCCGGGCGGCAATCATCAGCAGCTGTTGGATTCGATCCGCGACAAGGTCCTGCCGCTCGGCGACGAGGTCGGCTTCATCTGCGGCCACGGCCCTGGCAGCCGCATCGGCGACGAACGGCGCAGCAATCCGTTCCTGCAGGAGATCAGAGCGCGTGACGGCTCGGATGCGGGAAAATCAAGCGAAATGCCCGATGAAAGGATGTGAGCTCAGGCTCACATCATCTTCTGGCCGTTCGGCACCGGCTGTTCGACCGCGGCGAGCACGATCGCGCCGTTCTCATCCTCGAAGCCCAGCGTCAGCACTTCCGAGCGGAACGGCCCGATTTGGCGTGGCGGGAAGTTGACAACGCCAAGCACCTGCCGGCCGACCAGGCTTTCCGGCGTATAATGCACGGTGATCTGCGCCGATGATTTTTTTATGCCGATGTCAGGGCCGAAGTCGATGGCCAGCTTGAACGCCGGCTTGCGCGCTTCCGGAAAGGGACTGGCCTCGACGATCGTGCCGACACGGATGTCGACACGATCGAAATCGGCGTAGGTGATCTCTTCGGCCATGGGTGTCTCTCAGCCGGCCAGTTCCTCGGCCCGCTTGCGCGCTGCCGCGAGTGCCGCGTCGAACAAAGGCTGCATGCCGTTTTCGGCCATCAGCACCGCGAGTGCTGCCGCCGTCGTTCCGCCGGGAGAAGTCACATTCTGCCGCAGCCGCGAGGCATCGTCGGGGGACTGGTGCAAAAGTTCACCAGCCCCCGCGACAGTTTCCCGCGCAAGACGCATGGCGAGGTCCGCCTGCAGGCCGAGCTTCCGGCCCGCTTCCGCCATACATTCGACGAGATAGAAGACATAGGCCGGCCCACTGCCGGAAAGCGCCGTCACGGCATCGATATCGGCTTCCCCAGGCACCCATTCGACCGGGCCGGAGACGCGCAGAAGGGAATGGACGCGCTCACGCTGCTGATCGCTGACCGCTGAATTGGCATAGGCCCCGGTGACGCCGCGGCCAACCATGGCCGGCGTGTTCGGCATGGCCCGCACCATGGCGGCTTTCCCGAGATGCTTTTCGAGAAAACCGAGCGTCTTGCCGGCAGCGACCGAGACGACGACCGTCTCCGGCCCGACAGCGCTTTTCACCGCCGGCAACACCCCCTCCATCACTTGCGGCTTCACCGCAAGGAACAATACGCCTGCCTTCAACGCTGCCGGAACGGCCGCGAGATGGGTCGCTCCCGCCTCGCCGATCGTCGCCAGCATCGCCGGTGACGGGCCGGGATCGACGACGATGACGGCCGAGCCCGGAACGCCGCTCTTCAACCAGCCGGAGAGCATCGCTCCGCCCATGTTGCCGGCCCCGATCAGAACGACGGGATGTTTCGCGGAGAAAGCCTTGGCTGGCATCTTATGCCTCGCCGACCGTTTCGAACAGCACCGCTTCCATTGCCTTGGCCGCATCCATGCCGGACCAAACGACGAACTGGAAAGCCTGGAAATAGGCCTCGCAGGTGTCGAGCGCGCTGGAAAGCAGCACTTCCACTTGGCGGTTGGTGGGCTCGGCGCCGCCGGCAAGCAGCAGCGACTGCCTGAAGATGACGACGTCTTCCTGGCGCCAGAGGTCGAAATGCCCCATCAGCACCTGCCCATTGATCGCCGAGAGCAGCTTGACCACCTCGTTGACCCTGATGTCGGGGACTTTGATATCGAATGCGCAGCCAAGATGCAGCGCCTCGAATTCCTCCATCCAGGAGAAGGAGACATGATAGTCCGCCCAGCGCCCCTCGACCGTCATCGCGATCTCGTCCTCGCCGGACCGTTCGAACGACCAGTCATTGTTGGAGGCCACGTACTCGATCATATCGACCGGGTTCGACTGACGCTCGACTTCCAATTCCATCAGGTTCATGCAGCACCTTCTTGACCGGAATGAATGCGACCTAACTTCGTGTACGAACACAAGAAAGACACACGCAAATACCGGAAACTACCACTGGATGATCGTTGAACCGCTGCCAGACTTAACGCAGATAACCTGCCCGGAGCTTACCAAGTCGCTTCGAATCATCATTTAAAATCAGTCTATAATGACCCTTGCCACCTGCCAGCCCCCTCAGAGGAAAATACGGACGGGCCGTTGTGGAAAGCTCTTCGAAACTCAATTCAGAAGGGAGAATAAGCGACTCTGCGAATTGGCTTTTTTGGCAGTGTCCACAGGTGGAAAACTCACCTGGATTTTTTTGTGACAGACGCGACGTGTGACATGAAGGCAACGCCGCGTCTGCACCGTACCGGGATATCAGTGACCCTCGCCGGCAAGCTTCGCTTCCAAAGCCGCGATGCGGGCGGCAAGCGCCTCGTTTTCGTCGCGTGCCTTGATCGCCATCTCGCGCACGGCCTCGAATTCCTCGCGCTTGACGACGTCCATGCTGTTCAGCCAACGCTCGGCCTGGGCGTTGAAAGCCGTCTCGATCTCCTTGCGGACTCCCTGGGCAGCACCTGCCGCGTCGGTCATCAGCTTGGCGAACTCATCCATGATGCGGTTCGTTCCGGTCGTCATGGCGTTTTTCTCCCTTCGGATGCGGTGAATTCGGCCCTTCAGGGCCTCGAAGATTGAGGTAGGGCTTCGCCACCAGGGATGCAAGCGCTTTGCACGGCATAGTCGTCGCCGGGCCGGGTTGCGGAAGCGAGATCACGAACAATGGACTTGACCGTCCGGGATCGCAGCGGCATGTTCCGCCGACTTCAACGGATGGGAAAACCTTGCCGATAGCCGCCGATCTCCTTGCCATCATGCCTTTCCCGGACATCGATCCGATCGCCTTTTCGATCGGTCCGCTGGCGATTCACTGGTACGGTCTCGCCTATGTCGCCGGCATTCTGCTCGGCTGGGCCTATGCGCGCCGGATCGCCGCCAATGACAGTCTCTGGCCCGGCAACGCGTCGCCGATATCGAGAGTGCAGCTCGACGATTTCATCGTCTGGGCAGCCCTCGGCGTCGTCCTCGGCGGTCGCCTCGGCTATATCTTCTTCTATGATCTCACAGCCGTCCTGCATGATCCCGTTCGTGCGGTTCAGATCTGGAACGGCGGCATGTCGTTCCATGGCGGCCTGGCCGGCACGACGGTTGCCATGATCCTCTTTGCCCGCCGCCACGCAATTCCGGTCTGGAGCCTGTTCGACATCGTCGCCACGGTCGTTCCCTTCGGCCTGTTCTTCGGCCGCATCGCCAATTTCATCAATGGCGAGCTCTGGGGCCGCTTGACCGACGTGCCTTGGGCCGTGGTTTTCCCGACCGGCGGTCCTTTCGCCCGCCACCCGAGCCAGCTCTACGAGGCCGGCCTCGAAGGTATCGTCCTGCTTCTGGTGCTCGCCGCCCTCGTCTACGGCATGCGCGTACTGAAAAGCCCGGGCTTCATCTCCGGCGTCTTCGTCTGCGGCTATGCGCTTTCACGCATCTTCGTTGAATTCTTCCGCGAGCCCGACTCCCAGCTCGGTTACCTCCTCGGCACCAACTGGCTGACCATGGGCATGGTTCTCTCCTCGCCGATGATTCTGCTCGGCCTCTGGGCGATGCTGCGCGCCCGCCGCCAGGCTGCGCTGCAGCTCTGACACGGCGGATAAACGAGATGAGCACCGCCCTCGGCGAAAAAATCAAGGCGATCATCCAGGCCAACGGTCCGATCAGCGTCACCGATTATTTCTCGCTCTGCCTGGCCGATCCCGAACATGGCTATTACCGCACCCGCGAGCCCTTCGGCCGCTCCGGCGACTTCGTCACCGCTCCGGAGATCAGCCAGATCTTCGGCGAAATGATCGGCGTCTTCATCGTCCATGCCTGGCAGCGCCACGGCACGCCGGCGGATGTGCGCCTCGTCGAGATCGGGCCTGGCCGCGGCACGATGATATCAGACATGCTGCGCGTCATCTCGCGCATCGCCCCACCGCTTTTCGACACCATGACCGTGCATCTTGTCGAAACCAGCGAGCGCCTGCGCGACGTCCAGAAGCAGACGCTCGAAGACTACGGCGAAAAAATCGCCTGGCACGACGGCTTCGACGAAGTCCCGGCCGGCTTCACCCTGATCGCCGCCAATGAATTGTTCGACGCGATCCCGATCCGCCAGTTCATCCGCACGCAGACAGGTTTTCGCGAGCGCATGGTCGGGCTCGACGCCGACGGTGAGTTGACCTTCGCCGCCGGCGTCGCCGGCCTCGATCCGGCTCTGCTGCCCGAACCGGTGCAGAACCTGCCGCTCGGCACGCTTTTCGAGATCTCGCCCGCCCGGCAGGCCGTGATGATGGCGATCTGCGAGCGGCTGCGCGCCTTCGGCGGCACGGCGCTGGTCATCGACTACGGCCATCTCGTCACCGGGTTCGGCGATACGCTGCAGGCAGTGCGCATGCATGAATTCGACCCGCCGCTTGCCCATCCCGGCGAAGCCGATCTGACGAGCCACGTCGATTTCCAGCAGCTTGCCGAAACGGCGCTGGCAGCCGGCCTGCATCTGAACGGCGCCCTGCATCAGGGCGACTTTCTGACCGGCCTCGGCATCCTCGAGCGCGCCGCCGCACTCGGCCGCGATCGCGAACCGCAGACCCAGCAGGTCATCCAGACGGCCGTCGACAGGCTTGCCGGCGCCGGTGAAGGCCGGATGGGAGAACTGTTCAAGGCGATGGCCGTCTCGCATCCGGCCGTAGATCTCATGCCCTTTCGTCCGGTGGATTGACAGGGCGCACGCGGCTGAGCCAACATCCGCGCGAAACAGCAACTTGAAGCGCGCCGCAGATGCGATGCGCTCGGGACAATAACAAACCTCTCGAAAAAGCCCGGAATCACAGATGCAGGACGCGGCCTCTCCAGCACCGATCGAAAGCGCGCTGCTGAACGATGCGACGGGCGGCGCCATCCGCCATGGTTATTTCACCCGGAGCGGCGGCGTTTCCGAAGGGATCTATCGCGGCCTCAATGTCGGCCTCGGCTCCAGCGACGAACGGCAAAAAGTCATGGAGAACCGCCGTCGCGTCGCCGCCTGGTTCGACCTGCCGATCGAGCGGCTGGCAACCGTGCACCAGGTGCATTCCCCCGATGTCGTCACGGTTGGCGCTGACCATGACGGCTCCCGTCCCGACGCTGATGCGCTGGTGACGGCAGCCCGCGGCATTGTGCTCGGTGTGCTCGCCGCCGATTGCGGCCCGATCCTCTTCGCCGACCCCGAAAATCGCGTCATCGGCGCCGCCCATGCCGGCTGGAAGGGTGCGCTGACCGGCGTGCTCGAAAATACCATCGCCGCCATGGAGGCGCTGGGAGCGAACCGCGACAGCATCGTCGCCTGCCTCGGTCCCTCGATCAGTCAGGCAAGTTATGAGGTCGGCCCGGAATTCGTCGACCGCTTCATCACCGAAAATCCGGACTACGAACGCTTCTTCATACCCTCCGCGACGCCCCGCCACGCCATGTTCGACCTGCCGGCACTGACCATCGAACGGTTGACCCAGGCCGGCGTGCGAGCCGAAAGCCTCGGCCTCTGCACCTATCCGGACAGCGAGCGCTTCTTTTCCTATCGCCGGACGACACATCGCAAGGAGCCGGACTACGGCCGCCAGATTTCAGCGATATCAATCAGGGAGACTTGAGCAGAATGGCACTGCACTTCGAAAAGGCCGAGTTCGCAAGCCGACTTGCACGCCTCACCGAGAAGATGAAGGAAGAAAAGCTCGACGCCCTGCTGCTCTTCGCCCAGGAAAGCATGTACTGGCTGACCGGCTACGACACTTTCGGCTACTGCTTCTTCCAGACGCTGATCGTCAAGAGCGACGGCACCATGGCGCTAATCACCCGTTCGGCCGATCTTCGCCAGGCCAAGCATACCTCGGTCCTCGACGACATCCATATCTGGGTCGACCGGGTCAATGCCGATCCGACGCTCGACCTGAAGAACCTGCTGATCGAGATGGATCTGCTCGGCACCCGCATCGGCGTCGAATATGATACGCACGGCATGACCGGCCGCGTCGCCCGCCTGCTCGACGCGCAGCTGACCACTTTCGGCCAGATCGTCGATGCCTCCTATCTCGTCAGCCGTCTTCGCCTGATCAAGAGCCCGACCGAGATCGCCTATGTCGAACGGGCCGCCGCGCTCGCCGACGACGCGCTCGACGCCGCAATCCGGCTGACGAAACCGGGCGCTGACGAAGCCGACATCCTCGCCGCCATGCAGGGAGCGGTTTTTTCCGGCGGCGGCGACTATCCCGCCAACGAGTTCATCATCGGTTCGGCGGCCGACGCGCTGCTCTGCCGCTACAAGGCCGGCCGCCGCAAGCTCGACGCCAATGACCAGCTGACGCTCGAATGGGCCGGCACCTACGCGCATTATCATGCCGCCATGATGCGCACGATCGTCATCGGCGAGCCGATGCAACGCCATCGCGAAATCTACAATGCCTGCCGAGAAACCATCGAAGCGATCGAGACCGTGCTGAAGCCCGGCTACACCTTCGGCGACGTCTTCGATATGCATGCCAGGATCATGGACGAGCGCGGCCTCACCCGCCACCGGCTGAATGCCTGCGGTTATTCGCTCGGAGCCCGCTTCTCTCCGTCCTGGATGGAGCATCAGATGTTCCATGTCGGCAATCCGCAGCCGATCGAGCCAAACATGTCGCTCTTCGTGCACATGATCATCGCCGATTCCGATACCGGGACCGCGATGACGCTCGGACAGACCTATCTGACGACAGCGGATGCGCCGCGCGCACTGTCTCGTCATCCGCTCGATTTTATCGGCCTTTGAAGCCCGGGATTGACGGATGAGAATCCGGAATTGACAGAGGACCATCCCCGCCCCCATAAATTCGGGCGGGCTGATGCGATTGTGGGAAGGACGGATCACCGGATGACGCGAGCTGCGACTGTGCCCACGCTCCTGTTCGTCATGGCCCTGCTCACCGCCTGCAATACCACCGACGCGCTGACGCCGCAGGTCGGCATCGGCGATTCCTCCGGAGCCCCGCCGTCAAGCCCCGTGAGCCAGCGTGAGGCCGAAGGTTTGGCGGGCACGCGTCAACCGGTTTTCGCCGCGGGCTCGCAGCCGAATGGCTATCATCCGGCCTATAATCAATCGCAGGGAGCCTATCGGTCCGGCAGCGGCGCCCCGCCGACAACGATGCAGGAGCAGGCAGACGCCCTGTCGAAGAGCGGAGCCTCGCCCGCCGCCTCCGCCCCGATCGAAGGACAAGCGCTGGCACCGGCCGCCACCGGTGCCAGGTCTCAGGCGCAGACCAGCCAGACTCTTGACGCGCAGCCGCAGCAGACCGCCGCCCTCACGCCCGGCGCCTCTTCCGCCCGCGGCAATACCGTGCGTTTCCTGCCGATCATCGGCGCGCCGGTGCAGGCTGTAACGCCGCTCTCGCGCCAGCTCGGCGCCGAGGCGCGGGCGCATGGCCTTTCCATCAAGAGTTCGAACGATACGAGCAGCGACTATATCCTCAAAGGCTATCTCTCCGCCTTCAGCGACGACGGCAAGGTCACCGTGGTCTATGTCTGGGACATTCTCGACGGCGGCGGCGCCCGCCTGCACCGCATCCAGGGGCAGGAAAGCGTGCCGACAGCCGCGGCCGACCCCTGGGCGGGCGTTCCGGCTTCGGTAATGCAGCAGATCGCCTCGAAAACCATCGCGGAATTCACCTCCTGGCGGCAGGCGCGGGGCGGTTAGTCACAAACTTTTTGCAAATATCAAAGCCTGTGGCGCCTTTGCCCTTGCATTCACGGGGAAGCTGACTAAAAAGCGCGGCTATCAGCGCATAACAGGCGGACCAACATGAAGGTTTTCGCAGGCAATTCGAACCGGCAACTCGCCGAAGCGATCTGCAACTATCTCAACGTTCCCTTGGGGAAAGCCAGCGTCCGAAGGTTTGCCGATCAGGAAATCTTCGTCGAAATTCAGGAAAACGTCCGCGGCGAGGACGTTTTCCTCGTACAGCCGACGTCCTACCCTGCCAACGACCATCTGATGGAACTGCTGATCATGATCGACGCCATGCGTCGTTCGTCAGCCCGCCGCATCACGGCCGTGCTCCCCTATTTCGGCTATGCCCGCCAGGACCGCCGCGCCTCCGGCCGCACCCCGATCTCAGCCAAGCTCGTCTCGAACCTGATCACCGAAGCCGGCGCCGACCGCGTCATGACGCTCGATCTCCACGCCGGTCAGATCCAGGGCTTTTTCGACATTCCGACGGACAATCTATATGCGCTGCCGGTCCTGACGCGCGACATCAAGAGCCACTATGACCTGAGCAACGTCATGGTCGTCTCGCCTGACGTCGGCGGCGTCGTTCGCGCCCGTGCGCTTGCCAAGCGACTGGACTGTCTTCTGTCGATCGTCGACAAGCGTCGCGACCGGCCGGGTGAATCCGAAGTCATGAACATCATCGGCGACGTCACCGGCAGGGACTGCCTGCTGATCGACGATATCGTCGATTCCGGCGGCACGCTCTGCAATGCGGCCGATGCGCTGCTTGCCCAGGGCGCCTCTAGCGTCACGGCCTATATCACCCACGGCGTGCTGTCCGGCGGCGCCGTCACCCGCGTCACCTCGTCCAAGCTGCGTGAACTTGTCATCACCGACTCGATCCAGCCAACGACGGCCGTGCAGTCTGCCCATAATATCCGCGTTGTGACGACTGCTCCGCTAATCGGCGAAGCCATCAGCCGGACGAGCCAGGAAGAATCCGTCTCCAGCCTCTTCGATTAAAAAGAGCCGGCGTTCACAGAGCAGTAGAAAAGTGTCGTTCTGAGTGAGCGCCGCCCGCCCCGTAGGCGGGGCGAAGGGATATGCCGCACCGGCTTTCCTTACCCTCGACACTGCATTCGGCACCTCCCCTCGCCCCGTTTACGGGGGTCCGCAGGACGGGTCGAGAACCGTGACTCCACCCCGGCAAGGGCTAGGTCGTGTGGACAGTTATCTGATCCATAGCATTGTCGCCGCGATAGTGACGACGGCGAGGTAGTTTTCGGCGGTTTTCTCGAAGCGCGTCGCGACCCTTCTGAACTGCTTGAGTTTAGAAAAGC
>NZ_RQIH01000017.1 GCF_003939025.1 Rhizobium sophoriradicis
GACATGATCTCTATGCGAGCCATGAAACCTCTTCGTTCTGGTATTAATGTCAGCACTAATGCTGGTTCTAATGCCAGAACATCGCCTGATTTGGCCGATCAGCAAAAACAGCTCACCGTACGCTCACGCTAGTTCAGCTTCAATCAGCATCATTTCGCGTGTGTAAGTCGCGAGAGTTAGTCTGTCCCAAAGCAGATCGCTGGGAACCTGCTCGTAACTGACAGGGGTGGGGGGCATCGGCTGAGGAGTGGTGGCTACACAGGCAGAAAGAAGGCACACTGGTGCCAATAGCAAAGCGCGCATTTTTGGGTCCCACCCTCTCTACGAGAGTCTGGCATGGGTGCGCCCGAAGTCAAGGCTTCAAAGCCACCTCTTAAACAGCAACCGTATTCATGCTGACCCGTCAACGTAGTCGTCTTCGCCGAGGCTGTAGACAGGCAGATAAGTATTCTTTTCCATCCATTCGCGAACGATGAACCTGATCGTGTCACTGCGCGTCAGTCCGAATTCTCCTGACAGATCACGAAGAGCATCGTCGACATCAGCGTCAAAGGCGATTGACCCGGAGTTGCGCAATAGCAGCGCGGCCCGGCGAAGCATGACCTGCAGGTCCGCCCGAGTGACGTTCGCAATTCTATCGGCAGCGCTTTCCAAGAGGGTTGCCATGTCGGGCGCTGTCATTGCTTTGTCTCCGCAACCTCATTGGGCTTAGCACAGCGGAATTCATGGTCAGCAACGATTTGCCGCTCAAAGGGACAACCGACCCACGCTCTCGGGTATGGAGGAGCGCAGCCGGCAAGAACAGCAATCAAGGATATGTAAAAGAACCGAGTCATCTCACACCTACTATGCTGAGCACCAATCGTTGCGCTGTGTCGGGCTCCAACGACGCGCGAACCCCTCGTTGAGCAACTTCTTACCGATCTCTTCGCCGTTCGCCCGATAGATGTTGACGAGCGGCCGATGCGTCTGCGTTCTATCCACCGCTCCACTGAAGACGACACGCAAGCCCTTTTCAGCCAGAAGCTCTTTCAGACGTCCCTTGGCAATCAGCGCCAGCTTGCGTTCTTTTAAGCATTTTGCGTGGCTCCCGATTTCGGGCGTATCGATCCCTGAGATGTAGGGAACGCCTTCCCCGAGCAGTCGCATCAGCTGCCCATCGCATTTGATGGTGTCGCCGTCGACAGCAACAAGCGCCGAACATATGATCAGACTTGCGACCATTAAATTGTTCAATCCGATTTTTCGATGAAGGAGATGGCACCCTTCCAAGAGAGATCGCGGGGAGAGTGTCCGCCGATCGTGCCATTAACCAGCTTGTAGTCCTCCAACCGCCAACACGCGGCATAACCGTCTTGGGGCTTCAGAATTCTATCGCTTGTCACGTATGCGTCATACAAAACGGAGCTGTGGTCTGGTTTATTGGCGGAGACATGCACTGTTATGGAAGCAATCGTGAATGGATTCCTGTTTACGGTTGCGATCCAGATTGGATATTGCGGGTCGGTGCAGTGCACGTCTGTCGCCGAAACAATTAGCTCCACCTTGGAATTTTCATCCCGACGCCGCGCAGCGTTCTGATTATCATTAAGGATGGAGAGGCCGAAACCGACGCCCGCTATTAGCAGAAGGCAAGCAGCGCCTATGATTGTGTACCGGGGAAACCTCCACAGGAGGAAAACAAGCACAATAGAACCTGCTATCCATCCCATCCTTATTCCCCCACGTATCAAGCCAGTACCTTGGAAGCAATTTGCCAAGCTCGCCGTCTACTCTGGCCTTAGATCAACAGCGCTGTCCGTTCAACTGCGGCCATCGGCTCCACAGGCGGCAGCAAGACGATCCTGCTGTCCGCAAGGGGCCGTTGCAGCTTGCTTGCCTCTTCCCAAGGCGCGGACAGCCATGTCTCGATCTCTCCCTGGTCGGCAAGGATGACTGGCATCGCTTTCTGGTGGATTGGCGCAACCACGGCGTTAGGCTCGGTTGTGAGGAAACCGAACAGGTCGGTCGTGATCAACCCTTCCTTGATCTTCCGAACGCTCGTCCACTGCGGCACCCATAGCCCAGCGAAACACATCAGCGACTCGTCGGGCGCACCGAACCAAGCATTAGGCGTCCTGCCGCCTTCTGGCTTGTTCGCAGGGTCTGGCTCGGCAAACCGGGTGAAGGGCACCACGCAACGGTTCTCAACCCCGTGCCAGCGCTTCCAATGCTTGCTGCTCACGTTCCGAACATTAGTCGTCCCTCCATCCGGCTCCATCTTCAGGAGTTCATCGAAGTCGACCGGCTTTCCCCTCTTGCGCAGGCCGTCAGCCCGCTTGGTCGCCGCGTCGAAGAGGGCTTTTGAAGAGCTAGGCAGACCCCATCGGACATTAGCCAACTCTCGGCCAGCTGGTGTGTTGCGGACGATTGGAGCCATACGGTCGGGCCATATCTCTTGCAGAGGCTCCATATTGCCGGTGCTGTCGATCATCGCGCGTGTGTTTGCACGGATGGCCTCCTGATTGCTCATCATCCGGTATAGATTGCACACATCTCCCCCCTTGGCGTCCACGCCCCGTTTCGGCTTGCTTCGTCGGTATCGATGAACTGACCATTCCAGCGGTCTCTGAATTGCCGCGCAGCTTCGCGGCTTGCGAAACAGAAAACAAGGTACCGGTCCCATTCGACAGAAGCGGAATAGGATTTCGACGACGCTTCTATGGCCAGTGCAGAGTTTATGATTTCGCCTCGACGGCGAAAGTCATGGGCATGTGTGCCAGACTCATAGTTGCCCCAAAAGATGATGACATGATTGGGCAGGAGGGCGCTCAAACGCCATCGGGCAAGCGGATTATCCCGGCTATCGGCCATGCTATAAAACCCCATCTTTCCATATCGGCCTTTTGACTGTCGTGACGTTGACCAATCGCCGCACGGAGAGCTTGCCGTATTCCGACCCCCAAATTTGTCGCACAGTCAGGCCCATGTAGTCTGAACGGTTGCATCGTTCGCAACGGAAGCGAGATGCCAGCCGATCAAGGCTTACATTCGTCGTCAGTTTCAGCAGGTCGTGCGGAAAGAAGCGGTAGGTCGTTCGGCAAAATTGGCAGGTAACTTCGAGCAATTGGCCAGCGTCGGCCGCATCGCGTAGGCTCCACCCGCGCAGCTTCTTGGCATAGTTCATTTCAGGCATGTCAGTCTCGATCGTAGCTCGGCCGCCACCCACGCGTCATGCCTCGGCTCATCGCACCTTCCGCCAGTGCGAGTTGCTGGCGCAAATGCCGAATGTCCTCAAGCAGGGTGCCTATTGCAGCGTGCATGTCGCCCCCGTGATAGGCGACAACCTCGGCAACATCGCCCGCTATCGGCTTCGGAAAACTTTGCTGCTTCACGGGTGTACTCAACGGATTATACCTGCGAGTCGCATGTTTTCGCAGAAGGTCGAAATGGCCTCCTCGAAGCTGCCGCTGCATGGGAACTTGAAGGGTCTTGTGGCCTCGTCCACCAGAATAGGATCTCCGGTTTCTGCATCCACGTCTGCAACGTGGGTGGTCAGATAAACGCCGCAAGCCTCTCCCGCTATCTGATCGATTGCCATCTGGACAGCGCCTAGCGAGGCATCACTGGGGACATCAATAAGGCGGGTAGCGAAAAACCTTACGTCTCGGCTTCCGGCGACAGCCTTGGCCAAGCTCCCACGCACCTCAGCAGCGTCAATTTCCCTCTCAGGCGGCCACATCACCCCGCTAGGAATCCACTCATCATCGCCTTCCACGGCTTCGCTTATCGGCTGCTCACGCATATCCGTTCTCCACATCTTCAATTTTCAGATTGGCGGCCGCCTCGCCGATGTTCTTATTATGTTCTCATGCGGAGCAGAGTCAATAATCAATCTTGGTCAATTGCTTTTTAAGCTGGTCCTGATGAAGTGCCAGCATGATGAAGTCCCCGCGTAAGCCTTCCAAGCCACTGCTAGGCAATCTCGCCCCTCCGCTCCGCAGCCGCCCCCGTCGTCGTAGCGACCCTGCCCAGCCTCATCTCCCCTTCGATCTGATGCCAGGCCGAATTGAGCCTTGCCTAGCGCTTCTGAAGCAAAGGCCGCCGAAGGGGCCGCAATGGGTTTTCGAAATCAAATGGGACGGTTACAGGCTGGCGGTCCATGTTGCGCCGAAAGGTATCCGCATCCTCACGCGTGGCGGACATGATTGGACGCACCGATTCCCTGCGATAGTAGCGGCTGCGAGGTCACTGCCGGTCGCGACCGCGATCCTAGATGGGGAAGCTGTCGTTCTTGATGAGCAAGGCCGGCCGGATTTCGGCTTACTGCAGCAGTCGCTTGGTGGTCGTGGGGGCAAGGAGACCTCAAGGGACGCAATTCTGTACGCATTTGATCTGCTGTACTTCGATGGGCACGACCTGACCACGATGAGCCTCGATGAACGCCGCCACATGCTGGAGGAGATTGTCTGCGACCCGGCTGGAGACATTCGACTGTCGGAACAGTTGGAAGTCGACGGCAACGAATTGCTGCAGGCGGCTTGTTCGCACGGGCTCGAAGGTATCATCGCCAAGGATCGCAATAGCCCGTACCGCTCTGGCAGGCTTGGGGATTGGGTGAAGGTCAAATGTGTTCAAAGAGACAGCTTCTTCATCGTGGGGTACAAGACCTCCTTAACAGCCCGAACCCATATCGGCCGGTTGCTATTGGCAGCGCATAAGGGCAGTTCGCTTGTCTATGTTGGCTCGGTCGGGACTGGCTTCAAGGAGCGCGAAACGTTGGTCCTTCTTGAGATGATGGACCAGATCAGGGCAGGGAAGCCATCGGTTGAATACGACGGCAGACACAAGGACGTGGTCTGGCTTCAGCCCACACTAATTGCAGAGATCGAGTACATAGGCTGGACCGATGACGGGAAGCTGCGTCACCCTGCGTATAAGGGGCTACGAAATGAGCAGGATAACGCGGAAGTTCTTGAGGTGGAGTAATTGGGCGAAAGTCTCGGTGGCCTCCCGTTAGCGAGCGCTGACTGAGCAGGGCCGCTCTTTTCTCATTGGACAAAGTTATCAGAAGACTTGCGCGGACTAATTTGCCGGCGCTTTCCTCAGGTCGGTGCCGGATTGCATTTGCGATAGATTAACACGTTATGGGTGATATTCTTCAGGTAACTTCAATGACCGGATGATCGGGTGCTGAGAACTTGAGGACGCCATGGCAGAGAAAGACGCAGCAGAAATAGCGCAGATCACGTTTTTCCTAGCTCGCGAAGAAAATAATTTTGCGGAATTGATTGATGGCGACGCCGATATCACAGGCAAAAGCAACTACCGGAAACAGCTCTTCAAAATCGGAGACACCCCGTGTGAGTTTCTCTTCTTCGAGAGCCACTCCGAGCGGTCGAACCCACCGTGGCTGGACTTCGTAAACGAACAAGTTAACCCAAAAGAACACTTTTCGTTCAGCGGGCATAGCAAGAGCGCCAACGGCATTTTGTTGATCAAGATCAAGGACCGCATTTTTGCGGCTACTTTCGGAAGGTCAGCGACGGCCTGCCTAAGGAGAGACCGAGTCGAGCCTGATTTCGGCATCAAAACTGCCATGAATTTGTGCGGTAACGAGGAAATAAGGCAGACAAAAAGCCAAAGCAATACGATAACTACAACCCATATCGACAGGCAGGTCGCTCAGCCGTCGGATGCTTTTGTGTTCGGTCTTAGTGAAGCTGAGGACCTTAAGTACATATCAGCCCACGTAAAGGGGGATAAGTCGATAACCCTCCAGGGGCGGGACAGCCTGACCATTAAGATTATCGGTGAAGATAAGTTGACCTGGGATAAGTTGATAAACCAGTGTGAACTTTTCTTAAAGGCGTATGCAAGCACCGATTACGCAGACCTCTTCCCCAATTATAAAAACTTTAAGCAAGCAACCTCAGAGGAGGCAAATAATCTTGATTTAATACTTATAAACAAATTGCGCAGCAAAGATTTTGATAAGCTTCGGCTGAGTATACCGGAATTCATTTCTGATGATGAATTTAGCTTCTCTTATACGAATTATCCAACAAAGGATAATATTATCTATTCCCACCTTGATGTCTCTCAATTGGGAAATGCTTTTGCGCTTGATGAGATCGATATAGAAAAACTTAAGACGAAGAAAGTCTATGCGTACTCTCCCGAAGACGATCGAATTATACATAACAAGAGATGGGCCATATATGACTGCATGGTGTTTGAGCATGAGCTAGGCGGCAAGTATTTCATATTGAGCGACGGTCGATGGGTGGAAGTCGATGACGATTTTTACAAATCCATCAGGGAGTTTGTTGAAAATCGGCTGCACGTCGAGGAGCCGGAAAAAGAATTCCTAGGCATTGCTATCGGCGACGACAAGGTAATGAAAAACAGAGAGGGCATTTTTAATGAGGAAGTCATTAGAGTCCGACCCTCGGCCGTGCTCTTTGATCGGGCGAAGTTGCGCATCGGTAAAGGACGGAAAGACAAAGAATTCTGTGACATCCTCGATATCAATGATGCCGATGCGATTCGCATCATCAATTGCAAACCATTGAAGGAGGCTTCGTCCATCAATTACTTATTTTCTCAGGCTAAGTTCTATTGTGAAGCCTTTTTACATGACGAGGGCTTCCTTGCAGACATTCGTGAGCACATAGCCAAATCTGGTTCTGCGAGGAAGGACGACTATCTGTCTCGAATTAGCGACAATATCGAAGATATTAAAGGACAAGACTATATTGTGTGCTTGTGGCTGCTGTACGATGAGCGGGAAAAGACCTTGGCGGACCACACCAAAATTCCGCTTATTGCTCAATACGAGCTGAAGTTGATGCATGAACATTTGCGGAAGACGTGCAAATTCAGCGACATAATCCTACGATTTATACCCGTTAAGATGTCGGGGTTCGCGAAGAAAGTTAAGCCGAAGCCGAAAGCGGCTTAGCGCCCTCCTGCCCTGATCGAGCTATGGTGGCGATGGTGATCTAGCAGCGCTGCTCAAAGCAGAATGGGCCGCAGCGTCAACCACTGCGACCCTCGTTCTCACCCTCTAGCGAAGGGCGGTGAGGCGCTCCGTACAGCTCACTAGGAGTGAGCGGGGCCGAAACAGCCGTGTCAGCTACTCTGTGCATCCTGCGGACAAGTGAGCTATACATAGCGGTCCACAAGGCCAAGAGATTGACTCTTTGCAAAATTTTTGTTAACGGCGTCGTCGGTTGCTAACCGTTTGAAATTGCATAGTGTTGTGGAATCGGATTGAGTTTTTTGCCAATTTGCTTCGGACAAATTGTCCGCAGACTCCTTGTCAACCGCATTTTTATTTTTTAAAAAGTTACATCCTGTCGAACAACAGGCGCCAGAAAGGCCCCCACCGCAGTGGGGACCCCTTGAAGGTTAGTTTCTCAGGGGATGTCTGGGGTTACGCCGAGACCGCGCTGGAACGCGGCCAACGGCGGCAGTGTGAAACAACGTGTTCCCACTGCCCCAGACGGAACCGCCAGTAGTCGATTACCGACACTGGACGGAAGATTGGGCACGCTATACGCATTCCCATACCTCCTTTCCGTTGCCGACAAGGAGGGCTTGCCGCCCCTTCGCGGGTTGCCCGACGAAGCTCTAGAACCTCCCAAGACCCTTGGAATGTCGAAGGCTCGCCAAGTGGCAGCAGTGCATTTCACTAAATACGCGCATATAATGTCGGTGGCAAGCACCTCCCTTTTATTTTGCCGCTTTATCCCTGCTAGTTTCGGCGCTGAAGAGCGAACGGGGGTGAAAGTGGGTCTGGATATAGGAAGAGAGAAAATCGCGTCAGCGGCCGTCTGTGTCAATTTTTGCGGGGGTTCTATAATTGTTCTCGTTTTCTGCCCGCGCGGCCTCAGCAACCCAGCCGCGCGACACTCACTCTGCTGAGGGGAGGCGAACAGCTGCCACGCAATCTTTCATCTGCTTTTCAGATGCGCCCTGCGTATAGACCCCAAACGTAATGTCTTTCTTCTTGTCGGAGACGTGACCAACCACGTCTTTCACAGTCTCTACTGTTTGGCCTGCATGCCTTGCTTGCGTAACAAACCAGCGTCGCGCTGAGTGAAAGTTGACGAGGCTCCTCCGTTTCCCGGGCCGCTTGTCATCGACGCCGAGCTTCTCTCGATAGTTATTGAAGCGCTTGCCGAAAGTGTCGCCGGGATCGCGCTCATCAGCCAATTCGTGAAATAGCCAGTCCTTAGGCTGTTTGTTCTTCATCCTTCGAGCAATGATGTCCTCTAGATCTGGATGAATGGGAACCCTCCGAGCCGCTGAGCGTGTCTTGCCCTGCTGAATGTCAAAGATTCCATCATGGACCTCCTCAACCCACAAGGTGAGTACTTCAGCGAGCCTCATCCCCGACAGGCATGAAATGCGGAGGGCGTCGGCTATCTGTTGTTTGAAGCGCTCCTTCATACCGGTGGGGTAGGGTGCATAGAGCAATGTCTTAAGCTCGGCCTCGGTAAAGGGCCGCTCGCTCTCATTATCGCCTCGCTCGACGCGCCTACGCCCATTTGCGATCTCCTGCCCAAGCCACGGGTTATCCTCGGCAGTGCCCGACACGTGGCCGCGTTTGATCAGATATTCCCAGTAGCCGCGAAGAGCGGTCATGTGCTTCTTCGCCGTGCTTCTGTCCATCGGCTCGATGATCTCGGTGACATAGCGACCGGCCGCCCTGCGTATGATGTCAGGAAGCCGGTACTTCTCACCTATGCACCAACGCGCGAAGCGATTGATCAGGCCCCGCCGTTCATTGGTCGTCTTTGCGGCAAGCTTGATAGCTGAGAGGTAGGCGTCGAGGTAGTAGTCGACGGGGTGGTCTCCTGCGATGGCTCTGGTGAAGCGTTCCCGGGCTCTTCCTCGTAGGCTGTTGGCCTCGGCTTCTGCTGCCCAAACGGCGTCTTCTAGCGCCTCGCCGCCTACCGCCTGGGCCTCAGAGATCGCAGCCTTTGACAGCTCCCCTCTAAGCTCTGCCATTGCCTCGCTCGCGCTAATAACCTCTCCCGCCTTAACCCGGGCAAATAGCGCTCTGACTTCCGGCTCTAGCTTATCGCGCCTCGCCATCGCAGCCTTGATGTCCCCCGTTTGCAAACTCTGGAGGTACATAGTCGTTCCGTTGAAGTAGCGTCGACATGCCTCGGGGATGGCCATTCGAAACCACCACGTCTGTCCCCTGAGATCGAGTAGGCGTCTGGACCCTTTGTTGCTTTTTCCCGCCATTCTGACCAACCATTCTGACCAATGAAGGCGGGTGATTATCCTTATTTTTCATGCATATCAAGAACATGGGTGGTGAAATCTTCGATCCCGCTTAGCTCCACCACGCTTCGCCCTTACGGGCTTCGCGTGGCGCAGCCGCGAGAAACCGTTAGCCCGAAGCAGTGCCCGGCATAGCCCGAAGGGCGACGACGGGCTGAAACGCTGATGTGGTATGTCTATATTATACCGGCTCTACCGCA
The DNA here is from genome assembly GCF_003939025.1 of Rhizobium sophoriradicis. Lineage (GTDB taxonomy): Bacteria > Pseudomonadota > Alphaproteobacteria > Rhizobiales > Rhizobiaceae > Rhizobium > Rhizobium sophoriradicis. Next base: position 9,480 of record NZ_RQIH01000017.1, read on the forward strand.
GATTTGAAGCAGCGCCTTGCGGCACACAATGCCGGCAAATCCACCCACACCGCCAAATTCGCGCCTTGGAATTTGCTCTGGTATTGCGCCTTTCCAGACAAGTACAAAGCGCTTGAATTCGAATCCTATCTGAAATCGCATTCCGGTAGAGCTTTTGCCAGCAAGAGATTGGTCCAGCCGAATCTGGATCCAAGTCGCCTCGATACCTGAAGGCCGATTACGAATAAGTGTCGGTGCGTGCGCGAAAACTATTCAGCTGGATCACGTGATATGCGCGAGGCATTTACAAAGCAACGACTCTAGCCGCGCCCTCAACACCGCCAGGCCGCCCCCACAGCCCACCGGCGCCTTGCTTAAGTCTCGAGGATAACCGCCGTCAGCCGCTTCACCACCAGCAGCACGGGAAAGGTGATCGCCCAGGACAGCGCCCATGCGGACGGCCACATGGCAAACGCAGTTGCAGTCGGGCCTTGTGATTTGAGGAAACTGATCGCCGACACGACTGACGTCATCAGCAGCGAGAGGGTGAGCGGCATGACGACGGCATTGTAGCGTTTGGGGAGTTTGCCTTTGGGCATTTTTGTCTCCGTAACATACCGATCAGAACAACGCGCAGCGCCGATCGGCGGGTTGCGCGTTGATTGGCGTAAACGCTTACGGAGCTTCGGTCTGAAGCGACGCCGTTTTATGGCGTATCGCGCTGCTCAAGCCGTTCCAACCACTTTTTGCCAATTCCTCAATAAAGAGGATCTATCCTCGTTGCCGGAAATTCAGCGATTCGGCTCCAGGACCCTCGCCCAATGACCAGAGCAAGACGCCGCCGTATCATTCGTACACGACGCACCCTGACCGGACTTGCGCTCGTCGGCTCGATATCGTTTCTGGCCGGCATGACGGATGCGACCGGTCTGCTGCTGACCGGCGATTTCGTCTCCTTTATGACCGGCAATACGACACGGGCGGCGCTGGCTTTGAGCGAGGGCAATCTTTATCACGCGGCGGTGCTGATCTCCGCCATCGGCGTTTTCGTGCTCGGCAACGCGGCCGGCATCGTCATCGCCCATGTCTCGCACCGCCGGATTTTCGTGGTGCTCGGCTGCGTCGGCCTTGTCCTGGCGCTCGCTTCGATGACGACGGGGCAGAGTTTGATGCTGGCGCGCTTCTTCATGATCGTCTGTTCCATGGGCATGGTGAATGCCGCCGTCGAACATATCGAGGGCCTGCCGATCGGGCTGACTTATGTCACCGGCGCGCTGTCGCGTTTCGGCCGCGGCATCGGCCGCTGGATCATCGGCGATCGTCGGATTGAATGGACGATCCAGATCGTGCCCTGGGGCGGCATGGTGCTCGGCGCGATCGCCGGCGCCGTCCTGACGCGGCTGACCGGTGCGCATGCCTTGTGGCTGGTCTCGATCTTTGCCATGGCGCTGGCGCTTGCCGCCATGTTCATTCCCCGGCCGCTTCAGCGGCGCTTCAACCAGAAGATCGCGCCGCACAACCGGGCCGCTGTGCGCGGCAAATAGAAGCGTCGCATTCCTGTTACCATCGAATCGGATAGGAAGGAGCGCCGTCCGTCCTCGAGGAGTAGATCTTGTTTCTGATTTCGAAGCTTGTCTGGATTTTGGGCCAGCCGCTGTCGCTGGCATTCCTTCTTGTCTTCTTCGCGCTCCTCGCCGGGCTTCGGCGCTGGCGCGCCTTAAGTCTTTTCGCGACAGCCGGTGGCGCCCTCATCCTCTTCGTCACGCTCTATACCACGGCCGGCAACCTGCTGATGCAGGGACTCGAGCAGCGGTTTCCAAAGCCTGCCGGCGATCCGGAGAACCTGCAATGCATGATCGTGCTCGGCGGCGCCTTCGAAAATGAGGTGAACACGGCGCGCCACGGCATCGAATTCAACGCAGCGGCCGACCGCTTCGTCGAAGCCCTGCGGCTTGCGCAGAAATTTCCGCAGTCGCGCATTCTGATCTCGGGCGGCGACGGCTCGCTCTCGGGCATCTACGAAGGCGATGCGGCGGCATCCGAGCGGTTCTTCCCGCTGTTCGGCATCGGCAAAGATCGGCTGATTGAGGAGCGGCAATCGCGCACCACCTTTGAAAACGCCGTCAACACCAAGGAATTCCTGGCAAGCCAGGGGCTTTCCCATTGTCTGCTGATCACCTCGGGCTTCCATATGCCGCGTTCCGTCGGCATCTTCCGCAAGCTCGGCATCGATATCGTGCCCTGGCCGACCGATTATCGCACCGACGGGCAGGTGAGGCCGGGCCTGGATTTCACCCAGCCGAACCTCAATGCCCAGAACATGGCGACGGCGATCCGGGAATGGTACGGCCTGGTCGGCTATTACCTCGCCGGCCGGACGTCGGAGCTCTATCCCCGCTGAGTCACTTCTTCGAGATGGTGACGAATTTCGTGCCGCGCACGCGCGCCGTGACGATGCAGGGATCACCTTCGGTGCGGTCGCAGAACCGCGGATGCATCTTCATCGCCAGCACCATGTTGCCGAAGCGCTGGACGAAGTCGTAGCCGTAGATCTGTGCCGTCGCGATCATGAAATAACCGCCTTCGGCGACCTGCAGGTAGAAATTATAGGTGCAGCCGTCGTCATTGCATTGCGGCCCCTTTTGCCCGTCGCAGGTGAGCAGGCCTTCGTTGACCACCGCGTCGATCAGCCCGTCATTGTTGATGTCCTGCCGGGTGATGAAGCCGTCGGCGAATTCGGCCGCCTTGCACTGCTCCTGGAAATGCTTCTTCTCGTAGATCTCCGGGTCGGAGATCAGCGATTGCTGGCCGAAGGCCGCAGCCGGCAAGATGAGCAGCAGGAGGACATTCAGAACGGCGAGCACCAGCGTTTTCACGGGCTTTCCTCTTTTGGATAAAGCTCTATCGGCTCGCTTTATGGCCGCCCCGCCTTGCGCCGCCCTTGCCGCCGTGGTTCTTTCCAGAAACTGTTCGCCGGCTCCGGGGTCCTGATGTCCTTGCTCGTCTATCTCGATTATGCCGGCATTGCGCTGTTTGCCGCCACAGGCGCGCTCGCCGCCTCGCGCAAGCAGCTCGATCTGATCGGCTTTCTGTTTTTCGCCATGGTGACGGGAACCGGCGGCGGCACGGTGCGCGATATCGTGCTCGGCCGCGTACCGGTCTTCTGGGTGCTGAACCCCGGCTATATTCTCGTCTGCTGCATCATGGGCGTCATCGTTTTCTTCACCGCTCACCTCCTGGAATCGCGCTATCGCCTGCTGATCTGGCTGGATGCGATCGGTCTGGCCGCCTATTGCGTGCTCGGCGCCGCCAAGGGACTTGCCGCCACCGGCTCGCCGACCATCGCCATCGTCACCGGCACGTTGACGGCAACCTTCGGCGGCATCCTGCGCGACTTGATGGCAAACGAGCCTTCGGTGCTGCTCAGGCCGGAAATCTATGTGACTGCGGCTCTTATCGGGGCCGGCGTGTTCACGCTCGCCAATGGGCTGGGGATGCCGCTTTATCTCGCCTCGGGCTGCGGCGTCGCGGCGGCCTTTGGCGTTCGCGGCGGAGCGCTGTGGTTCGGCTGGACCTTCCCGATTTACAAGCACAAGCCCGGCCGGCATCCCGACGATGTCATGTAGAGACCGAGCATGATGCCGAAAAGTGTAAGCGGTTTTCGGACGACATCATGCTCTAGCTATTTAAACCAGAACAGGATGATTTTAGGTCGAATGACCTAAAATCATCCTGTTCTAAGGCGCCGTCAGCCCCGCTTGGCCCGCAGGCGGATCACCACGTCGACATGGGCGATCTCCATGCCCTCGGGCGGCTCCGGCAGATTGTCTATCGTCAGGTTGCTGACGGGAATGTCGAGCACCTCGTTTTCGCCTTCGACGAAGAAATGATGGTGGTCGGAAACATTGGTGTCGAAATAGGTCTTGGCGCTCTCCACGGCGAGAACGCGGATCAGGCCGGCCTCGGTGAACTGGTGCAGCGTGTTGTAGACGGTCGCCAGCGAAACCGGCACGCCGGCGGCAACCGCTTCCTCATGCAGCTCCTCGACGGTCAAATGCCGGTCGCCCTTGGCAAACAGGAGGTCGCCGAGCGCGACACGCTGGCGGGTAGGGCGCAGGCCTGCGCCACGCAGCCTAACCTCTATTGCGATCGGGAGTGCACCCGTCATCAAGACCAACTCCGGTTATTCCTGCATAAAGCAATCATGTTTCTACAAGCGGTATAACTTTTGCATTGCAGCCTTTCAATAGTTCAATGGGGACAAGAGCCTGAGAAAGGCGGCAAAAACGGGCTTTTGACGCAAATAGGTCTGGTCGCGGCTCTGGCCTTCCTGTATGCGACCACCAAATAATGGGGTAGGCCTGGTCCGGGACGATGAGTGAAGCTGCCTTGCTTGTGCTTCATTTTCTGAAGAACTTGGACTACACGTTCACATCCATCGGCTTCACGCGGGGGGAAAAAGAAATTTATGACAACCAGACAGTCCAGCTTCTCGTATGAAGAACTCATCGCTTGCGCTCATGGCAAGCTGTTCGGCCCCGGCAATGCGCAGCTGCCGCTGCCGCCCATGCTGATGGTTCACCGCATCACGGAAATTTCCGAAACGGGCGGCGCCTTCGACAAGGGCTATCTCAGGGCCGAATACGACGTACGCCCCGACGACTGGTATTTTCCCTGCCATTTCGAAGGCAATCCGATCATGCCCGGCTGCCTCGGTCTCGACGGCATGTGGCAGCTGACCGGCTTCTTCCTCGGCTGGCTCGGCGAGGAAGGCCGCGGCATGGCGCTTTCGACAGGCGAAGTGAAATTCAAGGGCATGGTGCGGCCGCAGACGAAGCTGATCGAATACGGGATCGACTTCAAGCGCGTCATGCGCGGCCGCCTCGTGCTCGGCACGGCGGACGGCTGGCTGAAGGCGGACGGCGAGACCATATACCAGGCGGCCGATCTTCGCGTCGGTCTGTCGAAAGACAAGACCGCCTGAAACCGCATTTCGAGCGGCTGACGAAAACAACAAAGGTTGATCAGATGAGACGGGTAGTTGTCACGGGTCTGGGTATCGTTTCCTCGATCGGAAGCGACGCGGCCGAAGTCACCGAATCCTTGCGCCAGGCAAAGTCGGGTATTTCCTTTTCCAACGATTTCGCCGAACACGGCTTCAAGTGCCAGGTCTGGGGCAGCCCGAAGCTCGGCCCGGCGGAACTTGCCGAGCTGGTCGATCGCCGCGCCATGCGCTTCCTGTCGCAGGGCGGCGCCTGGAACCATGTCGCCATGAAGCAGGCGATCGCCGATTCCGGTCTGGAAGAGAAGGACTACGCGCAGAACGAACGCGCCGGCATCATCATGGGCTCCGGCGGCCCGTCCACGCGCACCCTGATCGAAGCGGCCGACATCACCGTCAAGAACAACAGCCCGAAGCGCATCGGCCCCTTCGCCGTACCGAAGGCAATGTCTTCGACCGCGTCGGCCACGCTCGCCACCTGGTTCAAGATTCACGGCGTCAATTATTCGATTTCGTCGGCCTGCTCGACCTCGGCGCACTGCATCGGCAATGCCGCCGAGATGATCCAGTGGGGCAAGCAGGACGTGATGTTTGCCGGCGGCCACGAGGATCTCGATTGGACGATGTCCAATCTCTTCGACGCTATGGGCGCCATGTCCTCCAAGTACAACGACACGCCCGACAACGCCTCGCGCGCCTATGACGTCAACCGCGACGGCTTCGTCATCGCCGGCGGCGCCGGCGTGCTGGTGCTCGAAGAACTCGAGCGCGCCAAGGCCCGCGGCGCCAAGATCTACGCCGAAATCGTCGGCTACGGCGCCACCTCTGATGGTTACGACATGGTCGCTCCTTCGGGCGAGGGCGCAATCCGCTGCATGCGCCAGGCGCTTGCCACGGTGAAGGGCGACGTCGACTATATCAACACCCACGGCACGTCGACGCCGGTCGGTGACAGCAAGGAAATCGGCGCCATCCGCGAGGTGTTCGGCGCCAGGATCCCGCATATCCAGTCGACCAAGTCGCTGACGGGCCATTCGCTGGGTGCGGCCGGCGTGCAGGAATCGATCTACTCCCTGCTGATGATGCAGCAAGGCTTCATCGGCGAGAGCGCCCATATCAGCGAGCTCGATCCCGAATTCGAAGGCGTGCCGATCGTGCGCAAGCGTATCGACGATGCGAAGATCGATATCGCCCTCTCCAACTCCTTCGGCTTCGGCGGGACGAACGCCACGCTCGTCTTCCAGCGCCATAACGGATAATAATATGACTGGAATCATGCAGGGTAAGCGCGGCCTCGTCATGGGCGTCGCCAACAACCACTCGATCGCCTGGGGAATTTCGAAGGCTCTCGCCGCTGAGGGTGCGGACCTCGCCTTCACCTATCAGGGCGAAGCGCTCGGCAAGCGCGTCAAGCCGCTTGCCGCCGAAGTCGGCTCGGATTTCGTGCTGCCCTGCGACGTCGAGGACATCGCCTCGGTCGATAGCCTGGTCGATGCGATCGAACAGCGCTGGGGCAAGCTCGATTTCATCGTTCATGCCATCGGCTTTTCCGACAAGAACGAGCTGAAGGGTCTCTACGCCGATACGACGCGCGAGAATTTCAGCCGCACCATGGTCATTTCCTGCTTCTCCTTCACCGAGATCGCCAAGCGCTGCGCGCCGTTGATGGAAGACGGCGGCGCGATGCTGACCTTGACCTACAATGGCTCGACGCGCGTCATCCCGAACTACAACGTCATGGGCGTCGCCAAGGCAGCGCTCGAGGCTTCGGTGCGCTATCTCGCCGCCGATTACGGCCCGCGTGGCATCCGCGTCAACGCCATCTCCGCCGGCCCGATCCGCACGCTTGCAGGCGCCGGCATCTCCGATGCGCGCGCGATCCTCTCCTGGAACCAGCGCAATGCGCCGCTGCGCAAGACCGTGACGATCGATCAGGTCGGCAGCTCGGCGCTCTACCTGCTCTCGGACCTTTCCGCCGGCGTCACCGGCGAAATTCACTTCGTCGACGCCGGCTTCAACATCACCTCGATGCCGACGCTGGATACGCTGCGCAGGGCAGACGTCGAGTAAACGGCACCCGATAGGAAGCTCAAAGGCCGTGCGCAGATGATGCGCACGGCCTATTTTCTTGCGATCGATGAAAGAACGGTTCGAGGCCTGAGCCTTATTTCTTCGCCCACAACACCTTGAAGCGGGCATTGCGGCAGGTTTCACCGCTTTCCCTGAATTCCGCCGCCAGAACCGGCTCGTAGGGCAGGCCGCGATTGGCGACCAGCAGCAGTCGGCCGCCGCCGCGAAGGGCGGTTGCGGCGGTCTTGATCATCGCCTGGCCGAGCGACGGCTCGGCGGCATGGCCCTCATGGAAGGGCGGGTTCATGATGACGAGGTCGTATTTGTCCTTGACCGGCTCGCCCGCCAGATCGTGCCAGAAGAAGCGCGCAGGCGCGTTCGGGCAGTTCTCCGCCATATTGTCCCGCGCAGCCTCCAGGGCCGCGTGATTGGCTTCATAAAGGTCAAGGCGCCCCAGTCCGCGCGATCTCTGCGCCATCTCGACAGAGAGATAACCCCATCCCGCGCCAAAGTCGGCAACGTCGCCGGTAAAATCCTGCGGCAGGCGCGAGGCGAGCAGCTCAGATCCGGCATCGACACGGTCATGCGAGAACATGCCTGCCGTCGCATGGAAGCGGTCGTCGACGCGCACCGGCGCTTTCGCCAGCTTGGAAACGATGTCGCCGGCATCGGCCGGCCGGCCGAACCAGAAGGCGACGCCGTGATATTTCGGCATATGGTCGATGGCGAGGCCGAACCCTTCCAGGCGCTTGCGCAGCGGCTGGATGCCGTCTTCCTTGGCCCCGGCAACGACGATCAGGCCGCCCGTCCGCGTGCGGGCGATCGCAGCGGCGAGATTGGCCTCGTTCTCGCCCTTGTGCTTGGTGCAGAGCACGAGTGCGGCGTCATAATCCTCGCCGTCGATCTCCGGCTTGGCGTCGATCCGCTGCGCCAGAAGCTGCCGGTAGAGCGGCCGGAAGCCCTGGACGGCGCTGAGCGAGGCGGCAAAGCCTTCGGGCAGCTGAAAGCCTGCCTCGGCGCCGAGAAAGAGCACGCGCTCGCCCTCGCCGGGCGCCTCGACTGTGCCGCTGGCAAAGGGATGGAACAGGGTCTTCAGCGTCTCGCGGCTCATGGGTCTCGTCTCGTTAAAGCGTGTCGGGCAAAATTGTGCAGCGGTTTTGCGACTACGACATGCGCAAAACCAGGATACAAAAAGGGCGCGGAAGATTCCCGCGCCCGGAATTCAATCTGGGAGACGCGGCTTATTCGGCCGCTTCTTCCTTCTTCTTCTCGTTCGCGATCTCCTGGCCGGTGGCCTGGTCGACGACCTTCATCGACAGGCGAACCTTGCCGCGTTCGTCGAAGCCGAGCAGCTTGACCCAGACCTTGTCGCCTTCCTTGACGACGTCCTGCGTCTTGGCAACGCGCTCGGAAGCGAGCTGCGAGATATGGACGAGGCCGTCGCGGGCGCCGAAGAAGTTGACGAAGGCGCCGAAGTCGGCGGTCTTGACAACCGTGCCTTCGTAGATCTGGCCGATTTCAGGCTCGGCAACGATCGAGTGGATCCACTTGCGGGCCGCTTCGATTTCCTTGCCGGAAGAGGAGGCGATCTTGACGGTGCCGTCGTCCTCGATGTTGATCTTCGCACCGGTCTTTTCGACGATTTCGCGGATGACCTTGCCGCCAGAGCCGATGACCTCGCGGATCTTGTCGACCGGAATGTTCATGACTTCGATGCGCGGCGCGAATTCGCCAAGCTGGCCGCGGCTTTCGGTAATGGCCTTGGCCATTTCGCCGAGGATGTGTTTGCGGCCGCCCTGGGCCTGGCCGAGCGCGACCTTCATGATCTCTTCGGTGATGCCGGCGATCTTGATGTCCATCTGCAGCGAGGTAATGCCGTCGGCCGTACCAGCAACCTTGAAGTCCATGTCGCCGAGGTGGTCTTCGTCACCGAGAATGTCGGAGAGAACGGCGAAGCGGTCGCCTTCGAGGATCAGGCCCATGGCGATGCCGGCAACCGGCTTGGCAAGCGGAACGCCGGCATCCATCAGGGCGAGCGAGGTGCCGCAGACGGTTGCCATCGAGGACGAGCCGTTCGACTCGGTGATCTCGGAGACGACGCGCAGCGTGTATGGGAACTGCTCGGCCGACGGCAGCATCGGACGGATGGCGCGCCATGCAAGCTTGCCGTGGCCGATTTCGCGGCGGCCCGGGGAGCCCATGCGGCCGGTTTCGCCGACGGAGTAAGGCGGGAAGTTGTAATGGAGCAGGAAGCGCTCCTTGTACATGCCCGTCAGGCTGTCGACATACTGTTCGTCTTCGCCGGTGCCGAGCGTGGCAACGACGATCGCCTGGGTTTCGCCGCGGGTGAACAGCGCCGAACCGTGGGTGCGCGGCAGAAGACCGACTTCCGAAACGATCGGACGAACGGTTTCGAGGTCGCGGCCGTCGATACGGCTCTTGGTATCGAGGATGTTCCAGCGGACGATCTTGGCCTGCAGGTGCTTGAAGATCGCGCCGACTTCCTCGGCCGTGTACTTGGCTTCGCCTTCCTCGGGGAGGAAATGCGCCTTCACCTTTGCCTTGACGGCGTCGACGGCGGCGTAGCGGTCGGCCTTCTGGGTGATCTTGTAGGCTTCACGCAATTCGGCTTCCGCCAGGCCGAGCATTTCGCTTTCGAGCGCGGAATAGTCCTCCGGCTGGAAGTCGCGCGGCTCCTTGGCGGCAACTTCGGCGAGCTTGATGATCGCATCGAGAACCGGTTGGAAACCCCTGTGGCCGAACATGACGGCGCCGAGCATGACGTCCTCGGGCAGTTCCTTGGCTTCGGATTCGACCATCAGCACGGCGTCGTAGGTGCCGGCGACGACGAGGTCGAGGCTCGACTCGTCCATCTCGTCGAGATGCGGGTTAAGAACATATTCGCCATTGATGTAGCCGACGCGCGCACCGCCGACCGGGCCCATGAAGGGAACGCCGGAGAGCGTCAGCGCTGCCGAGGTCGCGACCATCGACAGGATGTCGGGGTTGTTTTCAAGGTCGTGCTGGATGACGGTGACGACGACCTGGGTGTCGTTCTTGTAGCCTTCCGGGAAGAGCGGGCGGATCGGGCGGTCGATCAGGCGGGAAACGAGGGTCTCGTTTTCGCTCGGGCGTCCTTCGCGCTTGAAATAGCCGCCAGGGATCTTGCCGGCTGCGTAGGTCTTTTCCTGGTAGTTGACGGTCAGCGGAAAGAAGTCCTGGCCGGGCTTCGGCGCCTTGGCCGAAACGACGGTGGCGAGAACGACGGTCTCGCCGTAGGTGGCGAGAACCGCGCCATCGGCCTGGCGGGCGATCTTGCCGGTTTCAAGCTTCAGCGGGCGGCCGGCCCACTCGATTTCCACGGTGTGTGTATCAAACATATCTTGTCCTTCAATGCGGGAGCACGCGCCATCGCCGATATCAGGGCGCAGCGCACAGTCGACCGCAATCAATGCGACGTATCACGGGCAAGACAACGAGAGGCTTTTCGTCTCAGCTTCCTCAGGAACCCTTGTTCCCGGGAAAACCGGGCCAAAGCTTCGAGAAGCTCTGGCCGAAAGCATCCGGCAATCCTGCCCCATGACAGGTCAGCGGTTGGTTTGGCAGAACCGGCCCATCCGGGTCTGCCGGTCGTTCCTCCGCTTGAGATAGGGCGCGGCCGGAACATTTCATCGGAACATCGTCCGAAACAGATCCGGCGGACGCTCGAAAGCGCCCGCCGGACAATTTTAGCGGCGGATACCCAGGCTGGAGATCAGCTTGGAATAGCGGCCTTCATCCTTCTTCTTGAGATAATCAAGAAGCGAGCGGCGGCTCGAAACCATCGTCAGCAGGCCACGGCGGGAATGGTTATCCTTCTTGTGGTCCTTGAAGTGTTCGGTCAGGTTGTTGATGCGCTCGGTCAGGATCGCGACCTGGACTTCCGGAGAACCGGTATCGCCTTCGGCGGTTGCGTATTCCTTGATCAGCGCAGCCTTGCGCTCAGCAGTGATCGACATCGGATGGTCCTTTCTATGAGAGGAGAAGAAGTCGCCAAAAGCCGGGATGCCGTCCAGCTTTGGCCGCGAATGCAATCGGGCGTACCCGATGCTGGCGCTGCCTATAAACCAAATAAGCAGCGATGGAAAGAGGGAGCCCCGCAGCAGCTTTCAGCGGCCCGTCATCGCGTCACGGATCATCGCATTATAGCCTGCAGGATCCTGCAGCATGGCGAAATGGCTGGCGTCTTTCAGGATGACGAGCTTTGCGCCCGGAATTTCTTTCGCCATCATCTCGGTATGATCGAGCTTTACGGCCTCATCATGATCACCGATGGCAAGCGTGACCGGCAGCGTGATCTTGCCAAGCTCCGTCGCCGTCCAGTTCGGCTGCGTCGCCCACATTTGCGAAATCTGCGTAACGAAGGCGTCGTATTCGTTCGGTGTCGGCGACAGCTTCCGGTATTGCTCGCCGGCGACTTTGATGTATTCGTTGAAGGTCTTGTTGCTCAGGACGTCCGGCTTGACGCCGTCCGTGGTGACATTGGCAGCCTGGGCAATGACCCGCGTCAGCCTTTCCGGATATCTCATCGCCATGTCGATGCCGATGATGCCGCCGTCCGACCACCCGACGAGCGTCACCTTGTCGATCTTCAGATAATCGAGCAGGGCGACATAATCCGATGTCATCAGATCGTAGCCGAAAGGCTGCTGGCTGCGCGTCGAGCGGCCGTGACCGCGGCTGTCGGCAACGATGACCAGATGATCCCTGGCGAATTCGGCGATCTGGCGACCCCAGACGCCGGTATTGCCAAGGCCGCCATGGATGAAAAGGATCGGATCGCCTTCACCATATTCGGCATAATACATCTTGATGTCGTTCACATCGGCCATGCCGCTCACCTTCGGCGCCGGCATGGCAGGAAAGGCCGGAAGCTCGGCCCAGCGCTCGGCGGATTGCGCGCCGGCGACGGTCAGGACCATCGAAAAGAACGTCAGTATTGCAATTGCGATTGCGCGCATAATTCTCCCCTCGGGCCGTTATGGCCGGAAAGGAAGATATCGCATCGCCACCGCATGGCAACCGTCAGCTGTAAACTCAGGCAAAAACCCGCTTTGGGCGAAACTCGCCCTGGCCGATCTCGCCGATCGCGATCAGCCTGCCGCGAGCCGTAGCATAAGCTTCGCTTTCGGCAATCGGCGCATCGCGGCCGCGCACCAGGATCGGATTGCCCATCTTCAGCCGGTGCGCCTGGTCGTCGTTGATGACGAGGTGAGGCAGGGCGGAAAGCGCCTCGCATGTGTCGATCAGCAATGCGTCGAGGGCGGCGAGCCGCTCATCCATGTCCTCGATCGCTTCGAGCGCCACGAGATTGGCAAGCGGCACCATGGCTTCTTCCTGGAAAGGCGCGACGAAAGTGCGCCGCAGGCCCGATATATGGCCGTAGCAGCCGAGCTCGCGGCCGAAATCGCGTGCAAGCGCCCGGACATAAGTGCCCTTGCCGCATTCTACTTCGAAATGCGCGGTATTCGCATCCGGGCAGGCAAGCAGGGTCAGCCGGAATATCTCAACTTCGCGTGAGGGAATCTCGACGGCTTCCCCGTCGCGGGCCAGATCATAGGCGCGTTCACCTGCGATCTTGATGGCGGAAAACTGCGGCGGCACCTGGCTGATCGTGCCGATATAGCGGGGCAGGATATCGCGGATCTGCTGCTCGGTCGGGCGTCTTTCCGAGCTCTGGGTCACATCGCCTTCGAGATCGTCGGTAGCGCGCTCCTCGCCCCAGCTGACGGTGAACTCATAGATTTTCCGACCGTCCATCACATAGGGAACGGTCTTGGTCGCGTCGCCGAGCGCGATCGGCAGCATGCCGGAGGCAAGCGGGTCGAGGGTGCCGGCATGGCCGGCCTTCTGCGCCTTGTAGAGCCATTTGAGCTTGGAAACGGCTTCCGTCGAGCCGAAATCCACCGGCTTGTCGAGGATCAGCCAGCCGGAAATCGGCCGGCCCTTGGGTTTGCGTGGTTTGGACATGCGTCTCTTCTGTTATTGTTCGTCGTTGTCGCCGTCGAGATCGCGGCTCACCTCGGGCGAACGCAAGAGCTCGTCGATCTTCTTGTAATTGTCGAAGCTGGTATCGTCGCGGAAACGCACCTCCGGCATGTATTTCATCTGCCGGAGCTGCGGTCCGAGCCGGCCGCGGATGAACTTCGCATGGCGGTTCAACGCCTCGATGACGATGCTGTGGTCGGAAACGCCGAGCGGCGTCACATAAGCGGTGGCGATCTTGAGGTCGGGCGACATACGCACTTCCGAGATTGAGATCACGGTTGCCTCGATGATGTCGTCGCGCACTTCGCCGCGCTGCAATACCTGGGTGATCGCGGCGCGGACCTGTTCGCCAACGCGCAGCATGCGCTGCGAAGGCGCGGAGGATGTTGGTCTGGTCATTGTTATCTCTGTTTGCCGATGCGGCTGGGAATCGAACCCGTCAAAGGAGAGCGTCCATGACTCTTTTGGCTGCAAAGGTCAAGGCCGCCAGATACCAGAAGCCATCCGCCGGCTGGCGGATGGCTTCTGGAAAGCTGTTGTTGCGCGAGGCGCCTGGCGGTTAGAGCGTGCGCGTGATGTGTTCGACGCGGAAGCACTCGATGACGTCGCCGACGCGCATGTCCTCGTAATTTTCGAAGGCCATGCCGCACTCCTGGCCCATGGGCACTTCGGAGACTTCGTCCTTGAAGCGCTTGAGGGTCTTGAGCTTGCCTTCGTGGACGACGACGTCGTTGCGGATGAGGCGGACGCCTGCCCCGCGCTCGACCTTGCCTTCGACGACACGGCAGCCTGCGACCTTGCCGACCTTGGTGATGTTGAACACCTCCAGGATCTCGGCATTGCCGATGAAGGTTTCGCGCCGTTCCGGCGACAGCAGGCCCGACATCGCCGCCTTCACGTCATCCACGAGATCGTAGATAATGTTGTAGTAGCGGATTTCGAGGCCCTGGCGTTCGGCGAACTGGCGTGCCTGCGCATTGGCGCGAACGTTGAAGCCGATGATGGCGGCGTTCGAAGCTTCGGCGAGCGAGATGTCCGACTCGGTGATGCCGCCTGCGCCTGAATGGACGATGCGGGCGCGGACTTCATCGGTGCCGAGCTTCTCCAGCGCGCCGGCAATCGCTTCGATCGAGCCCTGCACGTCGCCCTTGATGACAAGCGGGAACTCCTTGATACCGGCGCTCTGGCGCTGGATCATCATCTGTTCCAGCGAGCCGCGCTGGCTAGACTGGCGGGCAGCCGCCTTGTCGCGGGCAAGACGCTGACGGTATTCCGAGATTTCGCGGGCGCGGCTCTCGCTTTCGACGACAGCGAATTTGTCGCCTGCCTGCGGCGTGCCGGAAAGACCGAGGACCTCGACCGGAGTCGCGGGACCTGCTTCCTTCACATGGTCGCCCTTGTCCGTCACCAGCGCACGCACACGGCCCCAGACATCGCCGGCGACGATGATCTGACCCGGACGCAGCGTGCCCTTCTGGACGAGCACAGTCGCGACTGAACCACGGCCGCGGTCGAGCTGGGCTTCGATAACGGTGCCTTCCGCCGTCCGGTCGGGATTGGCCTTGAGGTCGAGAATTTCGGCCTGCAGCAGGATCGCCTCGAGCAGCTTGTCGAGGTTCTTGCCTGTTTTGGCCGAAACCTCGACGTCGAGCACTTCACCGCCCATGGTTTCAACGAAGACTTCGTGCTGCAGCAGCTGGTTGCGGACCTTCTGCGGATCGGCCTCGTGCTTGTCGATCTTGTTGATCGCAACGATGATCGGAACGCCAGCCGCCTTGGCGTGATTGATCGATTCGATCGTCTGCGGCATCACGCTGTCGTCGGCTGCAACGACCAGGATTGCGATGTCGGTAGCCTGCGCGCCGCGGGCACGCATCGCCGTGAACGCGGCGTGGCCTGGCGTGTCGATGAAGGTGATCTTCTGGCCGTTCTGCTCCACCTGATAGGCGCCGATATGCTGGGTGATGCCACCGGCTTCGCCGGAAACCACATTGGCATGGCGGATGGCGTCAAGCAGCGAGGTCTTGCCGTGGTCGACATGGCCCATGATGGTGACGACGGGCGGGCGTGAAACCAGTTCGCCGGCCTCGTCGGAGACGTTGAAGATGCCGAGTTCGACGTCGGACTCCGACACGCGTCTGACAGTATGGCCGAATTCGCCGGCGATGAGTTCCGCAAGGTCGGCGTCGATGACGTCGCCCGGCTTCATCATCTGGCCTTCCTTCATCAGGTACTTGATGACGTCGACGGCGCGTTCGGACATGCGCTGCGACAGTTCCTGAATGGTGATGGTTTCGGGCAGGACGACTTCGCGGGAGATCTTCTCGCGCGTTTCCTGCATCTGGCTGCGGCGGAATTTCTCCTGCCGGCGGCGCATTGCCGAAAGCGAACGGCCGCGGGCGTTGTCGTCGCCGTCCGCGTCGGCGGTGGTAATGGTCAGCTTGCCGCGGCGGCGCTCTTCATCCGTCTTCGGACGCGTCGTCACCGGTTTTGCGGGTTCGGGGCGAACGACGCGGCCACGGGCGGGACCGCCGCGTGCTGCGCCACGATCTTCGTCTTCCGTTTCAGGGCGACGGCCACGGGCACCGGCCGGCGCGGCGGCGCCTGGCGCCGGACGGGCGGCAGCGGGGGCTGCAGCATCAGGCCGGCGTGCAGCAGCAGGCCGCGGAGCGTCCGAACGAGCTTCGGCGGCGACGGGAGCCGGTGCTGCCTCAGCGGCTGCCGGTTCAGCGACAGCGGGTGCCTCGGCCTGCCGGGCAGCCTCTTCGGCTGCCTTGCGGGCGGCTTCTTCTGCTTCGGCTGCCTTGCGGACAATCTCCTCGGCGGCGCGGCGCTTGTCTTCCTCGGCGCGGCGGATCGCATCCTGTGCGTCACGCGCCTGGGATTCGGCAAGCGCACGGCGGCGGGCGTCCATCTCTTCCGGCGACAGATGGTTCAGCACGACAGGGCGCGGACGATCGTTCGAGCGCTGCGGCTGATAGGACTGCTGCGGACGCTGATTGGTCTGGCTGTTGCCCGGCTGATGAACCCGCGGTGCAGGCGTCGGCTGCGGCGGACGCGCCTGAACGGGCGCCGGCGCCGGTTCGGCTGCGCGCACCGGGGCCGCGGGGGCAGCGGGCGTGATCGGCTTTTCGTCTTCCGGGCGCATCGGGCGCCGCTTGCGGGTCTCGACCACGACCGCTTTGGTGCGACCCCGACCCATATCCTGGCGAACGGTGCCCTGGCTCATCCCCGATGGTTTCAGGGTAAGCGTCTTCTTGCCCGTTACGCTGAGTGTCTTGTCGTCGTTACTATCGGTCATTCGTTCCCGTTCCTTCGGACAGGGAGCGATGACGAGATCAGACCCTGTCGTTCAAATACTGTCGATCAATGAGAATGAGACCGGCCGATGCCGGTGACCGTCTCATTGTTTTTGCCGGCCAGCGCCGCCCGCTGCCCGGGACTGACCGCCAATACGGTACTGTTCGAGCATCTTTGCGCGCTTCACTACACCTTCACCCGCCTGCCCTGCAAGCACTGCGGCATGGATAAAAGCATTCTGGCCCATCAGGCCTTCCATTTCGCTCTCCGAGAAGAAGCGGTAGGAAGGTATCTCCTCCTCGGTCTCCATTCCGAGGTGCCAGGCCTTGCGGGCCTGGTCGATTTTCCGGACTCCGTCGTCCGCTGCTTCAGTCGCGTGGAACACCGCAAGGGCTGCTCCGCTTCTCACTGCGGCATCCACTTTCGCGGAGCCGCTGATGAACTGGCCGGCTTTGCGCGCCATGTTCATCATCTGCATTAATTGCGCCGCCAGCAGCCGGTCGACATTCGCGCCGAGATCGTCTGCAGCCTTCACATCGCTTTTCAGCGCGCGGGCGAAGAGCTTCTTCGCCACCGCCTTGTCGACCAGCGACCGGTCGGCTTTCACCCAGCATCCGCGTCCCGGAAGCTCGCGCTTCAGGTCGGCGACGACGGTTCCGTCGGGAGCCGCGACGAAGCGGATCAGCTCATCCGGCGATCCGCTTTCACGCGTCACGATGCACATGCGTCCGTTCACGTCATAACCTGCAAGATCGTCGTCCTCAGGAAGAGCGTCCGGCTCATGCGTGGTCATCATGCTTCCTGTTCGGCTTCGGTGACCTCTTCTTCGGTCCCCTTCGCCAGGTCCTCTTCGGTGATCCAGCCGGCCGCAAGCCGAGCCTGGACGATCATCTGTTCGGCCTCGACGCGCGAGACGTCGAATTTCGAGAACAGGCCTTCGAACTTCTTCGTTTCGCCGTTCTTGCGTTCCGTCCAGCCGACGAGATCGTCAGCGGCGCAGCCGGCGAAATCCTCGATCGACTTGATGCCGTCTTCGCCGAGCGCCACCATCATCTGGGCGGTCATGCCGTCGATTTCGCGCAGCTCGTCCTGAACGCCGAGCGCCTTGCGCTTCTCGTCCATCTCGGCTTCGAGACGCTCGAGGAATTCGCGGGCGCGGGTCTGGATTTCCTGCGCCGTATCTTCGTCGAATCCGTCGATCGAAGAAATTTCGTCGAGATCGACATAAGCGAGTTCCTCGACGGCGGCGAAGCCTTCCGAGGCCAGAACCTGGCCGACCATCTCGTCGACGTCGAGCGAATCCATGAACAGGTTGGTGCGCTCGTTGAATTCCTTCTGGCGGCGTTCCGATTCCTCGGCCTCCGTCATGATGTCGATGTCCCAGCCGGTCAGCTGCGACGCCAAGCGAACGTTCTGGCCGCGGCGACCGATCGCAAGCGACAGCTGCTCGTCGGGAACGACGACTTCGATCCGCTCGGCATCCTCGTCGAGAACGACCTTGGCGACTTCGGCCGGCTGCAGGGCGTTGACGACGAAGGTCGCCGGATCTTGGCTCCACGGAATGATGTCGATCTTCTCACCCTGAAGCTCGCCGACGACGGCCTGAACGCGCGAACCGCGCATACCGACGCAGGCGCCGACCGGATCGATCGAACTGTCGTTCGAGATCACGGCGATCTTGGCGCGCGAGCCCGGATCGCGGGCGACCGACTTCACCTGGATGATGCCGTCGTAGATTTCAGGCACTTCCATGGTGAAGAGCTTCACCATAAATTGCGGATGCGTGCGCGACAGAAAGATCTGCGGGCCGCGCTGCTCACGGCGGACGTCATAGACATAGGCGCGGACGCGATCGCCATAGCGCACGTTTTCGCGCGGGATCATTTCGTCGCGGCGGATGATGCCTTCGCCACGGCCGAGATCGACGATGACATTGCCGTATTCGACGCGCTTGACGGTGCCGTTGACGATTTCGCCGACGCGATCCTTGAATTCGTCGAACTGGCGATCGCGTTCGGCTTCACGCACCTTCTGCACGATCACCTGCTTGGCGGACTGTGCGGCGATACGGCCGAAATCCATCGGCGGCAGCGGATCGGCGATGAAATCGCCGAGTGCGGCGTCCGGGTTGCGGTCGCGGGCGAGCTCGAGCGGGATCTGCGTCGAATAATCTTCGGCCTTGTCGACGACTTCGAGCAGGCGCTGCAGCCGGATTTCTCCGGTCTTCGGATTGATGTCGGCGCGGATGTTGGACTCGGTGCCGTAACGCGAGCGTGCCGCCTTCTGAATGGCATCGGCCATTGCGGCAAGCACGATCTCGCGGTCGATGACCTTTTCGCGCGCCACTGCATCTGCGATCTGCAGAAGTTCGAGCCGGTTCGCACTGACTGCCATTGTCTTGTTTCTCCGTCTTTACTCCGGGGTTCCCGTCCCTGGGAGCGGTCTGTTAATCGGTTATTCCTGCTCGTCCGCTTCGTTCTGGTTGGCGGCCTGCGCTTTAGCCAGCTTGTCGGCGCGCAATGCATCGCGGATCAGATCGTCAGTCAGAATGAGCTTCGCATCGCTAAGCGCCGTGAAGGGAATGGAGACTTTCGGCTCTTCCCCATAAGCGATCTGGTCGCGCTCAAGCGTAAAACCATCCGCGTCCGCTTCGACGATTTTGCCACGGAAACGCTTGCGATTGCCGATCATGATCGACGTCTCGCATTTCACCAGGTGGCCTTGCCAGCGGACGAAGTCGGATTTCCGCACCATCGGACGGTCGATGCCGGGCGAAGACACCTCGAGATGATACTCTTTATCGATCGGATCTTCCACATCGAGGACGGGAGAAATCGCCATCGAGACTTCTTCGCAGTCCTGAACCGTCATCGTCCCGTCGTTGCGCTCAGCCATCACCTGCATCGTCATGCCGTTCTGGTTCAACATGCGCACGCGGATCAGCCGGAAGCCCATGCCGACGAGCACGGGTTCGATGATATCGGCAAGACGCTGGTCGAGCCCAGTTTCGGTAATCAGTCGCGGCTCAACTTCGTTGTCTGCGTTTGTCATGTCCGACAAGCGGTGCGCTCCTCGCAATTTCTGCTGTTCGGGCGATCGCGCTAATAAAAAAGAGCGGGTCCTTGCGGCCCACTCTTCATCAAGCGATCAAGAATTTGAGACGCATATAGTCCGGTTTTTACGAAATTGCAAGGTCTCAGCCAATTCGCTTGTCAGGGCGTGGATGCGTCTATGGCCAGCCTCGGTCTTGCGCATATATTGCCTTGGGGCCGGACGGCAAAACGGGAGGAATCGTGGCGTATACTTCGTCGACATTGGCGCCTTTGCGGCACGAGACCTATCGCGCCATATGGGTTGCGAGCCTTTCCTCGAATTTCGGCGGCCTGATCCAGGCGGTGGGCGCTGCCTGGATGATGACGACGATCACCGCTTCGGAAGATATGGTGGCGCTGGTTCAGACCTCGACGGCGCTGCCGATCATGCTGTTTTCGCTGATATCCGGGGCGCTCGCCGACAATTACGACCGTCGCCGCGTCATGCTGACGGCGCAGTGCATGATGCTGACGGTCTCGGCCCTGCTGACGGCTTGCGCGCTTCTCGGCTGGATCACGCCCTGGCTGCTGCTCTTCTTCACCTTCCTGATCGGCTGCGGCACGGCGCTCAACAATCCTTCCTGGCAGGCCTCGGTCGGCGACATGGTGCCGCGCGCGGATCTGCCGGGCGCGGTCACCTTGAACAGCATGGGTTTCAACATCACCCGCAGCGTTGGCCCGGCGATCGGTGGCGCGATCGTGGCGGCCGCAGGCGCTGCCGCGGCCTTCGCGGTGAATACTTTGAGTTACCTACCATTGATCTATGCACTGTCGCGTTGGCGGCCAAACACGCCGGTCTCGACCCTGCCGCGCGAGGCGCTCGCCAGCGCCATCTTCGCCGGCCTGCGTTATGTCTCGATGTCCCCCAACCTCGAAAAGGTCCTGGTCAGGGGGCTCATCTTCGGCATCGGCGCCAGTTCGATTCTGGCGCTGCTGCCGATCGTCGCCCTCGATCTGGTTGCCGGCGGGCCGCTGACCTATGGCTTCATGCTCGGCGCTTTCGGCATCGGCGCGATCGGCGGCGCGGTGCTAAGTGCGCGAATTCGCCAAGCGTTTTCCAGCGAGATGATCATCCGGCTGGCCTTTGCCGGCTTTGCGCTGAGCGCCATCATCGCGGCCGTTAGTCCAAGTGCCGTCCTCACCTCAGCAGGGCTGCTCGTCGCCGGCGCCTGCTGGGTCTCCGCGCTGTCGCTCTTTAACACCATCGTCCAACTCTCGACGCCGCGCTGGGTCGTCGGCCGCGCGCTGTCGCTCTATCAGACCGTCACCTTCGGCGGCATTGCCGGCGGCAGCTGGCTCTGGGGCGTGGCCGCCGATCGCTACGGCGTCGCCGATGCGCTGCTGATGTCATCCGTCGTCATGCTGCTCGGCATTGCGATCGGTTTGCGGTTTTCGATGCCGGCCTTCGCCTCGCTCAATCTCGATCCGCTGAACCGCTTCACCGCGCCTGCGCTCAGCCTCGACATCACGCCGCGCAGCGGCCCGATCGTCATCCAGGTCGGCTACGAGATCGCCGATGCCGACCTTGCCGAATTCATGGCGCTGATGGGCGAGCGGCGCCGCATCCGTATCCGCGACGGCGCAAGGCACTGGGCCTTGATGCGTGATCTCGAAAATCCCGGGCTGTGGACGGAAAGCTACCATACGCCGACCTGGGTCGAATACATCAGACACAACCAGCGGCGCACCCAGGCCGATGCGGAAAACATCGACAGGCTGCGCGCCCTTCACCGCGGCGAAGGCCCGCCCCATGTTCATCGTATGATCGAGCGTCAGGCCATCCCGCCGGGCGACGATGTCTTCCACAAGGCGCCGATCGATCTGCATCATTGAGGAGAGGCATGTACAATTTCAGGCTCGCCCGCCGGTCCGATCTTGCCGAGATCGTCCGGCTTTTGGACGATGACGATCTCGGCAGCGCCAGGGAGGTCGTCTCGGATCCCGTCGATGCGCGTTATCTCTCCGCTTTCGCCGCAATCGAGGCGGATGCCAACCAGATGCTCGCCGTGGCAAGCGATGCGGACGATCAAGTTGTCGGCTGCCTACAGCTGAGCTTCATTCCCGGCCTGTCGAGGGCGGGCATGTGGCGCGGGCAGATCGAAAGCGTGCGAATCGCGCGGGATTTCCGGGGCTCCGGCCTCGGCTCCGAGTTCATCGAATGGGCGATCGCCCAATGTGTCGAGCGCGGCTGCGGTATCGTGCAGCTAACATCGGACAAGGCGCGCACGGATTCGATCCGCTTCTACGAGAAGCTCGGCTTCCTCGCGAGCCATGAAGGGCTGAAGCGCAGTCTCTGAAAACGGCTACTTCAGCTTGCCTTTCATCGTGGCCTCCGGAAAGCAGGTCGGCTTCATGCCGTTCTTCGCTTGCCACTGACCGATCGAACGCCGCGTCTTGTAACCCGGCAGGCCGTCGGAACCGCCGACATCATAGCCCTGCCGCTCCAGCGCCTTCTGCATGGCGGCGACATCCGAACGCAGCATCTTGCCGACATCGCCCCATCTGCCTTGGAAGGCGCCGCCGTTGGAGCCGATCCGGTCGGCGAGATTGCCTATAAAGAGCGCGTAGAGATCGGAGTTGTTGTACTCCTTGATGATGTAGAAATTCGGCGTGACGATGAATTCCGGCCCGTCGCGGCCTGCCGGCACCAGCATCATGCCCTCAGCCTTCATCTCGCTTGCGGGAAAGTCCTTGCCGGAGATGCGCGCGATGCCGAGCGAAGCCCAATGCGAAAGCGGCTTCGCGAGGTCTGGACCCTCCTGCGCGCAGGAGACTGCCTCCGGGATCGAGACCTCGAAGCCCCAGTCACGATCGCGCCGCCAGCCCTTCTTGACCAGGTAATTGGCAATCGAGGCGAGTGTGTCCGGCACCGAGGTCCAGATATTGCGGTGGCCGTCGCCGTCGAAATCCACCGCATATTTCAGATAGCTTGTCGGCATGAATTGCGGCTGGCCGAGCGCGCCGGCCCACGAGCTCTTGAAATCAGCGGGCGTCACGTCACCGCCGTCGAGAATATGCAGGGCCGCCACCAGCTCGGTGCGGAACATTTCTTTGCGGGTCGACATGAAGGCTTTGGTCGCCAGCACCTCGATCGCCGAATTCGGGATCTTCGCCGCGCCGAAGCCGGTCTCCCGGCCCCAGATGGCCAGCACGATCGACCCCGGCACCCCATAGGTCTTCTCGATCCGTTTCAGCGTCGAGCCATATTGCCCGGCAAAGCCGCGCCCGGTTGCGGCAAGCCTCTTCAGATGGTCCTCGTTGAAATAGGGGCCTGGCGAGGAGAATTCGGCTTGCGTCTGCTTCTGCTCCTTCGGCGGCGGGAAGCCGGGCGGGGCGAGATCGGGCAGGTTCCAGTTCAGCGTGATGCCGGAGAATGCGGCCTTGAAAGTCTTCTCGGAAATGCCGCCTGCCTTCGCTTGCGGCCAGAGGTCCTTCTGCACCCAGTTTTCGAACTGCGCTTCGACATCGGCTTTCGAAGGGGCTGCATAGGAGGGGAGAGGAAGTAGGGCCGTCATTATCGCCAATGCGAGTATTCGCAGGCCTCGTGGAACACCCCCCTCTGTCCTGCCGGACATCTCCCCCACAAGGGGGGAGATCGGCTGGGGGCACGCTGTTGCCCCAATCAAACGCGGCAGGGGAGCGGAGCCGCTTGGCTCACGATTAGGATTTCGCGGGGCCGGTGCATCTTGCCGATCTCCCCCCTTGTGGGGGAGATGCCCGGCAGGGCAGAGGGGGGTGCCATGCAACATACGTAAGCCTCTCATATCACCGTCCGCGCCCGTAGCGCCGCCGCCAGCGTGCCCTCGTCGAGATAATCGAGTTCACCGCCGACCGGCACGCCATGGGCCAGCCGCGTGATCTTGACGTCGAGCCCCTGCAGCTGGTCGGTGATGTAGTGTGCCGTCGTCTGCCCCTCGACGGTGGCGTTGACGGCGATGATCAGCTCGCGGATGCCGCCTTCGCCGATCCGGTCGATCAGCCCGCGGATATTGAGATCATCGGGCCCGATCCCGTCGAGCGGCGACAACGTGCCGCCGAGAACGTGATAGGCGGCGTTCATCGCGCCGGCCCGCTCCAGCGCCCAGAGGTCGGAGACATCTTCGACGACGATGATGATGGATTGATCGCGCTGCGTATCGGTGCAGACGGTACAAGGATCGACAGTATCGACATTGCCGCAGCGCGAGCAAATCTTCACCTTGTCATAGGCTTCGCCCAGCGCATTCGACAGCGGCCCCAGCAGCTGGTCCTTCTTCTTGATCAGATGCAGTGCCGCCCGGCGGGCCGAGCGCGGCCCGAGGCCCGGCACCTTTGCCAGAAGCTGGATGAGTTTTTCGATCTCGGGGCCGGTGACTCGTTTTGCCATGCGCCGTTCTTAACTGATATGCAACGAAAACGGAATCGTCGGAGGATCGGCTGCCCCATGAAAATCCTGGCGCTTTGCACCGGCAATCCGGAAAGGCTCGCCGGCAAGAGCTACAAGACCGGCATTTTCAAACATGCCGTCAACGGCGCCGTGATGATCGATGCTCAAGGTCTCGTCGGCGACGCCATCTGCAACCGCAAACATCATGGCGGCGTCGATCAGGCAGTTTATGTCGAGGGATCGCTGACGATCGACTGGTGGGCGCAGCAACTCGGCCGCCCCTACGAGCCCGGCACCTTCGGTGAAAACATGGTGATCGCGGATCTCGACAACCGCGACGCCGCTGTCGGCGACCGCTTCTCATCAGGCGATCTCGTCCTCGAAGTCACGTCATGCCGCATTCCCTGCGCCACCTTCGCCGCCAGGATGGCCGATCCGAAATTCGTCAAGCGCTATACCGATGCCGCCCGCCCTGGAATCTATTGCCGCGTCATCCGCGGCGGCATCGCCGAAGCCCGAATGCCGGTTGAGCACCAACCCTTTCCCGGAGAAAGGGTCATGATGCCGGAGGTGATGGAAACCTTCGGCCGACGGCTTTCGGAGGCGGACCGGGCGCGATATCTCGCCGCTCCCATTCACTACAAGCTGCGGGCGAAGCTGGAAATGCAGCGCTGAGAACGGTTTTCTTCCGCGCAACGCGAGCGCAATAGCCGCACTGAGCGACGTAACCGGAATTCGAATTGCCTGCTATCAGAACGGCAGCTTGAAGCCCGGCGGGATCGGCAGGCCGGCGGTCAGCGCCTTGGTCTTTTCAGCGGCGAGAGCCTCGGCCTTGTCCTTGGCGTCCTTATGGGCGGCGACGATCAGGTCCTCGAGGATTTCGACATCGTCCTCCTTGAAGAGCGACGGGTCGACCTTCAGGCTCTTGAGCTCACCCTTGCCCGAGATGACGACGGTGACGAGGCCGCCACCGGCCTTGCCTTCGGCGGTGAGCTCGGCGATCTCCGCCTGCATCTGCTCCATCTTGGCCTGCATTTCCTTGACTTTGCCCATCATGCCCATGATGTCGCGCATCGTCTCGCTCCTTCTTGAAACCTTAGAATTCTATGTCGTCGCCGGGCAGGATATCACCTTCTTCGGATTCGGCGACAGCGGGCGGTGTGATCTCTTCCGCCTCCTCCTCCGGCGTCGGCGCCCTGACGCGCACGTCGATGATCTTGGCGCCCGGAAACTGCGCAAGAATGGCCGCGACATCGGGGTCCTGGCGCGCATCGCTGACCCGTTGTTGCTGCGCCTTGGCCTCCGCCTCCACCATCGTCGGCCCGCCTTCTTCGCGGCTGGTGCTGACGATCCAGTGGATGCCTGTCCATTCCTTGAGTTTGACGGCAAGCTCGTTCAGCAGCGTGCCAGGCGCGCCCTCGGTGAGATTCACGTCCAACCGGCCAGGCTCGATGCGCACGGGCCGCACGAAGTTGCGTACCAGCGCCTTCAGCTTGACGTCACGCTTTTCGGCGGCAAGGTCGACAATATCGCTGATCGAATTGACCCGGACGAGCGGCTTCGGTGCCTCAGCCGGTTTCGTCTCAATTCTCCCGACAGGCATCGTCTCCGGCTGGCTGCTCGGCACGGCGCGTAGCATCGCCACCGGTGCGGACGGCTGCGGCGGGCTCGGTGAGATTTCAGGAGCGCGGGCCGTGACACTGCTTTGATAGGGAACCCGGGTTCCGCTGCCGCCGCCATTGCCGGAAGGCGGGGAGGCGGGGCGCGGACCGGCATTGTCGCCGGAAAATTCGGCAAGCCGCCGCGCCGCATCCTCGGGAGCCGGCAGATGCGCCGCATGCGCCAGCCGGATCAGCACCATTTCGGCGGCCCCTGCCGTGCGTGACGAGCCTTCCGTTTCGGGAATACCCTTCAGTAGCATCTGCCAGATGCGCGACAGCGTCGTCACCGCAACGCCCTTGGCGAATTCAGCCGCTTTCGTGCGCTCGATCTCGCTGAGCGAAGGATCGTTTGCCGCATCCGGCACATATTTCTGCCGCGTCACCAGATGGGTGAAATCGGCAAGATCGGTCAGCACCACGACCGGATTGGCGCCGGCCTCGTACTGGCTCTGGAATTCGCCGAGGGCGCCGGCGACATCGCCCTTGACGATATGCTGGAAGAGATCGACGATCCGGGCGCGGTCGGCAAGGCCGAGCATGCCGCGCACGGCTTCCGCCTGCACGGCGCCGGCGCCATGGGCGATCGCCTGATCGAGCAGCGACAGGCCGTCGCGGGCCGAGCCCTCGGCGGCGCGCGCGATCATCGCCAGCGCGTCCGCTTCCGCCTCGATGCCTTCCTTGGCCGCGATCGTCGAAAACAGTCCGACGAGGTCCGACGCGCTGATGCGGCGCAGGTCGAAGCGCTGGCAGCGCGACAGCACGGTGATCGGCACCTTGCGGATTTCGGTGGTGGCGAAGATGAACTTCACATGTTCCGGCGGCTCTTCGAGCGTCTTCAACAACCCGTTGAAGGCCTGCGTCGACAGCATGTGCACTTCGTCGATGATATAGACCTTGTAGCGCGCCG
Source organism: Rhizobium sophoriradicis (assembly GCF_003939025.1). GTDB lineage: Bacteria > Pseudomonadota > Alphaproteobacteria > Rhizobiales > Rhizobiaceae > Rhizobium > Rhizobium sophoriradicis. The sequence continues at coordinate 35,884 of NZ_RQIH01000017.1, forward strand.
AAACCGGCCGGTAACGCACCTGCTCGATGATCTCTCTTATATCGTCGATGCCGGTATGGGATGCGGCGTCCATCTCGATCACGTCGACATGCCGGCCTTCCATGATCGCCTGGCAGTGTTCGCCGGGCACACGAAGGTCGATCGTCGGCTTGTCGATCTCTGATGTCTTGTAGTTCAGCGCCCGCGCCAGGATGCGTGCCGTCGTCGTCTTGCCGACGCCGCGCACGCCGGTCAGCATGTAGGCCTGCGCGATGCGGCCAGTTTCGAAGGCGTTGGTGAGGGTGCGGACCATCGGCTCCTGGCCGACCATCAGGTCCGTGAAATCCTTGGGGCGGTATTTGCGAGCCAGCACCCGGTATCCGGTGCCCGTCGAGGCGGCATCTTTTGATTGTCGCTCGGTGTCGCTCATCGCCCTGCTTGTCGCCCGGATCGTCGGGCACTTCGTAAAGAGAAGGTGGGAGGCTGGCACGATGACCCGTGCCGGGCTCGTTAGGGCTGCTTCCTTCCGGACCTGACCCGGTTGGCGAGTGGCTCGTCCACCACCAACCTCCCGGATGCACATATCGGCAATATCGTCATCAAAAGCAAGCCAACATGATAAAAAACTGCTAGTCGTTGGAAAAGACAGGAGGAATGTCCCTTGAACGGCTTTTCGCTTGACCCCCGGCTGGAAAACGACAGCATCAGCGTCATGGTCACAGGCCTCTGTGATCTGAGATTGTCGAGGGATGCCCGCTGGCCCTGGCTCATTCTCGTGCCGCGCCGGGCCGATATCACCGAAATCTTCGAGCTGACGCCGCTCGACCAGGTGCTGCTCGCCTTCGAGACGGAGCTCGTCGCCAAAGCGCTCAAGCAGATTACCGGGGCGACAAAAATCAATGTCGGGGCTCTTGGCAACATCGTCCGCCAGCTTCATGTTCATGTCATTGCCCGCTTCGAAGGCGATGCCAACTGGCCGGGTCCTGTCTGGGGCTTCGGGCGAGCTGAGCCCTACGAGGACGGGAAGAGAGACGAATTCATAGCGAAGCTGCGGGAAGCCCTTTCATCATGAGTCATTCGCTTTTCGATTCGGACGTGCCGCATCCGGAACCCAGCAATCTCACCGCCTTTGCCGCCAACGACCTCAATCGCGATTCCGAACATCGCGACGAACAGTCGGTCGAAAAGGCGCTAGCCAGGGAAGGCACGCATATCTTCGCCTTCGCCAGGGACAAGCTGGTGCTGAAGCATGACGGCCAGGTGCTCGATCCGCTCTTTGCCCGCTACGAGCTGCAGGAACTGCAGCCGGATTGGGATGAGACGGTGCTTCTCGGCTACCGCAAATCAGGCGAGCCGCGCCTTGCCGTGCCCGTCGGCATCGACGTCGAGGATCTCGCCAGCCAATACAAGCCCGCCGACGGCCGCACGCTGTTTCGCGAAATGCTGATCGATGAGGTGCTGCTTGGCGAATTCGCCCAGGCTGCAAGCCTCATCCGCTGGAACGGCGACAACCGCTTCTGCGGCCGCTGCGGCTCGGCGATGGAGATTCATATCGGCGGTTACAAGCGTGTCTGTGCCGCCTGCGAGCACATGATCTTTCCCCGCACCGATCCCGTCGTCATCATGCTGACGATCGATGAGAGCCGCGACCTCTGCCTGCTCGGCCGCAGCCCGCATTTTTCGCCCGGCATGTATTCTTGTCTTGCCGGCTTCGTCGAGCCGGGTGAGACCATCGAGAATGCGGTGCGCCGCGAAACGCTGGAAGAATCGGGCATCCGCACCGGTCGCATCCGCTATCACGCCTCGCAGCCCTGGCCGATGCCGCATTCGCTGATGATCGGCTGTTACGCCGAGGCGAAATCCACCGAGATCAAACGGGATGAGACGGAGCTCGAGGATTGCCGCTGGTTCACTCGCGAAGAGACGCTCGAAATGCTGGAGCGCCCCGGCGCCAATGGCAAGGCATCGCCGCCGAAAGGAGCGATCGCCCATCGCCTGATGCGCGACTGGGTGGAGTGGAAGCGCTAGTGCCATGCCCGTCGCCCGTTCGGAACGGCTCCTGACGCTGCTCCAGACGCTTCGGCGTTATCGGCGGCCGGTGACCGGCACCGTGCTCGCTCAGGAGACCGGCGTCAGCCTGCGGACACTCTATCGCGATATCGCCAGCCTGCAGGCCCAGGGCGCGATGATCGAAGGCGAAGCCGGCATCGGTTATGTGCTGAAGCCCGGCTTCATGCTGCCGCCGATGATGTTTTCCGAGGAGGAGCTCGAGGCACTGGTGCTCGGCTCGCGCTGGGTCGCCCGCGCCGCTGAACCGCGTCTTGCCGGTGCCGGCGCCGACGCTCTGGCCAAGATCGCCGCCGTTCTGCCGGACGACATGCGCGACATGATCGATTCGGCCGCTCTCTTCGTCGGCCCCAAACGCCGGGATGAGGACAGCGCGGATGTCTCGGCCATCCGCAGGGCGATCCGCCTGGAGCGTATTCTCGAACTGCATTACGGCGACGAGCAGGGCCGGATCTCGCGCCGCCGGGTCTGGCCTTTCGCGCTCGGCTATTTCGAGCACGTGCGCGTCCTCATGGCCTGGTGCGAGCTGCGCCAGGATTTTCGCCATTTCCGCACCGATCGCATCATCGACATGGCACTGCATGAGGTGCGTTATCCGCGCCGCCGCACAGTGCTTCTCAAGGAGTGGCGCGAGACGCAGGACGTGCCGATCGAGAGGTGATCGCTGCTGCCATAAACTGTCAGCAGTTGGCGTTATGATCAGTCTCAATCCACTAAGAAAGGAGTACCGATCATGGCAACGTCTTCATTCATCCGCCAGACCAGCGACCGTTTTGCAGTTGACGCCTTTGCCGATGTCATTTCGGCCGAAACCTTCGCCGATGTCGGGCAGCCCGCGCACTCCGGCCTTCTGCGCCTGGTCATGAACATCTTTCGGATTCGCAGTGCAAACCACACCAGCCTCGATCTCGAGGCTGCACCGGATTGCCGCAAGCGCGACCTCGGCTTCATGGATGGACGCGGCCCGCGCCGCGAGAGCCGTTTTTCGCTTTAGACTATCCGATCATTATCCACACCGCCGGTCGAGGACGGGGCGTGCTTTCGCAGCGCGCTCAGCTTCCTGCTGCCATGAATTGGCAGCAGGCGATCTCTCGCGGTGCCCCAATTGGCAGCAACAGGAGAACCGAAATGAGCAGCCCCAATCTGATTATCCTCTACGTCAAGGATCCCGGCGAAAGCGCCAGCTTCTACCGGAATCTCTTGAACCGCGAACCGGCCGTGGAAGCCCCGAATTTCGTCGCCTTCCCGCTCGACGGCGGCTTCACGCTCGGCCTCTGGCGGCGCAGCAAGGTCGAGCCGCAGCCCTCCGCCATCGGCAACCGCGGCGAAGTGGCCTTCATGGTGGCGGGGGAAAATGCCGTCGCCAGGCAGTATGAAGACTGGCGCCAACGGGGTTTGCCGATTGCCCAGGAACTGACGGAGCTGGATTTTGGCCCGACCTTCGTGGTGCTCGATCCGGACGGGCATCGGCTGCGCGTCTGCGAGCCGGATAAATAATAGCCTGAATGGACGGGGCCTGCTTAGAGCAGGCCTCGCATCGCATGCCCCTTGTAGACGCCGAGGATGCGCACCTTCTCGGAGAAGAAACGCAGTTCCTCCAAGGCCCGGCGAACGTTCGGATCGTTCGGATGGCCCTCGATATCGGCGTAGAATTGCGTCGCCACGAATTTTCCGCCGAGCTGGTAGCTTTCCAGCTTCGTCATGTTGATGTTGTTGGTGGCAAAGCCGCCGAGCGCCTTGTAGAGCGCGGCCGGAATGTTGCGGACGTTGAAGACGAAGGTGGTGACGACCTTCTCCTCAGCCGAATTGCGCTGCGCCCATTCCTCGTCACGCGACAGCACGACGAAGCGGGTGACGTTGTTTTCCGTATCCTCGACATTTTCGGCGACGATCTCCAGCCCGTAGAGATCGGCGGCAAGACGCGGCGCGAGCGCGGCCATCGAGCGATCGCCGGTTTCCTTGACGAGTTTTGCAGCGCCTGCGGTATCGCCGGCGATGACAGGCTTCCAACCATGGGCGCGCACGATCTTGCGGCACTGGCCGAGCGCATGGATATGGCTGTGCACCGTGCGGATCTCGTCCTTAGTCACCCCGGGCAGCACCATCAGCTGGAAGCGGATCGGCATGAAATATTCGCCGATGATGTGCAGCCGCGATTCCGGCAGCAGATGATGGATGTCGGCGACGCGCCCGGCGATCGTGTTTTCGATCGGGATCATGGCGATATCGGCGTCGCCGTTGTCGACCGCGGTGAACGCATCCTCGAACGTCTGGCAGGGCAGCGGCTCCATGGTCGGAAACATGTCGCGGCTGGCCATGTCGGAATTGGCGCCGAACTCGCCTTGAAAGGCGATCCTGTTGGTCTTGATGTTCATGATGGTTCCGTCAGTTCGACTTAGAGCATGATGCCGAAAAGTGTGAGCGGTTTTCGGACGACATCATGCTCTAATTCTTTAATTGAGAACAGGATTCAGATTTTAGGCCAACCGAGCCTAAAATCATCCTGTTCTGGCGGAGAGGATGCGCCGCGCTTTTTCAAGGTCGGCCGGAGTATCGACACCGAGCGGAACCGTGTCAACGATCTCCACGTCGATGCGCATACCGGCCTCCAGCGCCCGCAACTGCTCGAGCGATTCCCGCTTTTCGAGCGTCGACGGGCCGAGCGAGACGAATCGCTCCAGCGCCGCACGCCGATAGGCATAAAGGCCAATATGGTGATAGAGCGGCCCCTTGCCGTGAGGTGCAGTCGCGCGCGTGAAGTAGAGGGCGTGCAGGCGGGTATCTGAGACCGGCGAACCGACGATCTTGACGATGTGCGGCGCGGTCTTGTCCTCCTCATTGTCGATTTCGGTCGTCAGCGTGCCGATATCGACCGCCTCGTTGTCGAGCGGGCGCAGGGCCGCGCGCACGGTTTCCGGATCGATCGTCGGCAGGTCGCCCTGAACATTGACGATGATTTTCGCCTTGCCGGCGGGATCGACTTTCGTCAGCGCTTCGAAGATCCGGTCGGAACCCGATTGATGATCCCTGCTGGTCATGACGACGTCGAAGCCAGCGGCGGAAACGGCATCGAACACCTGTTGGTCGTCGACGGCGACGACCACGCGGCCGATGGCTGCCTCTTTGGCGCGCATCGCCACCTGCACGATCATCGGCCGGCCGCAAATATCGGCGAGCGGCTTGCCCGGAAGCCGGGTGGAGGCCATGCGCGCCGGGATCAATACGAGCACCTCGTCTAAACTCATGGTTCGGGCCTTCTATTCCGGGCTAAAAAGTGTCAAAAAGTCTCACGCATAAGACCATTTAGACAGTTGCAACGATCAGTCAAAAGACATAGGTTCCGCGCGATTTCAAGATGGTCCGGTTTGGTCTGCCGGCTGCAAGGGGAGCATTGCAGATGAATTCATACGTCAATACGGCCGTGGGGGCGCTGCTCGGAACGATTTTCGTTCTGATGTCGGTCTCCATCGCGTCCGAGGGGATCTTCCATTCCGAAGCGCCGGAAAAGGAAGGTTTCGCGATCGTCGCCGAAGAGGCCCCCGCCGCCGGTGGCGAAGCTGCGCCGGCCGCTGCCGTTCCGATTGCGCAATTGCTCGCTTCTGCAGATGCCAAGGCCGGTGAAGCGGTCTTCAAGAAGTGTCAGGCCTGTCATGACGCCACCAAAGGGGGGCCGAACAAGGTCGGTCCTAACCTCTTTGCTGTCGTAGATCGCCCGATCGCCGGGCATGAAGGCTTCGCCTATTCCTCCGCCATGAAGGATTTCTCCAAGGGCGGCAGCGAGAAGTGGACCTTCGAAAATCTGAACAAGTTCCTTCTGGCGCCGAAGAAGGACATTCCCGGCACCGCAATGGGCTTTGCCGGCCTGACCAAGGATCAGGATCGCGCCAACGTCATCCTCTACCTGCACACGCTCGCCGATTCGCCGGTTCCGTTGCCGGATCCGAATGCCGCGACGCAGTAAGGCCGCAACATACGCGCACGACATGGAAGCCCGGCCGCAAGCCGGGCTTTTGTTGTCGAGAGCTACTCAGGCGCCGAGGAAATAGGCCCAGAGCGACACGGTGATAGCCCCGAGCGCCGTTGTCACCGAGATGGTCGAGGCGGCGAGGCTGTGGCCGACCCCGAAGCGATTGGCGATCAGCCAGGCATTGACGCCTGTCGGCACGGAGGAGGTCAGCACGATCGCCGCCGTCCATTCGGGGCTGAGACCGAGGAGACGGCTCGCCGCCCAGACGCAGCCCGGCAGCAGCAGCAGCTTTAAGCTCGAAGTGACGCTGGCGATGCCGATATTGCCGGAGACGCCGTATTTTTCCAATGCCATGCCGAGCGAGATCAGCGCTGCCGGGCCGGCAATGCCGGCGATCTGATTGACGACCGTCGCCAGCGTCGCCGTCATGGTAAGGCCGGAAAGATGCACGGCCATGCCGGCCGCAAGCCCGATCACCAGCGGATTGCGGATGAGATTGACGGCAATCTGGCGAAGCACGAAAATCATGCTCCGGTCGCTCTTGCCGGCGATCTTTCGTTCCGCATGCTCCATCAACACCGTGCCGGCGACCATCATCACGGGCAGATGCACTGCAAGCAGGATCGACAACGCCACCAGCCCTTCGTCGCCGACGGTTCGCTGGACGAGCGGCAGCCCGATGAAAACATTGTTGGCGAAAGCCGAGGAAACGCCGGCCAGCACGCCGATCCGTTCGTCACGGTTAAACAGGCGCGTGGCGGCGATATGGCCGGCCGTCCAGGTGATGGCGACGCCGGAGAAATACACGATCCAGAGCCGGAAGGGCGAGGCGCCATGGAAATCCGCCTCGGCGATGGTGCGGAAGAGCAGCAGCGGCACGGCGATCTTGAAGACGAATTCGCTGAGCGCATCGCCGACATTTGATGCCATCAAGCCGCTGCGAACGATTACCCAGCCGATGAGGATCAGGATGAAGATGGGAAGGACGTCGAGAATGATGGCTGACATAAGGAAGGATGCTCTGCGGGGAGGGAGTATCCGAGGTCTAGCAGCAAAAGCCTGGCGTTGAAAACGCAATCGGCACGCAGCCGCCGATGGAGTGCATCCGCACGCAAAAAAAGCGGGCATGGCCCGCTTTTCCGCTCCGGCCTTGCCGGATATCCGGATCGCGAGGCTGCCAGTTCATCCGTGGTCAGCACCGCGCCGGTAAGATCGAAGGGATCATCCCTCGTCGTCCGGCTGCAACTAAAAGCTGCTCATGCCGGTCTTCCTGCGAGCATTTGTAGGTTTCGAAAATGACAGGGACATGACGAATAAGCGGCACTTTTGCGAAGATAGAGACGTCGATTACCATTTATCCTTCCAAACGGCGGAAATTTCGCTAAGACCGAACCCCGGATATCACAAATTCGGGACTCCCCATTTCATGACAAGATTCGATGTTCTGACAGTCGGCAACGCCATCGTGGATATCATTGCCCGGTGCGACGACCAGTTCCTCATTGATAACAAGATCACCAAGGCGGCGATGAACCTCATCGATGCCGAGCGCGCCGAACTCTTGTATTCGCGCATGGGACCGGCGCTCGAAGCTTCCGGCGGCAGCGCCGGCAACACGGCGGCGGGCGTGGCGAACCTCGGCGGCAAGGCTGCCTATTTCGGCAATGTCGCAGAAGATCAGCTCGGCGAAATCTTCACCCACGACATCCGCGCCCAGGGCGTTCACTACCAGACCCGTCCCAAGGGCACCTTCCCACCGACGGCGCGGTCGATGATCTTCGTGACCGAGGATGGCGAACGGTCGATGAATACCTATCTCGGCGCCTGCGTCGAGCTCGGCCCGGAGGACGTCGAGGCCGATGTCGTTGCCGACGCCAAGGTCACCTATTTCGAAGGTTATCTCTGGGATCCGCCGCGCGCCAAGGAGGCTATTCGCGACTGCGCCCGTATCGCCCATGAAAACGGCCGCGAAATGTCGATGACGCTCTCCGACAGTTTCTGCGTCGACCGTTATCGCAGCGAATTCCTCGATCTGATGCGCTCCGGCACGGTCGATATCGTCTTTGCCAATCGCCAGGAAGCGCTGTCGCTTTACCAGACCGAAGACTTCGAAGAGGCGCTGAACAGGATCGCCGCCGACTGCAAGATCGCCGCCGTGACGATGAGTGAGAATGGCGCCGTCATCCTGAAGGGCCGGGAGCGTTATTACGTCGATGCAATCAGGATCAGGGAAGTTGTGGACACGACGGGCGCCGGCGACCTTTTCGCCTCCGGCTTCCTCTACGGCTATACCCAGGGACGCTCGCTGGAAGATTGCGGCAAGCTCGGCTGCCTCGCTGCCGGCATCGTCATCCAGCAAATCGGCCCGCGCCCGATGACCTCGCTCAACGAGGCCGCCAAGCAGGCAGGGCTTATTTGAAGGCTTCGCCGGGATACGCGCCCCAGATTTCCGACTGCGCCACCCAGCCGGTGGCGCCGTCGGTTTCGGCGCGGCACCAGTCGCCATTGCATTCGCCGATCGTCAGCATCACGCCGGGTTCCAGCTTGGCGATGATCGACGCGGAGGGCTGCGCCTCGCGGCGCAGATTGACGAAGATGCCCTTGCCCTTCGTCTTCATCCAGGGTGCGGCGATCGCCGCGCGCTGGCCTGACAGTAGCGACTGGTTGACCCAGCCTTCGGTGCCGTCGGCATCGCGGATACGGCGCCAGTTGTCGTATTCCTGGATGATCTCGACCGGCAGGCCGGATTTCAAATACATCCATGAAACCGCGTAATCCGTTCCCGGGCCGATGCGCAGGTTGACGCGCTTCGATTTCAGCGTGACGAAACGCGGCAGCGGCAGGCCGCTCGGTCCCTTGGCCGCCTGCGCATGGGCAAATTCGACGGGGCCGAGCGATGCGGCCAGGGCGATCGCGAGGGCGAGGCAGGACTTCAGGACTTTGCTGCGCATGGAGGCATCCGTTTGCTCGAATTCACGGGCAGGCCCGCCTGCACGCTGTCCGGGTTGTGATATTCGCCGGCTGCACCACGAGTTTTGTTTGTCTTCGCGTGCGGGTCTGGTAGAAATTGCCCGGAATGAGAAAATTATCACCCCTCTTGGTTAAAGACCTCTGAACAAGGCACCGCAGGCAGCCATGACAGCGAAGAAAAAACCGAAGGTCTACATCACCCGTAAGCTGCCGGATGCCGTCGAAACCCGCATGCGCGAGCTCTTCGATGCCGAGCTGAACATCGACGACGCGCCGCGCTCCGTGCCCGAGCTCATGACGGCTGTCCGGACCGCCGACGTGCTGGTGCCGACCGTCACCGATCGCATCGATGCGGCGTTGATCGATGCGGCCGGCCCGCAGATGAAGCTGATTGCGAGCTTCTCCAACGGCACCGACCATATCGACGTCGAGGCGGCGGCGCGCAGGGGCATCACCGTCACCAACACGCCGAACGTCCTGACCGAGGACACCGCCGACATGACGATGGCGCTGATTCTCGCTGTTCCGAGACGGCTCGGCGAGGGGGCACGGGTATTGACTGACAAGCCGGGCGAGTGGGCTGGCTGGTCTCCCACCTGGATGCTCGGCCGGCGCATTCACGGCAAGCGCATCGGCATCGTCGGCATGGGTCGCATCGGCACGGCGGTCGCGCGCCGCGCCAAGGCTTTCGGCCTTTCGATCCACTACCACAATCGCAAGCACGTCAATCCGGCCGTCGAGGACGAGTTGGAGGCGACCTATTGGGAAAGCCTCGACCAGATGCTCGCCCGCGTCGACATCGTCTCGGTCAATTGTCCGTCGACGCCTGCAACCTTTCATCTGATTTCAGCGCGCCGCCTGGCGCTGCTGCAGCCGACCGCTTATCTCGTCAACACCGCGCGCGGCGACGTGGTCGACGAAAGCGCGCTGATCAAAAGCCTGAGGGAGGGCAAGATCGCCGGCGCCGGGCTCGACGTTTTCGAAAACGAACCGGCCGTCAACCCGAAGCTCGTCAAGCTCGCCAATGAGGGCAAGGTCGTGCTGCTGCCGCATATGAGCTCGGCGACGATCGAAGGCCGCATCGATATGGGCGACAAGGTCATCATCAATATCCGCACCTTCATCGACGGCCATAGGCCGCCGAACCGGGTGCTGCCCGGGCGTTGATCCCGCTTCAGACGATCCCGGCCTGAGGCGCAAGCATCTTCCGCATCTCGATGAAGGTCGTTCTGGCAAAGCCCGGATGCGCCTTCTCGGCGGTTCTCGAGAAACCCCAGGCGCCAAAGACTGCATGATTTTCGGTGAGTTCGATGCGCGTCTCAAGCCGCAAAGCGGCAAGGCCAAGCGCTGCCGCCGTCGCCTCGGCGGTTGCCAGCAGCCGCTTGCCGAGCCCCCTGCCTTGCGCCTCCGGGAGAACGGCGAGCTTGCCGACATAGAGACAGTCGGCCTCCGGCCTCAGGAACAGGCAGCCGATCAGCTTTTCGTCTTCGATGACGACATGACCGATCTCGGCCTCGGCCTTTTCGGCCAGGGACTTCGTCGTCAGCTTGAGTGCGGACGATGGCGGGTCGATCCTGCCGTTCATCGAGGCGAAGGCAACGAGGATGAGCGCCAGCAGTTCGTCCCAGCGCGTGAAGCTCTGATCCAGGCGGATGATCGTCATAGGGTCTGTCCTTGACTTTCCCGGCGGCGTTTATAGCGTATCGTGTCGAACCGGGCCGAGAGCGCGTCATAGAGCAGCAGCCGTCCGATCAGCGGTTCGCCAGCACCGGTGATCAGCTTGATCGCCTCCATCGCCATCATCGTGCCGATGACGCCGGTCAGCGCGCCGATGATGCCGGCTTCGGCGCAAGTGGGGACCAGACCCGCCGGCGGCGCTTCCGGAAACAGGTCGCGATATCTGGGATTGGCTGTTCCGTCCTCGCCGGTCTCATAGGGCTTGAGGACCGTCAGCGAACCGTCGAAACGCCCGACCGCGCCGGTGACAAGGGCAAGCTGCGCGGCCTCGGCGGCGTCGGCGGCGGCATAACGCGTGTCGAAATTGTCGGAACCGTCGATCAGCAGGTCGAAGCCGGCGAGTTGCCGCTGGGCGGTCTCCGCGCAAAACCGCTCCTCGAAGCGGATCAGCCGCACATGCGGATTGAGCCGGGCAATGGCGAGCGCAGCACTTTCGGTTTTCAATTCGCCGATCGTGCCGGAATCGTGGATCACCTGGCGCTGCAGGTTAGAGAGCGACACCCGGTCATCATCGACGATGCCGAGCGTGCCGATACCGGCGGCGGCCAGATATTGCAGGATCGGCGCTCCAAGGCCGCCGGCGCCGATCACCAGCACGCGGGCGGCCTTCAGCCTTTGCTGGCCGGCGCCGCCGATCTCGGGAAGCAGGATGTGACGGTGATATCGGGCGATTTCGTCGGGGCTGAGCGGTTCCATGGCGGCGATGCTATCATGACGCCCGACGCCAGGAAAAGCCGCCGCCGTCATCCTAACACCTTTCCGTCGGCAACGGTGAAGAACTGCGCCCGGTCGGCGAGCGCCGAAAACATTGTCTGATCCGTGCCCGTCATGAAAGCCTGGCCGCCGAGCCCGTCGATGAGGTCGAACAGCGCGGCGCGGCGGCCTTCGTCGAGATGGGCGGCGATCTCGTCGAGCAGCAGGATCGGCGCATGGCCCGTGAGATTGCCGACGAGCCGCGCATGCGCAAGCACCAGGCCAACGAGCAGCGCCTTCTGCTCACCGGTCGAGCAACGCTCCGCCTCCATCGCCTTTTCGCGGTGGTGGACGATGAGATCGGCCCGGTGCGGCCCATCCAGCGTGCGCCCCGCACCGGCGTCCCGATACCGGCTCTCCGCCAGCATCGCCGCATATTCGTCCTCGAGATCGACCGAGGGGCGGGAGAACTGGCCGTCCATGAAGCCCGAAAGCTGCAACGATGCCGAAGGGAAGGGCGAGTTCTCCGGCCTTTCCTCGATCAGCCGGGTAAGCAGGCCGAGCATTTCCTGCCGGGCGAGCGCCATCGCAATGCCGAGGCTTGCCATCTGCTCCTCGATGCCGGCAAGCCAGGAAGGGTCGAACCGGCCTTCATCAAGCAATTTGTTGCGGCTGCGCATGGCGCGCTCGAAATCGCTGGCGCGGCGGCCATGGGCCGGATCGAGCGACAGCACCAGCCGGTCGAGAAAGCGCCGGCGGTCGGACGAGGCGCCGGTAAAGAGCCCGTCCATCGCCGGCGTCAGCCAGAGAAGACGCAGGTGATCCGTCAGTTCGTCGGCGGTTTTTGCCGCAGTGCCGTTGATCCGCAGCCGGCGGGTGGTGGTCTCCTCACCCGTTTCGACGCCGGTGCCGATCTCGACTTCGCCCTCCATGCCGTCAAGCGCGGCGAATATCGAGAAACCGCCGGCCGTGCCGACGCGGGTAATATCGCCATAGGCGGCGCGGCGAAGCCCTCGGCCCGGCGAAAGCAGCGAGACCGCCTCCATGAGATTGGTCTTGCCGGCGCCGTTGTTTCCCGTCAGCACGGCATGCCGGCCGTCGAGCGCAAGGCTCACTGCCGCATAGTTGCGGAAGTCCGTCAGCTTCAGGCGAGAAAGGCAAACCTTGTGCGGCATCGCGTGTCCGGGTTGGTGACGCCTGACAGCTATGCCGAAGCGGCGTCGATAGCAAGGCTTGCGGCTCCACGGCTACGGATCACGCGTAAATACCCGTGCGGTTCTTCCGCAGGCTCCGGCAAATGAGGCCCCATTCAGGAACTGTACGGTACGCTTTTTTAGCGCGTCCCAAAAAAATACAACCGCATCGAAACGACCCGACATCGCGTCCTCAGCCGCGTCAGACCGCGTCATTGCTCTCAAACCGCCTGAATACTAGGGGCTGCGTTCATTTTTTCGGGGCCGCTGACGTTACGCAAACCCCAGAAAAAGTCGGTTGAATTTTGCAACTAACGGGTTGAGTTATGCGGGGGAAACGTTATGGTAAACGAAACGTTTGCGTATGAGAGAATGAAGAAGTGCCAGATCCGGTTGATATTATCGTAGGTCGCAACATAAGACAGCTTCGCGCCCTTCGCCGGGTTTCCCAGCTCGAGCTTGGTTAAGCACTTGGACTGACCTTCCAGCAGATTCAGAAATACGAGAAGGGGACGAACCGCGTTTCTGCCAGCAAACTGCACCAGATCGCGGTTTTTCTCGATGTCGAAATCTCGGTTCTTTTCGAGGGGGCCGACATGCCGCAATTCGGCAGCCGCATCGAGCTCAGCCCTGACGCCTATGCGCTTGCCCTGAGTTACGATAAGCTGAACTCACCAGCCGGCAAGGAGGCGGTCAAGACCATCCTTACCCTTATAAGCGGTGGGCAGGCGGCCGAAAAGGCGGCTTGATTCAGACCGTACTCGCAGACAATGCGATCTGTTTAAGCTCGGGGTTCCGGGCAGGCCTATGAACAGCGCGAGCTGCAACGCGCCGCAACATCCGCGTTTGATAAGAAGCGTCAGTGAAATTCGCGCTCGTGCAACGCCGTCAGCAGGTCGTCCTGCGTCTGGTGGCCGGCATGATAGAGGTCGATTGCGATACTGGCGATCGAAAGGCCCTGTTGGCTGCGAAGCTTGATGTTGCGCTCGGCGCACCATGTGTAAATGGCGCCGGCGAGAACGTCGACATCGTCGTGCTGAGAGGAGAAGGCTGGCGCCATGGCAGTTACTCTTGCTTTTGATGATTCCCCAACAGAGCGTAGCGCCCGAAAGGACGGCCAAGGCGCTCCATCATTCCAAACTGCGCCTGATCCTTCGAAAGCCGGTTCCGATCTCCGGGTTGTGCGCCGACGACAGAGAGTGATGTCATTTGGAAAACTTGCAAGCGCCATTATCCGGCTGCGTTAACGGCAAGTCGACTGTCATCCCGCCGCTGTCTCAATGCGGTGCATATTACCCGGCGCGCCAGGCGAATGTGCCAAAACGGATCGTCATGACGAAAAAGCCGGGCACGTTTCCGTACCCGGCTTTCGAAACGGCTCTTCAGGTCTCAGCTCAACCTTCGAAGAATTCCTTCATCCGGGCAAAGAAGCCCGTCGATTCCGGATTGTTCTCCTTGGAGGAAATTTGCTCGAATTCCTGCAGCAGCTCGCGCTGGCGTTTGGTGAGCTTTTGCGGCGTCTCGATCTGGATCTGGATATAGAGGTCGCCCGTCTGTGCCGAACGCAGTACCGGCATGCCCTTGCTCTTGAGGCGGAACTGTTTGCCGGCCTGCGTGCCTTCGGGCACGGTCACCCGCGATTTGGTGCCGTCGAGCGTCGCCACGTCGAAGGTCCCGCCGAGAGCCGCCGTCGTCATCGAGATCGGAACGGCGCAGTAGAGATCGGCTCCGTCGCGCTGGTAGAATTCATGCGGCTTCACTGACAGGAAGATATAGAGGTCGCCCGCCGGTCCGCCGCGAGCCCCGGCTTCGCCCTCGCCCTGCAGGCGGATGCGCGTGCCGTCCTCGATACCGGCAGGGATATTGACCGAGAGCGAACGTTCTTCGGTTACCCGGCCCTGGCCGTGGCACTTCTGGCAGGGATCGGGAATGATCTGACCGCGGCCGTGGCAGGTCGGGCAGGTCCGCTCGATCGAGAAGAAGCCCTGTGCCGCGCGCACGCGACCCGACCCCTGGCAGGTGCCGCAATTCTTCGGCTGCGTGCCGGGCTTTGCGCCCGATCCCGAACAGACATCGCAGGTGATCGAGGTGGGAACGCGGATCTGCGCCGTCTTGCCGGAGAAAGCCTCCTCCAGCGTTATTTCCATGTTGTAGCGAAGATCGGCGCCGCGCTCGCGCCCGCCCGATGAGCGTTGGCGCGCCCGTCCGCCACCCATCATCTCGCCGAAAATATCCTCGAAAATGTCTGAGAAGCCGCCGCCGGCAAAACCGCCGCCACCGCCGCCCATGCCGCCATGCTCGAAGGCCGCATGGCCGTAGCGATCATAGGCCGCCCGCTTCTGCGGGTCCTTCAGCATCTCGTAGGCTTCGTTGATTTCCTTGAACTTCCGCTCGGCGTCCTTGTCATCCGGGTTCTTGTCCGGATGGTATTTCATCGCCAGCTTTCGGAAGGCGCTCTTCAGCTCTTTCTCGTCCGCCGACTTGGCTACACCCAGAGTTTCGTAAAAGTCCGCTTTTGCCATTAAGGATTAAACCCCGGAAATGGATTTCCGGCTGCCATGGTGAGCAGCCGGATCAGGTGTTGAAGCATTACCACGCCGCCGCGAATTACGCGGACTTCTTGCGGTCGTCGTCCTTGATTTCCTCGTAGTCGGCGTCGACGACATTGTCGCCGCCTTCCGCGGAGGCATCGGCAGCAGCGCCGCCTTCGGCCTGCTGTGCTTCATAAATCGCCTGGCCGAGCTTCATCGACACTTCCATCAGCGTCTGGGTCTTGGCCTTGATGTCGTCAGCATCCGGTTCGGAGGCTTCCGAAGCAGTCTTCAGCGCGGCGATCGCATCCGAGATCGCAGTGCGGTCGGCTTCGGAGACCTTGTCGCCGTAATCCTTCAGCGACTTTTCCGTCGAGTGGATCAGGCTTTCGGCCTGGTTCTTGGCTTCCACGGCCTCGCGGCGCTTCTTGTCTTCAGCTGCATGCGACTCGGCATCCTTGACCATCTTCTCGATGTCGGCGTCGGAGAGGCCGCCCGAAGCCTGAATGCGGATCTGCTGTTCCTTGCCGGTGCCCTTGTCCTTGGCCGAAACCTGGACGATGCCGTTGGCGTCGATGTCGAAGGTCACTTCGATCTGCGGTACGCCGCGCGGCGACGGCGGCAGGCCGACGAGGTCGAACTGGCCGAGCAGCTTGTTGTCGGCAGCCATTTCACGCTCGCCCTGCGAAACGCGGATGGTGACGGCCTGCTGGTTGTCCTCGGCGGTCGAGAAGGTCTGGCTCTTCTTCGTCGGAATCGTCGTGTTGCGTTCGATCAGACGGGTGAAGACGCCGCCGAGCGTTTCGATGCCGAGCGACAGCGGGGTGACGTCGAGGAGCAGGACGTCCTTGACGTCGCCCTGCAGAACGCCGGCCTGAATGGCGGCGCCGAGGGCGACGACTTCATCCGGGTTGACGCCCTTATGCGGCTCCTTGCCGAACAGCTGCTTGACGACTTCCTGCACCTTCGGCATGCGGCTCATGCCGCCGACGAGAACGACTTCGTCGATTTCGGCGGCGGTGACGCCGGCATCCTTGAGGGCTGCCTTGCAGGGCGCGATCGTGCGCTGGACGAGATCGTCGACCAGGCTTTCGAGCTTGGCGCGGGTCAGCTTCAGCGTCAGGTGCTTCGGGCCGGAAGCGTCAGCGGTGATGAACGGCAGGTTGATTTCGGTCTGCTGCGAGGACGACAGCTCGATCTTGGCCTTTTCGGCAGCTTCCTTGAGGCGCTGCAGGGCAAGCTTGTCGTTCTTCAGGTCGATGCCGTTGTCGCGCTTGAATTCGCCAACGAGATATTCGACGAGACGCATGTCGAAGTCTTCACCGCCGAGGAAGGTGTCGCCGTTGGTGGACTTCACTTCGAAGACGCCGTCGCCGATCTCGAGGATCGAAATATCGAAGGTGCCGCCGCCAAGGTCGTAGACGGCGATCGTCTTGCCTTCTTTTTTGTCGAGACCGTAGGCGAGCGCGGCAGCGGTCGGCTCGTTGATGATGCGCAGCACTTCAAGACCGGCGATCTTGCCGGCATCCTTGGTTGCCTGGCGCTGCGCGTCGTTGAAATAGGCCGGAACGGTGATGACGGCCTTCTCGATCTTTTCGCCGAGATAGGATTCGGCGGTTTCCTTCATCTTCTGAAGGATCATCGCGGAAATCTGTGCGGGCGAGTAGCCCTTGCCATTGGCTTCGACCCAGGCGTCGCCATTGTCGCCCTTGACGATGCTGAAGGGGACGAGATGCTTGTCCTTCTCGACGGTCGGATCTTCGTAGCGGCGGCCGATCAGGCGCTTGACCGCAAAGAGCGTGTTCGTCGGGTTGGTGACCGCCTGGCGCTTGGCCGGCTGGCCGACGAGGCGTTCGCCATCATCGGAAAAGGCCACCATGGAAGGGGTCGTGCGCGCACCTTCCGCATTCTCGATGACCTTCGCGTCCTTGCCGTCCATGACTGCGACGCAGGAATTCGTCGTTCCAAGGTCGATACCAATTACTTTTGCCATGTCATTCTCTCCTTGAAGCAAGCTGTCGGAACCCCCAGAAGGCATTTCCCTGACAGCCCCTTACGGGATGGGCCTACTTAAGATTACGCAATCGTGATTGCGGTGATGCGGCGTATATAAGGAGCGGTTTTCTGGACTGCAAGGCGGGAAATAGCCCGGAATCCAGCAAAACGAATGTGTTGCCTTCAATTTTGCCGGTCGCCGGGAAAGAGGTCCGTCCATATCGGGAAAGCGGCTGATTTCTGAGTACGTCCCGCAGAATGGACAGCGGTTTTGCGACTGAAAGAACGCGCTGCACATTAAGGGATCGGGCTTGCACCGGGCATGCCGCAAGGTTCTCACTGGCCCATGATCAGATCGAGCAGGGTGGTGCGTCGCGGCTGCACGGAGGAGGTCGTTTGCGGCGCCCCGACATCGCCGGGCGGCACCACGTTTCCGTACCCGCCGCCATTACCTTCGGCAACGTCGGCAGGCGGAATCGGACCATTTCCGGCTGTTGCCGTCGGCTGCCGTACAGGCGCCTGCGGGTAGCGGTTGGCATTCTCGTTGCCGCCGAAGACGCCGGAAATGATGCCGCCGATCGTCGTGGGCGGCGGCACCTCGGCGGTGACCGGCTGCCCGCCGTCCGGTGCCGTCTGCGCCATCGGCTGGCCGTTGGGATCACCGATCAGCTGGCCGTTGCCGAACAGCGGCGCCGGCGAAAGACCCTTGTGGGCGGCGATCATGAATTCCTTCCAGGCCTTGGCCGGCAGGCCGCCGCCGGTCACCTTCTTCATCGGCTTGCCGTCGTCATTGCCGAACCAGACGCCTGTCGTGAGGTTGCTGGTGAAGCCGACGAAGAGCGCGTCGCGTGAATTCTGCGTCGTGCCCGTCTTTCCGGCCGCCTGCCAGCCGGGGATCTTGGCGCTCTTGCCGGTGCCGTTGTCGATGACGCCCATCATCATCGCATTCATCTGCGCGGCGATCTGCTCGGACATCACACGCGGCGGGCTGTCATAGGTGTTTTCGTAAAGAACCTTGCCGTCTGCGGTCGTCACCCGGCGGATGACGTGCGGCGTCGCCTTGTAGCCGCCGTTCATGAAGGCGGCATAGGAGGCGGTGAGTTCCATAAGCGACACTTCGGATGTCCCAAGCGCAATCGAGGCGTTCGGCTGCAGCTCGCTTTCGATGCCGAGCCGGTGGGCGAGCTTGATCACCTGGTCCGGCCCGTCATACATTACCAGCTGAGCGGCAACCGTGTTCAGCGACTTGGAAAGCGCAGTGGCGAGCGTCACCTCGCCATTGTATTTCTTCTCGTAATTCTCCGGAGTCCAGTCGCCGATGCGGATCGGCGCGTCGTTGAACACCGAAAAGGGCGTCAGTCCCTTTTCCAGCGCTGCGGCATAGACGAAAGGCTTGAACGAGGATCCCGGCTGGCGCTTGGCCTTGACGGCGCGGTTGAACTGGCTCGTCGCATAGTCCTTGCCGCCGACCAGCGCCCGGATCGCGCCGGTGCCGTCGATCGAGACGAGTGCTGCCTGCGAGGCATCGAGCTTGCCGCCTTCCTTGTCGAGCACATCGACCAGCGATTGCTCGGCCTTCTTTTCCAGTGACTTGTCGATTGTCGTATCGACGATGACGTCTTCCTTGATGTCGCCGATCAGGCCCGGCAGCTGATCCATCACCATGTCGGCGACGTAGTGTCCGGCCCCCGACCAGTAGCTCTTGGCCGAAGCCGGGGTCTGCGACATCGCGGTCTTGACCTCGGAATCGGTGATGAAGCCCTGCTCTCGCATCGCCGCGAGCACGAGTTGGGCGCGTGCATTCGCGGCGTCCGCGTCGCGGGCCGGCGAAAGCCGCGACGGCGCCTTGAGCAGGCCGGCCAGCACGGCGGCCTCGCCGAGGTTCACATCACGCGCCGACTTGTTGAAATAGCGCCTCGACGCCGCCTCGACGCCATAGGCGTTCGATCCGAAGAACACCCTGTTAAGATACATCGCAAGGATCTGGTCCTTGGTATATTTCTGCTCCAGCCACAGGGCGAGCAGCACTTCCTGCACCTTGCGCTCCAGCGTTCTTTCCGGGGAGAGGAAGAGGTTCTTGGCGAGCTGCTGCGTCAGTGTCGAGCCGCCCTGCACCATATGGCCGGCCGTGAAATTGGTGACGATCGCCCGGCCGAGACCGAGCGGATCGACGCCGAAATGCGAATAAAAACGCCGATCTTCGATGGCGATGACGGCTTCGGGAATATAGGGCGACATGTTTTCGAGCGACAACGCCTCGCCGCCGGTGGCGCCGCGATTGGCAATGACGCTGCCGTCGACGGCGGTGATCTTGACGTTCGGCGGCCGCTCGGGAATCGCCCATGTGCTGGCGCTCGGCATGCGCGAACCATAATAGACAACAAGCCCGGCAACGCCGATCCCGGCCCAGATGAACAGCACGACGCACCAGTAGACCACACGGCGCAGAAAGCTGAAAAAGCCGCCGCCTTCAAGCTCGCGCGGCTCGCGTCGCCGCTGGCGGGCGGGACGCTGCGGTGGCGGCCTGGAACCGCCGCGCCGCGCCGATCTGCTGCCGATGACGCGGTCATCGGCATCCAGCGAAAATTCGTCATCGTCGCGGGCCGGGCGGCCGCTGAAGGACGGTTCTATTCTGTCGCTTGATCTGCCTCTGCCTGCCATCGCCGACCGGTCGCATCCCCTGTTCGATCGCGAAGCCCACTTCGCATAACGGCGCCCCTGCAGCGCCGCGTGTCCTTCCGGACGCGCAAGAACGCTGTAGCACTTTGAAGGGCTGCGTGATTTTGCCTTCAACCGATTCCGGTTCAAGGAACGACGCAGCGGGCGACGCGATCATCCGGTTGAACTTTAATTGCGGCGATTTAACGGGGTGTTAAAGGGCGGCAAACGAGGGCGTCGCGCCGCCTCCCGTTAAATCGTCTCTTCAATATTGGCGGGCCTCGTAATCGTCAGGCGTTTCCGGATCCTGCTTATATTCCCACTCGCCGAGATGAAAGCGGCGCCAGATCTGGCCGGAAGGGTTGAGGCTGGCCCCATCAGTCAGGCGTACGGGAAGGATGGGGTTGTATCTATGCCAAACAGCAACGTCCGTGGCGGCCGCCCGAGGGCCGAACAGCCCGAAGAAAGCCAGGTAGTCTTGCGTCATCAGGGTTCCAGCCTCGAACGGATCAGAATCGATCCGCAATTCCGCAAAATTGCTATAAGCAACCCGGCAAAACAAGAGCGGCAGGCTATACTCACAGCAAATTGCCTATAACCTCGCGCGGACCAACGTAGCCGCTGCCGCGCTGCCTTCGTCACTCGCGCTGAGGCCGGCAGATCGCGCCCGTTTCGGATCGCCCTTGCGGCCACACCCGGCATGCACAAATACCAACGACGCGTTGCATCGATCAAATGCGATTTCTGATTTAAGGAATTATGCGCAGGGTGGAACCAATAGGCTCGACGATTGTTTATTGAGCAGCGGGACACCCCCTCACGTCCCGCCTAGATCGGCCGTCTCCCCTCAACGCGGCCGATCGACATCAGGCCCGGTGCATCCCCCCAAGGAGCGCCGGGCTTTTTTTCTGGCACTGCTGTCGCATTGGACCCGTCTATGCAGAGAGGGCGGCATTGCTGCCGCCCTCGATATTTCAGTTGTCGCAGGACGGATCGCCCGGACGGCAGACAAAGGGCGAAGCCCTGGGATCCGGGCGGTTGTAGGTATCGGCCTTTCCGCCCCTGAACTGCGGCAGATCACGGAAATTCGAACTCCTGTTGTCATCATCCCTGCGGACCTCTCTGCGGCGTTCCTCCCTGCGGGCGTCGTCGCGCCGGTCGCGGTCACGATCCCGGTACTCGCGGGCCTGGTAATCCCGATCCCGATACTCCCGCGGCCGGTAATCCCGGTCCCGGTAGTCGCGGTCGCGGTAATAGTAGTCCGGGCCGCGGCTCCAGCGGTCACGCTCGCGATAGAAATCGCGGCCGCGGTAGTAGCGGTCCCAATAATTGCCGACGCTGAAGGTAACCATCGGAATGCCCAGCGGACGGTAATATTGCGGACCGACATAGACACGGCGTTGCTGGTAGACGGCCTGCACATACTGGCCGGAAACCCAGCCGCGGCCGCCGTAGAATTCGACGTCGCACCAGTTGACGTTGGAAAGACATCCACGGATTTCGACCGAAGAGCCGGCGGGGATGACTGCGACGGCGGGATAGCGCGTGCTTGGTCCCGCACGCATGTTGACATTCGCCGTCGAGTAGCCCTCGGCGGCCTGTACTATTGCCGGAGCCAGCACAAGCAGCGCGGCCGCGGCGATCTTGACGATGAGGTTTTTCACGCTTCTCACTCCTGGTTGGCGTGTTTTCGGCAGCGCTTGGCTGCGCTTGTTTGCGGCATATGCCATATGCGCAAAGATAGAGCGATCGCCGGCATTTGTTAGGGCGTCACCATTTTCCTTGTCTTTCAAAAGGTTATACTGACTTCGCGATGAACGCAGCTTGAACGAGGGGGATTTTGTGATGCGATATGGCGTTCTCGATGCGGAAATGCTTGTGCAGGTGTCGTTAACCGCTCGTTAACCTTTCGAAGGCAGTCTCATGGCAATACCGCTTGCTTCTTGACCACGGATGAACTGGCACTGAGACGAGCGGATAACGAAAGGCCGGTTTGAACCGGCCTTTTTGTTGTCGCGATTTTTCGTGCTGCGTCAGACGCGCCAGTCTCTCTCAGGCGGCAAGGGCCTGAAGAATCCGCACCCAGGAGCGGATGCCCTTGTGATAGGAGACAAGCTCGTATTTTTCGTTCGGCGAATGGATGCGGTCGTCGCTGAGGCCGAAGCCGACGAGCAGCGATTCCATGCCGAGCATCTTCTGGAAATCGCCGACGATCGGGATCGAGCCGCCCATGCCGATGACGATGGCGGGTTTCGGCCATTCGTCGGAAAGGGCGGTCTTTGCCTTGGTCAGCAGCGGCGAGTCATAGGAGAGATGAATCGCCGGCGAGCCGCCATGCGGATGGAATTCGACCGAGCAATCGGCCGGAATTTTCGACCTGACATAGTTGCGGAAGGCCTCGCGGATGGCGGTCGGATCCTGGGTACCGACGAGCCGGAACGAAACCTTTGCCGAAGCCTTGGCGGCGATCACCGTCTTGAAGCCTTCGCCGGTATATCCGCCCCAGATACCGTTGATTTCGGCGGTCGGCCGCGCCCAGGTCAGCTCCAGCACCGACCGGCCCTTCTCGCCGGAGGGAATGGAAAGGCCGACTTCGCCGAGGAATTTTTCCGCGCTCTTGCCGAGCGTTTCCCATGACGCCTTGATGTTGTCGGGTGTCTCCTCGACGCCGTCATAGAAACCGTCAAGCGTGATGCGGCCGGACTCGTCGCGCAGGCCGGCAAGCGCCTCGACGAGAATATGAATCGGATTTGCTGCAGCCCCTCCGAACAGACCGGAATGCAGGTCGCGGTCGGCGGCCGTCACGACCACTTCCTCGCCGACGAGGCCGCGCAGCGCCGCGGCGATGGCCGGCGTGTCGCGGTCCCACATGCCGGTATCGCAGACAAGCGCATAATCGGCCTTCAGCTCGGCGGCGTTGGCTTCGAGGAAAGGTTTCAGCGACGGCGAGCCCGATTCTTCCTCGCCTTCGAAGAGAATGGTGATGCGGCAGGGAAGCGAGCCGTTGATCTCCTTATAGGCGCGGCAGGCTTCGACGAAGGTCATCAGCTGGCCCTTGTCGTCGGATGTGCCGCGGCCGGTCAGGATCTTGCGGCCCTCGCCAATATCCTTGATCGACGGCTCGAAGGGATCGTTTTCCCAGAGCTCGATCGGATCGACGGGCTGCACGTCGTAATGGCCGTAGAACAGAACATGGGGCGCGTCGGCGGATGCCCCGACATGGTGGGCGACCACCATCGGATGGCCGGGCGTGTCACGCACCGAAGCGGAAAAGCCGATTCCCTGGAGATAGGCGACCAGCCATTCGGCCGCTTTGCGGCATTCCGCCTTGAAGGCGGGATCGGTGGAAATCGACTGGATGCGCAGAAGCTCGAACAGCTTTTCGAGACTCGAGGAAAGGTTCTGATCCGCGCGTGCAAGCACCTGTTGTACATCCGTCATTTTCGACTCCTTTTTGAAATTTGGCCGGACGATAGACCAAACCAGCAGGGCAAGCGAGGCGGAAAAAGCAAAACTGGGCGCGGCGGAGGTGAGCAGATCTGGATCAGCGTCGGGAAGATTTGCTAGATGTATAGAAGAACATCCTAATTCAATTTACAGTTATTTAGCACAACCAAACTAACGTGACCGAATTCAGCTGTACGAGGGGCGAGATGTTTTCGGTCATTACTTGTATTCGCGACTATCACGATTGGCGGCTGGTGCTCGCGGCGGCCGCGGTCTGCCTGATCGGCGCGATGGCAGCGATGCTGCCGCTTTCCCGCGCCCAGGAATGCGATGCCGGACGCCGCAAGCTTTGGATCGGCGCGTCGGCTTTCGCCTTCGGCACCGGCGTATGGGCAACCCATTTCATCGCGATGCTGGCCTATGACGGCGGCATGCCGATCAGCTACCAGCTGGGCCTGACGGCGCTTTCCTTCTGCTTGTCGGTGGTCGCCTCGTGGGCGGCAATCCTCGTCGCTTCGCAAGGCCGGGGCAGGTTTTCGCGCATCCAAGGCGGCGTCCTGATGGCGCTCGGCATCGCCTCGATGCACTTGACCGGCATGCAGGCGATCGAAACACAGGCGGAAATCCTCTACGATCCGTATATGACCGTAACTGCCGTGCTTGCGGGAGCGCTGCTGTCGAGCACTGCCTTCCACGCCTTCTTCCAATTGAAGGGACTGAGACGGCTCCTCACCTCCTCGATTGCCTTCGTCCTCGCGATCTGCGCACTCCACTTCATTTCGATGGCCAGCATCACGCTCGTGCCGGATCCCGGCAAAGAGGTTCCGGCAACGGTGCTGGATACCAGCCTGCTGGCCGCGATCGTCGTGGTGGCGGCCACAGCTCTCATTCTGATCGCGATTGCCGTTGTTTTTGTCGAAAGCCACATGACGGACCTGCGGGGACTCGCAAATGCATCGCAGGAAGGATTGCTGATCCTGCGCGACGGCAGAATTATCGATACCAACGAACGCTTTCAGGGCCTTTCCGGCTGGAAGCTTGCCGATCTCTCGGGCAAGGCGCCCTCCGTGGTCTTAACCGCCGTCCAGGGACAGAACGGCGAGACGCTGCTCAACACCAGGAACGGCCGGGAGATCGCCGTCGAAGTCAACACGAGCAGGATCGTCTATCGTGGCCACAACTGCGACGTGCTGGCGGTGCGCGATCTTACCGAGCGCCGGCAGGCTGAGGAGATGATTGAACACCTAGCCCATCACGATGTTCTCACCGACCTTCCAAACCGGTCGATGTTCGACAAGCGCATCCGCCAGGCGCTGCAGATGGCCAAGGGAAAGAACAGCGAGGTTGCCCTTTTCTATATCGATCTCGATCGCTTCAAGACCGTCAACGATATTTTCGGCCACGCTGAGGGCGACCGCATTCTTTGCAAAGTCGCCGCAATCCTGCGTCGTGTGGCCGATGAACGCGATACGATCGCCCGTCTCGGCGGCGATGAATTTGCCATCATTCAGTCGGCCGGACAGCAACCGGCGGCCGCGCAGAAGCTCGCAGCCGCGATCCTCGACGAATTCGCCGCCGAAATGGATATGGCGCGCGACCCAACCGCCGTCGGCGTCAGCCTCGGCATCGCTCTTTATCCGACCGACGGAAGCAATGCAGACGAGATCTGCAACAGCGCCGATATCGCACTCTATCGGGTCAAGCACGATGGTCGCGGCAAGGCCTGTTTCTTCAATGCGGAAATGGACAAGGCCACGCGAGCCCGCCGCCAGATCGAAAGCGAACTGCGCCACGCCGTCACCCGCAATCAGATCCATGTCAGCTATCAGCCGGTTCTCGATGCACAGAGCGGCGAGATCAGCGGTTACGAGGCCTTGATGCGCTGGAACCGGCCGGGCCACGGCTTGAGCGAGCCGGATATCTTTATTCCGATCGCCGAGGAAAGCGGGTCGATCGTTCAGCTCGGTGAGTGGGTGCTGCAGCAGGCCTGCAAAGAGGCCGCGCGCTGGCCGGATCCACTGAGGATCGCCGTCAACGTTTCGCCGGTGCAGTTCATGCTGCCGAACCTTTGCGAGCGGATCGAGGCGATCCTCAAGGAAACCGGGCTTGCGCCCGGCCGGCTGGAAATCGAGATCACCGAGGCCGCTCTCATCCGTGATCGCGACCGCGTGATGGCCACGCTGCAGCGCCTGCGCAGTCTGGGTGTTCACATCGTCATGGATGACTTCGGCACCGGTTTTTCCTCGCTTTCCAACCTGCGAACCTTCCCTTTCGACAAGATCAAGGTCGACCGCAGCTTCACCGGAATGCTGGACCATGACGCGGCGGCGCGTTCGATCGTGCGCGCGATCATCGGCCTCGGTCACAGTCTCGGCATGCCTGTCGTGACGGAGGGCGTCGAAACCGAGACACAGCGTCAGATCGTCGTCGAAGAAGGCTGTGCGCAGGTACAGGGGTTTTTGCTCGGCAGACCGGATGTCGAGCCGAGTACCAAGCTCGCTGCCCGCGAAAGCCGCCTGTCCTCGACAGCCTAATGCATGTCGCTCGGAGGCGTGCAGCGGTCCGGGACGCGACATGCATAAAAACAAAAGGCTAAAGCGCGTCGCATGAATCAAATTCGATGCGACTCGCTTTAAATGGACGATCCGTCGATACCGTGGCGGCGACCCACCCTGGCGAGTAATGCCGCTCAGAGCGCCTTGGCGTTTTCCAGCAGCCGGCGGATATATTCGAGCGTCAGTTCGCGCTCGAAAGTCCGAAAGCCCTTGAACAGCGCGAGGTCGGCCTCGCGCGCGCTTTCGATCGCCTCGGCTTCCATGGCACGCGCCCGCGGCGTCAGGAAGATCAGCTGCGCCCGCTTGTCGGATGGATGCGGCCGGCGTTCAATCAGCCCGTCGCGGACCATGCGCGACAGCGTATTGGCCATGGTCGCCTGCTCGATATCGACCCGCTCGAGCAGCTGTTTCTGGGTCAGGCCGTCTTCGCCCCAGAGCTCCAGCAGAATGGGAAACTGACCGGGGGAAAAACCGAGCCCGACCGCGCGCCGGTGCAGCGAGCGGGCAAAACCCTTCGCCAGCTGGCTGGCAAGGTAAGCTCCCGAATCCATGCGGTTAAATCCCATGATTGCAAGTTAGGCTCAAAACCATGCCGGAGACAATGCAGCAAATCGCACAGGACGCTCCAAAAAATGCAGGCTCCGCCATCATTTCGCGGCTGGAAAAACAAAAGTCGCCATGACCTGGAGGTTGGCCATGGCGACTTTAAAATGGGGACAAAGGCCCGGAGAGGGGGATAAGGCCTTTGTCCAAGCCTGATGCGGCGGGGGACAAGCCGGTAATCAGACCCGCGGCACGATCAAGCGCCGGTGACATGGATTTGTAACTGCGAATGTGGTTTTTCAAGGGTCACGCCACGTTACAAATCGGTAACAGTTTGGTGAGCAGGAATCCCTTCTGCATATTTCCTGGAACCCGACCCATAATCTCTTGGCGCGCCGAACTTTATATGGACCTCGTTCCGTGCCCGCGCTATCCATGCACGCATGAAAAAAGGCGATCACCTCTTCCTAGTCGATGGTTCCGGTTTCATCTTCCGGGCGTTTCATGCATTACCGCCGCTGACGCGCAAATCGGACGGCCTGCCGGTGGGCGCCGTTTCCGGTTTCTGCAACATGCTGTGGAAGCTCTTGCGGGATGCGCGCAACACCGATGTCGGGGTAACACCGACCCATCTCGCCGTCATCTTCGATTATTCCGCCAAGACCTTTCGCAAGGTTCTCTACGACGCTTACAAGGCGAACCGTTCGGCCCCGCCCGAAGAGCTCATCCCGCAATTCGGCCTCATCCGCGAGGCGACCCGCGCCTTCAACCTGCCCTGCATCGAGACCGAAGGCTTCGAGGCTGACGACATCATCGCCACCTATGCCCGCCAGGCCGAGGCGGCAGGCGCCGACGTCACGATCGTTTCCTCCGACAAGGATCTGATGCAGCTCGTCACAGCAAATGTCCACATGTATGACAGCATGAAGGACAAGCAGATAGGCATTCCCGACGTCGTCGAGAAATGGGGCGTGTCGCCGGAAAAGATGATCGACCTGCAGGCGATGACCGGCGATTCCGTCGACAATGTGCCCGGCATTCCCGGCATCGGCCCGAAAACCGCCGCCCAGCTGCTTGAGGAATACGGCGATCTCGACACGCTGCTCGAACGCGCCACCGAGATCAAGCAGGTCAAGCGCCGCGAGACGATCCTGGCCAATATCGAGATGGCCAGGCTCTCGCGCGAACTCGTGCGGCTGCGCACCGACGTGCCGCTCGATCTCGATCTCGACGCGCTGGTACTGGAGCCGCAGAACGGTCCGAAGCTGATCGGCTTTCTCAAGACGATGGAATTCACTTCGTTGACGCGCCGCGTCGCCGAAGTCTGTGATTGCGATGCGAGCGCCATCGAACCGGCGGTCGTTCCTATCGAATGGGGCGCGGCTGCCCGTGGTCCCGATCTCGATGCGGCCGAGCCGGAGCCGGTTGCCGGCGGCATTCCCGACGTCTCAGGGCAATCCGTGTCCGTGCCGGCGCGTGCGAAGGCTGGCGTCGAAGGTACCTTTTCGCCTGCCGATCTTGCCAAGGCGCGGGCTGAAGCGTTTGCCACGCTGCCCTTTGACCATTCGACCTATGAAACGATCCGCGATCTGGCGGCACTCGACCGATGGATCGCCGATGCGCGCGACACCGGCCTCGTCGCTTTCGATACCGAGACCACGTCACTGGATGCGATGCAGGCGGAGCTTGTCGGATTTGCGATGGCGATCGCCGACAATGTCGCCGATCCCACCGGCACGAAGATCCGCGCCGCCTATGTGCCGCTTGCCCACAAAAATGGTGTCGGTGATCTGCTCGGCGGCGGCCTTGCCGAAAACCAGATCCCGATGCGCGATGCTCTGCCGCGCCTGAAGGCATTACTTGAAGACGAATCGGTTCTGAAGGTCGCCCAGAACCTGAAATACGACTATCTGCTGTTGAAGCGCTACGGCATCGAGACGAAGAGTTTCGACGACACGATGCTGATTTCCTACGTGCTCGACGCCGGCACCGGCGCTCATGGCATGGATCCGCTTTCGGAAAAATTCCTCGGTCACACGCCGATCCCCTACAAGGACGTGGCGGGCAGCGGCAAGGCGAACGTCACCTTCGATCTGGTCGATATCGACCGCGCCACCCATTACGCCGCCGAAGACGCCGATGTGACGCTGCGCCTCTGGCTGGTGCTGAAGCCGCGGCTGGCGGCGGCAGGGCTGACCAGCGTCTATGAACGGCTGGAGCGGCCGCTGTTGCCCGTGCTCGCCCGCATGGAAGCGCGCGGCGTCACCGTAGACCGGCAGATCCTGTCGCGCCTGTCCGGCGAACTGGCCCAGGGTGCGGCGCGGCTGGAGGACGAAATCTATACGCTGGCCGGCGAGCGTTTCAATATCGGTTCGCCGAAGCAGCTGGGCGATATTCTGTTCGGCAAGATGGGTCTTGCCGGCGGCAGCAAGACGAAGACCGGGCAATGGTCGACCTCCGCCTCGGTGCTCGAGGATCTCGCCGCCGCCGGGTTCGAACTGCCGCGCAAGATCGTCGACTGGCGTCAGCTCACCAAGCTGAAATCGACCTATACCGACGCGCTTCCAGGCTATGTGCATCCGGAGACCAAGCGGGTCCACACCTCCTACTCGCTGGCATCGACGACGACAGGGCGGCTGTCTTCCTCCGAGCCGAACCTGCAGAATATTCCGGTGCGCACCGCTGAAGGCCGCAAGATCCGCACCGCCTTCATCTCGACACCGGGCCACAAGCTGATTTCCGCCGATTACAGCCAGATCGAACTGCGTGTGCTTGCCCATGTGGCCGAGATCCCGCAGCTGACCAAGGCCTTCGAGGATGGCGTCGACATCCATGCCATGACCGCGTCGGAAATGTTCGGGGTGCCGGTCGAAGGCATGCCGGGCGAAGTTCGCCGCCGCGCCAAGGCGATCAATTTCGGCATCATCTACGGCATCTCGGCCTTCGGGCTCGCCAATCAGCTTTCGATCGAGCGGTCGGAAGCCGGCGACTATATCAAGAAATATTTCGAGCGTTTCCCCGGCATCCGCGATTATATGGAAAGCCGCAAGGCCATGGCGCGCGACAAGGGTTACGTCGAGACGATTTTCGGCCGGCGAATCAACTATCCCGAAATCCGTTCTTCCAATCCGTCGGTGCGCGCCTTCAACGAGCGGGCCGCGATCAACGCGCCGATCCAGGGCTCGGCCGCCGACGTCATCCGCCGGGCGATGATCAAGATGGAGCCGGCGCTTGTTGAAGCCGGTCTTGCCGAGCGTGTCCGCATGCTCCTGCAGGTGCACGACGAACTCATCTTCGAAGTCGAAGATGAGGATGTCGACAAGGCCATGCCGATCATCGTCTCGGTCATGGAAAACGCCACCATGCCGGCGCTCGAAATGCGCGTGCCGCTGCGCGTCGATGCGCGCGCCGCCACCAATTGGGATGAGGCGCATTAACCGCCTCCCCAAAACCAAAAAGATTTTTCCGGTTCACGCAACTCATTGAAATGGCAACGGTTTGTCTCTGCAGGGCGTACCGGAACGATGCGGCTGGAAGGAACTTATTAACCTTCCTTTTCTATCCCGGTAGGGTCGTAATTTGTCAGGCATGAGTGAGTAGCGGACGCATGCGTTTTCCCAGAACCAATTTGACGGATGCCGCAGATTTTTCCAGCGGGCTTGAAACCGAGCTTGCGGAGGAAAATCCCGGCGAAAAGCCGGCGGCGCCGATCTGGCAGAGCAACTTCTCGCTCGCGCCGAATGTTCGCTTCACCCGCACCCCGGAAACGCTGATCAGCCGGCGCCGTCCGTCGAACGAGCCCGTTCGCGACGAATCGCAGCTCGAGCAGCAACCGATACGGATAGAACCGGTCGCCGTCGATGTGCCTTTCGACATCTATCTGCCGGAGCCGAGCGAGCTTGCCGCAGCCCCGGCCCCGATGATCGAGATGCCGCAGCCGGCCGCCGGCCGGGCGGAGGCGCCTGCCTTGCGCGCTGCGTCCGAACTGTCTTCGATTTCCGATTTCGCCTTCTGGGAAGTCATGGCCTTCGAAGAAGGCGAGCCGGTCCGCACCCACCCGATTGTTGTTCCGAAGATCGAGACCACGCCCGAATCAATCACCTCCCTGTTCCGCGTCATGGAATGGCGTCCGGGCGCGCCGAAACCAGCTCCCGCGGCAACGCGCCCGATCCAGCCGCCGGCCGCAAGACCCGCATCGGCAGCTCTGCGGCAGCCGGCCGCGATATCCCTGGAAAAGCCGGTTCGTGCTCCGGAGCCGATCGTGCTGGCGCCGAGAGGCGTGCCCCAGGCACCCCAGACCGCGCCAATGCCGCAGGCTGCACCGTTGCCCCAGGCTACACCGTTGCCCCAGGCAGTCCCGGCGCCTCGGCCAACGCCGCCTGTCGCCGCAGTTCTGCCGTCGCCGCGCCTGATGGCACGACCGGAAAAGGTCGATGCATCAGGCTATGAATTCCCGCCGCGCGCCCTGTTGCAGGAGCCGCCGGAACGGCTTGGCGAGATCATGTCGCAGGAGACGCTGGAGCAGAATGCCGGCCTTCTGGAAAGCGTACTGGAAGATTTCGGCATCAAGGGCGAGATCATTCATGTCCGCCCCGGCCCGGTCGTCACCCTCTATGAATTCGAGCCGGCGCCCGGCGTGAAGTCATCGCGCGTCATCGGCCTTGCCGACGATATCGCCCGCTCGATGTCGGCGCTTTCGGCCCGCGTCGCCGTCGTTCCCGGCCGCAACGTCATCGGGATCGAACTGCCGAATGTCACCCGTGAAACAGTCTATTTCCGCGAGATGATCGAGAGCCAGGATTTCGACAAGAGCGGCTATAAGCTGGCGCTCGGCCTCGGCAAGACCATCGGTGGCGAGCCCGTGATCGCCGAGCTTGCCAAGATGCCGCATCTGCTTGTCGCCGGCACCACCGGCTCGGGCAAATCAGTCGCCATCAACACGATGATCCTGTCGCTGCTCTATCGCATGACGCCGGAACAGTGCCGGCTGATCATGGTCGATCCGAAGATGCTCGAACTCTCCGTCTATGATGGCATCCCGCATCTGCTGACGCCGGTCGTCACCGACCCGAAGAAGGCGGTCATGGCGCTGAAATGGGCGGTGCGCGAGATGGAGGAGCGTTATCGCAAGATGTCGCGCCTCGGCGTCCGCAACATCGACGGCTATAATGGCCGCGTCTCCCAGGCGCGCGAAAAGGGCGAGACCATCCATATCATGGTCCAGACCGGTTTCGACAGGGGAACCGGCGCGCCGGTCGAGGAGCAGCAGGAGCTGGATCTCGCGCCGATGCCCTATATCGTGGTCATCGTCGACGAAATGGCCGACCTGATGATGGTCGCCGGCAAGGAGATCGAAGGCGCGATTCAGCGTCTGGCGCAGATGGCGCGTGCGGCCGGTATTCACCTGATCATGGCGACGCAGCGCCCGTCGGTCGACGTCATCACCGGCACGATCAAGGCGAACTTCCCGACCCGCATCTCCTTCCAGGTCACCTCGAAGATCGACAGCCGCACCATTCTCGGCGAACAGGGCGCCGAGCAGCTGCTCGGCCAGGGCGACATGCTGCACATGCAGGGCGGCGGCAGGATTGCCCGCGTGCACGGTCCGTTTGTTTCGGATGCCGAGGTCGAAAAGGTCGTTGCCCATCTGAAAACGCAAGGGCGTCCCGAATATCTCAACACCGTCACCGCCGACGAAGAGGAAGAGCCGGAAGAGGAAGAGGCCGGCGCCGTGTTCGACAAGAGCGCCATGGCCTCCGAGGACGGCAACGAGCTCTACGAGCAGGCCGTCAAGGTCGTCATGCGCGACAAGAAGTGCTCGACCTCCTACATCCAGCGCCGCCTCGGCATCGGCTATAACCGCGCCGCCTCATTGGTCGAACGCATGGAAAAGGAAGGCCTGGTCGGCCCGGCCAATCATGTCGGCAAGCGCGAGATCGTTTCGGGACGAGGCGACGGGGAATAGTCGCCAAGTCGCCTGTTCCGATTGTTCAATTGAAAGATAGGCAACTTCTTCAGATGAGTCATTCACGGCGCGGACGCGCCGTGGCTGGATCTCTGTGACAAGCACAGAGATGAGGGTGGGTGGGTAAGCGCTTCCGCCAAGATTTCTAATGGCAAAAGCTGTTCCGTCCCGCGACAGTGGATGGGAGGCTCTACCTCTCCTCCCTCATCTCTGTGCTTGTCACAGAGATCCAGCGCGCCGAGGACCTCTCTTCGCGGTACATCACGTCGCTTGCCGGACGTGCAATTCCTGCCGCTGGCCTGATCAGTTGCCTATTTATCCGGTTCGGACAGCGAGGGCCTGCGGCATCGCAAATTTCTGCTGTCGTTCGTCTACTGAACGTCCGCCAGCAGTCCGTCGAGGATCGCGATCATCTTCTGCTCGGCCGCTTCGATGGAACCGCTATTGTCGAGCTCCGTCACATCGTAGTCGCCGCGCACCGTCAGCGGCCCGCGGGCGAGTCTCGCCATGATATCCTCATGCGTCTCGCGCCCACGCGCCTCCAGCCGGCCGGCGAGCACCTCGGCGCTGGCGGTGACGTTGATGACCTTCAGCCGCGGGAAGGCGGCCTGGAAGCGATGCAGCGCGGAGCGCGAGCCGTTGGCGACAACGATATGGCCCCTCGACAGCGCCACCGAGACTTCGGCCGGAATGCCGTATTTCAGACCATGGGCTTCCCACCAGACGGCAAAGGAGCCCGACTGCTCCATGGCGGCAAACCCTTCGAGGGAGACGGAAAGATGATCCTCGCCGCCGGCGCCGCGGTGGCGGGTAATGACGCGGCGGGTGAAGTGAATGTCAGCGCGGCCGGCGAAATGCCGGGCGGCAAGGTTCATCAGCGTGTCCTTGCCGGCGCCACTCGGCCCGACGACGACGACCATGATGCCGCGTTCGGCGCCGGCACCGGGATGGGGTTGGTGCGGGCTCATGCGACACGGCGTCCCTGGCGCCAGACGGAGCGTGTCACCGGCACGCCATGCGAACGGTGGACGCGGACGAGATCGGCGCGCAGCCCGGTCGCGATCCGTCCGCGATCGTCGAGGCTGACGGTGCGGGCGGGCGTCGACGTCACCATGGCGATCGCCTTCGGCAGCGTGATGCTCTCGACCTCGTCGGCGAGGATGAAGGGCGCGTGCAGCAGGCTGAGCGGCACGTAGTCGGAGGACAGCACATCGAGCACGCCCATTTCGGCGAGGTCGCGGGCGGCGATGTTGCCGGAATGGGATTTGCCGCGAACGATGTTGGGCGCCCCCATCAGCACGCTCATGCCGTGCTCGTGCGAGGCGCGGGCGGCATCGAAGCTGGTCGGGAATTCGGCGAGCCGCACGCCGTTGTCGATCGCCTCGTCGACATGGGCGAGTGTGGCGTCGTCATGGCTTGCCACCGTGATGCCGCGTTCGGCGCAGACCTTGGCGATGGCGTTGCGGTGCGGGGTCGAGTTGCGCGCCGATTCCGCCTGCCGCTTGGCGACGAAACGGGCGAAGACCTCGTCGCTCAAGCCCCGCTTCTTTTGGTAGTAGAAGATATATTGATCCATCGTCTGGAACTGCCGCTGGCCGGGCGCATGATCCATCAGCGAGACGAGCCGCACATGCGGATCCTCCTCGAAATCCGCGAAATGTGCGAGCACATTGTCGGCCGAGACCTCGCAGCGCAGGTGCAGAAGGTGCTCGGCGCGCAGCCGGCCCTCCCTCTCCGCCGACTGAATGGCGTCGGCCATGTCGCGCATCTCGCCAAGTTCGAAGCCGCCGTCCTCGTCCGCACCCATGCGCAGGCAATCGAACACCGTGGTGATGCCGGATGTAACGATCTGGGCGTCATGCGCCTGGACCGCGGCGGTCTTGTTCCAGCGAATGCCGGGACGCGGCTGATAATGCCCTTCGAGATGGTCGGTGTGTAGCTCGACGAGCCCCGGAATGATGAAGTCCCCTTCGAAATCTTCGCCGGCTACCGAGTTTCCTTCGGAAATATCGGCGATCTTTCCGTCGCGGATGAGGATCGATCCGGCGAGGACGTCATCCTCGAGAACGATGCGGGCATTGGAAAACACAGTCTCTTTGCTCATCTCGTCAGGTCTTTCAGCTTTTGGCGCCGGAAAGCGGCAACCAGGAATGAACTTTGAACGGGGCGCCGCGCGTCTCCTCGACGAAGACGGCAAGGCCGGAAATCGACAGCGGCCGGCCGGTAAAACCGGAAAAACGCTCGGCCAGAATCGTTTTCATTACCGCGGCGCGGGTCTCGGGCACTTGCCCGCTCAGCGTCATGTGGAAGCCGAAATCCTCCATGACGTAGGGATAACCCCAGCGCTGCAGATTGACGCGCTGGCTGTCGCTGAGCTTCTCCGGGTTGCGCCTGATGATATCGGCTTCCGAAAGTGCCGCGCGAAACGGTTCGAAAGACCTTACCACCTTCGCGGCGAAATCCTGAAGAGGTTGATGAAGAGAACCGGGGACGAGGGCAAAAAAACGGCCGAGCTGGCCGAGCACGAGTTCGGGAATCTCGAAGGCCGGCGTGCGCGCGGCAAAATCCTCGGCAAAGGCCATGAGGTCCTTTTCGGTGACGGAGGCGGCAAGCGCAAACGGCGCCTTGATCGTCGCATGGAAGCCATAGCGGCGTGGATCGGCGGTCAGTTCGAACTGCTCTGCCTGGCCGAGCTGCTCATAGGCCGGGGCAGGATAGGTTTCGCCGGTAAAGGCGTCGCGGCCGAGCCAGAGCGAGGCCGCGCCGGTCAGGGGATCATCCTTCGGCGGCGAGAAATAGAGAGCGTAGCGCAAGGCTTTGTCCTGGGGATCGTCGAAACGGGGAGCGCAATGTGCAGTGATTTGGCGGCGAACCGCAAGCAGGCTCCCCGGCTAAAAGAATTCCGTGACAGAATGATGATGGCGGCAGCTTGTCAGTGGTTCTTTTTCCCCATCACGCGCGAGCGCAGCGCATTCGACAGATTGTCGAAGGCGAAGACTACCAGGAGTATCAGAAGCACCATATAGGCGACTTTGTCCCAGTCCGAATTGGTCTTCATGGACTCCAGCAACTTCAGGCCAATGCCGCCCGCACCGACGGCCCCGATCACGGTTGCCGAACGGGTATTCGACTCCCAGAAATAAAGAGATTGCGAGATGAAGACCGGCAGGACTTGTGGGACGACGCCGAAACGTTGAACGGCAACTGGCGCCGCACCGACCGATTTCACGCCCTCACGCTGCTTGTCGTCGATGTTCTCGAGGGCTTCGGCATAGACTTTTCCGAGCGCGCCGGTATCGG
Source organism: Rhizobium sophoriradicis (assembly GCF_003939025.1). Lineage (GTDB taxonomy): Bacteria > Pseudomonadota > Alphaproteobacteria > Rhizobiales > Rhizobiaceae > Rhizobium > Rhizobium sophoriradicis. The sequence continues at coordinate 71,484 of NZ_RQIH01000017.1, forward strand.
TGAAGAAAATCGCCGCGATCCCGGGAAGCGGCCCCGGACCGAAGGCACGGGTGAAGAACAACGCCCAGATCAGCATATCGATCGAGCGCAGGAAATCGAAGAGGCGCTTCGTGGCCCAGTTCACGGCGCGGTTGCGCATGATGTTGCGTGCGGCGATGAAGGCGAGCGGGAAAGCAACCAGCGTGCCGAATAATGTGCCGACAAAGGCCATGACGAGTGTCTGCATCAGTTTCGACAGGATGTCGCCGTGCTGCCAGCTCGCGTTGTTGAGGAAGTTGTCTAAGGCCAGCGAGGCGTTGGATTGATTTGCATCCAGTCGTGCGCCGGAGAACATCAGGCCGACAACCTCGGGCAGGCTGCGGCCCCAGAAGGGCGATTGCGTATCGAAGAAAAAGTTCGCCCAGCCGAGAAAACGGCGCTGCACGTAGACCTGGCTGGTGCGGATTTCTGCCTGTCCGGAAAAACCGTAATAGACATTCACCTTGTTGTCGTCCTGCTGCATCTGGACCGGCGCGTCGGCAGGCAGGGAAGCACGGTCGCGGGTGATGGTGACGGGATAGAGCTTGCCGTCGATATAGACGTCCACGCGGGTCGGGCTCACCTCCAGGCGGTCGCCGTCGCTGCCGAAGGTGACGGTGTATCTGCTTCCATCGGCACTAGGCTTCAGCCAGTAGATGTCGGCGCCTTCCGGATACTGGCGGCGGCTTGTCCATTGCGGGACGACCTGATCGTTCTGGAAACGGAGGCGCGGCTGGGCACGCCAGGAATACCAGTCCTGAACATAGATCGCCGCGCGATCCCAGTTGCCGTTGACGAACGTGGGAATGACGTTGAAGAAGGCGAAGCAGAAGGCAAGGTAAACGAGGACTGCCGCCGAAACGACAAGGAGGCCCCAGCGCTGCATGAAACTGCGATGGAAGACGTCCGGATAGGCGGCCAACAGGCGGTTGCGTTCGACAGCGTTCATGCTCAGGCCCGAGGTCATCACGCCGCTCCCCGGCCAAATTCGAAGGACTGCTGGCCGATCAGCCGTCGGCGCAGCCAAGCAGAAAACTGGTCGACGCAAATGACCGTAATCAGCAGCAGGATGATGATTGCGTAAGTCTTGGCGGCATGGTCGCGGCCAATCGAAAGGCTGAAGACTTCACCTATGCCGCCGCCGCCAACCGCGCCGATAATGGTCGAGGCACGCACATTTATCTCGGTGCGCAGCAACGTGTAGGAGACGAAGTTCGGCAGGACCTGCGGCAGGATGGCAAAACGTACACGCTTCAGCCAGCCGGCGCCGACGGCGCGCAGGCCTTCATCCGGCTTCATGTCAGCATTCTCGACGACTTCGAAGAACAGCTTTCCGAGCGCGCCGATAGTGTGGAACCACACCGCGATGATCGCCGAGATCGGACCGATCGACAGGATCGCCGCGAGAAGACCGGCGATGACGATTTCCGGGAAGGCGCGCATGATCTCCATGATGCGCCGGACAATCCAGCGCGTCACACCCGCACCGACCAGATTGGTGGACGCGAAAAAGCAGAGCAGGAACGCACCGCTGGCGCCCAATATGGTGGAGACGATGGCGATGTTGAGCGTGATCGCGAGCTGGTAGAAGAAATTCGGGATGTAGAAATTGTCGGTGATCCAGACGCGGTCGCTTGTGTAGTCGTATTTTATCGAACCGTCGGAGTAGGGCGACGGCAAGTCGAACATGGCGCGGAAGATCTCCAGCGGGCTGTCCGGTACAAAGCTCTTCATGAAATCGAAGAAATAGGGCAGGCGCTCGAAGAACTTGCCCGAATTGACACTGTTGGCGAAGTCGAGCGAGGCGCCGAGGATGATTAGGAACACCACGATCGAAACGACGGTATAGATGCGTCGCGTTCGGACTTGGCTCTGATAATGATCGAGGATGGTGCGGGAGCTCTCCTGCAATCCGCTGAGAGAATCCGCGCCGGCCGAGTGCGCCATCTATGGCTTCCTTCTTGAAAACGGCGGCACCATCATGATGCCGCCGCAAGACTGTTCAGGCTGAGGATCAGCCGCCGATGACCGCCTTACGGGCGTCGATGATCGTCTGGTAGAAGCTCTGGTCGACCGGCGCCCAGTCAACGTAGCCGCCGCCGGTGAACGATTCGAAGCAGCTCTTGTCCTTCTTCGGCAGTTCGGCGAAGTAGGCGGTAACCTTCTTCTGCAGGTCGGCCGGCAGCTTCTGGGAAACCATCAGCGGACCGTTCGGGATAAGGGGCGACTTCCAGACTTCGACGATATCGTCCATGTCGAGCAGGCCCTTGGTGACCATCTGGTGCAGGTTGCCGGATGTGTAACCCTGCGCCCAATCGCCCTGACCGGAACCGAAGGTGGTACCGACGTCGAACTTCTTGTCGAGAACGCCGAGAACGAGGTTCTCGTGGCCGCCGCCGAAGCCTGTTTCAGAGAAGTACTGCTTGACTGGAGCGCCGGTGTCCTTCGGAAGGGCAACGTTAGGAACAAGGTAGCCGGAGGTAGAGTCCGGATCGGCGAAGCCGAGCTTCTTGCCCTTCGCGTCCGCCAGCGTCTTGATGCCGGAATCCTTGCGGGCAACCATGATCGAGTAGTAGCCGGTCGAACCGTCCGCCTGCTTGGTGGTGAGAACCGGGGTGACGGCGTTCGGATCCTTGATATAGACCGCGGCGTAAGAGGCGGCGCCCATGACGGCGAGATCGATCGTGCCGCCGAGCAGGCCCTGGATGACGCCGTTGTAGTTCGGCGACGGGAAGAGCTGCACTTCGGAAACGCCGGTGGCGGCGATCAGGCCCGGCTTGACGCACTCGGTGCGACGAACCTGGTCGGCTTCGTTTTCACCGCCATCGAGACCGATGCGGAGGACTTTGACCTCCTGAGCGGCGGCATTGCCGGCGAGGGCGGCTACGGCGATGGTTGCCATCAAAATCTTGCGGAATGCAGACATAGAAGTCTCCCTGTTGTGACGTGGCTCGTCAGTTGGTTCTCCGGCCGTTGTCCCGTCGGCCGGACACGGATCAATGCATGGCGGCTGTTTTGGCCATCATGCCGGAGGATGGGGTCTCGGCGCGGCGCGTGGATTCAAGGCTGGTCGACGTCATGGTTTCGTCGATGCCGGCGCCGTCCTTGTCAGTCCCGTATATTTCCTTAACGGCCTCCCCGGTCAGCTCTGACGGCTTACCGTCGAAGACGACGCGGCCGCCGGCCATGCCGACGATGCGCTCACAATAGTTGCGGGCGGTATCGAGTGTGTGCAGGTTGGTGATGACGGTGATGCCCTCGCGCTCATTGATGTCGCGCAGCGCATCCATGACGATCTTGGCGTTCAGCGGATCGAGCGAGGCGATCGGCTCGTCGGCAAGCACCATCTTCGGGTTCTGCATCAGCGCGCGGGCGATCGCCACACGCTGCTGCTGGCCGCCGGAGAGTGTACCGGCCGCCTGCAGCGCCGTCTGCTCGATGCCGAGGCGCTCGAGCGCCGCGATCGCATGCACGCGCTCCTCGCGCGTGAAGACGTTGAGCAGGCTGAGAAGCGTCGAGCGGTGATTGAGCCGGCCGAGCATGACATTGGTCAGCACATCGAGGCGGGGCACCAGGTTGAACTGCTGGAAGATCATCGCACAGTCGCGCTGCCAGTTGCGCAAGCCTTGGCCACGAAGCCCAGAGACTTCGACTCCGGCGAAACGAATGGAACCGGAGCTTGGTTCCTGCAGGCGGTTGATCATGCGGAGCAGCGTAGACTTGCCGGCACCGGAGCGCCCGATGATGCCGACCATCTGGCCCTGGGGAATGGTTAGTGTCACGGCATCAACGGCGAGCTTGTTTCCGAAACGACGGGTGACATCCTTCAGCTCGAACATCATGCTCTTCCCCTTGTATTCCAGGCGTTGATGAGCATCGCATTAGTCCCGCTTCATGAACGTCGCGTGTCATATTTGTGTAAGTGGCGTCACAATTCTCGGCGTTGCGAAGACCGCTTCTAGCCCCCGTAGCGCGCTAGGAAATCTTCCGCGCTTAGGTTGCGAAAATCCTGCAAGGCCAGGCGCAAACGGTCGTGCTCCCAGTCCCACCATGCAAGCCTGTCCATGCGCTCGCCGACCTCTTTCGGAAAGCGCTCGCGGATTATATTAGCCGGCACGCCGCCAACGATCGAGTAAGCCGCGACGTTCTTCGAGACGACGGCGCCGGCGCCGATCACCGCGCCGTTGCCGACGCTGACGCCAGGCAGGATCGTCGCCCCATGGCCGATCCAGACGTCGTTGCCGATCGTCACCCGGTTTGCGCGCCGCCAGGCGAAGAAGTCCTCCTCCATGTCACCGTCCGGCCAGTAATCGGCGGCGCGATAGGTGAAATGATGCAGCGTCGCGCGCCAGGTCGGATGGTTGGTGGCGTTGATGCGCACGGCGGCGGCGATATTGACGAACTTGCCGATCGTCGCGCACCAGACGGAGCCGTCCTGCATGATGTAGGAATAGTCGCCGAAGGTCGCCTCGCTGATGCGGCAGCGCTCCGAAACCTCCGTATAGCGCCCGAAGCTGGAATCGCTGACGGACGCGGTCTCGTGGACATAGGGTTCAATGCCAAGCCTGCGGCTCATGCGGCAATCTTTCTGGGAGAAAACTGCTGGACGTCGAGGATGCGGTCGGCGACGGCCTCGCGCACTTCCTCATCGTGAAAGATGCCGAGAAGGGCGACGCCCGCCTGCTTCTTTTCCGAAATCATGCCGACGACGACGGCTCGGTTGCGGGCATCGAGCGAGGCGGTGGGTTCATCGAGCAGCAGGATTGTATGGTCGGTGATGAAGCCGCGGGCAATGTTGACGCGCTGCTGTTCGCCGCCGGAGAAGGTAGCGGGCGGAAGCTGCCAGAGCGCTTCCGGCAGGTTGAGCTTGGCGAGCAGGGCGCCCGCCTTCTCTCGTGCTGCACGGGCTTCCTCGCCACGCGCCACTAGCGGTTCCGCCACCACGTCGATTGCCGCGACGCGCGGCACGGTGCGCAGGAACTGGCTGACATAGCCAAGCGTATTGCGCCGCACATTGAGCACGGTGCGCGGATCGGCGGCGGCGAGATCGACGACGCGGCCGTCGTGGCGGATGAGAATCTGACCGGTGTCGACCGCATAATTGCCGTAGATCATCTTCAGCAGCGAGCTCTTTCCGATGCCCGACGGGCCGCCGAGCACGACGCATTCTCCTGAAGCGACCGAGAAGGCGACATCGGAGACGACGGGCAGCCGGATGCCGTCGCGCAGATGCATGGTGAAGCTCTTCGAGACTTCGGAAACGACGAGGGGCGTTGGCATGATGTCTTCCCTGGTTTTGGACCTGCAGCGGCGCTCAGACCTGCAGGATCGAGGAAACGAGCAGTTGCGTGTAGGGTTCGCGCGGATCGTCGAGCACCCGGTCGGTGAGCCCGTGTTCGATGACGTAGCCGTCCTTCATCACCATCATGCGGTGCGACAGAAGCCGGGCGACGGCGAGATCGTGGGTGACGATGATGGCCGAGAGGCCGAGATCGTTGACGAGGCCGCGAACGAGATCGAGCAAACGCGCCTGCACCGAGACGTCGAGGCCGCCTGTGGGCTCGTCCATGAAGACGAGGCGTGGGCCGGTGACGAGATTGCGGGCGATCTGCAATCGCTGCCGCATTCCGCCGGAAAAGGCGCGCGGCTGGTCGTCGATGCGGTCGGCGTCGATCTCGACGCGTTCCAGCCAGTCGATAGCGGTGGAGCGGATCTTGCCGTAATGCCGGTCGCCGATCGCCATGAGGCGTTCGCCGACATTGGCGCCGGCGGAAACCGTCATGCGCAGGCCATCGGCCGGGTTCTGGTGCACGAAACCCCAGTCGGTGCGCATCAGGAAACGGCGCTCGGCCTCGTTCATATGGTAGAGGTCGCGATAGGTGCCGTCGCGCATGTGGTATTCGACACTGCCGCTGGTCGGCATCAGCCGGGTAGAGATGCAGTTCAGCAGCGTCGTCTTGCCCGAGCCGGATTCGCCGACAATGGCGAGCACTTCGCCGGGCCAGAGCTCGAAGGACACATTGCGGCAGCCGATGCGGTTGCCATAGAACTTCGACAGGTCGTTGACTTTGAGAAGCGGCGTATCGGTCATTCTGCAGCCTCCCGGGCCAGCATTTCGCCGGCATGTCCGTGTGCCCGGCGATCTTCGCAATGATCGGTATCGGAGCAGACGAACATGCGCCCGCCTTTGTCGTCGAGGATCACCTCGTCCAGATAGACATCCTCGGCGCCACAAAGCGCGCAGGGCTTGCCGAAGCGCTGGATTTCGAAGGGATGGTCCTCGAAATCAAGGCTGACGACGTCGGTATAGGGCGGCACGGCATAGATGCGCTTTTCGCGGCCGGCGCCGAAAAGCTGCAGCGCTTCCGACTTATGCATCTTGGGATTATCGAATTTGGGCGTCGGTGAGGGATCCATGACGTAGCGGCCGTAAACCTTGACCGGATAGGCATAGGTCGTGGCGATGCGGCCGTTGCGGGCGATATCCTCGTAGAGCTTCACGTGCATGAGACCGTATTCTTCCAGCGCATGCATCTTGCGCGTCTCGGTTTCACGCGGCTCGAGGAAGCGCAGCGGTTCGGGGATCGGCACCTGGTAGACGAGCACTTGGCCGGCCTTGAGCTTTTCCTCGGGAATGCGGTGGCGCGTCTGGATGATCGTCGCCTCGCCTGTATGCGTCGTCACCGCCACATTGGCGACCTTCTGGAAGAAGGCGCGGATGGAGACGGCGTTGGTGGTGTCGTCGGCGCCTTGGTCGATGACCTTCAGCACGTCGTCGGGGCCGATGATCGAGGCCGTCACCTGCACGCCGCCGGTGCCCCAGCCGTAGGGCATCGGCATTTCGCGCGAGGCAAACGGCACCTGGTAGCCGGGAATGGCGATGGCCTTCAGGATGGCGCGGCGGATCATCCGCTTCGTCTGTTCATCCAGATAGGCGAAGTTGTAGCTGGCAAGATCGCTCATTCGGCGGCTTCCTTCAAATCTTCGCCCCTGTTGCGGGCGGCTTCGAATTCGCTTCGCATGCGGCGAACGAGATCGAGTTCGGCCTGGAAGTCCACATAATGCGGAAGCTTCAGATGTTCGACGAAGCCGGTCGCCTGGACGTTGTCGGAATGGGAGATGACGAATTCCTCGTCCTGGGCGGGCGCGGTGATATCCTCGCCGAGTTCTTCGGCACGCAATGCGCGATCGACCAGCGACATCGCCATCGCTTTGCGCTCGCTCTGGCCGAAGACCAGGCCGTAACCGCGGGTAAATTGCGGCGGCGCCTTGGCCGAACCCTTGAACTGGTTGACCATCTGGCATTCGGTGACCTGGATCGTGCCGAGCGAAACGGCGAAACCGAGCTCCGGCACCTCGAATTCCACCTCGACCTCGCCGATCCGGATCTCGCCGGTGAAGGGGTGATTGCGGCCGTAACCGCGCTGGGTGGAATAACCGAGCGCCAGCAGGAAACCCTCATCGCCGCGGGCGAGCGCCTGCAGGCGAAGGTCGCGGCTCATCGGAAATTCCATCGGCTCGCGCGTAAGGTCGCCGACTTCGTGATCCTCCGGCATATCGCCGTCGGCCTCGATCAACCCTTCCTCGTCGAGGATTTCGGAGACGCGCATGACGCGGCCGGTTTCGGCTGTACGCAGGGCGGGCCCCTCGACCGTCTCGTCGGTAAGCAGCGAGGGATCGAGCAGGCGATGGGTATAATCGAAGGTCGGTCCGAGAAGCTGGCCGCCCGGCAGATCCTTGTAGGTGGCCGAGATACGGCGTTCGATCGTCATATTAGCCGTGTCGAGCGGCTTGGAATAACCGAAGCGCGGCAGCGTCGTGCGATAGGCGCGCAGCAGGAAGATCGCCTCGATCATGTCGCCGCGCGACTGGCGGATGGCGAGGCCTGCGAGCGTGCGGTCGAAAAGCGAGGCCTCGGCCATCACACGGTCGACGGCGAGTGCCAGCTGCGCGACGATCTGGTCGATGCCGATCGCCGGCAGCGAACGGTCGCCGCGGCGGCGGTCGGCAAGCAGGCGGTGGGCATTGGCGATGGCGGCCTCGCCACCCTTGACGGCAACATACATGAGCTCAGATCTCCGTTGCTGTGATCTTGGTGGTGCGCGGCAGGCAGAGGAAGCGCTCGCCCGAGGTCAGCACGATATCGATGCCGCGCGGGAAGAGCGCGCGGTTCTCGGCCCAGAGCCGCAGAAAGGTCTCCGGCAGGCCGACAGGAGCGATCTCGGTCACGCTCTGGATGCCGGGTCCGATCAGCGCCAGCCGGCGCCCACCCTCGAGGTCGGAAAGTTCGATGATGAGGGTCGTCGAGCGGTCGGGATATTCCTGCGTGCCTGAGGCGAAGAGGCCGAAGGGGCAGAGCGCGGCACCGGCTTCGGTGAAGGCGAAGCGTGCCTCGGCCTTCTCCGTGGTCAGCGGCGCGCCGGCGTGGAAGCCGAGCCAATCCGGCACGGCGGATTTCGCCAGCCCCTGGGAAAGCCAGACCGGCGTGTCGTGGTCGCAAAGCGTCAGCGCGATCGCGCCGGCGGCAATGCCGAGCGGCGCAGGCGGCGCGACGTCGGGCTGAACGGTCTCAATCGTACCGGGACGGGCCATGCCGTCCATCAGCATCTTGAACACGCTCTGGGCATGGAAGACCGGCTCGGCAAAGCCGCCGGTCAAGGCTTCGGTGTTGAAATCCATCAGTTGTCTCCCCGCACCATGGTGAAGAAGTCGACGCGGGTCGCCGCCGTCTCGTCGGCCTTGCGGCGTTCGGCAGCAGCGATTCGCTCAGTGATCGGCAAAAGCAGCGCCCGTTCGACGAAATCCTTCGTCGCTTCCTCCTGCCAGAGCGCATCGAAGATCGCCGCAAGCCGCGCCTTCTCGTGGTCGGTGCCGAGCGCCTGCGCATGGCCGACCGAACCGGAGTCGAGCCGGACCGTCGCGCGCGTTACCGTCACCTCGCCAAGATTGAAGGGAGCGCCGCCGCCGCCGATGCGTCCGCGCACCATCACCAGCCCTGTCTCCGGTCCGCGCACCGGATGCGCCGCAGGCTTTTGCGGCAACGCAATCCAGGCTGCCGAGAGTTCGCTCCGTTCCGCCCGCGCCAGCAGATCGGCGGCGCGTTTACGCCCGGATGCCGTCTGTGATGTAGCGTCGTTCCTGTCCGCTGATATCATCGCCGCTTCCTTTAATATGTCTATTGATATAGACAACTATACAAGCTATACCTAGTCCTAAATCGATGCCGTGACAAGCGTGTGACATTGCGCAGCGCCTCGCGTCTTTTCAGGCGTATGAAGGGTGCGGTACCTCTTTGAATTCGATAGAAGGCATGAAATGGCAGGGCAGGGGACGGAATGGCGGGACTGAATCAGGTGCAAAGGCAGACCGGCGTGGCGCTCTGGCGCCAGATTGCCGACCGGATTCGTGAGGCGATCGGCAACGGCGCCTATGACGAAACCGGAATGGTGCCGCCCGAAACCGTTCTGGCGCTGCAATTCGGCGTCAACCGGCATACGGTGCGCAGCGCTTTGGCAGCCTTGGCGCAGGAAGGCATCGTCCGGGCGGTGCAAGGTCGCGGCACGCTGATCGAGCGCAAGGAACGGCTGAACTTCCCGATCACCAGGCGTACTCGTTTTACCGCCGGCATCGGCGACCAGGCGCGCGAGACGCGCGGCCTGTTGCTCGATGAGGTGACGGAGGAGGCGAGCGCCGAGGTCGCCCGCTGGCTGCGGCTGAAGCCGGGCGCAAAGGTCATCCGGCTGGAAACGCTGCGCGAGGCCGACAAGCGGCCGGTGTCAAAGGCGACGAGCTGGTTTCCTGCCGAGCGTTTCGCCGGGATCGGCGAGGCCTACCGCAAACATCAATCGATCACCAAGGCTTTCGTCGAACTTGGATTGGCGGATTATGTTCGGGCGACCACCGAGGTGACGGCGGCGCATGCCGACACGGCAGATCTGGCCGATCTCGAACTCACCCCCGGTGCGATCCTGCTGGTCGCCAAGGCGATGAATACCGATCTCGACGGCATGCCGGTGCAATATTCGATCAGCCGGTTCGCGGCCGACCGGGTGCAGTTCACGATCGAGAACTGAGGATGGCCTTCCCTGTCGGTGCAGGGAAGGCCATTGGATTCAATGCGCGCCGGACATGTCTCCGAGCACTTCCTTGGAAGCGACGGTGGAATCGGCGTTCAGCTTGTAAACCATGGGAACGCCGGTCGCGAGGTTGAGGGCAAGCACGCCTTCCTTGGTCAGCTTGTCCAGCACCATGACGAGCGAACGCAGCGAATTGCCGTGCGCGGCGACCAGCACTTTCTCGCCGCGCAGCACCCGGGGCAGGATGTCGGTGAGATAATAGGGCCAGACGCGGGCGCCGGTATCGCGCAGGCTTTCGCCGCCGGGAGGCGGAACGTCATAGGAGCGGCGCCAGATATGCACCTGCTCCTCGCCCCATTTGGCGCGGGCATCGTCCTTGTTGAGCCCGGAGAGGTCGCCGTAGTCGCGCTCGTTCAGCGCCTGATCGCGGATCGTCTGCAGGTCGGGCTGGCCGACCTTGTCGAGGATGAGCTTCAGCGTGTGTTGGGCGCGCACCAGCGCCGAGGTATAGGCGACGTCGAATTTGATCCCGTATTCGGCGAGGGCGGCGCCGCCGGCATTGGCTTCCTGGATGCCGAGCTCGGTCAGATCGGGATCCTTCCAGCCGGTGAAGAGATTCTTCAGATTCCAGTCGCTCTGGCCGTGGCGAACGAGGACGAGGGTTCCGCTCATGAATATGTCTCCGAAATGTCGTTATTGGGAAGAAAGCCCGAGCACGTCGAGCATGGAATAGAGGCCCGGCTTTTTATCGCGCGCCCAGAGGGCCGCCTTGATAGCGCCGCGCGCGAAGATCGAGCGGTCGGCCGCACTGTGCGACAGGGTGACGATTTCACCTTCGCCGGCGAAAAGCACGGAATGCTCGCCGATGACGGAGCCGCCGCGCAAGGTCGCAAAGCCGATCGTGCCGGCCTCACGGGCGCCGGTATGGCCGTCTCGCACCGTTACCGATTTCGAGGCCAGATCGATATTGCGGCCCTTGGCCGCGGCTTCGCCGAGGAGAAGGGCGGTGCCGGAAGGCGCATCCACCTTGTGCTTGTGGTGCATTTCCAGGATTTCGATGTCCCAATCGACAGGATCGAGCGCTCGCGCTGCCTGCTGGGCCAGCACACCCAGCAGATTGACGCCGAGGCTCATATTGCCCGACTTGACGACACGGGCATGGCGGGCGGCGGCGGCGATCCTGGCATTGTCGTCTTCCGAACAGCCGGTGGTGCCGACCACGTGAACGATGCGGGCTTGGGCGGCGAGGCCGGAGAATTCCACTGTTGCAGCAGGCGAAGTGAAATCGAGCACGCCGTCGGCATGCAGGAAGGCATTGAGCGGATCGTCGCCGATGATGACGCCGGTCGGGCCGAGGCCGGCAATTTCGCCGGCATCTTTACCGACGAAGGGCGAGCCGGCGCGATCGACGGCGGCATGCAGCACCAAACCTTCGATCGAATGGATGAGCCGGATCAGCGTCTGTCCCATGCGCCCTGCCGCGCCGACCACCACCAGTTTCATCGCAGCATCGCTCATTTCGGTCACCAGGTCAGTTTGTATCGGAGGCCGAAGGCCTCTGCAGATTGTTGAGGCGAGCGTAAAGACCGTCGCTGACCTTCGCAAGCGTCTCGTGATTGCCTTCCTCGACGACCCGGCCCTGCTGCATGACGACGATCTTGTCGGCGCGCACCACGGTCGAGAGCCGGTGGGCGATGACGACGACGGTGCGGCCGGTCATCGCCTCGTCGAGCGCCTTCTGCACGGCGGCTTCGGATTCGGTGTCGAGCGCCGACGTCGCTTCGTCGAGAAGCAGGATTGGCGCATTGCGCACCAGAGCCCGCGCGATCGAAAGCCGCTGACGCTGGCCGCCCGAAAGCGTCACGCCGTTTTCGCCGACCGGCGTATCGTAACCCTGCGGCTGGGCTGAGATGAAGTCATGCGCATAGGCAAGCCGGGCGGCCTCTTCCACCTCGGCATCGGTCGCTTCCGGCCGGCCATAGCGGATATTGTCACGGATCGTGCCCTCGAACAGATAAGGCTGCTGCGAGACGTAGGCGAGCTGCTGGCGCAGCGATTTCTTGGTGATGTGGGCGATGTCCTGCCCGTCGATCAGGATCTCGCCCTCGCGTGGGTCGTAAAAGCGCGGAATGAGGTTGATGACCGTGGATTTGCCGGCCCCCGATGGTCCGACCAGGGCCGTCGTCGCGCCGCCCTCGGCGATGAAGCTGACTCCGCTCAGCACGCTCTCATTGCCGTAGCCGAAGGAAACGTTGCGGAATTCGATCCTGGCTTGCGTCACCGTCAGCGGCTGAGCATCCGGCAGGTCGCGCTGGCGCGGCTCCATGTCGAGCAGTTCATAGATCATCCGCGCATTGACGACGGCGCGCTCCATCTGCACCTGTAGGCGCGCAAGCCGGCGGGCCGGGTCATAGGCCAGCAGCAAGGCGGTGACGAAGGAGAAGAAGGCGCCTGGCGGCACGTTGTAATAGATCGAGCGGTAGGCGGCATAGGCTAGCACGCTGGCAACGGCAAAGCCCGCAAAGCTCTCGGTCAGAGGCGAGGTGCGTTCCGAAAGCCGGGCAATCCGGTTTGCCCGGTTTTCAGCGCCTTTGATAAGTTTGTTGACCTTGCGTTCCAGCTCCTCTTCCATCGTGAAGGCTTTCACGATGGCAATGCCCTGGATCGTCTCCTGCATGGCGCCCAGCACGTGGCTGTTCAGATGCACGGCCTCGCGGGTTGCCGAGCGCAGCCGTTTGGAAACATAACGCAACGCATAGAGCAGCGGCGGCGCCATGATGAACACGGAAAGGCTAAGCAGCGGGTCCTGGAGGACCATTACGCCGATCAGCGAAACGAAGGTCAGGAGGTCGCGGACCGTCGACGTGATCGTCAGGTTGAGCACGTCGCGGATGCCGCTGACGTTCTGGCTCACCTGCGCGGCGATATGGGCCGAGCGCGCCTCGCTGAAGAAGCCGACGGAAAGTGTCATCAGATGCGCATAAAGGCGGCGCTGATACCGGGCGACGATGTCGTTGCCGACCTTGGAAAGCGCCACTGCCTGACCGTAACTCGCAAAACCGCGCAGCACAAAGGCGACGAAGATCGAAAGGCAGATGATCCAGACGACGTCGGCGCGGCGATTAGCGAAGGCCTCATCGATGATCGCCCGCATGATCCAGGCGGTGAAGGCCGTTGAAAGCGCCACGATGACCAGGCAGGCAATCGCGAAGACATAACCCCAGAGATGGTCGCGGCCGTTTTCAGCGATAATGCGCTTGAGGATGCCGGTGACGGTATCGCTGCTGACGCTCTGCTTCCTGCTTTCTACGGCTTCCAAATATTACGCTTCCTGTCCGAGACCAAGCGCGCCGGTGAATATGGCGCGCACTTCGCCGGCTCTATAAAGAGTTGGGACTGGTTTGGCTAGAGCGCGGCGCGTCCCGGAGGGACGCGCGCCGGCTCAGCGCCGCCAGCGGCGGCCTTCCGTCGAAACACCGAAATTGGCCGGCATGCGCGCATAGGAGGAAAGCCCGGCAAGGGCTGCCAGCGGGTGCGTCACGACATAGGTCGGGATGGTGCGAAGCAGCGCGGTGTGCGGCGCCTTGTCCTCGAAGGCCCTGCGGAATTCCGGCTTCTTCAGCGCCGGGAGGATCTTCTGCGAGATGCCGCCGGAGAGATAGACGCCGCCGCGCGCCATGAACACCATCGCCATGTCGCCCGCCACTCGGCCGAGATAGGTGGCAAATAGCGAGACGGTCTCGACGGCGGCCTTGTCGCTGCCGGCAAGCGCGTGCGAGGTGATGTCGGCCGGATCCTTCATCGTCGGCTGAATGCCGTCGACGATACAGATGGCGTTATAGAGGTTGACGAGGCCGCGCCCGCAGAGGATCTGCTCGGCCGAAACGCGGCCTTCGATCGTCTCGATATGCGGAAAGACGTCATAATCGCGTTTGCTGCGCGGCCCAAGATCGATATGGCCGCCTTCGCCGGGGACCGGGATCCAGCTGTGCTGGGCATGCACGAGGCCGCCGACGCCGAGGCCGGTGCCGGGCCCGAGCACGACGCGCGAGGCGATCATGTCGCCGGTGGCGCTGCCGATGCGCTCGCGGTTTTCATCCGACAGGGCGGCGATCGCCAGCGCCTGCGCCTCGAAATCATTGACGACGAGCACGTCCTCGATGCCGAGGCCCTGGATCATTGTCCTCGGCCGCACCACCCAGTCGCAATTGGTCAGCGGGATCTCGTCGTCGTTGATCGGACCGGCGACGGCGAGGATTGCCGAGCGCGGCTGCACCGCGGTCTTGTCGAGCACGCCCTTCTGGATCGCTTCGTCGATTGTCGCGAAATCCGCCGTGCGCACATTCGGAAACTGCTTCGGCTCGGCATAGGCATCGGACAGGATGGAGAAGCGGGCATTGGTGCCGCCGATATCGCCGATCAGGATCGGGAAAGGCAGCGGAGTGCTGTGGTTCGGTTTTGGCATGGCCGGTTCCGTGCTGATCAGGCTTCGAGGGTGGGAAGGAGCTTTATAGCGGTCGCGTGGTTGAGCGCCATCGGAATGTCGTAGACGATTGCCAGCCGCATCAGCGCCTTCACGTCGACATCATGCGGCATCGGCGTCAGCGGGTCGACGAAGAAGATCAAGGCATCGACCTCGCCGGTCGAAATCAGCGCGCCGATCTGCTGGTCGCCGCCGAGCGGGCCGCTTTTCAGCCTGACGACGTTGAGGTCGGGCGCGGCATCGAGCACCCGCCCGCCGGTCGTACCTGTCGCGACGATTTTCCAGCGCGAGAGAAGATCCTTGTTGGCGCGGGCGAACGCCGCCATGTCGTCCTTCTTCTGATCATGCGCAATCAATGCGAGGCATTTGCCGCCAGCCATCAACCCCTCCGCCCGGACAATTCAATCGATTTGACCGCTTCTATACCAAGAATTTGCGATTTGAAAGACAGCGCCGGGCGCTCCTCATTGCATCGCCGGCTTGTCGTTCGGAACCGGGCCGACATCGGGCAGTTCTCCGTCGTCATCGTCGGTGGCCGGTGCCGCCGTCGGCGCGGCGGCAAGCGCGCTTGCGGCAGACGGTCCGCTGGCGGCAGAAGGTCCGCCCGCGGCAGAAGATCCGCCATAGGTGGCGGCCTGCATCGAGGTGACGGAAGCGGCGTCGAGCACGGCAGCGCAGGCCTTTGGCAGGTCGGAGACCATCATCTCGCGCGGCGGTTTCGGCGGCTTGGCGCCGGGCTTCGGCGGTTTTGGTGGCGCCCATGGCGCCGGCGTGAACCAATAGGCGAGTGACTTGTCGCAGCCGTCTCCCGCGGGGACGGGAGCTTGCGGGGTGCATCCGGCTGCACCGGGCGGGCACTTTATACGGATGTGAAAATGCGAGTCATGACCGTATATCGGCCGGAGCTTGCCGAGGTTGGTGCGGTCGCCCGTCCAGGTGTCGCACATCTTTTTCTTGATCGCGGGATTGACAAAAATGCGCTCCACCTGGGGATAGCTTGCCGCCAGCATCAAAAGTCGAGCCCGCGATTCCGTCCATACCTTGGGATCGACGGTCAGGAATTTGTTCTTTTGCAGCATGGTGGTGAAAGGCAGGTACTGACGCTCCTCGGCCGTCAGGCGGCGCGAGGGCATCGGAGTGAACCATATATCGGCATCGAGGCCGATCTGGTGCGAGGAATGGCCGTTGAGCATCGGCCCGCCGCGCGGCTGGGCGATGTCGCCGACGAGAATGCCCGGCCAGCCGGCATATTTGACCGCATCCTGCGAAAACCGTTCCAAGAGCGCGATCATCGCGGGGTTGCCCCAGCGGCGGTTGCGCGAAAGCCGCATCGCCTGCCAGGTCGGGCCGTCGGTCGGCAGCGCCACAGCGCCGGTCATGCAGCCCTTGGCATAAAAGCCGATCGGCTGCGCCGGTCCCTGCGTCGGCAGGCTGGCGCCGCCGAACAGAGCCTTGGCGCTGCCCGGGCTCGGCGTCTTCTGCTCGGCGCCGACGTCGCCGGCGGCAAGGCCTGCGCCGATTGCGCCGGCGAGCGCCAGTCTGCCGAATGTCCTGAAAGCTTGAGTGAAGCCGAATGCCATGCTGTTCCCTTGAGAAGTGATTTGTCTGCGAATCTAACGTGAAAAGAGATTTTGGTGAATCGATGATTTGCCGGGCGGGCGCCGGAGGCGGCGGTGACGGATCGCCGCAGCGGCTTAAGCCTCGAGGATCTCAGACACGGCCGGGTAGCTTGAATATTTCGTGAGCCTAGCAAAAATCAAACTCTTACCTGTTTTTCGCCCCTATTTCTCGTATTGTCGAACCATCAATAGTCAGGGGAAAGTGGGAATGGCATTTCTGTCGTTGAAGATCGGTTTGTTTCTCTCCCTTGCGGCTGTTTTGGCGCCGGTGGGGGCTGTTGGTCAGGACCAGCCGTTTCTGATCGGAAGCTCGGTCATCAGTGAGATGAAGTACAAGCCGGGCTTTGCCCATTTCGACTACGTCAATCCCGATGCCCCGAAAGGTGGAGACCTGCGTCTTTCGGCCAGTGGCGCCTTCGACACCTTCAATCCTCTGCTCGCCAAAGGCCAGGCAGCTGTAGGTCTGTCGCTTGTTTACGACACGTTGATGAAGCCGGCCGAAGACGAACTCCTTGTCTCCTATGGTCTGCTCGCAGAGGGCCTGTCCTTTCCGGCTGACGTCTCCAGCGCGACCTTTCGCCTGCGCAAGGAAGCGAAATGGGCGGATGGTCAGCCGGTCACGCCTGAGGACGTCATCTTCAGTCTTGATAAGACGAAGGAGCTCAATCCTCTCACGGCCAATTATTATAGTCACGTGCTGAAGGCGGAAAAGACCGGCGAGCGTGACGTCACCTTCACTTTCGACGAGAAGAACAATCGCGAACTGCCCAATATTCTCGGGCAGTTGGTGGTCGTGCCCAAACATTGGTGGGAGGGACAGGGGCCGGACGGCAAACCGCGCGATATCTCAAAGACGACGCTCGAGCCCGTAATGGGGTCCGGGCCTTACAAGATCGCATCCTTCTCCCCGGGCGCGACCATCCGCTATGAACTGCGTGACGACTATTGGGGCAAGGACCTCAACGTGAATGTCGGCCAGAACAATTTCCGCAACGTCACCTACACCTATTTCGGCGATCGCGATGTTGAGTTCGAAGCGTTTCGCGCCGGCAACAGTGACTATTGGCAGGAAACTACGGCTGCCCGCTGGGCAACGGGGTATGATTTTCCCGCGGTAAAGGAAGGAAAGGTCAAGAAGGAGGAGGTCAAGAACCCGCTGCGGTCCACCGGCATCCTGCAGGCGCTCGTGCCCAACATGCGGCGAGACCTGTTCAAGGACATCAGAGTCCGCAGGGCGCTGAATTACGGTTTTGATTTCGAAGAGTTGAACCGTACGGTTGCTTTTAACAGTTACAAGCGGATCGATAGTTATTTCTGGAACACCGACCTCGCCTCCTCCGGCCTTCCGCAGGGTAGAGAGCTGGAAATCCTTCAGGGTATGAAGGACAAGGTTCCGCCGGAGGTCTTCACGACGCCTTATACCAATCCGGTCGGCGGCGATCCGCAGAAAAGCCGCGACAACCTCCGCAAGGCGATTGGGCTGCTGAAAGAAGCCGGCTGGGAGATCAAGAACAACCGGATGGTTAATACCAAGACCGGCCAGCCGATGAGTTTCGAGATCCTGTTGTCAAGCCCGATGTTGGAGCGCTGGGCGGTTCCTTACGCCAACAACCTCAAGAAAATTGGAATAGATGCCCGCGTCCGTACGGTCGACGCCTCGCAAGCTGTAAACCGCGAACGCAGCTTTGACTACGACATGATTTGGAACGTCTGGGCGCAGACCTTGAACCCAGGTAATGAGCAGGCCGACTATTGGGGCTCCGGCTCGGTCAACCAGCAAGGCTCTCGCAATTATGCCGGTATCGCCAACCCGGCCGTCGATGAACTCGTTCGCATGATCATCTTCGCGCCCAACCGCGAAGAACAGGTTGCAGCGATCAAGGCCATGGATCGGGTATTGCTGGCAAATCACTACGTAATCCCGCTATTCTACCGCGATACCTATAACATCGCCTATTGGAACACGGTCACGCATCCTGCCGAGTTTCCGGCCTATGGCCTTGGCTTCCCCGATGCCTGGTGGTCCACCTCGGCAAAATGAGCGGGCTTGCAAAGCAGGGGCTCTGGGCTCCAAATGGCCCGAGCGAATCACGACAAGCCGGCGGGGCCGGCAAGGGAAGGCTGGCGGATTGAGCGGCACTGGACTGAACGGCGTGCAGACAAGAAAAACATTCCCGGAGGCTGAAGGCTGATGGGCGCTTATGTCATTCGCCGCCTGCTTTTGATGATTCCGACCATCGTCGGCATCATGGCGATTTCCTTCATCGTCGTGCAATTCGCACCCGGCGGTCCGGTTGAGCAGGTTATTGCCCAATTGACCGGCCAAGCCGACAGCGCCGATCAGCGCCTGTCCGGCGGCGGTGATCTTCTCGGCGGAGGAGGAGGCGAAGAAAGCTCGAAATATCGCGGCGCCCAGGGCCTCGATCCGGAGCTGATCGCCAAGCTTGAAAAGCAATTCGGCTTCGACAAGCCGCCGCTGACGCGTTTCGGCGAGATGATGTGGAACTACATCCGCTTCGATTTCGGCGAAAGCTTCTTCCGCAACACTTCCGTGCTGGACCTGATCAAGGAAAAGCTGCCGGTGTCGATCTCGCTCGGCATCTGGATCCTGATCTTCTCCTATGCGATCTCCATTCCGCTCGGCATCCGCAAGGCGGTGAAGGACGGATCGACCTTCGATGTCTGGACCTCGGGCGTCATCGTCGTCGGCTATGCCGTGCCGAGCTTTCTCTTCGGCATCCTGCTGATCGTGCTGTTCGCCGGCGGCTCCTTCTACGACTGGTTCCCGCTGCGGGGGCTCGTCTCCGACAATTTCGACCAGCTCCCTTGGTGGCAGAAGCCGCTCGATTATTTCTGGCACCTCACTCTGCCGCTGATCTCGCTTTCGCTCGCCGCTTTCGCCACGACGACGCTGCTCACCAAGAATTCCTTCATCGAGGAGATCAAGAAGCAATATGTCGTCACGGCCCGCGCCAAGGGGCTGAACGAGCGGCAGGTGCTCTATGGCCATGTTTTCCGCAATGCCATGTTGATCATCATCGCCGGTTTTCCCGGCGCTTTCATCTCCGCCTTCTTCACCGGCTCACTGCTGATCGAGAACATCTTCTCGCTCGACGGTCTCGGCCGCCTCGGCTATCTCTCGGTGGTCAACCGGGATTATCCGATCGTCTTTGCCACCCTCTACATCTTCTCGCTGCTCGGCCTTTTCGTCAGCCTGATCTCCGACCTGATCTACACCTGGATCGATCCGCGCATCGATTTCGAGCGGAGGGATGTCTGATGGACGCTGCCGCAAATCCCGTCACTGCAACCCCCGTCAAGCCGCCGCGCAAGGGCCTGCTGTCGCCGACAAATATCCGCCGCTGGAAGAATTTCCGGGCGAACGGCCGCGGCTACTGGTCGCTGTGGCTGTTCCTGCTGCTATTCGTGCTCAGTCTCTTCGCCGAGTTCCTCGCCAACGACCGGCCGATCATCGCCTCCTACAAGGGTGAGATCCTGTTTCCGGTACTGATCGACTATCCCGAGGAGAAGTTCGGCGGCTTCCTCGCCGAAACCGATTACCGTTCCT
Source organism: Rhizobium sophoriradicis (assembly GCF_003939025.1). Lineage (GTDB taxonomy): Bacteria > Pseudomonadota > Alphaproteobacteria > Rhizobiales > Rhizobiaceae > Rhizobium > Rhizobium sophoriradicis. The sequence goes on from NZ_RQIH01000017.1 coordinate 91,248, forward strand.
CGGTGATATCAGACGAGATCAACGCCAATGGCTGGATGATCTGGCCGCCAATCCGCTATTCCTACCGCTCGGTCAACTCCAACATTCCGCATTCGGCGCCGACTGCTCCGTTCTGGCTGATGACCAAGGAGGAGCGCTGCTCCGGTTATCCTGAAGGCGTGAACGATCCCGCCTGCACGCTCGGCAACCTCAATTGGCTCGGCACCGACGATCAGGCCCGCGACGTGCTCGCCCGCGTCATCTACGGCTTCCGCATCTCGGTGCTCTTCGGGCTGGCGCTCACCATCTGCTCGGCAATCATTGGCGTGACGGCCGGCGCGGTGCAGGGTTATTTCGGCGGCTGGACCGATCTTTTGCTGCAGCGCTTCATCGAGATCTGGTCGTCGATGCCGGTGCTCTACATCCTGCTCATCATCGCCGCCATCCTGCCGCCCGGCTTCTTCGTGCTGCTCGGCATCATGCTGCTCTTTTCCTGGGTCGGCTTCGTCGGCGTCGTGCGCGCTGAATTCCTGCGCGCCCGCAATTTCGAATATGTCCGCGCCGCCCGCGCCCTCGGCGTCAACAACCGCACCATCATGTGGCGCCATCTGCTGCCGAACGCCATGGTCGCGACGCTGACCTTCCTGCCTTTCATCCTCTCCGGCTCGATCACGACGCTGACCTCGCTCGATTTCCTGGGCTTCGGCATGCCGCCTGGCTCCCCCTCGCTCGGCGAGATGATCGCCCAGGGCAAGACCAACCTGCAGGCGCCCTGGCTCGGGCTGACGGCCTTCTTCGCCATGTCGATCATGCTGTCTCTGCTGATCTTCATCGGCGAAGCCGTGCGCGACGCCTTCGATCCGAGGAAGACGTTCCAATGAATGACATGACAGAACCGCTCCTTTCCGTCCGCGATCTCTCGGTTGCCTTTCATCAGGGCGGCGAGACGTCGCTTGCCGTCGATCACATCTCCTTCGATATCGCCAAGGGCGAGGTCGTGGCGCTGGTCGGCGAATCCGGTTCCGGCAAGTCGGTCTCGGCCAATTCGATCCTGAAGCTTTTGCCCTATCCCTCCGCAAGCCATCCCTCCGGCGAAATCCTGTTCAAGGGCAAGGACCTCTTGAAGGCGTCGGAGCGGGCGTTGCGTGAGGTTCGCGGCAACGACATCACCATGATCTTCCAGGAGCCAATGACCTCGCTCAATCCGCTTCATACGATCGAGAAGCAGATCGCCGAAATCCTCGCCCTGCATCAGGGCATCACCGGCCAGCCGGCGCGCCAGCGTGTGCTGGAATTGTTGAACCAGGTCGGCATCCGCGAGCCGGAAAAGCGGCTGAAGGCCTATCCGCACGAACTGTCCGGCGGGCAGCGCCAGCGTGTCATGATCGCCATGGCGCTCGCCAACCGGCCGGAATTGCTGATCGCCGACGAGCCGACCACCGCGCTCGACGTCACCGTGCAGGCGCAGATCCTCGAACTGCTGCGGCAATTGAAGGCGGCGCACGGCATGTCGCTGCTGTTCATCACCCATGATCTCGGCATCGTGCGCAAATTCGCCGATCGCGTCTGCGTGATGACCAAGGGCAGGATCGTCGAGACAGGGACCGTCGCGGAGGTCTTCGCCAATCCGAAGCACGATTATACCCGCCACCTCCTTGCCTCCGAGCCGCGCGGCGAGCCGCCGCTTGCCGATCCGTCGAAGCCGGTGGTGATGGAAGGGTCCGATATCCGCGTCTGGTTCCCGATCAAGGCAGGGCTGATGCGCCGTGTCGTCGACCATGTGAAGGCGGTCGACGGCATCGATCTTTCGCTGCGCGCCGGCCAGACGCTCGGCGTCGTCGGCGAGTCCGGTTCCGGCAAGACGACGCTCGGTCTGGCGCTCACGCGGCTGATCTCCTCGCAGGGGCGGATCGCTTTCGTCGGCAAGGATATAGCCGGCTATTCGTTCAGCGAGATGCGGCCGCTGCGCAACCAGCTGCAGATCGTCTTCCAGGATCCTTACGGCTCGCTCAGCCCGCGCATGTCGGTCGGCGATATCATTGCCGAAGGGCTGAAGGTGCATGAGCGCGCTTTAAGCGCCGAAGAGCGTGACCAGCGCGTATGCTGGGCGCTGGAGGAGGTTGGTCTCGACCCCCTGACCCGCTGGCGTTACCCGCATGAATTTTCCGGCGGCCAGCGCCAGCGCATCGCCATTGCCCGCGCCATGGTGCTCAAACCGCGCTTCGTCATGCTCGACGAGCCGACCTCTGCGCTCGATATGAGCGTCCAGGCCCAGGTGGTCGATCTCCTGCGCGACCTGCAGAAGAAGCACGACCTCGCCTATCTCTTCATCAGCCATGATCTGAAGGTGGTGAAGGCGCTCGCCAACGACGTCATCGTCATGCGTTTCGGCAAGGTGGTGGAGCAGGGGCCGTCCTCGGAAATCTTCCGCGCTCCGAAGGACGATTACACCAAGGCGCTGATGGCCGCCGCCTTCAACATCGAGGCGGTGCCGACGCCCGCCGTGCAACAGTAAAGAACACCATGTCCGCACATCCTCCTGTTCTCGTCGACATCAAGTTCAATCCCGAAGGTGTCGCCCGCGTGCTGAAAACGGCATTTGCCGACCGTGGCAGCATCAATCTCGCCTATCCGGCCGATCGGACCCGGGATCTCAGCGTGGCCGAATACGCGCTTCTCTGGAAGCCGGATGCCGATCTTTTCAAAAGGGCGCCGAACCTCAAGGTGATCTTCTCGGGCGGCGCCGGCGTCGACCATATCGTCGGCATGGACGGCTTGCCTGAGATACCGATCGTTCGGTTCGTCGATCGCAGCCTGACCACCCGCATGAGCGAGTGGGTGGTGATGCAATGCCTGATGCATCTGCGCGGGCAATACGCCCATGATATCAGCCAACGACGGCGGGAATGGGCCAAGCTGATCGCGCCCGAAGCGGCGGAAGTGACGGTCGGCGTCATGGGCCTCGGCGTGCTCGGGCAGGACGCGGTCGCCAAGCTGAAAGTGATGGGGTTCAACGTCGTCGGCTGGTCGCGGACCCGCAAACAGATTGATGGCGTAGAGACCTTCGATGCGCGCGAACTGGACGGGTTCCTCGCCAGGACCGACATTCTCGTCGGCCTCTTGCCGCTGACACCTGACACCACGGGGTTTTATGATGGCGGGCTGTTTAAGAAGCTCCGCCGCGACGGTGCGCTGGGGCGGCCGATCTTCATCAATGCAGGCCGTGGCCGGAGCCAGGTCGAGTCCGACATCGTCTCGGCCATCCGCAGCGGCATCCTCGGCGGCGCTTCGCTTGACGTTTTCGAGGTGGAGCCCTTGGCGTCGGATAGCCCGCTGTGGGAGTTGGAAAACGTCTTCATCACCCCGCATGACGCGGCGGTCTCCGAAGAGACCGCGCTGTTCCGCCATGTCGAGACGCAGATCGCCCGTTTCGAGCGCGGTGAATCGCTGCAATTCGTGATCGACCGCGCCGCCGGTTATTGAGCCTCCGGAACCTTCGAGACGACTGACCGTTTTCTCTGCGAACGTTTCTTGCGGCCGCATCGGCCGCTAGAACAGGATGCTTTTAGGCCCGGTCGGCCTGAAATCTGAATCCTGTTCTAAATTAAAGAGTTAGAGCATAATGTCGTCCGAAAACCGCTCACACTTTTCGACATCATGCTCTAAGTCAGCGGAAGGAGACGATGATGGCGCATCAGACGGAAACACGCTGGGAAAAATCCGACGGCAAGCTTCACAAGGAAGAGCAGATCCCGCCGGTCAAGGCAAAACAGGGGCGCACGGGATACCGCATCCTGACGGTGCTGCTCGTCGCCCTGATCCTCGCTTTCGTGGTCTGGATCCCGGTCGAGATCTGGGGTAATCGCGAGGCGGACGAGGTTGCGCCGCAACAGCCCGGCCAGCAACTCCAGCAGCAGCAATCGGACGCAGCACCTGCCCCGACGCAGCAGAACAGCAATGCGGTGCCGACCGAGACGCCGGCGACAGCACCGGCCCCGGATGCGGCGCCTGCGGCACCCGCCCAGCCCGCGGCACCGACCCAGCCGGCGGCGCCGGCCCAATAGAGCAAATCAACGTATCTTCCATCCCGCCGCCAGGACGCGGCGGGATGTTTATGTTTTATCTGGACTTTGCCCGCTGATTTTTCGATAAGAAGACGCACGAGCCGGTTTCGTGCGCCGGCCCGCAAACTTGGCAGCACCTGACCGGATGGGACAGGGGCAGGAATTCATGGCCAAGACCGATATTGCAAGACGCGTCTACAATCACGCGTGGAAGCTCGACCCGATCATCCGCAGCCTGATCGATACCGACTTCTACAAGCTGCTGATGCTGCAGATGATCTGGAAGCTCTATCCAGACGTCAATGCCTCCTTCACGTTGATCAATCGGACGAAACGCGTCCACCTCGCCGAGGAGATCGACGAAGGCGAATTGCGTGAACAGCTGGATCACGCCCGTACGCTGAGGCTTTCCAAGAAGGAGATGATCTGGCTGGCTGGTAACAGCTTCTACGGCCGCGCGCAGATTTTCGAGCCGGAATTCCTCGCCTGGCTTTCCAACTTCCAGCTCCCGGAATACGAGCTGTCGAAGAAGGACGGCCAGTATGTGCTGGATTTTCACGGGGCCTGGAAGGAAACCACGATGTGGGAGATCCCGGCGCTCGCGATCGTCAACGAGCTGCGCTCGCGCTCGGCGATGAAAGCGCTCGGCCCTTTCACCCTTGACGTGCTCTATGCCCGCGCCAAGGCGAAGATGTGGTCGAAGGTCGAGCGGCTGAGGGAACTGCCGGGTTTACGCATTTCCGATTTCGGCACCCGCCGCCGCCACAGTTTTCTCTGGCAGCGCTGGTGCGTCGAGGCGCTGAAGGAAGGCATCGGCCCGGCTTTTACCGGCACCAGCAATGTATTGCTGGCAATGGATTCCGATCTCGAAGCGGTCGGTACCAATGCCCATGAGCTGCCGATGGTGGCCGCTGCCCTGGCGCAAACCGACGAGCAGCTGCGCACCGCCCCTTATAAGATCCTGCGCGACTGGAACAAGCTCTATGGCGGCAACCTTCTGATCGTCCTGCCGGATGCCTTTGGCACCGCGGCTTTCCTGCGCGACGCGCCGGAATGGGTGGCCGACTGGACCGGCTTTCGCCCGGACAGCGCGCCGCCGATCGAGGGCGGTGAGAAGATCATCGACTGGTGGAAAAAGATGGGCCGCGATCCGCGCCAGAAGCTGCTGATCTTCTCCGACGGCCTCGATGTGGACGCCATCATCGACACTTACCGGCATTTCGAAGGCCGCGTGCGGATGAGCTTCGGCTGGGGCACGAATCTGACGAATGATTTTGCCGGCTGTGCCCCGACCGAAATATCGGGCCTCAACCCGATCTCGGTCGTCTGCAAAGTCAGCGACGCCAATGGCCGTCCGGCGGTGAAGCTCTCAGACAATCCGCAGAAGGCGACGGGCGAACCGGCAGAGGTCGAACGTTACCTGAAATTCTTCGGCACCGAGGACAGGGTCGATCAGACCGTCCTGGTTTAGGCTCGCCGCGCCGTACGGCCGTCCCGGGGCATATCGATGTGCCCGGCCATCGCGTCCTCGATCGACCAGCCGAAGCGCCAGGCGTCGAACATCGAATACCATTCCTGCAGATCGGTGATCGGCAGGACATCCGGCTTCGACATCGGATTGTCGGCCAGGCTGCGGCCGAGCGCACGGTCGCGTGCGCCGCGTTCCTGCATCTCAAGCAGATCCTCGAACATCGTCACCCCCTCTTTTGATTGGGTTTATGCAATCATGCTAATGAAGCATTGTCGAGTCCGGATGCGGGGATTCCGGTTTTTCACAGGATTAGCCCTAATTTGCTATCTCGATGCTGAGTTGACGGGGAGGCCCGGCTTCCTGGCTGGGGTCCGCCGCCGAGCCTCCCGGCTGGCCGATCTTCAAGTCGGCAGCGCCGACAACTTGTCGCCTTCCGGCCGGGGCGATCCAACCAAGATCAGATCAATGGTGAACGGTCGGCTAATATCCACCGGATCTGTGCCGATCCCACACGATCCGGCAGGTCGGCTGCGGCATTCTCGACTGTTCAGGCCGCCAGCCTGCGAAACCGGGTTCTGATCCGGTCGAGGTAATAATGGCCGGGAGACGGTGCCGCCGTCATCGCATGGGCTTCCGAAGAGGGAACGCCCTCGAACAGCCGCTCCTCGCCATTCCTAAAGCAAATCCTGAGCCGCCCGTCTTCCTGGCTGAAATAGACGGATTTGATGATCTTCGACTTCACCGAAAGTTCTTCCACCTGTTTTACCTCTGTTTTTAGTTTTGCAGACGGTAAACCCAAACGTGCAAAGACGCGGTGAAGCAGCGTGGTAAAAATTCAGGAATCTTTCTGATCAACCCTGGCGTTTCCTTCGATGGGGATCGGGCCTTCGTTTCCGCACGTTATGGGAGATCAGCCGATGTTGACAAACTTTGCCAAACAACTCAATTTTGATGAAACGGAGAGCTTCGATGGCGACCATGAACGTATCGCTGCCCGATCCCATGAAAGATTGGGTGGAAGCGCAAACCAAAACAGGCCGTTATGCCAATGCGAGCGATTATGTCCGCGACCTCATCAGGAAAGATCAGGAGCGAAACGACAAGGTCGCAGCTATGCAGCGCTTTGTCGATGAAGGCTTGAAGAGCGGCGTCGGGTCGCGGTCGAAGGACGAGCTGTTTGAGGCTGCTCGGGCGCGCGAGGAAAGCTCTCGCGGCAATTGATGATGGGCTTTCGCCTTGCGGAAGAAGCGGAAGAGGACATTGTCGGCATAGCCGAAACGGGCATTCGCCTGTTTGGCTCAGCGCACGCTCGGCGCTACCATGATGAACTCTACGCCATTTTTGATCTGATTGCTGCCAATCCCCGTATGGCGCGCGAACGGCATGAAATTTCTCCTCCGATGTGCATTCATCCGTTCAAGGCCCATCTCGTCGTTTATACGATTGCGGAGGGCGATAATGTTCTCATTGTCCGTATTCGCCACGGACACGAAGATTGGTCCAGTCAGGTTTAAAATTTCACTCTGTTGGATGAAAATGCGAAGAATGGCGGACAGGGAGGGATTCGAACCCTCGGTACGCTTTCACGTACACACGCGTTCCAGGCGTGCGCCTTAAACCACTCGGCCACCTGTCCTTTGGCGTTCGCACCAGGAGAGGAGCAAATCGTCGGAACGGCGCGATATATACCGATGAATTTTTGCCGATCAACCCAAATCTAACAGTTTTTTGACTTCTTCGGATAAAACTCGCCTGCGCCCGTCCATTGTGCTTCACCCCATCGATGACTATGTAATTCTCAAGGCGGAGAATGGCGCGGGGTCCGCCGGAATTGTCCGGCATATCGAAGCGTCGGAGGAGTTGATGCGTTTCCTGTTGCGTCTGGCCAGTCTTGTCGCGCTTGCGGCGGCCGTTATTGCCGGGACCATCGATTCGATCCAGTCGGTTGCGGCATCCGCCGTTGTCATGACGCCGATGTCGGAGGCCTGGCAGGATGTGAGTCCGGACACGCTGACCTCGCTGCAATCTGCGCTTTCCTACTATATCCATCCCCGTTTCTACGCCTTTATCTTCCAGTGGCTGATGCTCCAGCCGGCCTTTGCCGTCTTTCTGGTGATCGCGCTGCTTCTCTGGATGATCGGCTATAAGAAGCCGCCGATCGCCGGTCGCTTCACTGCATAGGTGCTTGAGCCGTCGATCCGGCAAAAGACCGGGTGCATTTGCCCGTCCCCGGTTTCAGCAACGGCCAGCGGATCGGCTAAAAAATCCGCATCCCGGTCGGCGAGATGTCCAAAAATCCGCCCGGCAGAACTGATTTTCAGCAATTGCTGCAAATCTTTACCGCCTGAAAAATTTCTGGTGAATTTTTCCGTGAGCCATGCAAGGATGCGCGCAGCCAGGCCTCCGGGGGGAGGTCGGTGGTTCCGCAGACATGTCCGCAAAGGACTTGCGGGAGGACCCCTAACGAATAGCAACAACAGGGCTGCACAATGAAAAAATCCCTTCTCACTCTTATTGCCGTGGCTGCCATGTCGACGACGGCGCTGGCCGCCGATGTCAAGCCGGCGCTGGTTTACGGCACCGGCGGGAAGTTCGATAAGTCCTTCAACGAGGCAGCCTACAATGGCGCCGAGAAGTTCAAGGCCGAGACCGGCATTGCCTATCGCGACTTCGAGCCGACGGGCGACACCCAGGGCGAACAGGCCATCCGCAACTTCGCAAGCCGCGGCTTCAACCCCGTGGTCGCCGTTTCCTTCGCCTGGACTTCGGCCATTGAGAAGGTCGCAGCCGAATTCCCCGACACCAAGTTCATCATCGTCGACTCCGTCGTCGACAAGCCGAACGTCCGTTCGGTCGTCTACAAGGAAGAAGAAGGCTCCTATCTCGTCGGTATTCTCGCCGGCATGGCCTCCAAGACCGGTAAGGTCGGTTTCGTCGGCGGCATGGACATTCCGCTGATCCGCAAATTCGAATGCGGCTATGAGCAGGGCGCTCGCGCCGCCAAGGCCGACATCCAGGTTTTCCAGAACATGACCGGCACAACAGGTGCGGCCTGGAATGACCCGGTTCGCGGCGGCGAGCTCACCAAGAACCAGATCGACCAGGGCGCCGACGTCATTTACGCGGCAGCCGGCGCCACCGGCCTCGGCGTTCTGCAGACCGCCGCCGACAACAAGAAGCTGTCGATTGGCGTCGACTCCAACCAGAACCATCTGCATCCGGGCTCGGTGCTGACTTCGATGGTCAAGCGCGTCGACCTTGCCGTCTACAACGCCTTCACCGACACGAAGAACGACAAGTTCACCGGCGGCGTCCAGGCGCTCGGCGTCAAGGAAGATGGTGTCGGCGCCGCGATCGACGACAACAACAAGTCGCTGATCACGCCGGAAATGCAGGCTGCCGTTGACAAGGCCAAGGCCGATATCATCGCCGGAACTGTCAAGGTTCACGATTACACCTCGGACAATTCTTGCCCGAAGTGATCCGCGCCCTGATGTAATTGACGATTGAGATCGGGCGTATGGCGGAGGGGATTTTCGCCATACGCCCTTTTCTTATTTGGAGCCTGCTGTGACAGATAAGCCCGCTATCGAGCTTGTCGGCATCGATAAGAAATTCGGTGCCGTCCACGCCAACAAGGACATCAATCTCACCGTTGCCAAGGGCACGATCCACGGCATCATCGGCGAGAACGGCGCCGGCAAATCGACGCTGATGTCGATCATTTACGGTTTTTACCACGCCGACAGCGGCGAGATCCGCGTCAACGGCAAACCCGTCACCATCCGTGACAGCCAGGCGGCGATCGCAGCCGGCATCGGCATGGTGCACCAGCATTTCATGCTGGTCGATAATTTCACCGTGCTCGAGAATATCATGCTCGGCGCCGAAGGCGGCTCGCTGTTGGCCAGAGGCGTCGCATCGGCCCGTGCCGAGCTCAAGCGGCTGGAAACGGAATATGGGCTGGAAGTCGATCCCGATGCACTCATCGAAGAGCTGCCGGTCGGCCTGCAGCAGCGCGTCGAAATCCTGAAAGCCATGTATCGCGGCGCAGAGATCCTGATCCTCGACGAGCCGACGGGCGTGCTGACGCCGGCGGAGGCCGACCATCTTTTCCGCATCCTCAAGGTGCTGCGCGACCAGGGCAAGACGATCATCCTCATCACCCACAAGCTGCGCGAGATCATGGCGATCACCGATACCGTTTCGGTCATGCGCCGCGGCGAGATGGTCGCGACCCGCAAGACGGCGGAAACGACGGTTGAGGAGCTTGCCGAGCTGATGGTCGGCCGTCGCGTGCTGCTGCGCGTCCAGAAGGGTGAGGCGAACCCCGGCGCTCCGGTGCTCACGGTTCGCAACCTGACGGTCAAAGACAATCGCGGCGTCACCATGGTCGACAACGTCTCCTTCGATGTCCGCGCCGGCGAGATCGTCGGCATAGCCGGGGTTGCCGGCAACGGCCAGTCCGAATTGCTGGAGGCGATTGCCGGTATCCGCAAGCCCGCCTCCGGCGAAATCCTCCTCGACGGCCAGACGATCGACAAGGCCGATCCAGCCCGCCTGCGCGATCTCGGCCTCGCCCATATTCCCGAGGACCGCCACCATATGGGCCTGGTCCTGAAATTCGAGGAATATGAAAATTCCGTGCTCGGCTATCACCGCCGTCCGGGCTACAGCAAAGGTCCGCTGCTCGATCTCGAAGCGATCCGCAGGGATGCGATGGAGAAGATCGAAAAATACGACATCCGCCCGCCGAACCCGCGCCTGAAGACGGCGAATTTTTCCGGCGGCAATCAGCAGAAGATCGTCGTCGCCCGCGAAATCGAACGCGACCCGAAGATGCTGATCATCGGCCAGCCGACGCGCGGCGTCGATATCGGCGCCATCGAATTCATCCACCGCCGGATTATCGAAATGCGCGATGCTGGCAAGGCGATCCTGCTCGTCTCCGTCGAACTCGACGAAATCCGCGCCCTTTCGGACCGTATCCTTGTCATGTTTGCCGGCAACATCGTCGGCGAGAAGACGCCCGATGCCGGTGAACAGACCCTCGGCCTGATGATGGCCGGCATTGCCGCGTGAGGCCCTTATGAGCACTGCTTCCGTTCCGCTACCAAACTGGATCAACTACGGCCTGATCCCGCTTCTGAACCTCATCGTCGCCTTCCTGATCTCCGGCTTCGTCGTCTGGCTGATCGGCGAGAGCCCGCTTGCCGCCCTTTCCCTGCTTATCGAGGGTGCTTTTGGCAGCGGTGAAGGCATAGGCTTCACACTCTATTATGCGACCAGCTTCATCTTCACCGGCCTTTCCGTTGCGGTGGCGATCCATGCCGGTCTCTTCAACATCGGCTCCGAAGGCCAGGCCTATATCGGCGGCCTCGGCTGCGCACTGGTGGCGCTGGCGCTCGACAATTACGTGCCCTGGTACGTGACGATGCCGGTCGCCATCGTCGGCGCCGGCATTTTGGGCGCAGCCTGGGCCTTCATTCCCGCTTTCCTCCAGGCCAAGCGCGGCAGCCACATCGTCATCACGACGATCATGTTCAACTATATCGCCGCCGCCCTCATGGTCTATCTGCTGGTGCACGTGCTGATCGTGCCGGGCAAGATGGCGCCGGAAACCCGCACCTTTCTCGAAGGCGGTCAGCTTCCTAAGCTCGGTTGGCTGATGACGATGTTCGGAGCCAAGCTCGGTGCCGCCCCGTTTAACGTCTCCTTCATCGTCGCCCTCTTTGCCGCCTGGTTTGTCTGGATCCTCATCTGGCGCACTAAGCTCGGCTTCGAGATGCGCACGCTGGGTGTAAGCTCGACAGCCGCCGACTATGCCGGCATTCCCTATGCGCGCATCGTCATCATCGCCATGCTGCTTTCCGGCGCGCTGGCCGGCATGATGGCGCTCAATCCCGTCATGGGCTCTTCCGCCCGTCTGCAGGTGGAGTTCGTCGGCGGCGCCGGCTTCGTCGGCATCGCCGTCTCGCTGATGGGCCGCAACCATCCGCTCGGCATCATCCTGGCGGCGATCCTTTTCGGCACCCTCTATCAGGGTGGTGACTGGATCTCTTTCGAAATGCCGAATATCACCCGTGAGATGATCCTCGTCATCCAGGGTCTGGTGATCCTCTTTGCCGGTGCGCTGGAATACATGTTCCGGCCGGTAATGGTGCACATCTACCAGCAGTTCAAGCCAGCCTGAGGAGCGGACGATGGATTACTACGAGATTTTCATCAACGTCCTGAGTTCGACGGTCCGGCTCTCCATCCCGCTGATCTTCACAGCACTCGCCGGCCTGTTTTCCGAGCGCGCGGGCGTTTTCGATATCGGCCTCGAAGGCAAGATGCTGGGCTCGGCCTTCGCCGCTGCCTGTGTGGCCTATCTCACCGGCTCGGCCTGGCTGGGGCTCGGCGCCGGCATCGTCTGCTCGGTGGCGCTGAGCCTGGTGCACGGCTTCGCCTCGATCACCAACCGCGGCAATCAGATCGTTTCGGGCGTGGCGATCAATTTCTTCATCGCCGGCATCACCATCGTCCTCGGTCAGGCCTGGTTCGGCCAGGGCGGCCGCACGCCGCAGCTGCCGCCGGATGCGCGCTTCGCGCCGATCATTCTGCCGGGCGCCGATGCCATGCGTGACGTGCCGATCATCGGCCCGCTCTACGCCAATGTCATATCGGGCAACAATATCCTCACCTATCTCGCCTTCCTCGCCGTACCCTTCTCCTGGTGGGTGCTTTATCGCACGCGCTTCGGCCTCAGGCTTCGCGCCGTCGGCGAAAATCCGGGTGCGGTCGACACTGCGGGCATCTCGGTCGCCTGGCTACGCTACCGCGCCGTCATGTGCGCCGGCATCCTCTGCGGCTTTGCCGGCACCTATCTGGCGATCGCCCAGTCCGCCGCCTTCATCAAGGACATGTCGGCCGGCAAGGGCTATATCGCGCTCGCTGCTCTGGTTTTCGCCAAGTGGAAGCCGGTGCCTGTCATGTTCGCCTGTCTGCTCTTCGGCTTCCTCGATGCGCTGGCGAATTTCATGCAGGGCAAGCAGGTGCCGCTGATCGGCGCAGTGCCGGTCCAGGTCTTTCAGGCGCTGCCCTATGTCCTCACCTGCATCCTGCTTGCCGGCTTCATCGGCGTCGCAATCCCGCCGAAGGCCGGCGGCGTGCCCTATACGAAGGAACGTTGATCATGTCCCACGACCTGTTCGAAGCCGCGCGCGGCGCCATGGCCTTTGCCCATGCGCCCTATTCGAAATTTCCCGTCGGCGCGGCGATCCGGGCTGAGGACGGCAAGGTCTACACCGGCGCCAACATCGAAAACCTCTCCTTTCCGCAAGGCTGGTGCGCCGAGCCGACGGCAATCAGCGCCATGATCATGGGCGGGGCGAAGAAGATCGTCGAAATGGCTGTCATCGCCGAGAAGCTGCCGCTCTGCCCGCCCTGCGGCGGCTGCCGCCAGAAGATCTCCGAATTCGCTTCCAAGGACACGAAGATCTACCTTTGCGACGAGGCCGGCGTGCAGAAGACCATGACGATGGAAGAGCTTCTTCCCTTCAGCTTCGAGACGGAACTCGGATGAAGGCGACGGTCGAACTGCTCGCCGCATTGCTCGGCACTATCAAGCCGCGCCATGGCATCGTGCTCGGCTCCGGTCTCGGCTCCCTGGTTGGCCAACTGGACGGCGCCGTGCGTATTCCCTATCGCGACCTGCCGGGCTTTCCCGTCAGTGCCGTCTCCGGCCATGCGGGCGAAGTCGTTGCCGGCCGGCTCGGCGGCGCTCCTGTCATCATGCTTTCCGGCCGCGTGCATTATTATGAGAAGGGCGATGCCAATGCCATGCGCCTGCCGATCGAGGTGTTGCAGGCGCTCGGCGTCGAGGCGCTGATCCTGACCAATTCGGCAGGATCGCTGCGCGAGGACATGCCGCCGGGTTCGGTGATGCAGATCACCGATCATATTAACTATTCCGGCATGAACCCGCTGATCGGCGAGGAAAGCGATCACCGTTTCGTCGGCATGACCAACGCCTATGATGCCGGCCTTGCTAGCGCGATGCGGAAGGCTGCGGCAAAGCTCAAGATCGAGCTGGCGCAGGGTGTCTATATGTGGTTCTCCGGTCCAAGCTTCGAAACGCCGGCCGAAATCCGCATGGCGCGCTTCCTTGGCGCCGATGCCGTCGGCATGTCGACGGTGCCGGAGGTCATCATCGCAAGAATGCTGGGCCTGAGGGTTGCCGCAGCCTCCGTTATCACCAACTATGGGGCGGGCATGACCGGCAATGAGCTCAGCCATGAAGAAACCAAGGACATGGCGCCTGTCGGTGGCGCCCGTCTCGCCGCCATACTGAAAGAGATGATTGCGGCCAGAACAGGATGATTTTAGACCGGGTCGGCCTAAAATCTGAATCCGGTTCTACACTAATAGCGAGAGCATGATGTTGTCCGAAAACCGCTCACACTTTTCGGCATCATGCTCTAGAGGAAGTGAAGATGAATAGCCATTCCATCCGGGAAACGGCGGCGGTCGCCCTTTCCCTTCTCGATCTCACCAATCTGAAGGACGATTGCACCGAGGCGCAGATCGAAGCGCTCTGCGCCCGCGCGCAGACGCCCTATGGCAATAGCGCTGCGATCTGCATCTGGCCGCGCTTCGTCGCCCAGGCCCGCAATATCCTCGGCACCGGCCATGCCGTACGGATCGCCACCGTCGTCAATTTCCCGGCGGGCGAGATGGAAGTGGCCGATGTCGCCGCCGAAACCCGCGAGGCGATTGCCGACGGCGCCGACGAGATCGATCTGGTCATCCCCTACCGCACGTTCATATCAGGCAACGAGAAGGCGGTGACCGACATGGTCAAGGCGGTGCGCGCCGAATGCGTCGGCCCCGTTCTGCTGAAGGTCATCATCGAGACCGGCGAATTGAAAGAGGCGGCATTGATCCGCCGCGCCTCCGAACTTGCCATCGAAGCCGGCGCGGATTTCATCAAGACCTCCACCGGCAAGGTCGCCGTCAATGCGACGCTCGAAGCCGCCGACATCATGATCCGGGCCATTCGCGAAAGCGGACGCAAGGTCGGCTTCAAGCCGGCCGGCGGCATCGGCTCGGTGGCCGGTGCGGGCCTTTATCTCAGCCTTGCCGAAACCATCATGGCGCCGGATTGGGCGATGCCCTCGACCTTCCGCTTCGGGGCTTCCGGCCTGCTCGACGACATACTGGCGGTTCTGAGCGGAGCGCAACCGGCATCGGCGGCGGCGTCGGGCTATTGAGATGATCCCGCAGGAGATCATCCGGCGTAAGCGCGACGGCGGCGAACTCGACGCCGCCGATATCCGGTCTTTCATCGATGCGCTTGCCGCCGGTCGATTGTCCGAAGGCCAGATCGGCGCCTTTGCCATGGCCGTCTGGTTCAAGGGCATGTCGCGCGAGGAGACCGTGGCCTTGACCCTGGCGATGGCCGATTCCGGCGATCGGTTGCAATGGGCTGATATCAACCGTCCGATCGCCGACAAACATTCGACCGGAGGTGTCGGCGACAATGTTTCGCTGATGCTGGCGCCGATCGCCGCCGCCTGCGGCCTTGCCGTTCCGATGATATCGGGCCGCGGTCTCGGCCATACCGGCGGCACGCTAGATAAGCTCGAATCCATTCCCGGCTATATGATCACCCCGGATGCGGATCTGTTTCACCGGGTGGTCAAACAGGCAGGATGCGCCATCATCGGTCAGACCGGCGCCTTGGCGCCTGCCGACGGCAGGCTCTATGCCGTGCGCGATGTGACCGCCACCGTCGATTCCATTCCCTTGATCACCGCCTCCATCCTCTCCAAGAAACTTGCCGCCGGTCTTCAGACGCTGGTGCTCGATGTCAAGGTCGGCAACGGCGCCTTCATGGCTGAGCGCGATCAGGCGGAAATTCTGGCACGGTCGCTGGTCGAGGTGGCGAATGGCGCGGGCGTGAAGACCTCGGCACTGATCACCGACATGAACCAGCCGCTCGCCGATAGCGCCGGCAACGCCGTCGAGATGCGCAACTGCCTGGATTTCCTGGCCGGCAGGAAGGGGAATACGCGGCTCGATACTGTCGTTCTTGCCTTCGCCGCCGAGATGCTGGAGAAATCGGGCGTTGCCGCTTCGCCTGAGGAAGGCGAGGCAATGGCGCGCCGGGCCCTGTCGTCGGGCAAGGCAGCCGAGATTTTTGCGCGCATGGTTTCCATGCTCGGCGGCCCGGCCGATCTCATCGAAACCCCGGACAAATACCTGGCCCGAGCGCCGGTCGAAATGCCTGTCGCAGCTAGCCGGTCCGGCTGGCTTGCCGCCTGCGACGCCCGCGGCATTGGTGTCAGCGTCATCGATCTCGGCGGCGGACGGCGTCACCCCGCGGATCGGATCGATCACCGCGTCGGTTTCTCCGAACTGCTGCCGCTCGGCACCCGCGTGAATGCCGGCGAGCCGATCGCCCTCGTTCACGCCGCCGACGAAGCCGCGGCGGAGAGGGCAGCCGCAGCACTTGCCGCGCACTACAGCATCAGCGAGGACGAGCCGGCGCTGAACCCCGTCATTGCGGGTCGTATCTGACGCTATCTATTGCTTGAGGCTGAGCGAGCCGTCGGCGACGGAATAGGAGGCGAGCTTCTTCAGGAAGCTCATGCCGACCAGCGTCGTCGTCAGCGCTTCATCCCTAAGGACGAAGGCTTCGACATCCCGGACGCGGATGCCGCCGATTTCGATCCGGTCGAGTGTCACGTGCGCGGCCTTGGTCTGGCCGTTTGCGGTGTTTACGCCATAGCGGAAATCGAGCTGGTGGGCTGTGAAGCCCATCCGGCGCGCGAGCGTCTCGTTGAGCGCGACATAGGTGGCGCCGGTATCGATCAGGCCTTGCACCGGCTTGCCGTTGATCTTGAAACTGCCGGTATAGTGGCCCTGCGCATCTGCCTGCAAGCGGATCACACGGCTGCCGGAGAGGGGTGCGGCGGCTGCGGGCATGCCGCTTTCGCTCGAGATGTAATTGGCGGAAAGAGTACCGGCGGGCTGTTGGCCGGTGCCGGCGAAGAAGGACGGCACTTGTGTGGCGAGCACCGCGGCGATGCTGGCGAATATGACGGTACGCACGAGCATGAAACAGAAATCCTTCCTGTATAAACCCCGCTTCATGCGGGGCCTCATGCTTCCAGATTGCTAAGCCGCAAGTGCTGATAAGTTGCTAATTGGGCAGGAAAACGGCCCGGGGCGAACCGCCGGGCCGTAAAACTCTTTCGATTTGGTAAAGGAAGGCTGAAATTACTTGGTGCCGTACATGCGGTCGCCGGCATCGCCGAGGCCGGGCACGATATAGCCTTTCTCGTTGAGGTGGCTGTCGATCGCCGCGGTGAAGACGGGAACGTCCGGATGCGCCGCGCGGAAATTTTTGATGCCTTCCGGGGCGGCAAGCAGACAGAGGAAGCGGATATTGTGGGCGCCGCGCTCCTTCAGCTTCTCGATCGCCGCGATCGAGGAGTTGCCGGTCGCCAGCATCGGATCGACGACGATGATCAGGCGCTCGGCCACATCTTCCGGCGCTTTGAAATAATATTCGACCGGCTGCAGCGTTTCGTGGTCGCGATAGACGCCGATATGAGAGACGCGGGCGGAAGGCACGAGATCGAGCATGCCTTCAAGCAGGCCATTGCCGGCACGCAGGATCGAGGCGAAGACCAGCTTCTTGCCTTCGAGGATCGGCGATTCGATGGTCTGCAGCGGCGTCTCGATCGTTTCCATCGTCAGCTCGAGGTCGCGGGTGACCTCGTAACAGAGCAGGGTGGAGATTTCGCGCAGCAGGCGCCGGAAACTTCCCGTCGATGTCTCCTTGCGCCGCATGATGGTGAGCTTGTGTTGCACAAGCGGATGATCGATGACCGTGACGCCGTCCATGGGGAAGCCTTTCATTCTTTCTATCGCATGTTTCTTTCACGGAAATTGGCCCGACCGCAAGAGTGCAGCCGAATTTGCGCCGGTCTTCCCCAACCTCCGGAGCCTTTCCCGTTTAGGAAGGTTCTGGCCTCAAAGGCGGGCGAGCAGCGCCTTCCGCGTCTCTCCGTCGACGAAGGCCGCTTCGATTGCGGTGCGCGTCATGGCGTCGATCTCCGCATCGCCGAAGCCGAAAACCTCAGCGGCAAGCGCATACTCGCGCTCGAGCGACGTATGGAAGAAAGGCGGATCATCAGAGCTGATCGTCACCTGCACCCCCGCTTCCTTCAACCGGCGCAGCGGGTGCGAAGCGAAATCGGGAAAGACCCGCAGTGCGATATTGGAGCCAGGGCAGACCTCAAGCACGGTGCCGAGATCGGCAAGCCGCTTTACCAGGTCGAGATCCTCGATGGCGCGCACGCCATGGCCGATGCGCGCGGGGCGCACCGCGTCGAGCGCATCGGCGACGCTGAAGGCGCCGCAAACCTCGCCGGCATGGATGGTGAGCCCCAGGCCGGCATCGCGGGCGATATCGAAGGCTCTGATATAATCAGCGACGCGGCCCATGCGCTCTTCGCCGGCCAAGTTGAAGCCTGTTATCAATGGATTGCCGGCCTTGGCCGCATATTCCGCCGCACCGATCACGCTCTCCGGGCCGAAATGCCGCTCGCCAGTGACGATCAGCCGGGCCTCGATGCCGCTCTTCTCCTTGGCGCGCCGGATGCCCTCGCAGACACCCGCTATATAGGCATCGGCGCCGAGCCCGATGCGCTTGCCGTGATCGGGCGACACGATGAGTTCGCTGTAGATCGTGTTGATGGCGGCCAGTTCATCGAGATAGGTTTCGGTCAGAAGCGCATAGTCTTCCTCAGTCTTGTAGACCTCAGAAACCCTGTCGTAGCATTCCAGGAAACTTGCGAAGTCATGCCAGACATAGGCGCCGTCGCGAAGCGCCCCGCTGATGTCGATGCCATATTTCCGCGCCTGCGCCTCGGTCAAAGCTGGCGGCGCCGCGCCCTCCAGATGGCAGTGCAGCTCCACCTTCTTCAAATGTGATGTCACAGAAAACTCCTTCCGTGCGGCCCGGCCGGAATGCCGAGATGGCGCGCAATGCTTTCGCCGATATCGGCATAGGTGCGGCGTATGCCGATCGAACGCGAGCGGATGCCGGGGCCGTAGGCTATAACAGGCACGCGTTCGCGCGTATGGTCCGTGCCGCGCCAGGTCGGATCACAGCCATGATCGGCGGTGAGCACGACGAGGTCGCCGGGCTTCAGCTTCTTGTGCACATCCGGCAGGCGCGCATCAAAGGCTTCCAGGGCTGCGGCATAGCCCGGCACATCACGGCGATGGCCGTAATTCATGTCGAAATCGACGAAATTGGTGAAGACGAGATCGCCGTCGTTCGCCGCGTCAATCGCCGACAGTGACGCATCCATCAGCGCCTCGTTGCCAGTCGCCTTGATGACGCGCGAAATTCCCTGATGGGCGAAGATATCGCCGATCTTCCCGACGGCATGCACGTGCCGGCCGTTCTGGAGCAGCCTGTCCAGCAATGTCGGTTCCGGCGGCAGCACCGAGAAGTCGCGCCGATTTCCGGTCCGCTGGAAGGTGGAAGCCGACAGGCCGATGAAGGGCCGGGCGATGACGCGGCCAATATTGTAGGGATCGACGAGGCCACGGGCGATACGGCAGAAGGTGAGCAGGCGTTCGAGACCGAAGTGTGCTTCGTGGGCGGCGACCTGGAAGACCGAATCCGACGAGGTGTAGCAGATCGGCTTGCCGGTGCGGATATGCTCTTCGCCGAGCCGGGCGATGATTTCGGTTCCGGAAGCATGGCAGTTGCCGAGAATGCCGGGGACATCGCCGTCTCTGCACAACGCCTCTATCAGCTCCGGCGGGAAGGCGTCGCCCTCCGTCGGGAAATAACCCCAGTCGAAATTGACCGGGGTTCCCGCGATCTCCCAATGGCCCGAGGGCGTGTCCTTGCCACGGGAGATTTCGTTGGCGGCGCCATAAACGCCGTAGACCTTTTCCGGAAGAGACATGCCGGCCGGAAACTGACCGGAGGCCGCGCGCGCAATATGCATCAGCCCAAGCTCGGACATATTCGGCAGGCGAAGCGGTCCGCTGCGTAGCCCGGCGCGATCGCCGGCTCCGGCGGCGCAGAATTCGGCGATATGGCCGAACGTATCGGCGCCTTCGTCGCCATAGGCGGCCGCATCCGGCGCGCCGCCGACGCCGAAGGAATCCAGAACGAAAAGAAAGGCACGCGCCATTTTACCCCCGAAAGGACCGATCGCCGACCTCCGGATGTCGGAAGCGGTTGCGGCCCAGGCATATAATGCTGCGCCCGGCTTGGCAAATTCGAGATGGGGGAGGTCAGCAGTCGCCGCAGGGGATCGAATCGCCCTGTCGCTGGCGGTAGAAATAGCTGCGGCTGATGTTGATCGTGCGCACTCCATCCGGCATGAAATTCGGCGCGAACAGGAACATCGTATAGGGAATGCTGAGTTCGCTACGGACCAGGAAGCTGTTGGCCGTCTTCATGTCCGAGGGTATGTCGCTGACCGCGGCATTCTTGGCATAGGGCACGCTCCCGTCCTGCGCCCAGGACCAGAGCACCGTGGCATTGGCGCTGGCGTCGACAGTAATCCCAGTGATCTTCAGCGTTAGCGAGGACGAGTTGTAGGGCACGAAGATCGCGTTTGCGACCGACCGCATCTCGCCGAGTGTGCTCTTCGTGACGGATTGCTGCTGGGTGACAAGATCGGCGATCGAACCGGCGGCACGGGTCGCGCGCTTGGAGACGCTGAGGCCGATCGTGATCTCGAAAGCGCCGATATAGAGCATGACCAGCACGGGAAAGAGGATCGCAAACTCGATCGCGCCGGCGCCCTGGCGCTCTCGGATCAGCCGCCGCGCCGTCAGTGCCAGTCTGGTGAACGGGTTGCGCAATGCCATTATGGATACTGCTCGTTCTGGAAGGCCGCGGTCGCGATGATCAGATATTGCGTCGGCATCGAACCGTCGGAGGGGCGGATCGTCGTGATGTAAGGCCGGACCAGATCCGTGATGATTTCCCAGCGATAGTAGGCGCGCAGCATGTTGATCGTGCCGGCGCCGCCGGGCGAATATTTGATCGCCGCCGTGTTGATGTCGGAATATCTGTCGGTGGAGAGCTTGGGAATCGTCGTCGGAATGGCCGAGAAGGCGGCGAAGGTCTGCACATCCAGGTAGAGCTTGCTCGGCGTCGCCGCCTCGGTCGCCGAGCAGCTGATCAGGATTGAGATCTCGCCGCAGAAGGCCTGCCGGAATTGCGTCTGGGTCATATCGGTCGTACGACCGAGATTGTAGGTGATCTGTCCGGTCCGCATCCGCCGGCTCATCGTATCGACGGCATTGGAGACGAGTTCTTCGGCGGCGAAGGCGATGAAGGTTTCGAGGATCGCGAAGATCACGACGAAATAAGGGATGGCAAGCAGGGCGAATTCGATCGCCGCCGCGCCGTCGCGCGAGCGGGCGGCAGCGCGAAACTGGGAGAAACGGAACGGCGCGAAGGCGCGCTGCTCATCCGTCTTCTGATCAACTACCGTCATTGCCTGGACCCGAGCGACATCTGCCTGCCACACTAGGGTCCGTTCGTTGATTTTCCGTTTCAGTCCGATACGACGATTTTAACGAATACGAAGATCCGAGCCGGGCCGATCAGGGGGACGTGGTGCCGCCGGCCGCTTGCTGCGCGTGCTGCTCGCAGTTCGGCGTGCACGACAGCACGGAGCGCTCCGTCTGGCGGTAGACGCGCACCGTGTTGCCCTCGTCGATCGAGACCAGGATGCGCTCGTCGAGGATGGCGTTGCCGTCGGCGTCCAGCAGAACGAGATTGGTGGTGCCGAAGCTGCGTCCTGTCAGCACGATCGTCTTGGCATCGGCGACGGTCGCATCGGCGACCTTGGCATTGCCGACGATCACCTTGCTGACGGGGCGGTCGAGCTTCAACACCCGCGCGTGATCCATATAGACACGCAGCATGTCATCGTCTGCGGCCGCGGAAATTCCCGAAACACCGAAAACGGCGATCATGCCGGCAACGAAAACGGTTTTGCCGCTCGATGACATCTGGTCCTCTTTCATGATCACAGCGCAATAGGCGCATAGAATGGAAAAAAATGGTGAATGAAGCTTTAAGCTCACCATGGTGTTTCGAGGTGAGGCAGGATGATCCGATTTGGCACGCGCTCCGGGCGGAACACGTTCCAATTGGATGCGGCACCTGTGCTATTACAGATGAAACCCGCCGTTAACCCGGGAATATCGTTAAATATTGAGAGAAATGAATAAGGTAATACTTACCCTACGGCAGCCTCTTATTGCCTTCACACCTGGTTAACTCTTTTTCTTAAGCCGATGGAAACGCCCATTCACTAGATTGCGGTCATCCGATCAACGGCAACAGTTGGCGGACGTGCTGAACATCAACTGGAGTTAGGAGTAACCATGACCAAGCTTTTTAGCCGTTTTCTGAAGGACGAATCCGGCGCGACCGCAATCGAATACGGCCTGATCGCCGCCCTCATTTCTGTCGCGCTCATCACCGGCGCAACGAGCCTCGGCACCAAGATCGGTAACGTGTTCACCGGCCTGAGCACCAAGATGGACAATGCCGTCACGAAGGTCAACTAAGCGAGGTGCCGCGAGGCGGCATCTCCGATTCTGGCCGGATCTGCTCTGGCTGGTCTATCGAGCGGGCTCACGCGCTGCAAGCCGTGAGCCTTTTCGTATTTTACTATGATCGGGTATACGCATGATCGCAGCTGCAGTCTTTGTCATTCTGCCACTCTGCCTCGCCATGGCGGCCTTCTCGGATCTGTTCACCATGACGATTCCGAACCGCGTTTCCCTGATCCTTATCGTCTCATTCCTCGTGCTGGCGCCCTTCTCGGGCTTTGGCCTGCAGGCAATCGGCATGCATCTTGCCGCTGCCGCTATCGTGCTTGCCGCCTGTTTTGCGCTTTTTGCATTCAATGTGATGGGCGGTGGAGACGCCAAGCTTCTGACCGCCACCGCGCTCTGGTTCGGGCTGAACCAGTCGCTTGCCTTGCTGATGGCCGACGTCGCCATGATCGGCGGTCTCATCACCTTGCTCATCCTGCTGGTGAGAACCCAGTCGAACACCATTCTCGCCATCGGCCTGCCGGTTCCGAACTCGCTGCTGCTCGCCAAGAAGATCCCTTACGGCATTGCGATCGCGATCGGCGGCTTTATGGCCTTCCCAGCCTCGCCGATCTTCATCGCCACTTTGGAAAGCCTGAAATAACGGGATTTTAAATGCCCGTTAACTTAAAATGTAAGCGTTCCATTAACCATAATTATACCAATTGCTGAGCATTCTGCAGGGCGAACATATCGTGCCTTGAGGAATGATCGATGAAACCGGCCCGCCTTATAATTCTCGCTGTCGCCGTGGTGGCAGCCGGCCTCGCCGGCCTCCTGGCAATGCGGATGGCCGGCAGCGGTGGCGTCGTCACCCAGGTGCAGTCGGTCATCGAGAAGGAACCCACCGTCAACGTCCTCGTCTCCAGCGGCAACCTGGCGGTCGGCCAAAGGCTGGAAGAGGGCTCGGTGCACTGGATGGCCTGGCCGCAGGGCGGCGTCGTCCCGGGCCTCATCACCGAAGCCGAAAAGCCCGATGCGATCAAGGACCTGCAGGGCGCCGTCGTGCGCCTGCCGATCTTCGAAGGTGAGCCGATCCGGCCGGAAAAAGTCGCCGATTCCAGCAGCCGCATCCTGTCATCGCTGTTGCCGGCCGGCAAACGCGCCGTTGCGACCGAGATATCCGTGGCAACCGGCGCCGGCGGCTTCATCCTGCCGAACGACCGCGTCGACGTCATCATGGTCCGCAAGGGCACCGAGGCCAACAAGCTCATCACCGAGACGGTGCTGAGCAATGTCCGTGTTCTCGCCATTGACCAGCAGATCCAGGAAAAGGACGATGGCTCGAAGGCGGTCGTGGGAACGACCGCGACGCTCGAGCTCACGCCCGATCAGACGAAGGTTCTGGCCGTCGCACAACAGATGGCCGACCGGCTATCGCTCGCGCTGCGCTCGGTCGCCGATGCGCAGGAGCAGGACACCAGCGCCGCCGACTATCTGCTGAGCGGCGACAACGGCAGTGCGATCATTCAGGTCATCAAGTCGGGCTCCATCGTAACGGATGCCGGCGCAGCGCCGAAGCCGGAGTAAAGGGACGTGCAAATGGGCAATTCAACGCGGCGCGCCAAGCTCCTCCTGACAGGCAGCCTTTCGCTTGCGATCAGCGTCACCGGCATGGCGCCGGCCTCTTTCGGGCCGCTTCTCACCGTCGATGAGGCGCGTGCCGATTCTGGAAACCTTATCCGCATCGCGCAGACCGGCCCCGACGCTCACCGTCGCCTGAAGCTCGGACTGAACAAGGCTGTCGTCGTCGATCTGCCGGAGGATGCCCATGATATTCTCGTATCGGATCCGAGCATGGCCGATGCCGTAACCCGGACGTCGCGACGCATCTATCTATTCGGCAAGAAGGTCGGCCAGACGAATATTTTTGTCTTCGGCGCCGGCGGGCAGGAGATCATCAACCTCGATATTGAGATCGAACGCGACGTCTCCGGTCTCGAAGCCAATCTCCGCCGCTTCATTCCCGATTCCGCCATCAACGTCGAAATCGTCTCCGACAACATCGTCCTGACCGGCACCGTGCGCACCCCGCAGGACGCCACGCAGGCCGCCGATCTGGCCCAGGTCTTCCTGAAGGGCGGCGAGGCGACGACGAGAACGGAGACGGCGTCCGGCACCGGCGGCGACAGCGCGGTGGCGCTCTTTGCCGAAGGCCGGCAGACCTCCCAGGTCGTTAATCTGCTGAAGATCGAGGGTGAGGACCAGGTCACCCTCAAGGTGACGATCGCTGAGGTCCGTCGTGAGGTGCTGAAGCAGCTCGGCTTCGACAACCTGGTTTCCAACTCCTCCGGCATGACGGTTGCCCAGCTCGGCACTCCTAGCGCCGACAGCGCGACGGCAACGGTTGGCGGCGGCCTGGCGGCTCTCTTCAAGAGCTCGATCGGCAAATACGATATCTCCACCTACCTGAACGCGCTGGAACAGGCCAAGGTGGTCAGGACGCTCGCCGAGCCGACATTGACGGCAATCTCGGGTCAGGCGGCGACATTCAATTCCGGTGGTCAGCAGCTCTATTCGACGACCGACAATGACGGCAACGTTACTGTCGTTCCCTTTAATTACGGTATCAACCTCGCCTTCAAGCCGGTCGTGCTGTCGTCGGGCCGCATCAGCCTGGAGATCAAGACGAACGTCTCCGAGCCGGTCGCCGGCAGCGGCAACGCCACCTATCAGCGCCGTTCGGCCGAGACCTCGGTGGAGCTGCCCTCGGGCGGCTCTATCGCGCTCGCCGGCCTCATCCGCGACAATGTCTCCCAGACGATGGGCGGCACACCCGGCGTCTCCAAGATCCCGCTGCTCGGAACGCTGTTCCGTCAGAAGGGCTTCGAGCGTCAGGAAACCGAACTTGTCATCATCGCAACGCCCTATCTGGTGCGTCCGGTGGCGCGCAATCAGCTGAACCGGCCGGATGACAATTTCAGTCCCGAGAACGACGGTGCAACCTTCTTCCTCAACCGTGTCAACAAGGTCTATGGCCGCCGCGAGGCGCCCGTCGCCGATGCGCAGTTCCACGGCTCGATCGGGTTTATCTACAAATGAGTGGAGAGGCATCGGCAGCAATGGCACAGAACAGAGATCAGGCGATGGCCTTCATGAATTCGACGACACCCCGGCTCGCAATCTCCAAGGCGCTTTACCTCACGGCCGCCGTTTCGATGGCGATCCTTTCCGGATGCGCCGGTCCGCACGACCAGCTGACGACCGGCGGCATTCCGGATGATTACCGTGCCCGGCATCCGATTATCGTCACCGAGGCCGAGCAGACGGTGGATATTCCTGTTGCTTCCACCGATCGGCGCCTGACCATCGCCCAGCGCGATCTCATCCGCGGCTTTGCCGCAAACTATATCTCCCGTGCCTCCGGTCCGGTATACGTATTGTCGCCGGAAGGCTCGCCGAATTCGGCGGCCGCCTATCAGTTGCGCAAGCAGGTCCGCGCGGAGTTGGCGTCGAGAGGGATCGCGAGCTCGAAAATCATTAATACTTCCTATGCCGCTGCCGGCGCCGGCGATGCGGCGCCGATCCGCCTGAGCTTCACCGGCACGACCGCGATCACCACGCAGTGCGGTCAGTGGCCGAAGGACATCTCGAACGATTTCGCCAATCAGAATTACTATAATTTCGGCTGCGCCTCGCAAAACAACCTCGCCGCCCAGGTCGCCAATCCGGAGGATCTGGTGGCACCTCGCGGCATGACGCCGATCGACGCGCAGCGGCGCAACAACGCGATCCAGGAATACCGAACGACGACATCGACGATCGAGGATGTCGGCGGCAGCGACAGCAGCTTCTGAGGCGAGACGGGACGATGAGCGCCATCGAGTACGAAATCAAGAACCCCAGCGAGCTTCGTCATGCCGAAGAGGCTGTGCGCATGGCTGATCTGGAGGCCATGCGGCCGCTGCCGCGTATTTCCGTCCACGCCTTCTGCGAGAGCGAGACCCTGCAGCAGGTCATGGAACGCTGCGCCAATGACCGGCGCATGGCGAAGGTGAGCCTGCGCATCACCAGCGGCGGCATTGCCGCTGCCGCCAATATGTTTTCCGGCGCGCCGACTCCGAACCTCATTATCCTCGAGACCAAGGCGAATGTCGGAAGCCTCCTTGCCGAACTCGCTCCGCTCGCCGCGGTCTGCGATCCGACCACCAAGGTCGTCATCGTCGGCTATTACAACGATATCGGACTGTATCGCGAACTGATCCGCAACGGCATTTCGGAATATATGGTCCAGCCCGTCGCCATGCCCGATATCCTTGCCGCGATGGCCTCGATCTTCGTCGATCCGGAAGCCGAGCCGCTCGGCCGCAGCATCGCCTTCATCGGCTCGAAGGGCGGCACCGGAGCCTCGACCATCGCCCATAATTGCGCTTTCGGCATTTCCAATCTTTTCTCCACCGAGACGATCCTCGCCGACCTCGACCTCCCCTATGGCACGGCGAATATCGACTTCGACCAGGATCCGGCCCAGGGCATCGCCGAAGCGGTCTTCGCGCCCGACCGTCTCGACGAGGTCTTCCTCGACCGCCTGCTGACGAAATGCTCCGAGCATCTGTCGCTGCTCGCCGCACCCTCGCTGCTCGACCGGGCGTATGACTTCGACGGCCAGGCTTTCCAGCCGGTGCTCGACGTCCTGCAGCGCAGCGCCCCCGTTACCGTGCTCGACGTTCCGCATGCATGGTCGGAATGGACCCGCTCGGTGCTGGCGAGCGTTGACGAGGTGGTCATCACGGCGGTTCCCGATCTTGCCAATCTGCGCAACACCAAAAACATGCTGGATGCGCTGCGCAAGATGCGGCCGAATGACAAGCCGCCGCATCTTATCCTCAATCAGGTCGGCATGCCGAAACGTCCCGAGATCTCGCCATCGGATTTCTGTGAGCCGTTGGAGATCGATCCGATCGCGATCATCTCCTTCGACATCAATCTCTTCGGCAACGCCGCCAACAGCGGCCGGATGATTTCGGAAGTCGATCCCAGGTCGCCGACGGCGGAAACCTTTTCGCAGATATCGCACATCGTCACCGGCCGAGCCGCGATCAGGAAGGCGAAGAAGGGAGGCCTGCTAGGCCTTCTGAAGCGCAAATAGACGATTAGAACGAGCAGATTGGATTAAGCGGCATGTTTGGAAAACGCGGAAACGAAGGTTTCGGAAAGGCTGGAGGCGCGATCGCTCCTCCGCCGCCGGCTCCGGCCGCGCCCGCACCCGTGGCTTCCTCTCCCTCCATTCTGGTCGAACCCGCGCGCGAGAACCAGCGCCAGCAGGTGACACCGCCGCCGATGCAGGCGCCGCAGCGCAAGCGGCCGGTGCGCACCGACGAATATTACGACACCAAACAGCAGGTATTTTCTGCACTGATCGACACGATCGATCTCTCGCAGCTTTCCAAGCTCGACGGCGAAAGCGCGCGTGAGGAAATCCGCGACATCGTCAACGACATCATCACCATCAAGAATTTCGCGATGTCGATCTCCGAGCAGGAAGAGCTGCTTGAGGATATCTGCAACGACGTCCTCGGTTACGGCCCGCTGGAGCCGCTGCTGGCGCGCGACGACATCGCCGACATCATGGTCAACGGCGCCGGCCAGACTTTTATCGAAGTCGGCGGCAAGACGATCGAATCGGAAATCCGTTTTCGCGACAACGCGCAGCTTCTCTCCATCTGCCAGCGCATTGTCAGCCAGGTCGGCCGCCGCGTCGATGAATCGAGCCCGATCTGCGACGCGCGCCTGCCCGATGGTTCGCGCGTCAACGTCATCGCACCGCCGCTGTCGATCGACGGGCCGGCGCTCACCATCCGCAAGTTCAAGAAGGACAAGCTGACGCTCGATCAGCTCGTCCGTTTCGGCGCGATCACGCCGGAAGGCGCAACCGTGCTGCAGATCATCGGGCGGGTGCGCTGCAACGTCATCATCTCAGGCGGCACGGGTTCGGGTAAAACGACCCTCCTGAACTGCCTGACCAATTACATCGATCGCGACGAACGCGTCATCACCTGCGAGGACACGGCCGAACTGCAGCTGCAGCAGCCGCATGTCGTGCGTCTTGAAACGCGTCCGCCGAATATCGAAGGCGAGGGCGAGATCACCATGCGCGATCTCGTCAAGAACTGCCTGCGCATGCGTCCCGAGCGCATCATCGTCGGCGAAGTGCGCGGACCTGAAGTTTTCGACCTGCTGCAGGCGATGAACACCGGTCACGACGGCTCGATGGGCACGATCCACGCCAACACCCCGCGCGAATGCCTGAGCCGTATCGAATCGATGATCGCCATGGGCGGCTTCACCCTGCCGGCAAAAACGGTGCGTGAGATCATCTCCACCTCTGTCGACGTCATCATCCAGGCGGCGCGCCTGCGCGACGGTTCGCGCCGCATCACCCAGATCACCGAGGTGATCGGCATGGAAGGCGACGTCATCATCACCCAGGATCTGATGCGCTACGAGATCGAAGGCGAAGACGCGGGCGGCCGATTGATCGGCCGGCACATGTCGACCGGCGTCGGCAAACCGCATTTCTGGGATCGGGCTCGTTACTTCAACGAGGAAAAGCGCCTGGCCGCCGCCCTCGACGCGATGGAAGCGAAATCCAAGGATTAGGCTGATGTTCGGGTTCGATCCGGTAGTCCTGGCAATCGTCGTCCTCGCCGCAGTCTCCGCGGCGGCGGTCGCCTATGCGCTCATGTTTACGCGGATCGAGGCCGACAAGAAATCGGCAAGCCGCATCAATCGTGTGAAGTCGGCAGAGGTCGACCGGGTCAAGGTCAAGGCTGCCCGCGACCGCGTGCAGGAACTGTCGAAGCGGCGCAAATCGGTGCAGGACAATCTGAAGGATCTGGAAAAACGCCAGCACGAAAAAACCCGCAAGACCCTGTCGATGAAATCCCGCCTGTTGCAGGCCGGCCTGCCGATCAGCGTGGGGAAATTTTATCTCATCAGTGCCATCTTCGCCTCGGTGCTGCTGATCGTGGCCTTCATCGTCGGCGCATCGTGGATGGTCATGATCGGCATTGCCGTCGTCGCCGGTCTAGGCCTGCCGCGCTGGGTTCTCGGCTTCTTGATCAAGCGCCGCCAGAACAAATTCCTCAACGAGCTCCCCAATGCGCTCGACGTCATCACCCGCTCGATCAAGTCAGGCCTGCCGCTCAACGATGCGATTCGCCTGATCGGAACCGAAGGCACCGAGCCGGTCAAGAGCGAGTTCCGGCGGATAATCGAGGCGCAGCAGGTGGGCCTCAGCATTCCCGACGCCTGCGCCCGCATGACGCTTCACATGCCGCTCCAGGAAGTCAACTTCTTCGCGATCGTCATCGCCATCCAGTCGCAGGCGGGCGGCAATCTGTCGGAAGCGATCGGCAATCTCTCCAAGGTGCTGCGCGAGCGCCGGAAGATGAAGGCCAAGGTCTCGGCGCTGTCAATGGAAGCCAAGGCGTCGGCAGTCATCATCGGCGCGCTGCCCTTCATCGTCGCGACCCTCGTCTACCTCACCTCGCCGAACTACATGATGATCCTTTTTACCGATCCGCGCGGCCATTTCATCATGGGTGTCTCGGCGATCTGGATGTCGATCGGCATCTTCGTCATGCGCAACATGGTCAATTTTGACATCTAGCGGAAGGAAGCACCATGTCGCAGGACCTCGCCGCAACGCTGACCAATCCGGGCATGCTGATCGCCGTCTTCGTCGCGATCGCCGTCTTCGCCACTTTCTACACGATCGCCATCCCCTTTTTCGAGCGCGGCGATCTGACCAAGCGCATGAAGGCCGTTTCGACAGAGCGCGAGCAGATCCGCGCCCGCGAACGCGCCCGCATGAATGCCGACCCGGCTGCCGGCAAGGCGTCGCTCAGGAGCCAGAACAACCGCTCGGTTCGCCAGATCGTCGAGCGGTTCAACCTGCGCAAGGCGCTGGTCGACGAAAATACGGTCAACAAGCTGCGTGCCGCCGGTTTCCGCTCGGAGAATGCGCTGAATACCTTCCTCGTCGCGCGCTTCCTGCTGCCCTTCCTCTTCCTGGCGCTTGCCGCCTTCTGGGTCTTCGGCCTCGGCAACCTCGCCGAAAGGGGCATGCCTATCCGCCTCTTCGCCGTCATCGGCATCGGCTATCTCGGTTTCTACGCGCCGAACATCTACATCTCCAATCGCATGGGCAAACGCCAGCACTCGATCAAGCGCGCCTGGCCGGATGCGCTGGACCTGATGCTGATCTGCGTCGAATCCGGTATCTCGATCGAGGCCGCGATGCGTCGTGTGTCGGAAGAACTCGGCGAGCAGTCGCCGGCGCTCGCCGAGGAGATGGTGCTGACCACGGCCGAGCTCTCCTTCCTGCCGGATCGCCGGGTGGCGCTCGAAAATCTTGCCACGCGCACGCAGATCGAACTGGTGCGCTCGGTCACTCAGGCGCTGATCCAGGCCGATCGCTACGGCACGCCGGTCGCCCAAGCGCTGCGCGTTCTCGCTCAGGAAGGGCGCGACGAGCGCATGAACGAAGCGGAAAAGAAGGCGGCCGCCCTGCCGCCGAAACTGACGGTGCCGATGATCCTGTTTTTCCTGCCGGTGCTGATTGCCGTTATCCTCGGCCCGGCCGGCATCCAGGTGGCGGACAAGTTCTGACGGTTGCGCAGACGATATGTCGTCCGTGCCCGTGACGGGCGCCGGCATAACTGCTACACGAGATGGACGATGATCGAGTGGCGCGGAGGCCGTGCCTCTCTGCGCGTTCCATCCCGAAGGCGAGGTTCACATGTCTTCTCAGGGCATTTTCATCAGCATCATGGCAGCCCTGATGGTCGGCGCGATGAGCCCCGGCCCGAGCTTCGTCGTCGTCTCCAGGATCGCCATTTCACAGTCACGGCTGGACGGTCTTGCGGCCGCGCTGGGCATGGGTGCAGGCGGTGTCGTTTTCGCCGTGCTGGCGCTTGCCGGACTGACGGCGCTGCTGTCTCAGTTCGAATGGCTGTATATCTTGCTGAAGGTCGCAGGCGGTGTCTATCTCGTCTATATCGCTGTCAATATCTGGAAAGGCGCCGGTCGGCCGCTCGAGGTTTCCGACGCCGTCCATGGACGCCGCGCGCCGATGCGCAGCTTCACGACCGCGCTGCTGACCCAGCTCAGCAACCCGAAGACCATCATCGTCTATGCCAGCCTGTTTGCCGCGCTATTGCCGAGGACGGTGCCGCTCGATCTCATCTTCGCGCTGCCGCTCGGTGTCTTTGCGGTGGAGGCGGGCTGGTATTCGATCGTAGCGATCGCTTTTTCGGCCCGCCATCCGCGGCGGCTCTATCTCCATGCCAAGGGCTGGATCGACCGAGCCGCCGGTGCCGTCATGGGCGGCCTCGGTCTCCGTCTCATCCTTTCGGGCCTCAGCGTCCGCTGAACACGGTTTAGTTGGTATTGCTGCCGTCCGCCGCGCCCGGCGTCTTGTCCTTGGCGGCGAGCTTCTGCCAGGAATTCTGCTGCGACAGCATGCTCCTGAGATAGGCGACATTGGCATCAGCCTGCTGCGGCGAGAGCTCTCGCCGCGCGATCTGCTCGGCTTCCGCAAAACGTCCCTGCAGGCCGACGACGAGCGCCAGGTTCTGCCTGACGCGGCTGTCGGCGTTTGGTTGGCCGGCGGCCGAGCGCAGATAGGTTTCGGCCGTGCGCAGATCGCCGGTCAGGACGTAGGACATTCCAAGATTGGAAAGAATGGACGGTTCGTTCGGCTGAATGTCGAGCGCGTCGCGGTAGCGCTGCCTGGCCTCGCTTGCCCGGCCCATCTGATCAAGGATCGCCCCTTGGGCCGAGATCAGCCTCCAGTCCGGACGATCCGGTGTCTGGGCCCGGCCGATAGTGTCGAGCGCCTGCTGGAACTGTCCGGCTGCCGCTTGCGCCTTGCCATAGGCGGCCAGCACGTTTCGGTCGCCGGGATTGGCGATCGCCACCTGCTGCATGACG
The DNA here is from genome assembly GCF_003939025.1 of Rhizobium sophoriradicis. GTDB lineage: Bacteria > Pseudomonadota > Alphaproteobacteria > Rhizobiales > Rhizobiaceae > Rhizobium > Rhizobium sophoriradicis. Next base: position 123,342 of record NZ_RQIH01000017.1, read on the forward strand.
GCGAGCGCCTGCGCGTCACGGCCGTTCATGCGCAGCAGATTGGCATAGCTGACGCCGGTGACGGGATCGCGCGGGTTCTTGTCATAGGCCTGGCCGAGCCGATCCGTTGCCGAGCGCAGCTCGGTCGCGTCCATCTCTTCGACCGGCTTGGTGAGTTTCGGCACAGAGCCTGTCGTCATCCGGTCCTTCGTCGTCGTCGAGCAGCCCGCCAGCGCAACGACGATCAGCGACGCCGCGACGCCCTGCAGGAAGCGGTTGGTGGATATGGTGGTGAGCGAGGCAGGCATGACGCGTTCCTGATTCCGAAATCGGCGCCTCACCTCGAACGCGGAACAGGGAAAGGTTTGACGCAATCTTCGCTCCAGCAATAGTCTGTTAACCCTAACAGACCGTTAAGGAACGATTCCTGACGACCGCCGAAGGACAATCATGGCCCCCTATCAGTTCATCGAAAGACCGACCCCCTTCAACACGAAGGGCGGTTCGACGCTGCCGATCTTTGCCGTCACGCCCGCCCATATCGAGACCGGCACGATCGATCCGATCGCCCTCGACTGGGCAAAAAAGGCAGGGTTCAAGGCCGAGAGCGGATCGCTGCTGCTGATCCCGACCGCCGAAGGCCATCTCGGCGGCGCGCTTTTCGGCCTCGGCACCAATCCGTCCGAACAGCCCTATATCGCCGGCAGACTCGCGCGTGCGCTGCCGGCCGGCGACTGGCACATCGAGACCGCGCCGCTGACGGCAAATCGCCTGGCCCTCGGCTTCGGCCTCGGCAGCTACCGTTTCGACCGCTACAAATCGGAAAAATCTTCCGTCGCGACAATGCTCATTCCGAGCGATGCCGACGGCGCCGACATCAAGCGCCAGCTCGCCGGTGTCTTTCTCGCCCGCGATCTCATCAATACGCCGACGAACGACATGGGTCCGGACCAACTCGAGGCGGCTTTCCGCGGCCTGGCTCAGCGTTACAAGGCTGATGTATCGGTTATAACAGGTGACGCGCTGCTTGAGCAAAACTTCCCGCTCGTCCATACCGTCGGCCGCGCCAGCGCCGATGCGCCGCGCCTTCTCGAGCTGCGCTGGGGCAAGAAGGGCCATCGCAAGGTGACGCTCGTCGGCAAGGGCGTCTGCTTCGATACCGGCGGTCTCGACATCAAGCCGGCCGCCTCGATGCTGCTGATGAAGAAGGACATGGGCGGCGCCGCCAACGTCATGGGGCTCGCCCTGATGATCATGGACGCCAAGCTGAAGGTCGATCTGCGTGTCATCGTCCCGGTCGTCGAAAACGCGATCTCCTCCAACGCCTTCCGCCCAGGCGACATTTATCGCAGCCGCAAGGGCCTCACCGTCCAGATCGACAATACCGACGCCGAAGGCCGCCTGATCCTGGCCGATGCGCTCGCCTATGCCGACGAGGAGGAGCCCGATCTCTTGATCGACATGGCGACGCTGACCGGTGCCGCGCGCGTTGCGCTGGGTCCAGATCTTCCGCCCTTCTTCACCGACGACGCCAATCTGGCGCATGACCTCACCGAAGCGAGCCTGGAAACGGACGATCCGATCTGGCGCCTGCCGCTCTATCCCGGCTACGAAAAGGATATCCGCGCCAAATTCGCCGATCTCACCAACGCGCCGGCCGGCGGCATGGCGGGATCGATCACCGCCGCGCTCTTCCTCAAGCGTTTCGTCAGCAAGACGAAGAGCTGGGCGCATTTCGACATTTACGGCTGGGCCCAGTCTGAGCGGCCGCATTCGCCGGGCGGCGGCGAAGCGCAGGCGATCCGCGCGCTCTTTCATCATATCCGCACGGGCCTTTTCTAGAGCATGATGCCGGAAGTCGCCCCGGCAGAGGAGATCATTAAAATTTTATTCACCCTGCCGGATGGCAATTGCCGGCCGCCCTTGCATGTCCATGGCAACTGCCGGAAAATGAAACGCTAGCGTAACGATTTTCCGGAGGGGCCGTGCCGATCGAACTGACCGCCTCGCAGGCGCTGGGGCTCTGGCATGGCGTGGCGCTCGATCAGGTGCGCCTTGACGATCGCGATTTGACGTTGCGCCAGATGGCGATCCTGCTGCATATTTATCTGGTGCCGCCGCCCCACACCGTGCGCGGGCTTGCCGCCACGCTCGGTGTCACCAAGCCGGTCATCACTCGCGCGCTGGACACGATGGGCGAGATGGGCCTGGTCGACCGCGTGCGCGACGATGCCGACCGGCGCAACGTGATCATCAAGCGCACCGTCGGCGGCGCGCTTTACCTGGAAAAGCTGGGCGATCTCGTCCGTGAGCAGGGCCGGCGTCTGCCGATCTGAACGGGCGATCTGAAAGGAATGGGAATGACGATGTTCGACCGCCGCCTGCATGCCTATAGGCCCGATCTCGCGGAAGCAGAACTCGAAGGCAAGGTGGAGGCGTCGCGCTTCGTGGAAGGCGCCCCGGCACGCGTCGCCGTTCCCGTCATTGCCTTGCGCCCGGAGCCGGCGCTTGCGCGCGGCATCGATACGGAGCTGCTCCTTGGCGAGCAGGTGACGGTTTTCGATCGCGCCGACGGCTGGTGCTGGGTGAAGGCCGCGTCGGACGGTTATGTCGGTTATGTCACCGCAGACGCGCTCTCGCAAATTGACCCGGTACCGACCCATATCGTCACCGTGGCGCGCACCTTCCTCTACCCGGAGCCCGAACTGCGCAAGCCGCACCTGACGACGCTTTCGATGGGAAGCCGCATTCACGTCGCCGGCGAGGCGGAAGTGCGGGGCAATCATTATGTCGTGCTCGAGGATGGAACCGCGATCTTCGCCAGGCACGTCCAGCCGATCGGCGCTTGCGACGGTGCCGATTATGTCGAGATCGCCGCCCGGTTCCTGGAGACGCCCTATCTCTGGGGCGGGCGCTCCGGTCTCGGCATCGATTGCTCCGGCCTGGTCCAGCTTGCGATGCTGATGACCGGCCGACAGGCGCCGCGTGATACCGACATGCAGGCAGCCGGCCTCGGCGAAGCGATCGATCGTACTGAAATCCGTCGCGGTGACCTGGTGTTCTGGAAGGGCCATGTGGCGATTTTCGAGGATCCGCAGAGCATCCTTCATGCCAATGGTCACAGCATGACGGTGGCGCGCGAGAATTTCGATGCCGCCGTCGAGCGCATCGGCTCGCTCTACCAACAGCCGACCGGTTATCGCCGCCCATTCAAGTGACTGGTGGCTGCGGCCAGGCGCTCACGCCGCCCGTCCAGTCTTCGAAGGCTCTCGACAGCCTGAGGACCCGCATGTCGTCGAAGCGTGGTCCGACGATCTGCAGCCCGATCGGCATGCCCGACCGGGAGAAGCCGCAATTGATCGAGGCGGCCGGCTGTTCCGACATGTTCCATGGCACGGTGAAGGCGATATGTTCGAACGGCCTTGCCGGATCGTTGGTCGGCGATGCCCATTCGGCCGGATAGGAAATGATCGGGTTTGTCGGCGAGAGCAGCGCGTCGATCATTGTGAACAGCTGTCCGCAGCTCCTGCGCATTTCGATCGTCTGGTTAAAGCCTCTGACCGCATCGACGCCGCTGACATCGGCGCCGGCCTTCGCCCAATCGCCTATATAGGGCAGGATACTGTCGCGCCGCTTTTCCTCCAGGCCTGCTATATCGCTCCAGAGGCGGGCGCGCCAAAAGCTGTCGAGCCCATCAAGCATGGCGCGCGTCAGCACCGGTTGGGCGGATATGATGGTGGCGCCGGCCTTCTCGAAACCTTTTGCCGCCGCTTCGACCGCGCCCCCGATTTCGTCATCCACCGCAAGCCCGCAACCGGCATCGAGCATCAGGCCGATCTTCATCCCTGACATGTCGATTTCGAGATCCATCCAGTTGAAATCGTTCGGCGGCAGGCTGGTGCCGTCGCGCCAGTCCGGCCGTGACAGCGTCGCCATGGAATAGGCCGCATCTTCGACCCTGCGCGTCATCGGGCCGAGGCAGCGCCCGACATAATAGGGATCGGCCGGGATGCGCCCGTGGCTCGGCTTGAAGCCGAAGATCCCGGTCCAGCCGGCGGGCAGGCGCACCGAGCCGCCGATATCTGTGCCGATATGCAGCGGCCCGTAGCCGGCCGCCGCCGCGCCGGCAGCCCCGGCGCTCGATCCGCCGGGGTTCTGTGTGATGTTCCAGGGATTGCGGCTAAGGGGATGAAAGCTCGAAAGGCCGGAGGATAGCATGCCGTAATCGGGGCAGGTGGTTTTGGCGAAGATCACAGCGCCATCCTCGCGAAGCCGGGCGGCGGCCGGCGCATCGGCTTCCGCCGGTTTCAGCTCCACCGCCTTGGTGCCGAACGGCACCGGCTGGCCCTTCGTAGCGATCAGTTCCTTCAGCGTGACCGGAATGCCGTCGAGCGGACCGAGCGGCAGTCCCTTCGCCCACCGCGCCGTCGATGCTTTCGCCTGCACACGCGCTGCTTCCGGATCGTAGAGGTAGAGTGCTGAAATCGACGGTTCCCAGGCGGCGATATGGTCTTCGAGGGCGAGCCAGTACTCGAGTGGCGAAAGGCTTTTATCGGCGAAGCGCCGTCGGAGCGCGCGGATGGTCAGATTGGTATCGCTCGCCGCAGTCTTGGGCCTTTCTTTTCTCGAGGACATCAGCGGCTTGCCTCGCGTGGATCGAGAAGATCGCGCAAGCCGTCGCCGAGCATGTTGAAGCCGATGACAGCAAGCGCGATGGCAAGGCCCGGCAGGATCGCCAGCCAAGGGGCCAACGCCAAGTAGGTTTGCGCATCGGCGAGCATCCGGCCCCATGTCGGCGCCGGCGGCGCCAGGCCGAGGCCGAGGAAGCTGAGACCGGCTTCGGTCAGGATCGCCAGCCCGAGCTGGATCGCCCCATGCACGATGATCTGGCTGATAATATTCGGCAGCACATGGCGCAGCGAAATAGTCAGGCGCGTGTTGCCGATCGCGCATGCTGCCGTCACATAATCCCGGCTCCAGGCCTGCAGCGAGGTTGCAAGCGTCACCCTGGCAAAGACCGGGATCATGAACACGGCGATCGCCGCGATCGCGGTGGACCGTCCCGGCCCGAGAAAGGCGCCGAGCACCATCGCCGACAGGATCGGCGGCAAGGCAAAGATGACGTCGCAGATGCGCATCAGCAGCGCTTCTAACGGGCCGCGGATCGCCGCCGCCGAAATGCCTGCGACCGAACCGAGCGTCCCGCCGATCGCCACCGCGGTGATGGCGATCGACACCGAATTCCAGCATCCCGCCATCAGCATAGACAGCACGTCACGGCCGAACTGGTCGGTGCCGAGCAAGCCGAAGGCAAGCGGCGGCTGCAGTTTGTGGACGATCTGCATCTTTTCAGGCGGCAGCGGCGTCCAGACGAGCGACAACAGCGCAACCGCGATCAGCACGCCAACGATGACAGCACCGGAGATGAGGTTTGTTCGCCGGCTAAGTCTGGAGCCCGGACGGCGGCTGGCGATGGCCGTGGAGGTAATCGGCACCATGGTCAAGCCGCCCTTCTCATCCTGGGATCGATCGCGAGGTAAGAGAGATCGACGATGAAATTCACCACGATGACGAGGGCAGCGAAGAACAGCACCACGTCCTGCATCACGATGATGTCGCGCTGGGAAAGGGCCTGCAGGGCAAGCCGACCGAGGCCGGGCAGGTTGAAGACGTTTTCCACCAGCACTGCGCCGGCGACGAGAAAGGTGAACTGCAGGCCGATCATGGTCAGGATCGGGATCAGCGCGTTCGGCACGACGTGGCGCCACAACACAGCGCTGCGCGAAAGTCCTTTGGCGACGGCGGTGCGAGCAAAGTCCTCATGCATCGTCTCGAGCACGGCCGAACGCGCCACCCGCGTCAACACGCCAGCCTGCGGCATCGCCAGTGCGACTGCCGGTAGAACAAGCGCCTGCAACGCCGGCAGCAAACCGGCGCCCCAGCCCGGGAAACCGCCAGCCGGCATCAGTCTGAGCATCGTCGAAAACAGAATGATCAACAGCAAGGCCACCCAGAAAGCCGGCATTGCGATGCTGATCTGTGAAAACAGCGCTGCGGCGATATCAAAGGCACGGCCGCGGCGCGAGGCGGCCAGTACCCCGACCGGCAGGGCGATCGCCACCGAAAATGCGATCGCCATCAGCGCCAGCGGCAGCGTCACCGCCAGCCGCTCGACGATCAATCCCGCGACCGGGACACCATAGGTGTAGGATTGGCCGAGATCGCCTGACAATACGCCGGTCAGCCATTGCCCGTAACGCAGGATGAGCGGCTGGTCGAGCCCGAGATCATGGCGCAGCGCCGCTAAGGTCTCCGGGCTTGCCGACGTGCCGAGCAGGATCGAGGCGGGATCGCCGGGCAGCAGATCCATGACGGTGAAGATCAGCAACGAGACGATGACGAGGGTGATGACAAGGCCGGCGAAGCGGCGGGCAAGGAGGGCGATCATGTGGGCCACGCTGCCGAGATGGCACGGCGGCTCTCCCATGGGCTGGCGTTGGATTTGGCGAGAAGTTCAACCCCACTCTCTGTCATCCTCGGCCTTGAGCCGAGGATCCATGTCGCGGCTGTTGGTGGGTGCCGTGTGGATGCTCGGCTCAAGGCCGAGCATGACGGAGGGCGGGGCGGGTGGAAGGAGCCATCTAAGGCGCTGGCGCCAGGAGTGCCGTCCAGCGAAATCAAACCATGTCGGCCCCATCTGAATGGAGTTGGCGAGCCAGGGGAAGGGCTGCACGCTGTATCGGCCAAATACATGTCGGATCTGTCCAAGGCCATCCCCTTTATTGCGTCACCACCCGGCCCGCCGCCTCACTCCTCCCAGGAAGCTCCGGACAGCACGTTGGAAGGGATCGGCTCGTTCTCCCACAGCCCCTTCAGCTTCCTGTCCCAGACGCCGAGTTTCGGCATGACGAAGAGGTAGAGCGCCGGCACGTCCTCGGCGAGGATCTTCTGCGCTTGCGCATAGATCGCATTCTGCGCGGCGGGATCGGCCGTCTCCTGGACCTTCTTCATCAACGCGTTGAAATCAGGGTTCTTGTAGTTGAAATAATAGGGATCGCGGGCATAGATGTCGATGTCGAGCGGCTCGGCATGGGCGACGATCGTCATGTCGAAGTTGCGGTCCTTCATGATGTCCTGGATCCATTTCGCCGGAAACTCGGTCGGCTCGATATTCATCGTCACGCCGATCTCGGCAAACATCGCCTGCATCACCTGAGCGCTGCGCGGCGCATAAGCCATCTGCGGCGATTTGATCGTGAAGGTCAAGCCGTTGGGGTAGCCTGCTTCGGCCAGCAGCGCCTTGGCCTTCTCGACGTCATAGGGCAGCACGCCGGTCATATCCTGATAACCCGGATCGTTCGGCGTGTAATGGCTGCCGATCGGCGTTCCGAGGCCCGACCATGCGCCGTCGATCACCGTCTTGCGGTCGATTGCCATCATCAGCGCCTGGCGCACGCGCTTGTCGTCGAAAGGCTTCTTGGCATTGTTCATGCCGGCGACGACCTTGAGCTCGGTATTGCCGATCCTGGTGACGAGCCTGGCATCCCCGTCGAATGAGCTCATCAGCTCGGGTGCGGCAAATTCCGGAAAGGCGTCGAGATCGCCGGATTTCAGCGCGGCTGCCTGCGCCTGCGGGTCGGCAATGAAGCGGAAGGTCACCTTGTCGAGCTTGGCGGCCGCATCCTTGTTCCAGTAGTCGGCATTCCTGATAAGTTCGACCCTGTCGCCCTTTGCCCAGCTGACGAATTTGAAGGGGCCGGTGCCGATCGGCGTCACCTTGTCATCGGCCGCCGTCTTCGGCGCGACCATCACCGAAGCCGGCCAGCCGAGCCAGTAGAGCAGACTGCCGGTCGGCGCTGAGAGATGCAGCACCAGCGTTTTTGCATCGGGCGTTTCGATCGAGGCGATCGAGGCGAAGAAGCGCTTCTGCGGATTGACCGAATCGGCGCCGCGGGCGCGGTCGAGCGAAAACTTGGCGCTGGCGGAATCGAAAGTCTCGCCATCATGGAATTTGACGCCGGTCTGCAGCTTGAATGTATAGGTCAGGCCATCGGGCGAGACCTCCCAGCTCTTTGCCAGCTGCGGCTGGACCTTGCCGCTCTGGTCGATCCTCACCAGTCCCTCGAACACGTTCTGCCAGGTGACCTGGCCGATGGCGACGGGGGCTGCGATCGTCGGGTCGAGCCCGGTCGGCTCGACGCTCATGCCAAGGTTGAGGGTGGTTTTCGCCGCTTCCGCCGGCGTCATCGCCGTCATCATCAGACCGGCCGAAAGCGCAGAGCCAAGGGAAAGCCGCCGGACGAAACGTCCCGAAGGCGCAAACGAAAGCTTATTCATCATGCCCATTCTACCAGGTTGCGACCATAAGGCGTGTCGCGATCTTTCAGATCTGCCTGCCGCTTCCGGTCTTTGTTGTCCGCATGTCTTTGACGCAAACGCTGCACAGTTTTGCGAGACATGTCTATTCAATCAATGACCGTCTGGATAGCGGTCGCGCCACGCCTTCTGCGCGCCTTCGGCCGGAAGGGCGCTCGCCTCGTAGACGCCGCGGGCGATCGCCCGCGCCATCACGATGGTGGCGAGGTGGCAAAGCTCCATCAGGCTTGCCATGTCGTCTCGTCGATGCCTGCCTGTTGAAGCGGCAAAGACGGTGTCGCCGTCGAGCGGCAGGTGCGCCGGCAAAAGCGCCCGGGCAAAGCCGTCATGGCCGGCCAGCGAAAGCCGGTGCGCCTCCGCCTTCGTCAGCTGCGCGTCGGTCACCACCGCGCCGATCGTCGTTGCCGGCGTGTTCGTCCCCTTGAGCCGCATCCGGTGGTCGGTCACGGCAGGCATGCCGAGCCCGCCGAATTCGCCGTCCTTCTCGAAGGGCGCCGCCCAGAAATGCGGCCCGTCGCCGATCGTTGCCGAGCCGAGTGCGTTGACAGCGACAACAGCCGCGACGCAGTGCCCGGCGCTGCTGACGGCACTGGCCGAGCCGAGCCCGCCCTTGAAGGTGGCCGTCGTCGCCCCCGTCCCGGCGCCTGTCGTGCCGAGCGCGAAGGCGCCCTTGGCTGCTGCCTTCAAGGCCGCATAACCCATGTCGCGATAGGGCGAGTGCAGGCCCCAGTCCTTGTCGCCGCCGTTCAGCAGGTCCATCAGGATCGCCTGCGGCACGATCGGGATGCGCATCGAACCGACCGCAAAACCGCGGCCGATCTCGCGCAATCCCGCCTGCACGCCGCCGGCGGCGTCGAGCCCGAAAGCCGAGCCGCCGGAGAGCACGAAGGCGTCGACGGCGTTGACGGTCATCGACGGGTCGAGCAGGCCGGTATCGCGCCCGCCCGGCGCGCCGCCGAGCACCGTGCCCGATGCGACGGCCGGCTCGTCGAAGACGATGACCGTAACGCCGGAACCGAGGGTGAGATCGGTGGCATGGCCGACGGCGACGCCGTCAATATCGGTGATCAGATTGAGAAGGTCAGGCAAGGGCGGATCCTTGTGCACGAAGGGCCGCCGATAGGACTGCAATTGTCCTCAAAAAACAAGACCGGCCCCTAAGGACCGGTCACAACAGAAAGCCGCCAAACGCGGCAGCGGCTGCATGCCCTCAGGCATGAAGGGGCTTCGGATGACGGCGGGTCATCAGGTCGTGAATGGCCAGCCGCACCTCATCCGGCGAAGCGAAACGCTGCTCGTCGAGGTCGTGGACGTGGTATTTCACGGCGATGAACTTCAGCCGGTCTTCGTCTGGAATGACGATCCCGACGGGAACGCCTGCATATTCGATAACTTGCTTCTTCATAGATAGAACTCCTGCCGCGCGACAGGCGCAGCCATGGCGAATTGACTTGTCTGGTACCGTTGAAAAGGAGGACGAACGTCACATTCGACAGTTCGGGCGGGAGAGGGCGCCCGGACGGTCATTGCCAAGCACAGATCGCCAAAGGAAAGTGGCGAGAATATCGATGTCTATCATGTCTCGTTCCTTGCGTTGGCGTTGCGCTTGAGTGGTCTCGGAAGAGCCCGGGACCGGTGATGGCTGACTTGGTAATCTACTAACTTGGTAGACATTACCCGATAGCCTGTCAGAAACATATTCCGAAACGTGTCAAAAAATCGACGATCCGGAAAATTCTATTCCATCCCAGCTAAACTTACGGAAAGACACATATCAGCTTTTCGTAAAATTCGCATGACAGAATCGAAACTCTTTCGATCGCCGCAGCAGACATAGGAAGCCCGGCTGAATCAGGCAATGGGCCGTTTCATTAAAAATCGAAATGCCTCGAAATGACCGATTTGGTTAATGTCGGAAAGGCCGCGCTCACCAGCCTTCGTCGAGCACCTTTTCCAGCATGTCCGCGAAGAAATCCGCGCTTTCGATGCTGAGGCAGAGCGGCGGTTTGATCTTCAGCACGTTTTGGTGATCGCCGGTCGGCTGCATGATGACGCCGAGTGTTAGAAGCCGGTCGCAGATGGCCGCCGTCTCTGCCGTCGCCGGCTCCAGCGTCGTTCTGTCGCGGACGAATTCCAGGCCGAGATAGAGGCCCATGCCATGCACGGCGCCGGCGATCGGGTAACGGTCGATCAGCGCCGCAAGCCGCCCCTTCAGGTGATCGCCGACCGTGCGGGCATTTTCCTGCAGCTTTTCCTCGGCCATGATATCGAGCACCGCCGTGCCGGCGATGCAGCTGACCGGGCTGCCACCGGTCGAGGAAAAGAAGGGGCCTTCCTTCTCCAGTGACTGCGCGATCGCGCGTGTGGTGATGACGGCGCCAAGCGGATGGCCGTTGCCCATGCCCTTGGCGACGGTGATGATATCGGGCACCACTCCTTGTTGTTCGAAACCCCAGAAATAATGACCGAGCCTGCCATAACCGACCTGCACCTCGTCGGCGATGCAGAGGCCGCCGCGGGCGCGCACCTGGGCGTAGATCTCCCGGAGATAACCGTCCGGCAAGGGAATGCCGCCGGCATTGCCGTAGACTGATTCGCAGATGAAGCCGGCCAGGCCTTGGCCGCCGGCGTCGATCGTCTCCAGCATCGGCATGACGGCGCTGAGATAGCTCGCGGCCGTGTCGGGCCCGCGAAACGCGCCGCGATAGGTATTCGGCGAGACGACCGCATGCACCCAATCCGGCCTGGTGCTCAGCGCCTCAGGATTGTCGGCGATCGAGGTGGAGACGGCGTCACTCGCCGCCGACCAGCCGTGATAGGCTTCGAGCAGGCACAGCATATCACGCGCGCCGCTATGGGCTTGCGCCAGCCGGATCGCCAGATCGTTCGCCTCGGAGCCGCTATTGACCAGAAAGACCGTATCGAGCCCCTCAGGCGCAAGCGCGGCGAGCCGTTCGGAAAATTCCGCGATCGCGGCATAGTGGAAGCGAGAATTCGTATTGAGCCGCAGCCATTGTGCGCCGATTGCCGCCGCGAACCTGGGGTGGCCATGGCCGAGGATGGTGACGTTGTTGACCATATCGAGATAGGCGCGGCCCTCGACATCGAACAGATGTTCTTTCCAGCCGCGCTCGATCTGCGGCGGCGCGGCATAATAGTGCTTCTGCGCGTTTGCGACATGCGCCTGCCGCGTGACGAGCAGACCAGCGGTTTCCGGTTGCGGAGCATCCGCTTGCCGGTCGAGAAGGGGCGAGGGTGAAGGGCAGAGCACCGACCAGGCCGCTGCCTCGCGCGGCGTGGCAAAGAGCGGCGGTTCGAGGCCCGCGACGCTGCAGAGCTGGAGACGCAGCCCGCCGAGCGACGACGCCTCTCCGGCGACCGTGCCCAGCAACTCGCCGCTGGCAACCTCGGCTTCATTCTCGACCGAGAGGTCGAGCCCGTCGAGGTGCAGGGTCACCGTCTGGGAGGTCAGGATCAGATGCTGGTCCTTCCAGCCGATGCGGCCGGCAAAGGGTGCTGCGACCGCGCTTCCCGCCGCAAGGCATATATCGACATGCAGAGCGCAGGTCGCCTGTTCCTTGGTGTTTGCGAGGGCCGCGCGGGAGAGCCGATATTCACCGTAGCGCGTTGCCGCCGTGCCGTTTTCGGTCGCAGCCCGGGCAAGCAGCCGCCAGTCCATATCGGCATTCAGCCAGTTGCCGGCGGAAAAATGCGGGCTCTGCACCCCGAGATCGATATAGGCGATCGCGGCAGGATCGATGTCGGGCAGCAGCGGCAGCCATTCCGATGCGTCCGGGGCGGCGACGCCCACGCCGGCCGCCTTGAGGATGGCGGCCTCCATCAGTTCGAACGGAACCGACATCGCCGTATCGAAGATCGCCCGCTCGCGGTCGAGATTGCCGCGGACATAGTCGTTGTCGGGATCGACTGAAATCTGCTGCTCGCTGCTGGCGACGAGGATGACCGCGCGCGCGACGATCAGCGGCCACAGCGCCTTCAATTCGTCGTCGCTCAGCGGATAGATCGCCTGATAGGCGGTGACGGCGGGTAGGATATGAAAGGGGTCGCCATTCGCCTGATGCAGCAGCGAGGCGCAGGTGACGGCGAGGTCGCCGACCAGCCAGCCGCGGATGATGTCGCCGAAATCGATCACCCCGTCGGGGATGGTGTGGCCACGGGCATCGCGATGGCCGACAACATTGTCGCCTGTGACGTCGTGATGGACGGCCTGCAGCCGGAGCGACGGCGCCAGCGGCTGGATGCGACGTACGGCCATGACCATGGTCTTGGCGATCCGATCGCGCGCGGCGCTATCGGTGATGGCGGAAAGCAACTGCACGGCAACCGGCCCGGCCCGCCTCAGGTCCCATTGCAGGCTGCGGTCGAGGCCCGGATGGTCGAAATCGGCAAGCGCCAGCGCCAGTCTCGCGCAGAGAGCGCCAAGCGCCGCGACGGAAGCCGGCGCCAGATATGTCAGTTCCGTCAGCCCTCGACCTTCCAGATATTCCAGCAGCCTGACCTGATAGCCCTGCCCGCGCACGGTAAGGACAAGGATCTCCCGCCCGTCATTCGTGGCGATCACAGTGGGAACGCGTGGCGCGTCCGCCTTGCTTTTCAGGTGATGGATCGCCGCGTTCTGCGCTTCGAGTTCGCGGGTCTCGTAAGCCGCATGGCAAATCTTCAGCACATAACGGCCGCGATCGCTGTCGACGCGATAGTTGCGATCCTGCTGGCTGCCGAGTTCGGCAAGCGTGCCGGACAGGCCGTAATGGGCAAGCAGGATCTCTTCCGCGTCTGCGATGGTGACGTCGGGACGCGGCAGCGCCATGCGATCAACAAGCGCCTCGTCGTTCATGACACCCCCTCCCGCAGCATGATTCGATTACCCGTTGAGCGAGATAATCAAATACTTGCTGTCGGCAGGCAACGGGTGATTGTCGTTTGCCAGCAAAAGAGATGCCGGCCTTGGCGGCTTCACCCCATGCGTTCGGAGGCGTAGCTTCCGGGGCTGGCCGGGAAGACGACGGTGCGGTTGCCGTTGATGAAGGTGCGGTGGTGGATATGGGCGTGGATGGCGCGGGCCAGCACCTGGCTTTCAACGTCGCGGCCGATCGAGACATAGTCGTCGGCGCTCTGGGCATGGGTGATGCGCGCCGTGTCCTGCTCGATGATCGGGCCTTCGTCGAGATCGGCGGTGACGTAATGGGCGGTGGCGCCGATCAGTTTGACGCCGCGCTCATAGGCCTGCTTGTAGGGGTTGGCGCCCTTGAAGGACGGCAGGAAGGAATGGTGGATGTTGATGATCCTGCCCGACATCTGCTTGCAGAGCTGGTCGGAGAGGACCTGCATGTAGCGGGCGAGCACGATCAGTTCGGTGCCGGTCTGGTTGACGAGCTCGACGAGCTGCGCTTCGGCCTGCGGCTTGTTTTCCTTGGTCACCTTGATGTGGTGGAAGGGGATGTCGTGATTGACGACGACCTTCTGGTAATCGAAATGATTGGAGACGACGCCGACGATGTCGATCGGCAGCGCCCCGATCTTCCAGCGGTAGAGCAGGTCGTTGAGACAATGGCCGAAGCGCGACACCATCAGCAGCACCTTCATGCGGCTTTCGCTGTCGTGGAACTCGTAGTCCATTTCGAAAGGTGCGGCGACGGCGGCAAAATCGGTGCTGATCGCCGAGCCGGACAGCCCCTCTTCCGAAATGAAGCTGACGCGCATGAAGAACTTGCCGGTATCGAGATCGTCGAACTGTGAGCTGTCGATGATGTTGCAGCCCTTCTCCGCCAGATAGCTGGAAATCGCCGCAACGATGCCACGCGTCGATTTGCAGGATACCGTCAATACATAGCTTCTCATATCTGTCCCTCTTCCCTCTTCAAGAGCGCCGCCGTGCTTAGATCAAAGCCCGGGCCGCGAATAGGCCGGTGCGCTTTCATTCATGCGACAAATTGCAAGATGAACCATCACGTTTGTGCAAGTTCTCTCGCTTCCAGGCCTTAGCTTAGGAGAAGTTGCGCAAAAAACTGTGCCGCCAGCGCCGTGGGGATGCGTATTCTCGCCTTCGGCACGAAAGTCAGGCCGGCGGACGGCTTGCTGCGGCCACCTTGCGGCGCGGCGTGGTGATTTCGTGGACGATGGCACCGCCGACCGACGAGAGCACCAGCGACAGGATCACGAAGAGCACCGGCTGCTGCAGGATGCCGATCGGCAGGCGGTCGGCGGCGACCCTGAGGAAAGCAAGCGTGAAAGCGTGGGTGATGTAGATGGCGTAGGAGCAGTCGCCGAGATAGTTGAGCCATCTCAGAACCGGCAGCCGGGAAAAATCGGTGGAGACCGCGCCGTAGAGGATGAAGACTGCCGGGACCCCCCAGGCGTAGAACCGGCTCTCCGGCGGCATCAGCGCCTCGTTGACGAGGAGGAACGCAAAGCCAATGGCGAGCGCCGCCCATGCCCAGCGGTTCGGCAGGAGCGCCTTCTGCCCATATAGCCAGCCAAGCACCACGCCGGCGAGAAACTCCAGCATGATCGGTTCGCCGTAGAACCGGGTGGCCGTTGTTTCCGGCAGCAGCCGGCAGGCGATCAGGATCACGGCAAAGACGGCAAACATGGCCGGAATCCGGCGGGCTTCCGAGAGCGGCAGCAAGAGGGCAAACACGAAATAGAAGAACATCTCGTAGTTCAGCGTCCAGCCCGGCACGACGACGGGGGTGATCGTGCCGGGATCGGCGGCATTGGCCCATGGCAGAAAGAACAGCGAGGCGATGAGATGCGGAAGGTCGAACACCGTCGATTTCAGCAATGACGGGGCCGTCAGCGCCACGACAGCAGAAAACAGCGTTGCCAGCCAATAGAGCGGGACAATCCTTCTGATGCGGCGGCGGGCGAAATCGAAGGGGCTCATCGCGCGCCCGCTCGTCGTCAGCCACATCACGAATCCGCTGAGGACGAAGAAGATGTCGACCCCGGTTTCACCATAGAGAAAAGCCGTCGCGTCAACGGCGGGATTGACTTTGGCAAGCTGCAATATCGCATGGAAATAAACGACCATCAGCGCCGCGACAGCGCGCAGATATTGAAGCTGGACAAGCATCGAGCGTCTTGCTCCTCGGGCTCGCGCCGGCGCCGGTCCCTTCCGCGCGGCTGCGGTCAACTCGTTACATCTGCCGCACGACCCTGCCGGATGCGCGGGTTGTCGTGGAAGCGCATATATCCGACGACGAACCACAGGAGGCCGGCAATCTTCATCGAGAAAACCGCCGTCCCTCCGATCATCATATTCAGAAAAATGAAAAGAGAAAGTGAATGGGCGCAGCGCCGCTGCGCCGCCGTGCGGCCTGCTGGGAAGAGGCAGACGAACAGCCAGAAGGCGATGACGCCGAAAATGGTCGCCGCGTAGATCAGGTAGACATAGCCGCTGTCGGCGAATTCGGCGACCCTGTCGACCGAAAGGCCGAGAACGGCAAGAGGATCGAGCTCCATGATCTTCTTCATCGTCAGATTGATGCGGCCGGTGAAATTGTCACCTGTCGCATTGGGCTTCATGGTGTAGACGAGGAAACCTGCGGCGATGATCAGCGGCATCAGCGCCAAGTTGAAATTCTTCGGGATCTTCGGAAAGACGAAATAGCCGACGATGCAGGCAAAACAGAAGATCAGCATCGTGCGCGTATCGTTCGTCACCAGGATCAGCACTGCCGTGGCGATGAACAGCAGCCGGTCCCACCGGCTAATTCTGTCCCACATCGACACCAGATAGATCGCAATCACGCCGCAGAAATTGGCGAGCGACACCTGTTCGAGGAAGATCGATGACGAGCGATGGTCGATGATGCCAAAGGAGAAGCGCTCGGGAAAACCGAGTGCGTTCTGGAACAGGCCTGTCTTATTGTAGCTCAGCGGCAGCAGTCCGCGCGTATTGGCGAAATAATCGGACGGATGCACGATGCTGACATAGAACGGCACGCTGACGATCTCGAAGATCAGGAAGATCAGCACCGCAAGGCTGGCCCAGCGAAAGGCAAGCTTCATCGTTTTCTCATTGCTCCAGCCGCCGAGGCCGGAAAAGCAGAAAATGATCAGCACATTGCGGAAATGATCGACGAACGGCAGGCGGTTGAGCACGCTGACATAGATGGTAACGACAAGCGTGAACAGCAGAAACAGGAAGGCCGGCAGGTCGGTCTCGTAGATTCCCTTATGGAGGATGTAGATGATGGCGCTCGCCAGAATCAGACCTTCGCTGGCGGCGACATGGGTCAACGAAAGCGGCACGATGTTGTGGTTGATGAAGGCCAGGATGCCGTTATAGAGCACCGACAGCAGGCCGAGCCAGAGCACCGGATAGTCGACGCGCGATCCCCTCGCGGCCGCATCGACCCGGCTTCCCGCCACGGTGTACGTCGCTGCTTTCTGATCGACGGTTGCCACGGTCAGTTCTCCGCGGGCTTGACGGCGGTGCAGGCGCCGGCATCGGCTTTGGCCGACTCGGCGAGAAGCCGCATCTGCGGCCGCTCAGGGCCCTGACGCGGCTGAACGTTGAAAGGTTCGTTCGCCGGCCACCATTCGCCGGCCGCCCAATAAGACCAGCCGAGCCAGACGTCGCTATTTCCGGACATGGTGGCGTAGATTTCTCTCAGCCCGCCCATGCAGTCCTTGTCGGCGGAGGCGCCGAATTCGCCGAGAAAGCCGCGCTTGTGGTTTTGCTTCAGCCAGGCGGCGACCCCGGCGATCGCTTCGACCGCGGCATCCGCACCTTCGCAGGTTGGATGGGTTCCCGACGAATCGACGTCGAGATATTGGTGGACCTCGTACGCGTAGAAATCGAGAGGATCGCGCACGCCGAGCATCACCGTGCCGTTGGCGCCGCCGATCACATCCTTTTCCCAGCTGTGAGCGCCGCTCCAGGCGGTACCCGGCACGAGGATGAGATTGCGTGCGCCGACGGCCCGGATACCGCGGATCGCGGCGTTGGCGGCATCGAGCCAGTCCGTTGCCTTAATGTCATGCGGTTCGTTCATCAGGCCGAAGAGCACGCCGTTCTCATTGGCGAATTCGACCGCGAGCCTCGCCCAGAAGTCGGCGAACGCGGCGTCCGTCGCCGGCGCAGTGCCGATCTGTACCTTGTCGTAATAGCCGAAATTATGCGGGTCGAGCAGGACCGCCATGCCGTGCTTGCGGATTAAAGCAGCGGTATCTTTGATCCGCTTGATTTCGTCATCGTCGAGCCGGCCGCCGAGCGCCGGCTGCAGCCGCTCCCAGCGGAAGGGCAGCCGGATGATCGTCATGCCCTTTTTGGCGAAATAGCCGATCGTCTCTTCGCTTGGATAGATATAGTTGGTGCCGTAGGTGCCGCCGCGCTCGCCATATTCGCCGCCCGATAGATTGACGCCGCGATAGCAGGGCGCACCGGCCGCAAAGACCGACGACGGGGTGAGAGCGGCCGCAAGCAGCAGCGCCACCAGATGTCGTGTCGTCCTCATCCTACCCTCGAATCACGGCAAATCGCGACATCGACGTCGCTCGGGCCCATCTTAACGGTCCGTTAGCTAAGAATTTCTAAAGTCTCGGCACCTCGGCTTCAGTCTTTCACGCTGGGCGGGACACGAGTGCGCGTATGAGCCAGTATGACAGGAATAGAGTAAGCCGGCTGCCCGGCTGGCGCAGTTATGAGCCGCCTCAGCCTGCGCCGGAAGGCGTGCGGCTGCGCAGTCCTGTCGTCCGCCCGGATGATTTCGCCCGCCCGGCGCCCGAAGCCGCTCCTCCGCCTTTCGTGCCGCCGCCGGCAAGCGTTGCGCAAACGCGCCGTTACGAACAGCCGTCGCCTCCGCCTGCCGAGCGGCCCGCGTTTGATGTGCCGCCGCAGAGCGCGTCGGCACCCGCCGCTCCGCTTCTCGACCTCCGCTCCAGCATCGCGGCGATCTGGAGCCACCGCCTGGTGGTGCTTGCCCTCGCCCTTCTCGGCGCCGTCGCCGGCGGCGCGCTGGCGCCGTTCATCGGCCAGAAATACACGGCCGTCAGCAGCCTCTATTTCGATCCGCGCCAGATCGGCCTGGCCGAGGCCGGTGCGCAATCTTCCGGTCCGTCGCCTGAAATGATCTCGGCGCTGATCGACAGCCAGGTGCAGATTCTGACTTCGGGCAATGTGCTGCGCCGCGTCGTCGTGGCGATGAAGCTCGATCAGGATCCGGAATTCACCGGCGGCCGCACCGATGGCGCTGCCGTCATCGGCACCCTGCAGAAGGCGCTTGTCATCACCCGCCAGGCCACCACCTATGTCGTTTCGCTTGCCGCGACGACCAATGATCCGGAAAAATCGGCAAAGCTCGCCAACCAGGTCGTCACTGCCTTCACCGAAGAGGAAAACAGCGCCTCGAACGGCCTCTACGAAAACACCTCCTCGACACTCGATGGACGCCTCGACGACCTGCGCCAGAAGGTGCTGGAGGCCGAGCAGGCGGTCGAGACCTTCCGCGCCGACAACGACATGGCCGCGACCGAGGGCAACCTGATTTCCGATCAGCGGCTCGGCTCGCTGAACACGCTGCTGGTGACGGCGCAGGAAAAGACCATCCAGGCGAAGGCCCGCGCCGACGCCGTCGCCAATCTGCGCGTCGAGGACATCGTCGCCGGCAATCAGACCGAGGGCGGCGCCACCTCGCCGCTGGTCAGCCTGCGCCAGCAATATGCAGCCCAAGCCGCCGCCGTCGGCAGCCTCGAAAGCCAGATGGGCACGCGTCATCCGCGCCTGCAGGCGGCCCGCTCCTCGCTGCAGAGCATATCCGGCGAAATCAGGGGTGAATTGCAGCGCCTCGCCACCTCGGCACGGGGCGAATACGAGCAGGCGAAGGCTGCCGAAGACAGCATCGCCAAGGAGCTTGCCGTCCAGAAGGCGCTGCAGGCGACGACCTCGGACAAGCAGGTGGAATTGAACGAATTGCAGCGCAAGGCGACGGCGGCGCGCGATATCTATGAGACGGTGCTGAAGCGCTCGAGCCAGACGAGCGAGGAGCAGAACCTCAGCCAGAGCAATATTCGCGTCATCTCGCCGGCCGAGCCGCCGGTCAAGGCCGACGGCCCTGGAAAGAAGATCCTGCTGATCGCCGGCATCATCGGCGGTCTTCTTGCCGGTTTCGTCGTCGGCGCCGGCTTCGCCATTCTCGCCGGCCTCTTCGGCCATCCCATCATCAGAAGTTATTTCAGGAAAACGCCCGCTGCGGCCGCTTGATCACGATCCCCGGTTTTCCTACATCCTATGGGCGGCCGGCGATGCCGACAGGAGAGGTTCCATGCGGCTTGTGATGATGTTTCCGATATTGCTCGTTGCCACATCGGGCCTTGCGCCAGCCTCCGCCTTTGCCGTCGACTGGACAAAACCGGTAAATTCGGACGTTCAAGCCCTCTATCCCTACAAGGGTCTGCCCGGCGTCAAGGCGCAGCCGGACAAGAAGGAAGAGGAATCCTATAATTGCCGCACTGAAACCGTCCAGATCCGCCGCCGCTACGACGAGATCTTCCGCTCCGGCGGCATGCCGACGCTGATGTATGTCTGCGAACGCGACGGCTTCGTCACCATGGGCGGTAAGGTGCCGCTGCGCGGCCACTATCAGCCGGTGCGATAGGCGCCTCAGCCGGTCAACAAAGCCGTTGGGTGCGCCTGTCCGAACCGTCGGGCCGCCACATCGAGCAGCGTTGCCGCCACCCGACCCATATCGGCTTCGCTCATATCGTAATAGCTGGGCAGATTGATTGCGCGGCCCGTAATGCTCCAGGCGTTCACGTTCCCGGGCAGGTCTTCGAACATGGAGAGGCTGGAGAGGGATAGAAGAAGACTCGCGCGTCGATATTTTCTGCCGGAGCTCGCTGAGACCCCGACAGGCGGGATGACTCAACGGAACAACTGAGCTTGATCTCGGTGTTCATGCGCTTCGTTGCGGGGCGGCCAAAAAGACAAAACCGTTCTGTCCGGCAACGACTCCGCTTTCGCCTTGCGCGGCATGCTAATTGCATTATTACTAATATTCTAATCCGTGGGGAGAAAGTGCCATGCAATGGAACACATCGGTGGATTTTGCGCCTCTCGTTCTCTTTATTGGAGGCCGGGGAAAGTACAAGATCGTCCGGACGCTCCGAGACGTAGCCGAGGTTCTGATGATCGAATGGCCGCTTGACGACGGAGAGGAATATGTCGCGGCTGTGAAGGCTTGCGCCGATGCAATCACCGGGCAGGCCGGAATGGACGAACTCAGGGACTTGCTTCTGAGCGCCGCCACAGAAGCCGGCATCGTGGTTTTGTCGGTGATTGCAGACGGCGGGAAGACGGCGCCGCACATGGCGGCGTGAAGGCCGGGAATCGCGCCATCATAGGCTGCGCTGGTTAGGCTTCCAGAATCAGCATCATGGTACCAGCCATATCGATAAGCGCATCGTCAACGACCTTCGTTGGAAGGTACCAATGCGCCATTTTGGAAGGCTTGATTATCTGATCTTGGTAGAGATCAAGATTGGAATGGTGCCCAGAAGAGGACTCGAACCTCCACGCCTCGCGGCACAGGTACCTGAAACCTGCGCGTCTACCAATTCCGCCATCTGGGCGACGGAGAGCGATGTAAGGGGGTGGCCGGCGACTGTCAACTGGGTTTTTGAAGTTTTCCTGACAGTTGGCAAAAAACTGCCGATCACATCAGGAGGCGTGCTGCCGGACAGGCATAGCGCCTGTCATTGGGCGTCCTATATAAGAGAGGATCAACAGGAAATGGACGATGCCTGCTTCCCGCATGTTTCTGCTCGCCGGCCTCTTGGCCGTTCTGTCGCCTGCAATTGCAGCCGCCGATTCGCCGAAGGTGGGTAAGCCTGGGCTCGGGCCGCTCAATACGGGCTCGACGCTTTGCGATTTTCGCGGCTGCTTCGGCTTCGGGCCGCAGCAATGGCATCGCCCAGCCTATGTTCAGCCGAACTACCGCCCGCGCGGCGCCGGCCCGACCTATTATCTGCCGGGTGCGGCCGGGCGGCCGCAGCTGACCTATGATCCGCCGCCGGTGCGGAGGGTTCAGCCGGCGGCGCGCGATATGAACAAGCATATCGCCTGGTGCACCAACGAGTACCGCTCCTACAATCCGCGGAGCGATCACTTCCTCACCTATGAGGGCGTCTACCGGGTCTGCCGCTCGCCCTATCGCTGAGGTCAGCTTTCGAGCGAGGCGCGGTCGACATGACCGAGATCGCGGCCGGGCTCGACGATGTCGCGAACCCGCTGCTTCAGCTCCTTCGGCCCTGGGAAACCGCCGTCGCGCTTGCGCTCCCAGATGAGATCGCCATTGACGCGGATCTCGAAATTGCCGCCGGTGCCGGGGATCAACGCCACTTCGCCGAGGCTGTCGGAAAAGGTATGCAGCAGCTCCTGCGCCATCCAGGCGGAGCGCAGCAGCCAGTTGCACTGGGTGCAGTAGAGGATCGAGACGCGGGCTTTTTCGGTCATGGCGATTTCCTTTCGTTCCGCTTGGTTTAAGCGCGTTGACGTGGCCGCGCAATTGCTCTGATAGAAGCGTCTTGCCTATGGTCTTGCGGCATGGTCTCCTCCACGTCGATCATATCGGGAACGCCTATGCGAGTCGCAGTCGTCGAAAACATGAAGAATACCGGTCTTGGGGCGCTTGCCAGAGCGCTCGACGAGGCGGGCGCTGAGATCGAGTGGTTTCGCGTCTGGCAGGACGGCATCCTGCCGCTCGATATAGCGAGCCATGACGCGCTGGTTGTTCTCGGCGGGGAGCAGAGCGCGCTGGATGACGAGGCCCATCCCTACCTGCCGGAGCTCGCCCGGCTTGCCCGCCGCTTCGGCGATGCCGGCAAGGCCGTGCTCGGCATCTGCCTCGGCAGCCAAATCCTCGCTCGCGCCTATGGCGCCGACAATCATCTCGGCACCGCACGCGAATTCGGCTGGCACAGGATCGGCGTCACCGCCGAGGGCCGGGCCGATCCGCTGCTATCGGCGCTTGGCGGCGAGTTCACGATCTTCGAATGGCATGCCGACACCTTTGCCCTGCCCGAGGGCGCGGTGCGCCTGGCGACGAGCTCCGTCGCCGATAACCAGGCCTTCCGCATCGGCCGCGCCGTCTACGGCACCCAGTTCCATTTCGAGGCCGACCAAGCGGTCGTCGAGCAGTGGAAGGCGGAATTTCCCGAAACGATCGCCCGCATCGCCCCCGGGTGGCTGGAAAACCATGCCGAACTGGCGGTGCACCATGGCGTTGCCGCCGATGCCGCCGGCCTGGCCATCGCGCGTGCCTGGGTCAGCCTGATCAACCCGGCAGAGATCGGAATATTGTCGGAGGCCTCGGCTTGAGAGGCGAAGCGATGCCGGTAAGCGAATTTGAAAGGATGGCGGCGGGTGAGTGGTATTGCTGCCTCGACGATGAGCTCGATCGCCTGCGCCAGCAGGCGCGCCTCGCCGTTCACGCCCATAATACGCTGCGGCCGGATGAGCGCGGGGCCGTCGCCCCGGCGCTCAGGGCGCTCTTTGCGATCGCGGCGCCCGACATCTTCATCGAAGCGCCGTTTCACTGCTCCTACGGCATCAATATCACCCTCGGCGAGCGTGTCTATTTCAATGCCGGCTGCACCATCCTCGATTCCGGCCGGGTGACGATCGGTGACCGCACCATGCTCGGGCCGGGCGTGCAGATCTATTGTGCCGAACATCACAAGGATCCCGCACTGCGCAGCCAGGGTATCGAGATCGCCCGGCCGGTTGCGATCGGCAGCGACGTCTGGATCGGCGGGGCCGCCGTCATCCTCGGCGGGGTGACGATCGGCGATGGCGCGATCGTCGGCGCCGGCGCCGTCGTAACGAAGGATGTGCCGCCGGGTGCAACCGTGGTAGGCAATCCGGCGCGCCCGATGAACCGCCCCTGAGACAACCATCGGCGGCTCCCTCGACAACGGCGCCGGCTCCACTAGATCACGTTGCTGAAGGGGAGAGATATCATGACGGCACAGAACTTACCCATGGAAGGCGGCTGCCGTTGCGGCCGGGTGCGGTTGAAGATCAGCGCGCCGCCGCTGCTGACCATGGCCTGCCACTGCACGGGCTGCCAGAGGATGACTGCGAGCGCCTATTCGCTGAGTGCCGCCATCCCCAGCGAAGGCTTCGAGGTGACGAAAGGCGAGCCGGTCATCGGCGGCCTGCACGGCACGACGAAACACTACTTCTGCCCGCATTGCATGAGCTGGATGTTCACCCGCCCGGAAGGCATGGACTGGTTCGTCAATCTGCGCGTCACGATGCTCGATGACCCCAGCTGGTTCACGCCGTTCATCGAGACATGGACGAGCGAGAAGCTGCCCTTTGCCGAGACCGGCGCGGTGCACAGCTACGCGGCGCTGCCCGAGATGGCGGCCTATGAAGGACTGGTGAAGGAATATATGGGCAGCGCGTGACTCAAAACTGCCTGTATTTGGCGAACGGCAGGCCATGCTTTGCGACATCCTCATTTTGCTCCGCGATCGCCTCGGCATTTTCAATTCGCCAAAAGTCTTTCGCGTTCTGCACGAGGCAGCGTTTCATCGTCGCTTGTTTTTTGACGGGCTTTGCCGCGCTTGCTAGTCGTTGGATCGGTATTTGCGCCAGCCGATGCAGGCTTTCCCGTTGCTCGGCTTTCATTCGTGGCAGAATCTCCCTAGCAAATGCCAACGCATTAGGTCGTGTGGACAGTTATCTGATCCATAGCATTGTCGCCGCGATAGTGACGACGGCGAGGTAGTTTTCGGCGGTTTTCTCGAAGCGCGTCGCGACCCTTCTGAACTGCTTGAGTTTAGAAAAGCA
>NZ_RQIH01000018.1 GCF_003939025.1 Rhizobium sophoriradicis
TCTATGCGAGCCATGAAACCTCTTCGTTCTGGTATTAATGTCAGCACTAATGCTGGTTCTAATGCCAGAACATCGCCTGATTTGGCCGATCAGCAAAAACAGCTCACCGTACGCTCACGACGAAAGTGTGCTGCAGAGGCACGGAAGGAGTTCAGTGTGAGCTAACCCCGTAACGTGAAGCTGCGTGAATGATGGAGGATGGCCCTCCGGGATCGGCTTTCAGGAGCGGGTCTCAAACCAGTCCGAGCTGCTGCGGTAAAGAGCCGTGGTGGTGAGCGCCGGATGAAGAGTTCGGACGAGATCCGAGCAGGTGCGTGTCCGAAAGACGAACGAAAGTGAACCCTCCGAAGACGCGCCGTTATGAATATAAGCGTCGTCGAAACCAGGACTGTTTCGTCATCCTGGGACAAGTCCGCCGGGTGCCTGATGATTGGGCGGGCGGCGACCGGCGTAGAGGGGGCGTGTTGGACACAGGCTTTCACCCGGAACTGCAGGAACCAGGCTCCTGATGCCAAGGGAGAAGCCCAAGCGGAGAAACCGTAAGGCGAGAGTACCGATGCAGGAGACTGGGGCGGACCGATCCGTATGAGCGTTGAGGGCCCTGTAATGGGGCCGGAGCAAAGGGATCGGATCAGGTGGTCGTATTGTTTGGAACAACCGGAAACAGGATGACTCGATAGGTACGACAGACAAGCCGTTTCGGATTGAGAAGCGGCAAGTGTACGAAGCTTACAAAGCGGTCAAAGCCAACCGTGGTGCAGCCGGGTGGACGGTGAGACCCTGGAGATGTTTGACAAAGACCTTGCGAGAAATCTCTACAAGATCTGGAATCGGCGGTCAGTGATCGGATCGCGCAGATGGTGGTCAAGCAGATGATTGATCCGGAATCCGACATCAAAGCTGTTCGACAATCTTCCGCATGATCTCTTGCTGAAGACGGTCAGAAAAGACGTTAAATGCAACTGGGCTCTGCTCTACATCGAAAGATGGTTGACCGCGCCTATGGAAAAGAACGGAGAAGTCATTGAGCGGATGCGTGGTACCCCGCAAGGGGGCGTGGTCAGCCCGATCCTATCGAATCTCTTCCTGCATTACGCGTTTGACGTCTGGATGACCCGGACGCATCCGGATCTACCATAAAGGCCTGGCGCCGGCGAAGATCGGCGGCTACGTCAAACCGACACTGAGGGTGCGGCCGCCGACAACTACACCTTGACGCGTCGCTGGTTGACGCGAATGGCTTTCGCTTGACCCTCCACGCTGGCACGTGCAGCATCGTCGGCCTGATCGATTTCAGGACGAACGCGTGCATCGATCGGGTGGTGATCATGCTCCTGCTCAGGACTCCGATACGTTGAAACGACAACGCCACGGTGCAACAGCTCGTTCATGTCGTGTTACCTCTTCGAAGGCTACAAGCTATCTGGGAAAGACTTACCTTGTAGGGCATTGGCGGAAGGATCGACAATCGAAAAGACAGGCAGAAATCTCGTCTGCAAGGCCGGCCCCAGAAGGGGTCGGAAGGGAAGATCCGTAGGACAGCTCCCGCGAAACCTCTAGAAAAGTCCAGCCTTTTGAGACCTCGCAACCGGCGGAGAGGATGTTGCTGTCCTGCCTCTATTCAACAGACCTCTCCCCCTTTAAGTTCAGTCGGCGAGCGACCCTTGGGCGATCGCTATGCGCCGATCCCGCCCATGCAGACGTATTTCATGGATAAGAAGTCATCCATTCCGTACTTTGAGCCCTCTCGGCCGAAGCCGGATTGCTTGACGCCGCCGAATGGCGCTAATTCGGTGGAAATCAGACCCGTGTTCACGCCAACCATGCCGTATTCCAGCGCCTCTGTGACCTTCCAAACGTTCCTGAGGTCGTTGGCGAAAAAGTAGGCTGCCAAGCCGAATTCCGTATCGTTCGCGAGTTCGATGACTTCCTCGACAGTATCGAACTTGAACACCGGAGCCAGAGGCGCGAAGGTTTCCTCACGCGCAACCTTCATATCCTTTGTGGCACCCGAGAGAAGCGTTGGTTGGACGAACGTGCCTCCGCGAGCATCGCGGTCACCACCAACCACGACAGTCGCACCCTTGGTCACAGCGTCATCGATATGACCATAGAGCTTTGCTACCGCTTCATCGTTGATCAACGGGCCGATCGTCGCCCCGCTCTCAAACCCGTCAAGAACCTGCAAGGCACTCACGCGCATTGCCAGCTTCTCGACGAACCTGTCATGGATCCCGCTCTGTACGTAAATACGGTTCGCGCACACGCAGGTTTGACCCGCGTTACGAAACTTAGAAAGCATAGCCCCCTCGACCGCCTGGTCGAGATCTGCATCGTCGAAAACGATAAACGGCGCATTGCCGCCGAGTTCCAGGCTCAGCTTCATGATCTTCTGGGCGCCTTGCGCCATCAAGATACGGCCAACTTCGGTCGAACCGGTGAAGGTCAGTTTCTTGACGACCGGGTTGGAGCAGACCTCCTCGCCAAACATTCTTGCATTATCCGTCGGGAGGACGCTGAACAAGCCATCGGGTATTCCGGCACGCTCCGCGAGGATCGCCAATGCAAGCGCCGATAACGGAGTCTCGGCAGCAGGCTTGAATACGATCGCGCAGCCGGACGCGAGCGCCGGCGCGATCTTGCGGCACACCATCGCCGACGGAAAGTTCCAAGGAGCGATGGCGGCCACAACGCCAACCGGCTGCTTGATGACAAGCAGTCGCTTGTCGGCCTGGTGACCTGGAATGGTGTCACCATAGACACGCTTGGCTTCCTCACCGAACCATTCGATGTAGGAAGCGCCGTAAGCAATCTCGCCACGCGCTTCCGCCAGTGGCTTGCCCATTTCCGATGTCAGAATTACGGCCAGGTCTTCAGCGTTAGCTACCACCTCTTCGTAGAACTTCCGCATGATCAGCGAGCGTTCCTTCGCCGAAACCTTAGCCCACTTCTTCTGTGCAGCCTTTGCAGCATCGATAGAGGCTCGCACTTCAGCAAGGCCAGCGCTAGGCAAAGAGGCAAGGACGTCCATCGTGGAGGGGTTTAGCACGTTGATGCGTGTGCCGTTTACCCCTTCGCTCGACCACTTTCCTCCAACCAGCATCTGCTCGCGAACGAGAGTCTGGTCCTTTAAACGGCCTAGCAGGGTGCTGGAGATTGCCATGGATCTTCCTTTCTATGCATTGATCATATCTGATTTCGAATGTGTGGTGACCGTGCGTATATCGCGACCATCGGAACGATGAGCAGACCGACGACAGCCTGCTGCGCCGGAAAGTTCAGTCCGAGGCCAACTAGAAGCGAGGTCAGTACAGTCAGGACAAGAACACCGAGCACTGTCGCGCCATAGCCGCCCGCCCCACCAAGAAGCGACGTCCCTCCAATCACCACCGCTGCTACGGTGGTGAAAAGATAAGGGTCGCCCACGCCGACGAAGCCACCACCGGAAAACCCTAGTAGCAGCATGCCCGTGATTGCAGACATGGCACCGCTGACGCTATGGATGACGGTCCAGACCTTGAATTCGGAGATTCCGAGGCGGGCGGCCGCCGTCCGGCTTCCGCCGACGGCGTAAATGCTGCGGCCAAACCAGGTGTTGTACATGAACCATCCAAGCGCGATGGCGACGATAGCCCAGATCACGATGACCGGAGGCAGCGACAGGCCGAAAAACTTTCCGTTGAACGCCGAAATGTTCCTCAGCCATTCGGGTACCGGAGCAAACACTGTACCACCAAACGCCGAGCCGAGTGAGGTGTAGATCTGGACCGCACCGACGGCCGCGAAGCCAACTCCGAGCGACATGATCAGCGCTTGCCCTTGGAGACGGAAGCTCAGGGCGCCATTGGCGGCCCCGACAAGCGCACCGAGGAGCATGACAACCAGCATCGCGAGGGGAGCGGGAATACCTGCGACCATAAGGCTGGGAAGGAGGATGTTCGCGCCTCCAATAATATATGGTATCGAAAGATCGAGCGCACCGACCAGAGCGCACAGGGTCTGGCCAATGGAGGCAAGCCCCAGAAACGCTGCGAGAAGAAGGATTGAACGCGCGTTTTGGGATGATACGAAGCCGGGGACCAGCAATGCACCGAGTGCTAAGAGAGAGGCCAGAAGAACAAAGCCAATGACGATGCTCCGATGAGCCTTGAGCGGGTTAGACTTCTGAGCCGATTTGATTTCGGAATTCATAACTGTCGCGACCATTATCTTGCTCCTTACACAACCGCGCGGCGACTGATGACAAAGACGTTCACGAGAAGTGATCCGACGAGGATTAAGCCGAATGCCATCTGGGTAACGAACCCCGAAACCGTGCCGAAGTTGAAGGTGGAGAGGAGATAGGAGATGAGGAACATGTTGATCGCGCCAAGCGTAGATCCAAGTGCTCCACCACGACCACCGGAGAGGCTCGCACCTCCGAGAACCAGGGCCGTAACAGCCTGAAGGGTGTAGGTGCTGCCCTGCGTCGGATCACCAGAGGAGATCAGCGCCGTGTAGCTGAGGGCGGCAAGTCCAGCGAATGCTCCACCAACAACGTGGGCGATGATGCGGACTGCGTCCACTCGAACGCCGCTCGTATACGCCATGCGCTCATCCGCACCCGTCATGCGAAGGTTGCGGTAAAACATAGTCCCCCTGAGAAGGAGCCATAATGCATACGCTGCAACCAGCAACAGCAAAACAGGTGACATGATGTCGGTCCCCGCCCCCCAGCTAAGCATCCAGTCGGGCGCGACTCCACCCGGTCGGGACATCACCATCAGGTTCAACCCGGAGAGGACAAGAAAACCCGACAGCGTAACGATTATCGGAGCGACACGCACATAAATGATAACCAGCGCCTGGAGTAGCTGGAATGCCGCTCCCAGGCCGACTGCCCATACTATCACTGCGATAGGGTTGGTAATTCCGTTACCCACAAGCCAGGTAATAAGGGTAACGTTGATGAACCCCATCAAGGGGCCAACTGAAAGGTCCACTGCTCCACGACCCGCCATGACAATGGGGGTGAGGGCAAGCGCCGTTAGAATCAAGGGCGTGGCGACAAGGATTGCACCTGCGAGGCCGTTGTTCGTGAATAGCCCGTGTCCGCGTAGGGCAACGGCGACCAAAAGGACGATGAATAGGCCGGCCGGCACGAAGAGGGAACGGTCCTGGGTGATTTGACGGAATGCGATTCCAGACATCATGCAGTCCTTTCCAGATCGAACTCGATGGAGGCGTTTGGCGATTTTCCAAACATTGCGGCCAAGATTGGCTCTTCCGCTATGTCCTCGCCTGCTAGCGACCGGAAAAGCCTTCCAGCAAAGAAGACGTCGACGCGGTCCGCAAAGCCGATGAACTCTTCGATTTCGCTTGATAGATAAATCACGCTGCCACCCTTCTCCGTGAACAGGCGCAGTTCGCGGTAGAGATCGCGCTTCGTTCCGAGGTCGACACCGCGAGCGGGATCGTTAAGGACGATGACGGACGGTTCGTTTGCAAAGGCACGGCCGATCAAAACTTTTTGCTGATTTCCGCCCGACAGTGAGGTGATCTTGTTCGCCGGACTTCCAATCTTAATCCGGAGCCGATCCACCTCGCGTTTGAACATGGGTTTGAGGCCGGCCTTATTGATTATACCAAGAGGACCGAGGTTCTTGCGATAGACGCCGATGGCAAGATTTTCGAAGATGCTCTGCTGAGGGAAGATACCTTCACGCTTGCGGTCGCCGGAAATATACGAGATTCCTGCTTTGGTAGCGTCTTCGAGCGATGCGACCTTTTTCATTCTCTCGGTGCTGGATGACCAGACTTGGACATTACCACCAAAAGGCTGGATGATACCCGCAACGGCGCGTACGAAAGCGTCCTGCCCCTGCCCGTCGAGTCCTGCAACACCGATGATCGCTCCTTTCGGTAGATCGAAATCGAAGGGCGCTGCCGCGCTGTGAGTAACGAGGTCTCTTACCGCTACCACGGCCGGCGCGGCGGCGCCTACTTGCTTTGATTCGTACGCCTTCGCGTCGCTTGCGTTTCGGTCCGCGGGCGTCATCATTGAAAGCAGGTTCTCTTCAGTTATTTCATGCTTCTCGAGCGTACCAATGGTGACGCCGTCGCGAAGGATCGTGGCTCGATCGGCGATGCGGACAAGTTCAGCGATCCGATGCGTTACGATCAGCACGGTCGCACCTTCCCTACGGAGACGATCAATTTCCTCGTGGAGGCGGATCGTGGAATCGAGGTCTAATGCCGCAGACGATTCATCGAGGATGAGGACCTTCGGCCTGCGCAAGACCGCTCGCGCAATAACTATCCATTGCTTGACGCTCAGAGGCAATGCCCCAACGTTCTGATCGAGATCCACGGGCTTGCCGACGAGGCGTTTCAGGATCTCCTCAGCCTCGGTACGCCGACCACTGCCGCCCTGCGAGCGGAAGATGCCGTCGCGCCCGACATACAGGTTTTCCAATACACTGGCCTCGTCGGCCACCAGCACTTCCTGGAAGATCGTTGTCAGCCCGATGCGCTTGGCGTCAGTCGGAGTCGAAATCTCTTCTCCAAGGACCGAAACGCTCCCGGAATCTGGGTGCAACACTCCAGACATGATCTTCGCCATCGTGCTTTTGCCACTTCCATTCTCTCCGACGATGGCGTGCACTTCTCCGGCCCGGGCTTCAAAATCACACTTCTTTAAGGCCTTAGTCTCGCCGAAAGACTTGGCAACATTGATCAACTTGATCGTAGTTTGGTTTTGCATCGGAGATCCTCTAATCCCAACGGCCGCGCGAGGCGGTCCTCCCACAAGAGAAACTTCTGTCCGGTGGCAAGACCCACCGGGCAGAACAGTTTCACTTCGACACAGGCTTCCAGGGATCAGCCGGGCGTTCGAAGTAGTCTGCAGCAATCGCAGCAGGAAACCACCCGTCCGCCTTGGGCTCCACGAAGTCTGTCGAGTTCAAGTCGCAATCTTCTGGTATTGCCGCGCGGACTTCATCGATGGTGTAAGGCAAGACGGGTCGAAGGAAGGACTGAACCTTAGGGCCTTGTCCCTCCAATGTGCGGAGCATGATCTCCCACATCTGTTGCATCTCGCGACGCGGCGGCCAAATATGGAAACTCCTGTCCACAAACTCGGGGTTCTTGCGCCAGTAGCACGCGGCGGAAGCTTCCCCCCCGAGAGTAATCGGGATCATGTCTCGACCTGACTGCAGCATTGCGTTGAGAACGCCGTTCTCTTGGGCCCCCTGCGTGAGGATCCCATCAATCTTCGTCGGGTTCGTCGCAAGAAACTTCTGAACTTCGACCTGGGCCACCTGGTCGGTCCACTTCCCTGCAACTTCACCGACGATCTTTATGTCGGGGTACTTAGCAAGTGCTTCCTTAGCCGCTTTGTCAAAGCTGTCCGAAGAAGCGAAACCGGGAATACCAGAAACGAGAAGGATATTGCCCTTCTTTCCTATTTTTTCCGCCAGCCACGTCGCCATCTCGGCACCGCCCTGCGCGTGATTGGCCGCGCCATTGATGGCGTATGGCGACGTCACGTAGCCCGAAAATGAGAACACCGGCACACCGGCTTTGTAGGCATATTCGATCGTCTGATTAAGAGCCGTGACGTTCGAGCAGCAGATGATGATTGCATCGACGCCTTCGTCCACCATTTGACGCATCTGCTGGATCTGAACGGCGTCTTTAAGATCCGACTGGGTGACCACGACATCAGACACCAGGCCCGCAGCCTTTGATCGCGGTAAAAGATCGCTCATGACCGCATCGAGAGCTGCGGCTCGCCAGGTGTTGCCAGCGTAGCTGCTTGCATAGCCGATCTTCCACGGAGGACCCTTTTTGGGCTTGAAGTCTTTGTAGGCGCTCGCCCCCAATGGAATCTGCGGATCTACAGTTTCATAGATCTTCTTTTCTGTAGCCGGTAGCTGATCGACACCATCCGCGTAAGCGGTTGTCGCCAGGGCGCTAACCGAGATCAGCGCCCCAAGTGTGACATTCAGAATGCACCTCATTGAAGTTCTCCTCCCGAGAAAAGGATCAGGCAACCTTAGACCGGGCTGCTGATGACTGTTGGATCTCCTCAAGAATCGGCAACAGATACTTCCGGAACTCGCTATAGTCCTCAGTAACGGGAAAATGTCCGAGCTTTTCCATTGTCCAAAACTTGGAGCCTTTGACCAGGTCTGCAGCAATCTTGGTATCGGCCGGGGACGTGTTTGGATCGTATTCGCCCGTGAGGAAGTATAGCATACATTTCGACGTATCGATTTTGCTGGCTTCTTCTGGCGACACATCGTGGTCGTAGTAGTAGTAATAAAGATCACCCGCGAAGATTCCCGGTCCACCGCAGCTGTATTCCCACTGGATTTCACGGACATTCGCTTCTGGCGAGTACGGTGAGATATTCAGCATCATCGCCGCACCGATGGAGGTGCGATTGACGTTTGGATTGTCGAACTCCCTGCGGATGCCAGCCATACCGACGTCGACGTACTCCGCCGCCGAGCGCAACGCACCTTCGACCGAGATCGTGGCGCGGAAGTTGTCCGGATAGTTCGATGCCAGGTCGATCGCGAGATGGCCGCCCATGGAGCTGCCCAAATAAACGGGGCGGTCTAGGTCGAGCGCTTTTGAGAGTTCGAGCTGGAAGTCCATCATGAACTTCTTGGTCATGTTGTATTCCTTCTCCCACCAGCGAACGCCGTAGGGGGGAAGGGACTTGCCGTGATACGGCAGATCGAACGCGATGACGCGAAAATTTTTCGTCACGTCGGAATCGCAAAGCATATGACGGTATTGGCGACCGTCGGACCCTGCCGTATGACCGACGAGAAGCGGAATCCCCTGGCCCGCTTCTTCGTAATAGACGCGGTACTCGATACCTTCTACGGTGAGATAGAGATAACGGCCGATAATGGGGTCAAACTTGGTCATGCTGCTGCTCCTTCAGAACGGGCATTGCGCATCAGGGTGGTCATGCGGTTGAGAGCAGGCAGATACGCGAAGGTTTCGTTGTTACTGCTAAGGTAGAGGCCATGCTTGATGTTTGATGACTGCAAGCACTGATAAAACGGCAAGGGTTTGTGCTGAAGCAGCGCCTCCCACTGTGAACCGGTCCCGCGTATGACGATAGTGCACTTGTCGTCGTCGTATTCGGCCTCTTCCACCTTTAGCAACGTACCGTCCTCGAAATGAAGCGCTACACTGCGGGTAGGGAAATCGCATTTTAATATACCGTTAAGATAACGAGTTTCGCGCTTGAACTCGAAATCCTCCCGCACGAATTCTATGAATTTCTTGAGATCTATCGCCATTTTAGGCTCCTCCCTTGTTGATAAGCGCTGAGAACTCCGCGCATGTTGTACATGCCCCCTCACGGGACAGCACATTCTCAAATGCCCATTTCGGTGAATTCTTCCTGGGCATGCCTGAAACTGTCGATGCCTGCTGGCACACCAACGTAGATAGCCACCTGAAGGAAGATCTCCTGGATCTCCTGTTTCGTAACACCGTTGTTGATGGCGCCGCGGATGTGGCCTCTGAGCTCGTGCGGTCGGTTTAAAACCGCTATCATTCCAAGGTTGAGGATCGATCGAGCGCGACGGTCGAGGCCAGGTCGGTTCCAGATATTGTCCCAACAATACTCGGTGACGAGTTCCTGCATCGGCCAGGTGAAGTCGGTCGCCTTTCCGAGGGCCGCATCAACGTAAGCGTCCCCCATCACCTGCCGACGAGTAGCAAGTCCGCGCTTGAACTGCTCCGATGGAGCTGTTCGCTCGCCGGCCTTAGACCCCTTATCTTTCCTGTCCAAAGTGGCCATTGGGTTTCGCTCCCTTCATCATATTTGACAGATTATCAGACAATTTTCAACTGTCAGTTTGGCGTAGTTTTTCGCGGTCAGGCCTGATCTTTCACGAACTGCGCAATTTTCGTATGGTCGACATCGGGGCCTAAAGCATGCCGAGCAGCATCCCAGGCATCAGCGGTACCGGCCAATGTCGGCAGCTGGAGATTGAGCGCCTTCGACAAGTCCGCTGCAATCCTAATGTCTTTCGCCATAAGCCCCAAAGCAAAACCAGAGCCAAAAGTCTCCGAGAGGATGAACTGCTTCATCTTCACTTCTGTTGCGTTGTTCTTGCCAGACGACGAGTTGAGAATATCGACGATCGTTCTAGGATCGAGACCAAACGTTCGGCCAAGAAGAACGCCTTCGATAGCTGCCAGAACCCCGGCTCCCGATACGAAATTGTTGATGGCTTTCATGGCGTGCCCTGAGCCGATCGGGCCTGTCCTAAAAATCTGGCCGCCCATGGCGCACAGGATGGGATCAGCTTGATCGATATCGTCAGAAGCACCGCCTGCCATGATAGTAAGAGAGCCTTCGACGGCTCGCTTCACTCCGCCTGACACGGGAGCATCGACCAGCCGCAAGCCCTTCTGATGCAAGCGCTCTGCGAGCTCACGAGTATCATTGGGCGCCGATGAGCTCATGTCGATGACAAGCGCGTCAGCACTCAGGGATTGCCAGGCCCCATCCTTGAAGAGCGCGTCTTGAACAACCTTGCCGTTGGGAAGCATGGTAACCGCAACATCGGCCCCATTGAATGCTTCCGCTACCGTCTCTGCCGGAACGCCGCCGACGGCCGCGAACCTTTCCCTAGCCTCGGCCGATAGATCAAAGCCAGTGACTTCGAATTGAGCCGACAACAGATGTTGTGCCATCGGCCCGCCCATTGCGCCGAGACCAATAAAGGCGACGCGCAGATTTTTTCGTGGTGACAACGTCCCGCTCCCGAATGTGAGGCAAGCACAATCAGCTACCTCCGTTAGTGAGGAGTAGTTAACGACCTATCAGACAATCTGTCAATCGGAAAATTCATGCTTGGGCCGGCGCGCCCTCGCTACGACGCCAATTTTGCCGTCGCTTCTTCAATCACCTCACTTAAAATGACGTGCAAGCAGCACCCATCTTATCGTCCGATGGACACCAGAGAGGTTGTTGCGTTGTCAAAAGCACCGTGCCTGAAGGATTTAATTACACCCGGCCACCTCCAGCATCAGACAATCTGTCAATTTTCGGAAAATCTTATGGCATCAGCCTGAGGTGTTGTTGCGCAGGTACTCGAGTGCGACTTTCGCAGCCATATCAATGTGGTGCTTACAAGCGGCCGCAGCCCTGGGTCCGTTGCGATTTTGGATCGCTTCGGCAATCTCTTTGATTTCTGCAATGCTATGTTTGAGGCGCCCCGGTTGTGTCATCGAAGTCATGCGCAGAAGATTGATCCGGTTGTGCAGCGATGTTAGCATTTGCCTGACGAAGACGTTTTTGCTGCCATCCATCAAGCAGTCATAGAAGGCGTTTTTGGCAGCGATGAGCCTGTGTCCCACGCCGCTTTCCGCCGACGCTTCGAATTCTCTAACGGCATCTTGCAAAGTGGCAATATCTTCCGCCGTTCCATTTTCGGCGAACTGCTGACCAGCAAACCCCTCGAGCAGCGCGCGGACGGTGTAGAGCTGAGCGGCCTCCTCATAGGTTATGATACTGACAACTGGACCCTTGTGGGGGAAGCTTGTGATCAATCCCTCTGCCTCAAGCTGCCGAAGCGCTTCACGGACGGACGTGCGACCCACGCCGATCATTTCGCAAAGCTCGCGCTCGACGAGCCTTTGCCCCGGCTTGAACTTGCCCGTCGCAATAGCCTGTCTGAGCCTTTCTTCGACTTGCACTCGAAGAGAGGCATTTTGCCGAGCGACCTGCAGCTCCACATCTACCATGATCAATGTCCTACGTAGCACTAATGAATTTGAGCTAAATATATGGCTGCTTCGCGGGGAACTTTCAATCAGATTGTCTGATGAGCGGTCATTAGCAACTATTCTCGAGGATTGAGCCCGCTGTGTAGAGGTCGGCTTCCCGATCCATGAGGAACCGATCGGTTGGCGCGCCATAAGTGGAAATTCTAGTCCAAATGGCCTAGTTCAATTGGTGTCCTGATGGCCGACAATGTCCGCCCGCCGATTTCTCAAAACCAGCCACGTTGCGACCCTGATCGACGAGGTGTCCACGGTCACCGACACCACCGCATCTTCCAGGAGCACCCGTTCGACTAACGGCCGGGTGCAGCTTGGCAATCGGCAAAAGCCGCATCAGCAGACGATAGTGGTTCCGATCGCGCCTCCGGTCCGGAGGCGGCATCGATCTTGAGCGCCTCAAGATCCGCCATCTTTCTTCGCCTGCCAGCCTGGCTCGTACTTGCGCTATCCGCAATTCCCATTCTAACCACTTTTCTCTCTGACCATCTCTCTTGAAAAATTGTAACCTTCGTGCTACATATCTAGTGCAATCTGTAGTGCGAAGGTGACAAATTCCGACACCTCACAACCCTCCGGGTGCGGCGCGCGCTGCGCAAACTGGGCGCAGACATCCACGTCGACGTCGCCGCCTGCCTATGGCGGTAGTAGCCGAACGTGCCTTCACCTCACGCTCAACGCTTCAAAAGATCGAGGCCGGCGACACCAATGTCAGCATCGGCATCTATGCAGGCGTCCTCCAGGCACTCGGCCTGCTAGATGGGCTGAGCCAAGTCGCCGACATCGGTGACGACAGCGTCGGCCAGTCTCTGGCCAATGCAGAGTTGCCCAAGCACGCTCACCCAAGGCGATCACCGGGATCGTCACGCGATGGCTGATTTCGAAGTTCATCTCGACCTTCACGGCCGCACACGTCCCATCTGGCCCGGAGCAATCGCGCCCGTGGTGCCGAAACAATCGTGTTTGAGTATGATCGTGCCTGGCTCGAGGACCCGGGCCGCTTCTCGCTGCAGCCCGCTCTAGCTCTGAGCTGGGGAGAAAAATCACGGCTTTCTGTGGCTCAATAAAGCCAGCTGGTCGTTGTCCCCTGCCTATGACCTCAATCCAGTGCCTACGGATGTCAAGGCGCGCGCGCTGACGACAAACATTGATCTTGATGAAGGCACCTGCTCCCTTGACCTGCTGGAAGAACCTGCAGGGCTCTACGCCCTAACGCTCGCCGAGGCTCGCGCGATCATTAAGGAAGTCGCGACACCGCAAGGTGGCGCGAGACCGCCAAGGCGGTCGGTGCGCGGTCAGCCGAGATCAACCGTATGGCCAGTGCGTTCGATCACGATGATTTGCAGCGAGCGCCAGCCCTATGACGAGAGCCTTCCTCCACAGTTTCAATCCGCCCTCTGCCGGCCCGATCACTGAACCGGATTACGGCATCGTTGCGTTGTAAAGGACGGATGTCCAATGGCAATTTTCCGATCTGCGGTCCTGGCTGGATTTGCGATGGAATTGTTTCAAGCGCCTCCGTGACCAACGAGCGAAAACCAATAATTATGTGATTCGGTGAGATCGAGACGCTACTCTACGAACAAACTATGTCACTGCCAGCGGATCCTCAATCACATCGACGATCGATGGCTGGCCAAGCACGTCCGCGAAGCGCTGTAGCATGGCAACAGTACTCGATGACATCTCCGCCCTGGAGCCCGGGATATAGCAAGCGGCTGCATAAGCGAGTTGCCGTTGCCTCGGTTCCGTTAGCAACAGCGGCAGCGTCTCGATTGCTTGCTCCGGCTCAAAGGTGACGATAGCCGTCTGCACGCGAGTGATTTCGGCCAAATGATCAGCGCTTAGTGAGCGGAAGGGCTCGTCCTCGGTCAGCACCCGTGACCAGCGCGCCAGGCGGTCGCGTCGGATCCCGCCACGATCGCTCACCAGGAGTACGACCATACGGATGATGGCATCGGCGAGTCCGCCGATCGCGATCCTCCTGAGCGCATTGGCGATGTCCGGCTGCCATCTCATATCGTCAAGTGTCGTCCCTTTGCGGTATGCTTCGTGGGGATTGTCAAAATATCGCTGCCAAGGGTTGTTCCAGATCATGTGAAACGCGAGCTCATAACCCATGTCGCGCCAGTCGCGCATGACCACGATCGCCTGTTCGACAGCCTTGAAATAGAGCGCTTCCGCAGCCAGGAAAGGATTTTCCGCTGCTGCGTTCGCCCGGGAGTTCCGTACCTGCTCTGAAATTGACTTATAGCCAACCATGATCGGATTCTGAGAAGACAGCAGCGATCGCTCCAGCCGCTTTGGATGGAACATTCGGCTGGCGTCTGCTGAGATGTCTGTGACCGCGGCCTGCACAAAGGGGCGGGCAACTGTGTGATAGATCTGCGCTTGCAGTTCAGAGACGCGGGCGACGGCAGCGAAGGGACCTCCATCGTCATGGCCGTCGTTAAACTCACGGATATTCTCGAAGGTGCGCTCGATCAGTTCAACACTATAGCTCTTGTGTCCAGCATCTTCTTGAATGTCCGTGATGCGCATCTCGTAAAGGCCAGGCAACAACGCCTCAATTGCCTCGAGCGTGCTTGCAACCTCATTGTATTCTTTGTTGATTACTCTCGAGGAAACGAATGTACCGAGGTGACCGACGTCGTTGTGTACCATATAAATAATGTGCTGGCCGAGAAGGCGGATTTCCTCCTCGTTGTCATAGATTTCGGGGATCCAATTCAGCGCCTGCTGCGGCGGCGTTACATTGTCGCCATGACTGGCAAATATGATAATAGGCGCCCTGATCTTCTTAAGGTCGAAATGCCGCCGGTCCGGCTCCCCATACGCCTTGTTGTGCGCCAGTCGATTACCAACAAAGAGGTGCTCAACTATCCAGCGGATCTCGTCTCCCCGCATCAGGCAGAAGCCGCCCCACCACTTCTCAGCCTTAAGGAAGGCTTCGCTCGCCGCATCCACATCTCGGAACAGTTCGACATACTTCATGAATAACTGGCGCTCGGGATTGAGCGTTTCGAAATTCTGTACGAGATGGGCGCCGTCGAAGATGCCTCCGCCCAGATCTGACAAAAACATGGTTATCCAAGCTCCCCCGAAGAGGCCCGCCATGTAGCGGAGGGTATTTTCGCCGATATTTCCCGAGGTAGGTGTCACCGGCGATCCGTTGAGGATGATCGGGCCAGCTAAGTCGAGATTTGTCGCAACCATCAGAAGGGTAGCCCAGCCAGCTTGGCAGTTGCCGACTACGACTGGAAGGCGGGCAAGCGGATGCAGGCGCATGACCTCACGAACAAAGGCCGCTTCCGCATACGTGACATTAGAGAGATACTGCCCCCCCTCTGGCTCTCGGCGGAAGGACACCAAATAAACCGGGTGACCTTCCCGGAACGCCACGCCGACCTGGCTGTCTTCTTTGTGGCCACCGACGCCGGGACTATGTCCGGCGCGCGGGCAAATGATTATGAAGGGGCGCTTCGTGTCATCGACGTTAACACCTTGGGGCGGGATCATTCGAAGTAACACGTAATTGGATTTCAAGGGCAGATCGTTTCCATCCATAACTGTCTCGTAGTCGCAGAAGAAAACCGGCGGACAGCCTGCCGCTTCATGTTCGAGGAAGATGTCGCCGCGCTGTCGGAGAAGATCCATGCACAATATGGCGCGCTCACTAGCGTCGCGCAGGTATTCCGCCCAAGCGTGGCCCATTCCCATTGCCGTGCACCTCGCGTAGACTCTCGGCAAGACGTTCGGCCTCAGTAAAGAGCTTTCCCTGGCGGGTAGAGTGGGTGTCGCACATGACTTGCACGCGGCGCAATAAGGCAACCTGCAGAATTTTAGCGGTTTCAGCGCCCGCTGCCGCCAAGCGTTGGAACATCGGGAATAGACTTTGGGTCACTTGGCTGTCCAGTTCCGTGGATGGCGCTTCAATCCACCGGAGCGGGTTTAGAGATGTAAGAATATCCGCCATCGTTTCAACTCCTCTATGGTTATGATCCCGTACGCATACATACGTGCCAGATCGATCGTGCTTCCGTCTGGCGAGGTGCTCGGTAGGCAATGCCGACGCCTAGGAAAGCAGTTTGACGACTTCCGACCCCAACGAGTTACCGCCGCATTCATCCCCTGCAATGTCTATGCCAAGCACTGGGTCAGCCAGCTACGCCGGGAGAGGGGGCAGCAAGCTCGTCGCCAGGGAAAGCCACACAAAGTCTTCATTCAGCCTGGATCAGCAGTTTCTCCCAGCTCGTTGGAGACTATCGGAGGACAGGAGGTGATGGATTCGCCTGCGGTGTGGGATCCCACCAACTAGGATGTTTCAGCGGCCGTCCGCGTGGCTTTGGTTGGGGCTAAGGCTGGTGGTGGCACGGTTATAGACGATGCCTTCTGTCTGACGCTCACCGATGACGGCAGTCTTCATCCGGTCGCAAAGCACTCCCGCGGAGCGCCGCCGAGAGCCTCGAAGGCCGCGATGTGGAAACGCAGGCCGGTCATCTGATGCATGACGAAGCGTGCCCAGATGGGACGGCTATGACCCGGCACTATCGTGAACAGCCAGATGATCCTCGGCGCCAGTTAAAGTGCCGACCGCGTGACACCGCCATTTTCGCTGGCGTTAGTGTTGGTCAGGTTTACAGCAGATCACCGATAACAGTGGACAGGTTAAACGGAACGATTCCGATCTCACCACGCGGCATCCTGTCGAGCAAGTCGACCGTGCGGGCAAAGGTTTCGACTTGCTGAAAGGCGTAATCAGGGTCGAGCCGGTCCAAGCCTCCGCCCGGCAAGACCTGGCAAAGATAGTCCGGTATCGGACAGCTTGATATCGTCGGAATTCCTGATGCGTATAATGGCTGTCCTTCGCCCAACATCACCTGCGCCGCCGCTGGGGCGACTATCAGCGCGCGTACCTTTTTGCGCCCGCGTGCGGCAGCGATGTACACGTCACTCATCGACTTATTACTGGTATAGATCAAATCGAGTTCCGGCTTCCCGGTGGGCGCGGGGTGCCCTTTTGCAAAGTCATCTCGCCACTCGGTACATCCAAGATGCTCAATCGTAGCTCCTGCAACGGCTTTAGCATGGCCGGGTTTGCCGTCCCACAATTCTGGATGCATTTCGAGCCAGGTCGCCGTCGCCTGATTCCCGTGGCGGCCGAACTGGGGAAGCTGGAAATGACCCGTGACGAGTACGAAGACGAGGCTCCGGTTGCGGGCAGATTTCGGTAGCGAGGAGAAATAATGCGCCAGAGCGAGTACCCCAGCACCGCCGTTCTCTTCGCACGCATTAGGTCCATCGGTGTGGGTGTTGATGATGATTGTCTCAAGCAGGTTGCAGCCCGGCAAAACCGCATAAATCGTATCGGTCGCAACGTCTTCCAACGTGCCATCCAAGGTCAGGCGACCGCTCAAACCGTGCTTGCTCGCGGCTTTGATCCGCTCTCCTTCAGATTGCGCCACCCATATTGCAGGTAAGCCCCAATACGGTGTGGTGAATGGCAGCACCTGCCCCTTCAACTGCACTTCCGAGACGCCTTCGAAAATGCAAACGACGGCTAAAACCCCTGCTTCACGCGCCTTGTCGATCGGTACGCCAAGCAAACCGGTGATAAGCGGCGTGGTTACGGCTTTGGGAAAGTCTATGCCTTCCGGCAGGCTGCCGCGTCGATTGGTCACCAGTTCGAGGAATGCCGCCAGATCCCGACGCTTTACCGTCACCACCGCAATTTTGCCGCGGGCTTTCTCAAACGCCTGAACCCGACCGTTGAAAAGAACCATCTTACCCGAGATACCGCCGGGAGGTGTAAGCCCGGAATACGGGAACGGCGCCGCTACCTCAATTACTTCACCATTTGACAGTTTGAACGCGGTGGTTCGTGGCATCCACCGGCGCATCGTGAGTTGATCGCGCTTCACCTCAAGGCCCATCCCTCTCAACTCACCAGCAAGATAATCGATTGCCCGTGCTTGCGCCGGGCTGCCGGTCAATCGGGGGCCGAAACTGTTGAGCCTTTTGATCCAACTCCAAAGTTTCCGCTGATCAGGGAGTGCGGGGATGGACGGCTTTCGCTGCTCACTGAATCCGGTGCTGGGAAAAGCCGGGAATACGATCCCGGCGAGAAGAGCAGTGAGCCCAACAGTCGAAAAATCTCTTCGTTTCAAGACTAACCTCCGCGCCTCTCTATCACGAATGGAAGCGATACCTATGGCCGCACGCCGCCCGTGTCCTTGCAAATCCAGTGCCATTAAAAGCACACGTCTAATCTTCAGTTTTGAATTGAACGCGCAGTCTGAATCGGTTTTGGACCGCGTGCGAAGTCAATGCAGCTTTCGGACAGCCTCCGCGCAAGCATCTGAAGTGGTTGAAGAGTCACTTTACTGATCTAGGAACGCGTCGTTGGTTCAATGCCTTTAAGAGCGACTTTATCTTGAGCCTAGTCTCGGGTCGGCCAAAAACCTTTGCCTGCTTGCAGACGACCATCAGTCGCCGAATGCAGCGGCAAGACTGTAAACTGTTGACCATGATAGGCGCTGCGCGTTGGACCTTTGTCACAACAACCTATCAAAACCCTCTATTTTATCCGGCGGACTTTCATTGCCGCCAAGGTTCTGGAGCTAGCGGCAAATCAGCCCCGACTGCCAATCTATTCAATGCTAGCGTCGCTGATAGTGATGCTGGCGCCCGAACCGCCGCCTGTTTGAGGCTCCAGCCGGATAATGACGGTCTGTGGCTGACGGCAAGACGGGTCATCGGGCAAGGGAAACCCAAATCGTTGAGGCTTTGCCCCGTCCAATACCGAAAACGCCTTGTTCGGAAAAATACCAAACCTACCAATTTCGCGAACGTTACTGCCGCAGTCAAGCGAAACGACCGTCGTCACTGGTCCTGAAGTCGACGGTTCATAACCAGTGACAGTAAGGACGACCCGCGCACTGGTATCAACCGATGAGTGGACTGCTCTGCTCGATATGGTTATCGTCGCGGGCTTACTGGTCGTTGCCCGCATGTCGCTCTCGTTAGCTTGAACCGGGCTGACGATGCGCAGCATCGATAATGCCGCCGCACGAATAGCGATAAGCACCCAACGATGATAGCGCATCGATGTCTCCACAACCCAGCCAGTCCGGATGTTAGGCGGACACTATGGCTATTTCTAGCTTTGCGGGCTCTACGGCGCCGGGTTTGCCCGCTCCCGATCCGACAGGAATGAGCTGCAGGTCGATGGCCTCGCCATCCGTCTGCCCCCTTCCGCCGTAAACCCGCTGGATCGCGTCCGTCAGATCGAGGACGAAGGATGGTTTGCGATGATGGTCGCCGTCATGACCGAGAACGGCGAAAGAACCGACGTAATGGGGATCGGTGACGGGCGTATCGGCCTTAAGGTCGTTCTTGCCGAGAAACACCCGAACGCTGGTCGTGCTGGCACTGGTGATCTCGACATCGCGCAGGAATGCCAGCACACGAGGAGCGGAGGCCGCCTGCTCCTGTGCCGCGCCGAAATCCATTGTATCCATGCCGGATGGCAGAGGCGGTTGGCGGACGATCTCCTGCAATGCGCCCGCCGGGATCTTGATCGGCAGCGAAAGCGGCACGTTTTCCGTTGCCGCCTTGCTGTTGTCCGTGGAGGTGGTCGTCACGCCGGCGATTGCAGCATCGGTCGCCGTCGCCGCGATCACGGACGTGAGTTTATCGTTCAGGGCCAGCGTTTTGGCGCTCGCCGCCGCGACCTTGAAGTAGGTCCGGAAACCATAATTGTATCCGAGTTCCTCTGGAACATAAAGGTCAGAGACCTTCGGGGACCAGAAGTTGCCGTCGACATCGTAGAAATTGTCGG
This sequence comes from Rhizobium sophoriradicis, assembly GCF_003939025.1. Lineage (GTDB taxonomy): Bacteria > Pseudomonadota > Alphaproteobacteria > Rhizobiales > Rhizobiaceae > Rhizobium > Rhizobium sophoriradicis. Next base: position 19,640 of record NZ_RQIH01000018.1, read on the forward strand.
TGAACGGCATGTCGGCCCAGAGTCGATCCGTGCTGTTGGCGTTGCGCAAATTCCAGGTCGCCCAGATGCGGTCGATGTTGCAATGATGCATGAAGAAGATCGGATCGCGGGGCGACGACATTTCCGGCATCCAGCCACCGATATTGTTGTGCACCTGATTGTGCGGTGTGTATTCCAGCGCCCCCTGCGTGCCGCTGCTGGTGGTGACCCAGGAAGGATCGAGTGAGTTCTGTCCCTCGGGGCGGGTGGTGCCGAAGACCTCGTATGGCTTCGCCGTTAGGATGGTGTTGAGAACCTGTGGCCCAACTATATTGTCCGGCATCGGCTGCGTGATTGGCCAGGTGCGCGACGAAACATAAAGTGGATTGTCCTTGCCGTCGGGCGTCTTTTGCATTGTGAACACTTCGGGCAGGTACGGATTGTCGGTCCAGTCCCAGAACGGCATAGCGAAATCGTTGTTCTTGGTCACGTGCCGAACGATGCGCTCGTACATAGCCGTATAGGCCCTGTGCCACGGCAGGAAATACCAGTTGCCATGCGGGCAGTATTTGACGACGTCACCGCTGCCGTGAATTTTCGAGAGGTTGACCCAGTTGAATTTGTCGCTGGCGGGAAGGGCGTTGAGAAGGCGCACTGCGTCGCGATAGGTCTCGATGATCGGGTCGTTCCAGGCCAAGCCCTGCAGTGAGCGCCGCCAAGGGATTGACGGTATCTGCGCGAAGGCTTTTGTCCCCGGTAGGCCGCTGGCGAGCAGGCCTGCTGCAATGACGCCACCCTGAACGATGACATGTCTGCGTGTGATGCTCATCTTACTCTCCCTTGGATTTGAATTGTCCTTCGCCAAGATTAATGCCGCTTTTAGGCCGGTTCCGCGCCGTCTGGGCGCGGGAGCAGTGGGCAATTCGCACCACCATAGAGCTTGCGTTGGCTCTTTCTGAGTTTCGGTGAATCGGCGGCACGAGAAATGAAGCAAGCGACGTGCCACTCGAAAATGCAGCGTAAAATGCGAGCTAAAAACGCTACTACCGATCGTATTCCTGCATTCCAGTTGGAATCCAGATTCCGGAAAACTTAGTATCGCATTCCATGATCGTTCGAGCGACGGCTTGCCGACCAGCCACGGCAAGCACGTTCGGTTGCGAAAACCTCAAATGATCAAGCTGAAACAGTTGTTCAGACCGGTGAGAGGGCCCAAGATGCTGAAAACGCCCTGTGCGACGATAGAGAAGCACGCATCTCGAACAGGCTTTCGCTATCGGACCCCCAGCAATGACGGAGCCGTAGCCCGCTCGCTCTCAAATTCAAAACTGCGAAGCAGGCACCACTCCGTGGCTTGACGGGTGCGTAGAGCAGAGCGGGACAAACCGATTGTCGTGATCTCGACAAATGCGACAAAGGGCGGCGGCTGTCCGACATTTGCGAGAATAGCGGCGGGATCTCCGCGCGGGAACAACGGGCTCACCAAGTGATCCCACTTTCAGTCCCATTGTGCCCACTCATTCGGGCTTACTGTCGGACCCTATCGAGACCTCGCCGCAGCTGCGAAGCCCCACTCATATCCGTTTGAATTTGGCATCAAGGCTTGACGCTTGCCGTCCACACGGGGCAATTCGGGCAGTGTATTAGCCTGCTGTCCCGCTCGTTTCCTAACCCGACATCACAGCGGGGCAGGCTGATTTGGGGATCATCGCTCATTTGGGCCATGGTCTCAAGCGTCATATACCTGGCGCGTTGAACGGCCCATTCATCATTCTGTTCGAGCAGCAATGCACCGACGAGACGGACGATGGCTTCGTCGTTCGGAAAGATGCCGACGACCTCGGTGCGTCGCTTGATTTCGCCGTTGAGACGCTCAATTGGATTCGTCGAGTGCAGCTTTGCCCGGTGCTCTTTCGGGAAGGTCATGTAGGCGAGCACGTCCTCTTCAGCGTCGTCCATGATGGTGGCAAGCTTCGGCACTTTCGGCCTGATTTGATCGGCGACACTGCGCCATTGTGCGGCTTGCTGCCTCCGGGGTCTCCTGGGCAAAGGCCGTCGCGATGAAGGCGGATACGACCCGCCTGCCGCTCTTTCCAGCATGCGCGAGCACGTTCCTCATGAAGTGAACCCGGCACCTTTGCCAAGTGGCATTGAGAACCTTGGAAACGGCAGCCTTGATGCCCTCATGTGCATCAGAGACAACCAACTTCACCCCGCGTAGACCGCGGCGCGTTAGCCTGCGCAGGAATTCCGTCCAGATCGGTTCGGCCTCCGAGGTGCCAACTTCCATACCCAGGACCTCGCGCCGACCGTCGCTGTTGACGCCCACCGCGATAATGACGGCGACTGAGACGATGCGGCCGCCACGCCGGACCTTGAGATAGGTCGCGTCCACCACAGGTCGTCGACAGAACGGGTCGAGATTCCCTGGATATACGCTTCCTGGATAACGGCCGTCAGAGCTTTCTCTGCCATGCGGCGCGGTTCAAGGAAGCTCGGAAAGTAGCTGCCTTTGCGCAGCTTCGGAATGCGAAGCTCCACGGTGCCAGCCCGCGTCTCCCGATGTCACGGTAGCCATTGCGTTGAGTGAGCCGCATCGAGTTCTTCACACCGAAGTCTGCACCCGTAGCCGAGCCTACTTCCAGCTCCATCAGCCGCTCGGCAGCAAGACCGATCATCTCACGCAACAAATCTGCATCGGCACTCTTCTCAACAAGGGAGCGCACGTTCATCATGTCATTGGTCATCGGTGATCTTTCCGTCAGGTTGGTCTTGAACAACCCGACCCTAGCGGAAAACACTGATGGCCGCCCGCAAAGCCGATCACCCGCTACAGCGCAGCGAGAAGCGCGCGGGCACTCGGCTTTACTCCCTCCCGTCAGCTACACCAGGTGCTGGGACACGATCCGCGTGCCGGTTGCTCACACCGCGCCACTTGGCGTATTCAAAACCGCCGAGGCTCTAATCGCCGCTGGATGAAAGTTCAGTGGCAGGTCACGCAGGCTCAAGACCCTCAAGGGCCTCACACTACGAGTTCGTCTGCAAGACATAGACTTCGCAGCCTGAACGTTTCACCCTCGATCCGCTCCATGAAAATGCCGGGACTGAACAACGACGGCTGAGTGCAGGCATCAAGACTTAAGTCTGTCGTAAAGCAGACAAAGCGAATACAAACGTGGTGCGAACTGTCGGCTATTGGCTGACACGAAGATGCAGAACCCTCGACGTGCTGGAGGTGCCCCAGGCACCTGCTATCATCGCAGGTTGGGGCCAAGGCTGGCCTGCTCTGATCCCCGGTAGTGGGCGGGGTACACCCTGCCGATTTCAATTAAGCTACGCCTTTTTTCCCGGCTGATCTCGTCCACCGTTCAAAGGCCCCACCGCCACGTCAGCAGCGTTTAGGCGAATATACGCTCCAGCATCTCTCTTAACTGCAGCGCTTCGCCGCCATCTGAGGTTTCGCGACCGCACGCGCTTGCCATGGCAGGTCCCGCAATCCGTCGCCCAAAGCCGTTATGGATGCAATACGAAATTTCCCGGCAATCTGGACATCTGCCGCGTGAGACCTGGAATGCAATATTCGAGTTCTGGTGCCTATTCAGCTCGCATTCGTGCTGCATGTCCGAGTGGCACGTCCCTTGCTTCACTTCATGCTACTGATTCACCGCAGAGAGCGAGGATGAACTGACGTAAACTCTATTTCTATCGCCCCAGTCGCTTTGTCGGAGATGGGTCACGAGCCGCATCGACGGGGCAGGAAGGCCTCAGATCGGGATTTAGCCCCAACGAAGCTGAAACCAGGGAGGCGCTCGCGCCGTGCTGGCCTTCGCGCCAAGGGCCGGCGAATTCTCCTGCGATATCGTGGCGCGGATGCACTCTGAGCCTCGAGAGGTAAGTGCTACCCTGCTCGTCAACGAGACGCCAATGAGCGTGCGGCGTCACAGAAACATATGGGACGGATTTTTTCCACGGTAAACGTCCGTACTTTCGAAAGCTGGCAATGGTGAATCCTTCAACATACTCTGCGCAACTCGCCGACGGCACTATCTCGGTTCACGTGGATCGAAGCCTTGTACCCCCCATCGAGATGTTCGGCTTCGGGCAGCGAATCAACCCGAACCGCTCGTTTCTGTTTGTTTCCAAGGTTCTTGGTCGATTCCTGCCGATCCGCCCTTCGGTCATGGGAAATGCATTCGACCTCCTTGCACGTCAGATTCCTGCCGATATTCCTGGTCCGGTTTTGTTCATCGGAATAGCCGAAGCGGGCATTGGCCTTGGTGCGGGTGTCCATCGGCGGTTCCGCGAACTCACTGGTCGCGGCGATGCAATATATATCTGCTCCACTCGCCATGATCTTAAACTGCCGCTGCTGTGCGAATTTGAGGAAGAGCATAGCCATGCCCCGCGGCACCTCCTGCACGAACCATGCGAGGCAAGGCTCCGCGACTTGGTTCATGGTGCGACCGGCTTGGTACTCGTTGACGATGAGGCTTCGACAGGTAAGACATTTGCCAACATCTTCGCTGCCCTTCCCGCAAAAATTCGTTTGAAGCTGAAGCACACAGTCCTACTTACGCTTACCGACTGGTCAGAAGGCGCTGCCCGCGCGGAGATCACGGGAACAGTCAGTGAGGCTACTATCGTTTCCGGACGGTACAGTTGGACTCCGCGTGGGGATTTCACGGCAGCTACTCCGCAGGTCCCTTACTGTGACCGTCCTAAGCGGCCCGAGGTCTGTCCCGACGTCGCTCGAGACTGGGCGCGTCTCGGCGTCGTCGATCACTTGCAGGGTCTCAATGCAAACGCTGCCGATGACGGGATTACCCTCGTACTCGGAACGGGCGAACACGTGTGGCAGCCCTTCCTGCTTGCGGAGCGCTTGGAAAAGGAGGGCGCTGAGGTTTTCTATTCATCCGTGACGCGTTCCCCCCTGTCGAAAGGCCACGCGATCGGTTCAGTACTTTCGTTCTCCGACAACTACGGCGGAACGGTTCCACATTACCTCTACAACGTCGATCCAGCGCTGTACTCGAAAATTATACTCTGCTCGGAGACAGGCCCGGAAAATGTCTGTGCCAGCCTGATGTCCGCACTGGGCGATCCCATTGTCCTTTCAGACGTAGAAGGTGAATGAAGCCGCCTTAGGCCATGCGGTCTGCCGCTTCGAAATCGGCTCACTCGATCGGACATTTCCGCCAGTCCACAGCGACACAACACTGCTGTCGCGTTATCTAAGGACATCACTCCCATGGGGGATATCTATGACAGCATCGCCTCCCCTGCCACACTAGGCTCCTACGCCGAATACGACGTGACGCTCCTTCTCAAGAGAGTGGATATTCAGCCTACTGACACGGCCACGAGGGAAGAGGCCATCCAATCCGGGCGGCGGCATTACTCGGAAATGATTTCCGCCGAGATGGCCCCGACCCGCGAATACATGGACCTGTTTGCTAAGGCCATGGCCACTGGTGGCCCGCGCATGGGCGCCGAGACGGCACGCCTCGCCCTCGCGATCGTGCAGTCGGTCGAGGGTCCTATTACCCTTGTCAGTTTGGTCCGCGCCGGCGTGCCCTTCGGCATCCTTCTCAAGAGGGCCATCGCCTTACTCGGCCGGGACGTCGGACACTACGGGTTGTCGATCATTCGCGACAAGGGCGTTGACGACGAGGCTATGCGCCACATTCTTGCCAGGCGTCCTGTCGAGAGCATCGTCTTCGTAGATAGCTGGACGGGCAAAGGAGCAATTGCGAACCAACTCGAAAAGAGCTTCAAGGACTACTCAGACCGGCCTGCGCGGCTAGTTGTATTGGCCGACCCCTGCGGCTGCGCATGGCTCGCCGCATCGGGCGACGACTGGCTTATTCCCTCCGGAATGCTAGGATGCACCGTATCCGGGCTTATCAGCCGCTCGATCCTCAACGCTGCCCTCGTCGGTCCCGGTGACTTCCACGCCTGCGTCCAGTGGGATAATCTCGCGCAACACGATATTTCCCGATCATTCGTGGATGGTATGTGGAATGATGTCTCCACTGTGATTGCAACCGAAATCCCGAGCGTCTGGAGTATCGAGACCCGCCGGGCGCATCGCGATGCCGCCGCCGCTGCCGTCGCCTGGGTGATGGGGGAGGACGCCGTAACAAACATCAACCGAGTAAAGCCGGGCATTGCGGAGGCGACCAGGGCCATCCTGCGACGTGTGCCGGAAAAGGTGTACGTCTCGTCGCCAACCGATCCAGAACTCGCGGCCCTCATGTACCTGATCGACAACAAAGGCGTCCCGTATGTCGTCTCCCCTAGAAAGATCGCCCCCTACCGCGCCGTCACGCTGATCCGGCACGTCTCCTAATCTCCACGTATGTCTACTTACGAGCTCGGCGCGCAGGTCAAGGAAACTGAGATGTGACAAATTCCGTATCGTAAAATTCATTGCCAATGGAAAATCCGCGAAAACTCACATCTGGCAATCGATCAGATATTTAACCAGTCGCATTTTGGAGTACGCATATGAAGCCCATTGCTCTGGTGGACCTTGACGACACCTTGTTTCAAACCAAGAAAAAGATACCGGAGATTGCGGAAGCCGATCTGGTATTGGCGTCCAAATCCATTAATGGAAGCAACTCCTATATGACGAAGATTCAAGCTGCCTTTGTCGAGTGGCTGCTCGTCTCCACGGAGGCCATCCCGGTTACGGCGCGCGGCTCTGAGGCTCTTTCGCGCGTTACGATCGCGTTTGAAAGCTACTCAATCGTATCGAACGGTGCCGTCATCCTCAAAAAGGACGGCAAGCCTGACGCCGAATGGCATGAGGTCGTCGCAAGGGAGCTCCGGCCGCTTGCCGGCTTTTTCGATAAGCTCCTCGATGAGGGCAGGACCAAGGCGAGGGAACTTGGCGTCCACATCCGGTGCTGGTCGGTGATGGAAGCTGATCTCGCGACATATGTTGTCTTCAAAGAGATTGACGGAGACGGCTCACGCCTTGAAGAGATTGTGCCGATCATTCGAGAAAAACGGGGTTGGGTTCGACACCACAACGGCAATAACCTTGCGCTAGTTCCGCCTGCGATCTCAAAACGGGTGGCCTCACAATTTCTGCTCAAAAAGCTTCGGACGGAGCATCCAGGTCGCCCAGTGATCGGCTACGGTGACAGTGTGAGCGACTTCTCCTACCTGTCCCTCTGCGACTGGTGGGGTGCTCCGGGTAACTCTCAAATGACAGACCTTGTCGTTTCCGCTGTTGCGCGTGAGAGATAGGTGACACGCGTACTGCGAACGCGGTGATATGTGAGGAGGGTGCAGGAATGATCCTGCACCTCCAGTCTTTTAGTAGAAACTTCCTATGGGTAAAACGCCGCGCCATATCGCGGTAAGAACCATGGCAAGCGCGGCGAGGATCGCGAGATTCCCGTCGGCTTTTACCACGAGTACGTAGAGCTTGTATTTCAGCATGATATGTCCTTTCGATGAGCTCATTAGGAACTGCCGTCTCGACGGTTCGTGCCTTACTTGCGCAGAGCGAAATTTCGCGCCCATGATCCTCTCGGCGTCGATCCGCCGGAAATGGTCGACGATGGGTTGATCGTCATAGACCATGGCCGCGCTCTTGACGCAGCCGAACATCATGGCCTTCAAAGACGCGACCGGGCCCTCGCCCGCAGCCGGCGCTGGAGATAGGAAAACTTGGTTGCTTGCCACACGCGTCCTGTCGATCTTATAAAAACGCAACGTTAGCCGAAGCGGGATCCATTTGGGATCCACGGCAACCAGCCGCCGGTCTCCCGCTCGAAACAGCAGCACATCGGCGCGCATGTCCGGCGTGAACCGTTTGCCGAACCAGCCAAGATCTTCGAGCACACCATCGAACGATGCCCCGTCGATTGGCGACTGTCTATCCATTCAAGCGGCCAGTGCGGCTGCTCGGCGTCACGCTTTCAACGCTGACGACCTCCGATCGGCAATGCACGACCCCAGTCCCAACTTGATCTCGGGCTCTGACGGCCCATCGCCCCGAAATAGAAAAGCCTGCCGCGGGAGGAGGTGCGGCAGGCTTTCCTAAAAGAACCGAACGGCGACCTGGGAGGAGGAGTGCAGCTGTTCCCACAGACGTCCCTTTGGGAGGAGGAGTGGGCCGTCTAAACTTCGAAGCGTTGCGGGAGGAAGCATCGCTTCGATGAAAATAGCAATACTCGGGCCAGCGCCATGAAGCCAGCGTCTATGTTGCACTGCAGCTATGCACCCGCCGCAACAATCGGCAGGACATCGAGCATTCCTACCCCTGATTTTGTCGGCGGCTCTGCCGCTGTTACAGAGTGGAACCGCTACAACGTCAATTTCGATATCGAAAGCCCCAAGAAGGCCGTGACAGTTCGCGGCGGCCCTGCCGTCATGGAAAGTAGCGCCGCTGGAGACGGTGGCCGGCAGCTAAGCTGGATCGGTGCGGTTCGCGACAGTCATTAGGGGACACCCGGTGACAGACAGTATGAAGTGGCAGTCGCTCCCAGAAGCGCAAGATGTTCTGCGGGTATGTTTTCACCGTTAAGACCCGGCTGTACAATCCCGATCCGGTACTCGATGAACTTGCGTCGGGCAGCCTTTCGAAGCGTGGCCAAGTCATTCAGGCTGCCTCGAATGAAACGGGCCCGGCCCTTAAGATGTGATGTTTCTCTCACGGTCAGGTGGTTGATGAGGTTCTTCAAGCTCCATGTCCCCTTCACCCCCTTCTGTGCTTGACCGCAAACGAGGTAAAGATCGTCCGCCCGGCGCCCCATTACTGCCTGCGAGTATTTCAGATGCCAGAGAAGTACGGTGACGGTATCGTCCGTCTCCTCGATCGCCACGACGTCCGCGCTCTCCCAGGTGTCATCGTCATCTCTTCCGGGAGAGTGGGCAGACAATCCTCGCAATGGGCGTTCCGCTGATCGCACCTCCTTTGGTTTTCTGACCACTTTACCGCCCGAAGCGTGACCTCTCGCTTTTGAGGCAAGTGTCCGAGCGTAAAGCGAAGCTATTGAATCTTGTAAAGAATTCGGTTGCGCAGCGGGCGGATTCCCGCTATCTTTTTCGATAGGGCAGTACGCGCTGCCCTGGGGTGTGGAAACCCCTACACGTGGTTGATGCCGGCCGTAACGGCATCACACTCCTTGACCTTCGGTCGAGGAGCCTGTGGCGTATGTCCAGGTTCCTCGGAACTAAAGGCCACAGGACCGTCGTGTACGGTTTCCAACTCCCCGATCAGTGGGTTTAGCGAGTTTTCAGCGGGGGCGCACCGCGTGAAACTCTCCATCGGGGTGTCCACCATGAAGCGCTATGCAGCAGCACAGGTCCGGACTTCGAGGCCTGCGCAAGCCGAACAGTCGAATTTAGCGCGCGAGTTGGTGCATCCAGTTGATCGGCATGTCGGACAGCAAATCCGTATCCGCCGAATGCAGTCGAATGTATCCCTAGGGGATCTCGGCGCCGGCATCGGGGTCAGTTTGCAGCAGGTACAAAAATATGAAAGCGGTAAGAACCGCGTCAGCGCTTCGATGCTCTACGAGCTTGCCAATTGCCTCAAGATCCCTGTTTCGAGGTTTTTCGAAGGTCTTCCAGATCCCGAAACCACTCAGGGCCAGCAAATCATAACAGAGATCGATGAGAAGATTGCCTATATTTCCACGGCGGAGGGACGGCGTCTGATAGACGACGTTTTGCTCCTTTCTCCGCGTGTGCGCAGCCGGATCGTTGCCCTCGTCAGCTCGATTGTCGATGAAGAGATGGAAGAACAGAAGCCGGTTGGTTCATCTGCTGGTTCTTAGCTCCCTACCGGTCGATTTTCTCCGCTGCTTCAAGCGAAAACTCGGTGCGCAATACCGCCTTCTGTGCCCGCGAAAAATCGGCGGCGACGTGTTCTGCCCGCTCTTGCGCGGCGCGCCGGGCGGCTTTGCGCTGCGCAAGCGATAGGCTGGCATCGGCTTCATGGCTGCGCAATACGGATTGTCGCATCAGCGCGTCCTGAAGCTCGGCGGCGGAGATAACGTCGCTCTTGCGCAATGCGTCGACGACAGGATTGCCGGCGGCCCGGCTTGCCGCGATGTCGAGCGCTTCGGAGGCTTTTGCTTCCCGCTCCCGCGCGCTTTCGGCATCCGCCCGCGCCTCAGAGAGGCTGCGGGAAAGATTGTCGGCCCGCAGGCTGCGGATCTGCAGCAACTGCCTGAGAGATTTCAGCGCCTTCATATCAGCCGCTCAGGCACCGTTGTTCGTCGTCAGGATTTCCAGCTGGCCGCCCTTGATGACCTTGATGCTGTCGGCTTGCTGCCGGCTCAGCACGTCTTCGACGGCCTTGGTGAAGACGGCGGGCCCGCGCACCAGCACCAAGCCGCTGGCGGGATCTTCACGCAGCGCATCGTCCGGCAGCAGCGGGAACAGCGCGCGAATGGCGTTTTGCTCGGTCTTCCAGCTGCGGCCGCCGCGATCGAGGACAACGGTGGAGACCTCCTGCTTCGGCGCGATGATGATGCGGCTGCCGTCATAGGCGACGAAGAGATTGCTGGCATCGCCAAGCTTGACGAAGGCCTTGGCTCCGCTTTCCCGCACGGACCAGTGCTCGACCTTGCCGCTCAGTGTCCCGACTGTCGTGACCGGGATGCCGGACATGAAGGACAACGTCTGGACAACATCGCCAAGCGGCAGGGAGACGACATCCAGGCGCACCTCCCGCTCGCTGGCGCCGGCCGGTGGAGGAAAGGAGGCCAGCAGTCCGATAGCGGCCATGTAAACAAAACGCGCAAACATCTGAGTTTACCTCACGATCCGGATATCGCCCGACAACTAATGAACGAAGGAAGGCAGGGGCTGCAAAATCCAGTCTATTAATAATTATCTGATCTACTGTTGCAGATCATCGGTCTGCTGGGAACAGGACGGATATCCATTTCGCGCATTTGTTGTACATATCGCGAATTAATAACTTTTTAACATAAGCTATTGAATTCGATCTTGAATTCTGCAAGGTTCTGGCCGCCAAAACCATGCAAGGAGTTCAAGACATGGCTACCAGCACTAGTACTTCGACACTTGATGCGGGCATCGGCTCGGCGATTTCCGCCTTCAAGTCGGCCCAGAACGAAGCGACCGCGCAGAGCCTGCAGGTTGCAACCGAAATCACCAAGATCAATGGCGTCGCAAACGCCATCAAGAAGATCGGCCCAGGCTGATTGAAACAATGGCGAGACGGGTTCGCCCGTCTCGCTTCCCCGCTCTCGAAGACAATAAAAGCCGCTCGACGGACGGTTCGGGAACAAGATGACCATGGATCTAGATCCCTCTTCGCCGACATTCAGAGGTAACGCCGGCAACACTGCGTCAGGCAGCGGCGGACCGGTCTTGCGCATCACGCGCGCCGGGCGCAGCTCCATTCTGCCGTTGACGGCGGAGCGGCAGGTGGTCGGCGGCAGCGCCGATTGTGACCTGATCATCCTAGGCGCCAAACCGGAACCCGCCTTTGCCATCAGTCTGCAGCGCTCCCGCGGCTCCGACACGGTGTCGTTGACCGCGTTGCGGGATGACGTGGCGATCGACGGTCGTTCCATCCCGCGCGATCGGACGATGAGCCTTACGAAGAGACAGACCATCTCCTTCGACGGCACGATCTGCGAACTCGAAGGTCTCGGCGCCCGGCGCGTGCGGTTCGAGCCGCGCCGGATTGCGGCTGCCGGCCTTCTCGGGCTGGCGGCGTTGCTTTTGCTGGCCGGCCTTTACAACAGCGATGCGCCGGCTCACGAAGCCCCGCTCGTCAAGGTTTCCGCCGCGCCCGAACCGGCGCCGTCATCGGCGGCGATCGCTGCCGAAATCCGCCAGGCCATTCGTATGGCTCAGCTTCCCCAAGATCTGAGCATCGTCGCCACCGCCGACGAAATTCGCATCGGCGAAGGATCGCGGCCTCTCGGCCTGCCCGATGAGACCAAGCTGCGCAGCATCATCGCCTCGATGAGCCGGCGGGGTTCCGTTTCCATCGTCGATCTCACCGCCCTCTCTTCCGGTCTCGACGGCTTCGTCGCCGCCGCCGGCTATACGCCCGTCAGATTCATCATCGGCTCCGACGGTCGCCGCTACGAGGAAGGCGATGTCGTTGCGAGCGGCTGGCGCATCAAGGAGATCGGCAAAGACCAGATGATCGTTTCCCGTGACAGTGAGGACGATACGGTCAATTTCGCCTCTGCCGGCAATGCCGAGCCGAAGCTCGCCGAAATTTCCAGCAGCGAACAAGAATAGGCGATGGCGTCGGAAGCCGGATCATGAAGGTAAGGTCATCCGCCATCGCCATGCTTGCGCAGCGCACCGATATGCTGCTTGCGGTTTTTTTCGCCTCCGTCGTGACGATGCTGGTGCTGCCGCTTCCGACAATCGTTCTGGACGTGCTGATCGCTTTCAATCTCTCCTTCGCTTTCGTGGTGCTGATCACCACGACCTATCTGAAGAGCGTGCTTGAAATCGCGACCTTTCCCGCGGTCATTCTGATCGGCACGCTGTTCCGCCTGGCCTTGACGATTTCCTCGACCCGGCTCGTGCTGGCGGACGCCGATGCCGGCGAGATCATCATGGCCTTCGGCGATTTCGTCGTTGCGGGAAATGTCGTCGTCGGGCTGATCATTTTCCTGATCGTGGCGCTGGTGCAGTTCATCGTGGTGACGAAGGGCGCCGAGCGCATCGCCGAGGTCGGCGCCCGTTTCACGCTCGACGCCATGCCGGGCAAGCAGCTCGCCATCGACAGCGACCTGCGCAACGGCCATATCAGCACGGAAGCCGCGCAGAAGCGCCGGTCGCGTCTCGAACAGGAGAGCCAGTTCTTCGGCGCGATGGACGGCGCCATGCGCTTCGTCAAGGGCGATGCGGTCGCAGGATTGGTGATCGTCGCCGTCAATCTCATCGGCGGCCTGGCGATCGGTATCTTCCAGAAGGGCCTGAGCTTTGCCGAGGCGGCCCATCTCTATACGCTGCTGTCGATCGGCGACGGCCTGGTCTCGCAGATCCCATCCATTCTGATGGCAGTCTCGGCGGGTATCGTCGTGACCCGCGTGTCCGATGACGGCAATGGCAGCCTCGGCAGCGATATCGGCCGCGAACTCTTCCGGGAGCCCCGCGCATTGGCGATTGCGGCGGCGCTGACGATCTGCGCGGGCTTCGTGCCGGGATTTCCCACAGGCGTGCTCGGCGCAATCGGCCTGTGCCTGGCGGGCCTTGCCTTTATGGTGCATCGCCGGCGCACCGGCCCGGCCGCAGCCGGATCGGCGAATGCCGTGGAAAGCGCCAATTCCTATCCGCTCGACCGGACGAAATATGGCGATCCCGTCGTCGCCACCGTCTCGGTGGAAACGCTGGCGCGGCTTGAGGCGATGCGGCTCGGCGAAATGCTGGACGGGCGGATCCGCATGGCGGCGCGCGCCGTCGGCGTCTCCGTGACGGTGCCGACGTTCAACGCCGATCCCCGCATGGCCGAGGATCTGATCCACCTTCAGGTCGAAAACGTGCCCGCCGGTCTCGTCAGCTGCGGTCCCGAACGGACGGCCGAACAGATTGCCGACGACATCGTGCGCATCGTCCGCCGCCATATCGGCGCCCTGTTCAGCGTCGACGACGCGGCACAATGGCTGGGCAGCCTCGAACCGCGTCTCGGCAAACTGGCGATCGACGTCGCCACCCAGGTGCCGCTGATGCTGACGGTCGCGGTCGTCAGACGCCTGCTGGATTCCGGCGTGACGCTTTCCCAGCCGCGCGGACTGCTGGAAGTGATGCTGCACGCCGGCACCGATCACGCGCCGGATGCCCTGGCCGAAATGGCGCGCGCCGCGCTGGTCAAGCAGATCGCCTTCGGGCTTCTCGACCGGCGCGGATTGCTGCCGGCGCTGGTGCTTCCCGCCGAATGGGACCACTTCATCCGCTCCTATGACGCCGCTGGAGCGACCGAGAAGATCGAGATAGCCGAAAGGCTGCGCCTGCTGGCCGAGAAAGCCAGGCAGGCTCTCGAGGACGCCAACGAGCGGGGATACGATCCCATCATCATCGTGCCGGGCGAGTGGCGCCTGCTCACCCAGACGCTGATGATCCACCACAACTGCCGCATTCCGGTGCTGGCGGCGGAGGAGATCGACAGGGATATAACGATCGAAACCATCGGAGAGATCGGGCAAATCCGGAACGCTGCCGGCTCCAAACAAAGGCCGGGCTGATAGAGCAAGTGAAGTAGACGAGACCAACTGGGGATGAATGCAATGTGTGGCGTAGATGGACAAAGGCCCATAGACTTCGACAGAACCTCCCGTTTCGACCTTGAGTCCGATTGCCTTGGCGGCAGCAATAGGGCCGACACGGATTTCACCGCCATCCGAACCCGCAAGGTCTCGCCCTTCGAAGATTTCTCCGGCAACCCGCCGACGCTGACCTCCTATGTGCCGAAGTCGCGGGAAACGTCGGAAAACGGCATGGATTCCGACCCCAAGGATCTGCTGCGCAAGCACATCAACTGGCAATCCCACTCCAAGAAGGTGGATCCATCCGACGAGAAACAGGCCACGACTTTGCAGACCACGACGGAAAAACCCGACCTCTCGAAAGAGGGCAGCGTCATCGTCGTCAACGAGCCGATCGTCGTGGATGGCGGCGTGTTCGACGGCAAGGGCGCGACCTATACGGCCTCGTCCAAGCTCGGCGATGGCGGCCAGTCCGAAACCCAATCGCCGCTGTTCATTCTCAAGAACGGCGCCACGCTCAAGAATGTCGATCTCGGCGAGAATGGCGCCGACGGCATTCACGTCTATGGCGGCGCGACGCTCGAAAACGTCAATTGGCAGAATGTCGGCGAGGATGCGCTGACGGTAAAAAGCGCCGGCGACGTCACTATTATCGGTGGCTCCGCCAAGGGCGCGACCGACAAGATCTTCCAGATCAATGCCGACACGAGGTTCTATCTGAAGGATTTCGTCGCTGACGGCTTTACCACGCTCGTGCGCACCAACGGCGGCAAGCAGATCGACGCCGACGTCACCATCGATGGCGGGGCGTTCTCCCACGGCAGCAACGTCTTCCGCACCGACAGCTCGCTTGCCAGCGTGACGTTCCTCTCCGATATCACGCTGGACGATGTGAAGAACTGGACGCGTGTAGGTGACAACCAATCGGGCGTCTGAGACGCCCGACCACCGGAACCGCAAAGCGAAGATCAAGCGGGCGGCTTAGGCTCCCGCTTTTCATTGCCGGCCTGGTCCTTGCCTGCGCGGCGGGCTGCTGCGCATTTCCGCGCCGATTTGCCGGCGCGCCGATTTCAGCTTCGGGTCGCCCTGGGTATCCTTGTATTCGCGCCGCGCCTCGGTCTTGGTCATGCGGTGTTCGTGCCTGAACAGCGCGCGCGAAATGCGGATATCGAAAAAGGCCGCCGCCACCATGATGCCGGCGGCAATGACGAGGATCGAGCCGAGGAGATGGGCTGTCGTGGAGAGCGTGCATGCTTCTCCGCAAAGAGGCGACCAGAAGATGCTGTTGAGGAAATAGAGGATCGCACCGCCGCCGGCGGCGGCGAGCAGGACAAACTTGACGAGCCCCTTGACGAACTCGGCGATGCTCGCGAGCGAAAAAAGCCTCTTGATGCCCTCGAACGGATTGAGCCGGGTGAAATCGAAGCTCATATGTTTGAACGATACGGGAAACCCCTGCCCGTCGAGGATCGACACCAGGATGGTCGCGGCAAGACCCATGGCAAGCGGCAGCCACATGAGATCGAGCAGCGCCACGCCGGTTTCGCTCAAGCCGACAGTGACGGCGTCGGAGAGGTCGGCCCGCGCGGCGGACTGCAGGCCGCTATCGAAACTGCGGGTGAAATCCTCGAGGATATCAGGCAAGCCCCAGGTGACGTAGACGGCGATGGCAAGAACGGAGATCGCAACCGGGATTTCCTTCGAGCGGGGAACCTGGCCCTCGCGGCGGAGCCGATCGAGCTTCACCCGGCTCGGCGGCAGGGTTTTTTCTTCGGTATCGTCATTTTTGGCCATGGGTCACCTCCAGCATGGCTTTCACCTCGTTGAATCCGTCGATCCAGAGATCGTGGAAATAGCTGGAGATGAAGGCCGTGTAGATGACGAGAATGACCACGACCGCGAAGTTCTTGATGGCCGGCAGGCTATCGTTCAGCGGGAATTGTTTCGACGAGCGGCCAACGAAGGCCAGCGACAATTCGAGCGCGCAGGTGACGATCATGAACGGGGCGGCAAGCAATCCGGCCGCTTTGAACAGCCGGCCGAATACACCGAGGATCATGTCGAGCGGATCGTCGGGCATGGCGGGCATGAGCTTGAAGAGCGGCCAGAACTCGAACGACTTGTAGAAAATCGCGACCAGATCGATGATGCCGCCGGCGCTGACGAAAATCACCAGGGCGATCGACATCATCAGCGAACCGAGCGGCGCGGTTTCCAGCGCGTTGATCTGGTCGAAGAGATTGGCGGCATTGGCACCGCGATAGACATCAGTCATATCACCCGCCGCCTGGGCCGCCCAGAAGGGAATGCCGAGCCCCATGCCGACAAGCGCCCCGAAGCAAAGTTCCTTCATCGAAAGGGCGGCCAGATCGAACCAGGACGTATCCCCCAGCGCCAGCGTCGAATAAGCGAAGGCGACGGAGGGCGCCGACAGGCCGATTGCGAGGCCGAAACGCAGGATGCCGACGATGCTGAACAGCGAGAAGATCGGGAAGATCAGCAGTATCCCGAGCGCGCGGGCGGCGCCGAGCATGGCTGCGGCCGGTGCCGCGACCTCGATGCCGACGAGCGGAAGATGATCCGGCCCCATCCGCCTCGCCTCACTGAACCATGGTCGGGAAGTCGTTGAGGATGTGAACGGAATGTTCGATCAGCGGCGTTGCCAACACCCGGCCGAACAGCAGCAGGGTGATGGAGATCACGAAAATCTTGACGATCTGCGCGATGGTCTGTTCCTGGATCTGCGTCGCCGCCTGGAAGATGGCGATGACGAGGCCGAGAAGTGCGGCAAGGCCCAGAATAGGGCCGGCCAAGGCGAAGGTCGCCATCACGGACATGCCGATTTCGGCTGCGACCTGATCCTCACCCATGACGGCAAGCCTTTCCGGTCTGCGCGGCAGGCACCCGAACCGGTGCGTTCGTCATGGCAGGCTGCTCACTGCGCATAGGATAGCACCAGACCTTCCAGCAGTCGCCGCCAGCCGTCGATCGAGACGAAGAGCAGCAGCTTCAGCGGCGTTGAAACCACCGTCGGCGACATCATCTGCATGCCGAGCGCCACGAGAATGGCGGAGACGGCGAAGTCGATCATCAGGAAGGGCAGATAGATCAGAAATCCGATTTCGAATGCCCGCGTCAGTTCCGAAACGAGGAAGCTCGGCGTCAGAACGGTGATGTCGTCGGAGGCGATCGGGCTAACCGGTGCGTTTGCCCAGATTTTCTGCGATGCCTGGACGAAAAAGTCGCGGACCTCGGCATCGGAAAATTTCAGCATGAAATCCTTCAGCGGTGCCGCCACCTTGACCATGCCGTCCGCCATACCACTGACCGTGGCGAAATCGCCGCTATGGGCGAGCAGCAATTGCCAGCTGTTCTGCAGCACCGGGTTCATCACGAAGGCCGAGAGCACGATGGCGATCGCAAAGACCAGGAGATTCGGCGGTGTCTGCTGGATGCCGATCGCATTGCGCACGATCAGGAGAACGACCGAAATCTTGGTAAAGGAGGTTGCTATCACGGCAATGACCGGCAGCATCGAGATCGCCGCCATCGCCACGAGGCTCTGGGCAAGAGGAAAGGTCTGTTCCATCAGTCGTGCAGCATTGTCACGCGAACGGCGCTCAATCCATCCACGGAGATAATTTCCCCCCGCCCGATGACACGGCCCTGGGCGATGATATCGACGGCATCCGTCAGCGGCCTGTCGAGATTGAAGACATAACCTTCGCCGATCGTCTCGAGTGTGCGAAGCGGAAGCTCCAGCCGTCCTGCATCGAAGACCAGCTTGATCGGGATGCTGTCGACAGGCGACGGACGCGGCTCGCCCTGCAATTCCTGATCGACGGTTTCATTCGTCATGAAATGCCTCATTGGTCCGGTTGGCGTCGACAGAAGCGGCTGGGTGAGGACCGCGCCTTTGTCCGATCGCATGCAGGTTGCAAGGTAACGTTCACCCGTGATCGCGATCACGGTCTCCGGCGCCGCCCCATCGATGACGATGCCGTCCCCCAATCGCAGGGATTTGATCTCACCGACCGACAGCACGGCATAACCGCGCCGGATGCCGACGGTCGTCGTCAGGGCATCGAGCGTGCGGCGCGGCAGGCGGCTCGCCCAGCCGACCAGCCCGTTCAGAAAAGCCTCGTCGAAGCGGCCGCTCAAGGGCAGGCTCATGCCGTTCCAGCCGATTTCGAAGCCGAAATTGCCGCTGGCATCCGGCTGCGGCTCCACGCCGATCTGCAGCAGCGACAGGCTGATGCCGATCTTGTTCTCGATTGCCTCGAAGGCCTCGACGAACTGATGTTCGACCACCGCCGCCTGTTCATGCGGCGACAGTTTTTCCCAGAGGAGCAGCGGTTCAAGCCTTTCGGCCAGCAACCGCAATGCGCCGGCCGACGCAATCAGCATCTGCTCCCGTTCGCCGATGCGGCAGAGAAGACCGACCGGATCGACGATCCGCGCGGCTGCGATATCGGGGGACAGTGGGCGAACGGAAAGCGTCTGCTCCCGGACCGGAATTTGCCAGGCGGCGCGCATCATCGTGTCGGAACGGGAAAAGAAGCTCTCGGCCATCGATGACCGGGGCCATGCGGTCGCTGCGATATTCATCGGACAAGCTCCTCGATCGCTTCGACGATCACGCCGAACGGCTGCGGCTTGCCCTGGCCGTCAAACAGGAAGCGCTGGATGAGCCCGTGTTTGGCGACGGCCTCGTCGACGGCGGCATCGCGCCCCTGGCGATATTCGCCGACGCGAATCAGCAGTTCCACCTCGTCATAGAGGGCCAGCAGGGCGCGCAGCCTGTCGGCGGCCTGGCGATGGCTCTCGCTCACCACCGCGCTCATCGTCCGGCTTCGGCTGGCCAGCACATCGATCGCCGGAAAATTGCCCGCCCTGGCAATCTTGTCGGAGAGCACGATATGGCCGTCCAGCAGCGATCTGGTTTCTTCGGCAATCGGATCGTCCTGCTCTTCGCCTTCGACGAGGACCGTATAGAAAGCTGTCATCGTGCCGTTTGCGCTGTTGCCGGCGCGCTCGAAGATCTGTGGCAAGACGGCGAATACGGAAGGCGGAAAGCCGCGTCGCACCGGCGGTTCGCCGGCAGCAAGCCCCACTTCGCGCAAGGCGCGGGCCATGCGGGTGACGCTATCGATGACGAGCAGCACATGTTTTCCCTGCTCGCGAAAATATTCGGCGATCGCCGTTGCCGTCATCACCGCCTTGAACCGCTCCAGCGCCGGGCGATCGGATGTGGCGACAACCAACGCCACATTCGAGGGGACGCCTTCCGGCATGTTGCCGGCAACGAATTCGCCGACCTCGCGTCCGCGTTCGCCGACCAGGGCGCAGACGATCACATCGGCCTTGTTGTTGGCGACGATCTGGGACACCAGCGTCGACTTGCCGGCGCCAGGCGCGCCGAAAATACCGATGCGCTGGCCCTGGCCGCAGGTCAGCAATCCGTCCAGGGCGGCAATCCCCGAGGTAAACGGCTGGCGGATGGGGCGCCGCGACAGAGGATCGACCGGCTGGCCGTAGAGCGGCTGCAGGAAACGCGCGTCCTCGCCGGCGGGGTTGGCGGAGGGACGCAGGATATTGCCGTGTGCGTCGACGATCGCGCCGAGCAGGAAATTGCCGACGGAGACGGCCGGTTCCCGGCCGGTCGGGACGATTTCCGTGCGCAGGGAGATGCCGCGGGTTTCGCCGTGAAGCGAGAGAAGCGCCGTCTCGCCGTCGATGCCGACGACATCGGCAAGGCCGATGCGACCTCGGCCCGGCTCATGCAGTTCACAAAGCTCGCCGATCCTGACCGAGGGGATGAGCGCCCGCACCAGCAGGCCCGAAACACTCTTTACGCGCCCGCTCTGCCGCCGCACGTCCGTTTGTTCGAGTCTCCGCTCCATCCGAAGCAACGCGTCAACCATGGACGAGGGCCTCGATCACGGTGGCGAGCTGGTCTTTCAAGCCGATCTGGCTGCGTCCCGCCGACGTCTCCAGAATAATCTCGCCGGCAGACATCAGCGGATCCGTCTCGATAGTGATGCGGTGATCGATATCCGCAATTGCCCGGGCGATCATGGCGGCATCGTCGGGGGCGACATGCAGGGCGATCTCCTGGGCCTCAGCGGTCTGGGATATGGCGTGGCGGACCAATCGCCTCGTGCGCTCGTCGGCCTCCATCGATCCGAGGATCAATCCGACCGATTTCAGAACCACCGCCTCGACCCAGCTGTCGAGATTGGCAATTTCCTGTTCGGCTTTTCCGAGCGAGGCGGCAAGCCGTGCGGCGGCATCGCGAACGCCCTGTTCGAACCCGTCGCGATAGCCGTTTTGGGCGGCCTGCTCGCTGGCGGCGGCAAGTGTCGCCTGCGATTGGGCGGCGTCGTGGCGGGCAGCCTCCAGAATTTGCGCCGCCTCTCTGATCTGGCCGAAACTCTCCGCCGGAATGATGCGGTCGTGGCGCGCAAATCCCGAGCTCATCGTCCGGCGCCTTCCTGTATGGAGGCGACCTCGTCGACAGCGGCCGTCGCCAGAACGAGCGCCGGGCTCTTCAAGAGGGAAGCCGAGCCGTTTTCGGCCATGTCGCGCCAGCCCGCCCACCGCCATGCCGCAGAGATCCGGTATTCGTCTGCCAGAAGCGCCAGCATCGACCAGCCATCGGCCTCGACGACATGCCTTGCCTGCTCGCTCAACAGATCAAGCGGCGGCGTTGCCGTGGAAAGATTGATGTGGCCGAGGGCGAATGCGACCGCTTCCTCGCCGTAGACGGCCTTGAGCCTCGCAAGGGTCGGGCGATCGACCGCGGGGCAGAAGGCTGCGAGATGATAGGCGAGGCCCGCCCGGAGCGCGGCCGTTGCGCGTCCGCCCGCGTCCATGGAAATCAGGCGGCGGGCGCCGTCGGCAAATGTGGCGGGGTCGCCATGGGCTTCCGCGATCTCAGTGAAAAGCCGCCGATACAGCCGCGGTGACAGGGTAGACCCATCGGCAAGGAGCGGCGCGGTCCCATCCCATCGGGCGGCCGGCAGCATATCCGCGGAAAGCAGCGCTGCCCTGCGGATCCTCGCGGCATACGAGATCGCCTCGCCGTCCGAACGCGGCGTGCGCATGCTCAGCGCTCCTTCCGCTGCGGCAACAGCAGCAGCAGGCATGCCCCGATGGCGAGGATGATGGCGCCGATCACGGCCAGATTGGGGCCTTTGAAAGCCGAGAGAGCGCTTTGCACCATCGAGAATGGCGCCGCAGCGGGTGCCGGCGTCACTGGTGCTGCTGGGGCGGGCGCTGCGGCTGTGGCAGGAGCCGCCGGCGCGCCGACCTCCGACCAGGGGCTGACCACCACCGAGACATCTTCGTAAGAGAGATCACGGATGCTGTTGACCAGAACGGATCGGCTTTTCATGTCGATCTCGTTGAGATTGGCGCCGGGGCGATATTGCAGCACGGCCGCCGCCCTCGCCTTCTCCTTGATGAGCCCGCGGCCGTTCTCCTCCGGCAGCACCACATGGACGCGCGCCGTCGCCACGCCGTCAAGCCCGGAAAGCGTTTCGGCAAGCTGCTGCTCGATGGCGTAGCTCATCCGGGCTTTCTGTTCGTAAGGCGTCACAAGGAAGCCGTTGCCGGGAAAGAGTTCGGCGACATTTCCGAACGACTGACGCGGCAGACCGGCGCCCGCCAGCAACTCGATCGCCCGGGCATGATCGGCTGATTCAGCGATGATCGCATAGGTCCCGCCCTTTTCGCTCTTCATGGTGACGGAGATGCCGGCGCGTTCCAGCAGGACCTGAGCATCCAGCGCATCGCGCTGATCGAGTCCCGTCAGCACGTCCTGGCTGCAGGCGGCGAGGAACAGGCAGAGGGCGAGCATGGCGGCCTTCGGAAGGACTTTGCGCGCGGGCGAAGAGATCGATGATCTCGCAAGGGCCGATGAGATCATGATATTCACTGGCCCTGCGTCAGCCGTTTGGACGACGACATCACCGACTGGGTGAGTGACGACAGCAGCGTCGTGCCGGTTGCGAATTGCTGTGATTTCTCCAGCCGGTCGATCGATGTCGTGATGTCTTCGATCTTCGGGCCGCTGTGATCCTTGTCCGCGGCAAATCGCACCAGCGGCGTCTCCGGCTGGCCGCTCCCGGCCACGGGCATGAAGAATGCCGACAGCCGTTCGAGAATGCTGGAGGGCCTGGTATTGCCTTCCGGTGAATAGGAGGGCGGGACGGCGTCGGACTCAGGCGCGATCTTGCGGCCCTGGGTGTTGGGAATAGAGGTGAGTTCGGTTGGCCGAAGGCCGGCGAAATCCGCCGGTTGCAGTCCGATCCGCTCCGCCACGATCTCCGAGGTCTTCAGCACATTGCCTGTCGATACGCCGTCGACGGGCGGCGTGAAGGCGCGGCCGGAAAGTTCTTCTCCACTCATTGCAATTCCTCAACTCGGTACACGTCAACTGCAAACGATGAACGGGAACGCTACTCGTCGCTGCCTTCGTCGATCGCCTCCTTGGCGAAATTGAAAAGCGAATTGTTCAGCATCAGGGTGTTGGAAATCATGCCTGGCAGAAACGCGTCCACGGCAGCGGAGAGTATCTCGCTCTCGCTGTTCGGATCGACCTTTTTCGTCGTGCTGCCGGTGGTGTCCTTGGAACCCGTCTTATCGGTCGTCAGCTCCACCGAGACAGGGTTTGCGAGCGCCAGGTTGAGGTCGGAGTTCACTGAATCTACGGCCATATGAGCACTTCCATCAAGGAGTTATCAAAATGAATGCATGATTTGATATGGATAAAAAAACGGCCGGTCAATTGTTTAAACTTAACCGATGGTTAATTTTCGGAACTTGCAATCGGCATTGACAACTTTATCGACCTTTATATTAAAATTGAACGTTTTTTATCCGTAAAGCGCAGCAGATATCCAGATTGCGCATGAAATTCATACTTAAATTTATTGCTATCAAATGTTCACAGGCCAGACTGCCTCTACGCCAACCGGGCCTGTGAGTACCCAGATATTTGGTGTTGCGAAAGCGTCCCGGATCAGCCCACCGCCGTACCGCGGCGCTTCTCGATATCGGCGATGATCGCGTCCCAGTTCTCAGGGGTCAGCTCGCGCTGTTCCGGGTCGCGGGGCGCGGGGGCGACGCCGCCCTTGGCGCCGACGATCGGGCCGGTCTTGGCGTAGATGCCGACCGTGTCGTTGACAGTGCGCTTAAGCATGTCGTTCATCATGTCGGTCTGCTTGTGGAAGGCTTTTTCCTGCTTGATGCTCTGGTAGATGGCAAAGCCCGCCCAGGCCGCCCAGGACACCGCGCAGGCGACTGCGAAGGCGAGCGAGAAGCCGCCGGAGACGAGCGCTACCGTTGCGCCCGTGCGCCCGAGGAAGGTGGAATTCACCAGCATATTGGCAACGCCTGCGATGCCCTCGATCGCGCCGACCGTGTCCGCCGCGGTTCCGATACCCATGAAGATGAGATCGACCGGATCGCCCTTGCCACTGGTGAGCCCCTGCAGGAACTGGTAATATTCCACCGGCAGCCAAGCGACGCCGGCAACGGCGCCAACCGTCGTCCCGGTATTCTTGAAAAAGGCGGAGAGCACGCTGCGCTGCGCCCGCGCCAGCTCGTCGGAAACGCCGACGAGTGAACTGATCCCATCCAGCAGCGAAAAATTCGAGGCTTTGATCGCCGAGCCGAGCGCACTGCCCATGTGCGCGAGAGCGCCAAGGGCGTGCAGAACCACGATGCCGATGCTGTCCCAGGTCGGGCTGGTCATGTTGAGGCCGGCATAGATGGAGCGGGATGCGGTGAGCACCGACATCACGCCGGAAGAGAGCGCCGCCTTGTATTTGACAGGATCGACCCCTGCCGGCGCCGCCGTCGCGGTCTTGTCGATCAGCTTGGCAAGGTCGGCCTTGATCGTTTCGACGCTGCCGCCCGGTCGCATCGTCGCCCAAAGCGCGGTGAAGATCGTCGTGAAATTGGTCTTGTATTGCGCCATGGCATCGGCATTGCCCTTGAACAGGGTTTCCGCCAGCGCGTCGAGGCTCGGGGCGATGATCTTCTTGATCGCCTCTTCGGCGGTCTTGCCGTCGACGATGATTGGATCGATCACATCCGTGCCGGGCATCAGCGTCTTCATCAGGCCTGACATGGAAAGTCCCATGTCCTTGAGGCTCGATGTCAGATATTCGCTGTCGATATAGGGCAGATCGAGACTTTGGATGGTCTTGCTCCAGCCATTGTCCTTGGTGGCGAACATGCGCTCGGCGATCCAGGCGTCGCCCCCGCTGCCGGCGAAGAAGCGCCCGCCGTCTGAGCCGTTGGCGGCAATGCCCTTGCCGGCCAGCCCGGTGCCGATCATGATCGCCGCCATGACGTCGTTGAACGAATAGCTGGCGAGATTGCTGGAGGGCAGCGGCGAGACGCTCTTGTCCCACTCGGCATTGGCCGGCAACTTCGAGACCAGGCTGGCGCCCATGACGAGCCCTTCCAGCGCGGTCTGCACCGCATGGCGGTAGCCCAAGACCTCCTTGCCGCCGGGTGCGCTCAGGCGCGACGTCAGGCGCTCCAGATTGCCGGCGAGATCGCCGATGCCGATTTCTCCGGCGCCTACCTTGTCGAGCAGCGGACCGAGAAGCGCCTTGACGTCGGCCTTGAACTGATCGCGCACCTCGGGGCTGTCTGACCCGTAAAACTGGTTGGCCATCGCCTGGATGGTCGGGTTGAACAGGTGGGTGATATTGTTGGGCACGGTGCTGCCGAATTCGGAAGCGGCAACCTTTTTCAAACCGTCGAGGTCGATCTTGAGATCGGGGAACAGGCTGCCGCCGAGCCCGAGCGACTGGTCGAAATCCATAACCGGCAGGATGGAGCCGAGCCCCTTCAGTTCCCGCTCGGTCTTGTTGCCGGCCAGTCCCATGCGGATCAGGCCATCGAGCGCCGTCGTCGGATCGGAGATCGTCGGCAGCACGTTCTTGTCGAAGAATTCGGCATAGGTCTTGTCGGCAATCGCCGAGCGCTGCTTTACGAAATCGTCGGGAAGCACCATGGAATAGAAGCCGAGGGCGGCATTATATTCCTTGAGAATGGTGGTGACGTCCTTGCCGGATTTGAGACCGTCATTCAGCAGGCCGCCATTGACGATGTCGCGCTCAAAGGCATCCTCGACCTTCGTACGCAGGTCCTTCATCTTCTCGTCACGCGTTATCGTGTCGTTGATGATCTCGGAAGCGTCCTTGTTCGTATCGGGCGGCGCCACGCGATAACCGGAGAAGATCAGCTTGAAGGCCTTCAGCGCCTTCTCCGTCATCAGCGAGTTGACGTCGGGGTCCGAGCCCAGGATGGCGATCGACTTGTCGAGATCCTTCAGGATCTCCTGGTCGTTGTAGATGCCGCGCTGGTTGTCGCCGAGGCTGTCCTTGTATTGGCCGAAGGTCGCCTTGGTCTGAAGCAGATCGAGATACATGATCAGTTTCTGCTCGGCAGTGTAATTGTGAGGGTTTTTGACGACGTCGATGCTCTCGAAGGATTTGTCCTTGTCCTTCAGCCCTTCCATGAAGCCCTGATTGATCTCGCTCATGAAATCGGAATTGAACAGGAGATCGATGACCGGCTGGATCGGCGCGGTAGGGCGGGACGTGCCATTCGACGTGGCGGCCAGCGAAACGAACTTCGGACTGCTCGTCTGCGCCGATATAGAGGAGAAAATCGTCAGGGCTGCCGTCGTGGTCCCGTCAGAGGCAAAAGGCGATGCCTTCTTGACCGTGGTGCTCGTGGTTTTGCCCTGGCTCGTGGAATTTTCGGACTTTGGATCGGAATTGGCGTTTAGCCGGAGAAATGAAACCGTATCGATATCCGAAGATGCTGGTGCGATCGATGACATGCGTTCCCTTTGATTTTCTTTTTCCGCTTTTCGCGGATGACGTCGTTTACCTTACGTTAGGCATAAGATCGACCTTTGCGTGATAATTCAAGCCCGATCGCGACATCGCGGTTGCATAAAATGCAGCGGCCTCGCGCCTGGAGATCAAAAATCACATTTTTACCGAGGGGTCGCAGGGTATTTCCCAGGCTGTGGCGGTCATCGTTGCCGCCCCTCTGCCTCTACCAGATGAATGACGGGTCTGGCCCAAATTCGAGATGCACGGACTCGCCGGTGTAGCGTTCAAGCTTCTCGTTCAGCTGCTTTTCCATTTTGTCGAGCTTCTTCACGCCATTGGCCATATCCCACAGGCCAAGCGCTAGCCCGACGGCCGAGGCAACGAGGCCGGTGACCAGTCCGGCCGCGGCAAGGCCGGTTTTGGCGGCGCTGCTGAAGATGGTCACGACTTCCGGCGCCACCGTTCCGAGTCCGGAAAAGGCACGGGACATGGCATTGGTCAGATAAAGCATCGCCTCGGAGAAACCGATGAGCGCGTTGCCGGTACCGGCAATGCCGCCGATTATTTCGAGCGCGCCCTTGGCGCGGTCGCCGGCCTTCATCGACCGCGACGCCGAATAGAAGCCGAGGCCGGCCATGGCGAGGCCGCCGGCCGCGCCGAGGATCTTGCCTGCCGCTTCCATCGTCTTCGGCGAGAAGTTCATCGAGATCCCCTTGCCCCAGCTGCCAGGCTGATTGCCGAAGGCGCTGAACGGTTTGCCGGCAACGTCGAGGTTCTTGCCGAGACCTTCCATCGTCATGCCGACGATCTGTGTCGCCGAGCCGACCGCAGCGGCGATATCGGCCGGCGTCCACTTGCCGCCGACACCGAGGCCGCGCGCCACCAGCACGCTCGACATCGTCAGCATCTGCACGGCGTGCATCAGACCGGCCTTGTACACTTCGGCATCGATGCCGGCAGGTGTCCGGGTCTGGCGCGGCAGATCGAGCGAATCCTTGAAGGAGGCAAGCGCATCGTCGAGCTTCATACCGCCGCGCATCATCCGCAGAACGCCGTCGACGTCGCGTGCTATGTCCTGTGCCAGGTTCTGTTTCAGCGTCTCGCCGCCATCGGCCGGGCCGTTTTTGCTGATGAAATCCTCGGCGAAGGTGTTTGCCAACTGGCTGATGGCGTCATTCGTTGCGCCGGGCACGAAGGTGTCATCCGGACCCGACAGCAGCGGCTCGAGATCGACACCCTGGCCGTCGCCGATATAATGTTCCTTGATGACGTTCGAGAAGGTGACGTTCGCGGCGTCGAGATGCGCGTCGATATAATCCTGGGGCAGGAGATCGACGAGCGTGTTGAGTTCGGAATAATAATCCTTCAGGGCATCTTCGAAGCTCTTGCCGGCGCTCAGCGCCCGGTCGATCGCCTTGCCGCCGCCGATATCGATCAGATAGGCGTCTTCGATGTTGGTGAGCAGATCGGAATTCGCCGGGCGTTGCAGATATTCCTTCATGCCGCTCGCGAAGATATCCGAGAGATGCTGCTGCGTCGCCGGATCGGCCGTCAGCTTTTCGATCCGCGCATCGAGGTCCTTGCCGACGCGCTCGCCATCGGGCACGCTGTCGCCATACTGGTTCATATAGCCATTGAACTGCTGTTTGATCTCGATGAGATCGTAGAGCAGCGTCGCCTTCTGTTCCGGCGTCAGCTGGTCGAGGTGGTCCATGTTGTCGGGCGCGACGAAATCCCGGCTCACGTCCTTCACGGCGTCGCCGAGAATGCCGTATTTGAGTTCGTCGAGCTTCTTCAGCGTCGGCTCATAGGCGGTCGACGGAGCGTAGCCGCGCAGCAGCTTGCTTTCCAGGATGTCGTTCTCGTCGATCGGGCGCTCCACGACCGGCTCGATGGCATCCGAGCCCGACATGACAAGGTCCATCTTCTTGAGGCTCGATGTCAGATAGTCGCTGTCGATATAGGGCAGATCGAGATTTTGGATGGTCTTGCTCCAGCCATTGTCCTTGGTGCCGAACATACGCTCGGCGATCCAGGCGTCGCCGCCGCTGCCGGCGAAGAAGCGTCCGTCACCTGAGCCGTTGGCGGCGATCTCCTTGCCGGCCAGCCCAGTGCCGACCATGATCATAGCCATGACGTCGTTGAAGGAATAGCTGGCGAGATTGCTGGAAGGCAGCGGCGAGAAATTCTTGTCCCAGTCCGGATTGGCCGGCATCTTCGAGACGAGGCTGGCGCTCATGACGAGCCCTTCCAGCGCGGTCTGCACCGCGTGACGGTAACCCCAGACTTCCTTGCCGCCGGGAGCGATCAGACGCGAGGTCAGGCGCTCCAGGTTGCCGGCGAGATCGCCAATGCCGATTTCTCCCGCGCCAACCTTGTCGAGCAGCGGACCGAGAAGCGCCTTGACGTCGGCCTTGAACCTGTCGCGGACCTCGACGCTGTCTCCCCCGTAAAACTGGTTGGCCATCGCCTCGATGGTCGGGTTGAACAGGTGAGTGATATTATTGGGCACGGTGCTGCCGAATTCGGAAGCGGCAACCTTTTTCAAGCCGTCCAGGTCGATCTTGAGATCGTTGCCCGGGTCGGTTTCGGGCGTGCTCACCTTTGCATCGACCAGGATCGCGGTGGCGCCGCTTTTGCTCTGGGTAAATCCGACGAAGCCCCGCGCAGCGGAGATGTCGAGTGCCTGCCCGTTGCCGCTCGGCGCGATCTTGCGTATTTCGCCGGCGTCGATGGTTTTTGTCGATGCAGAACGGCCAGTCACGTCTTTCTGGCCGAGGTCCACGACCAGGGTTTCGACCTCTTTCGATCCGCTGCCAACACGTTCCAACATGATTTCGTCACTCCTGATCGACGGCCGCACCCTGAACGGAGGCCCGGAAAGCCTCGTTAGGTCAGAAGTTTTTCAGTGATATGACAAATGGGTGCTATCGGAGCGGCAAAATTGAACCATTGACCCCCACATAGCTTCCAAATTATACCGCAGTACAAATGCTGGTGACACCGCAGTCGCCAAGGTGCGGCGCAATAGAGCACGCTCCCGTAGGGAATGCGCTCACGAGACAGATCGAAGTCGGTCCTCGGGCTCGGTTTTCAGACTGCATTGTCCGGCAAATCGGTATAAGCCGTCCTCTCGAACAAATCAGGGGACAACATGGAAACCGTGGAAATCAGCAGCCGCAGCGACTTCGGCCTTTGGGCAATTGAGCGGGCGCGGGAAATCATAACGTCCGAGGGAACTGCTTTTGCGATGGCCGCTCGCGATATGGACGACGAGGCGCTTGCAAACGCTGCAGCCGCGCTAGGCAAGGCCATCAGCGATGCGATGGTGGAAGTGTTTGACGGCCTGATAGATGAATCGTGATTGTGAAGAGACAGCGGGTCACTGACCGATAAAAATTGGTCAGCACCGTCCGGGCTCGCCGTCTTCCCCTCTCATTGCAAACTGTCAGAAACTTGCATATATTTCTGACAAGAGAAATGCCATGCAAAAGCTGACATAGCAAATCATGGGACATGCTGAACGACTGCCGGAAGGATCCGCGCTTTCGGCAAAGAGTTTTTTGCATCTCGGAAATCGAGCCGCCCTGGATCAGGCTCTGTCGCGCCTGGCCGAGCGTGGCGAGCTCGTCCGGGCGGGCCGTGGTATCTATATGCGGCCCGTCAAAAGTCGCTTTGGCAGTCGGCCGCCGACGGTCGAACAGGCCGTAGAGGCGGTGGCGCAGCAGCGCGGTGAGGTCATCGTCTCGAATGGCGCCGCCGCGGCAAATGCCCTGGGCCTGACCTCCCAGGTCCCGGTCCGCTCCGTCTACCTGACATCCGGCCGTAGCCGGACGATGACCCTTGGACAGCAGACGGTCGAGCTCAAGCACGTGCCGCGCTGGCAATTGGCCTTGGCCGATCGACCTGCTGGCGTGGCGGTCCGCGCACTTGCATGGCTTGGGCCGGAGAGGGCCGATGAAGCACTGTCGCGGATCAAGCGAAAGCTGCCGCCGGAGGCGTTCGGCGAGCTGGTGGCGGCGGCTCCGCAGTTTCCGACCTGGCTTGCAAGAAGCGTAGGAAGGGCTGCGCATCGCTGATCTATTCCTGAGCTTGTCAAAGATGACCGGCGCGAAGCCTTGGCTGTGGCAGCCGACCACAGCGGACGGCCCATTCATCTCCTCGAAAAGGATGTCTGGGTCGTCTGGACGCTGCAGACGCTCTTTTCGTCCAAGCTCGGTGAGCATCTCGTCTTCAAGGGCGGCACCTCGCTTTCGAAAGCCTACGGTGTCATCAAAAGGTTCTCCGAGGATGTCGACCTGACCTACGATATCCGCGCCCTGGCGCCGGACTGTTGGCGACAATGACGAAGCACTGCCGAAAACCCGCAGCGAGGAGAAACACTGGACCAGCGAGGTGCGAAAGCGGCTTCCGGTCTGGGTGGCGGGCTCGGTGGAGCCGGTTATGGCGCGTTGCGCGTTCAATCTCTTCCGGCGGCAATCCGCCTCGAGGACGATACGCTCTACCTCGACTATGAAGCGGTGAGCAGCGGATCCGGCTATGTCGCCCCGAGCGTCATGCTCGAATTCGGAGCGCGTCGACCGGCGAGCCGGCCAGTATCCGCGATATCGACTGTGACGCGTCGGGCCAGGTTGATGGTGTCGAATTTCCGAAAGCGAGTCCCCGCGTCATGCACGCGGAGCGGACGTTCTGGGAGAAAGCGACCGCCATCCATGTCTTCTGCCTGCAGGAGCGCCTTCGCGGCGATCGTTTTGCCCGCCACTGGCATGATGTCGTCCGGCTGGACGATGCTGGTTTCGCCGACAAAGCATCCGCGGATCGGCAACTCGCCAATGCCGTGGCGAAACACAAATCCATGTTTTTTGCGGAAAAGGCGGCCGACCGCTCGCCCATCGACTACGCCGCAGCCGTCAACGGCAATCTGGTTCTGACGCCATCCGGAGAAGGTCTGCGTGCGCTCGGCGAGGATTACGTGCGCATGGTCGACGACGGCCTGCTGCTCGGCGATTCCGAGCCGTTCGAGCACCTGATCGAGCGATGCACGCAAATTCAGGCGCATGCCAACAAAAGCGACGCGTCAAAATAAGCAATTGCCGGCCCACAGCCGCACCTGCCCATTACTGTGAGTGCCCTGTCACCGACGCGGTTTGGCTTCGCGCCAATTATTAGGCGTTTGCTCGTGGCAGGCACCCTTGATGTGATGAGAGTGACCCGGTTATTCCGGCTCCGGCCTCGGCGAGGATGTGGCCAAATACCGCACGGGCGCGGGTTCGTTTGAGGAAAGTTGCGCCACGTAAAACGAAGATCCGGTGTGTTTGCAGTGAAGGCATTCCAATTCCCAATTTCAATCTCGCCGGAAGCCCGAGCAAGCTCAAAATCGCTGACGCGAGAATCGACACGGATGTTCCACTTGCCGCAACGGCACGTTCTCGCGCCAAGTGCCATCCTCCCACTGGCGCGCCGCACGCTTGATTGGCTCTATTCCCGCAGGGGGGGTCGACAAGACGACGGTCACTTCTTGGCGTCCAGCGGATCGATGTCGCCTTTCATCAGGAAGGCCGCAATCTCGACAGGGCCAGCGCGCCCGGGCGTGACGATGATTTTTGCCATCGCCTTGTCTGAATGAAGATGCGTCGAAGCCGGCTGTGCTGCCGCAGCGATAGGCGC
This sequence comes from Rhizobium sophoriradicis, assembly GCF_003939025.1. Classification (GTDB taxonomy): domain Bacteria; phylum Pseudomonadota; class Alphaproteobacteria; order Rhizobiales; family Rhizobiaceae; genus Rhizobium; species Rhizobium sophoriradicis. Next base: position 51,381 of record NZ_RQIH01000018.1, read on the forward strand.
GCGGTGGCGGCGTGAATCGCCAAGTTGCCGCAACGGCCAGCACGAGGAACTCGACCAACGTCTCGGCGGCGAAATAGCGGAAGGTGCATTCCGGTAAACCACGGCGATCGAAACTTAAATCCGTCGCAATCTTCTCGACACTCACGTAGCATGAGCCTCGCGAACAAACGCCGCCACGCCACTATGGCAATTTCACTTCTCCTCCTCGGGATGCCGACTAACACGTTCGCCCATCCCCATATCTTCGTTGATGCGAAATTCGAGGCGGTCGCGGCGCCCGATGGAAGCCTCCAGGAGCTGCGCGACACATGGCAGTTCGATGAGGTGTTTTCGTCGTCAGTGCTGCTCGACTACGACAAGAACCGCAACAATGCCCTCGACCCTGCGGAAGTTGCTGCCGTCGCCAAAACAGTCCGGGAGTCGCTTGCGCAGTACAACTATTATATGAACATCACGATCAATGGGAAAACACTCGCGCTTGCGAAGCCGGACATCCTGCATGGGACCTATGAGAACGGCTCCCTCACCCTGTCTTTCGCACAGAAGCCAATGGCCAAGACGCCGCTCAAAGGATTGATTGTTTTCGGCGTTTATGATCCGACACTCTATACTGCTCTCGATTTTGCCAGCGATGCCGATCTGAAAATCTCGGGCGAAGGCTTTAGCGGTTGCACTCACAAAGTCGTCAGGCCTGGCTCGAAAGAAATCCTTTCCGAAAATCAGGCGATGCTGACGACGATGTTCTTCAACGATCCAGTGGGCACAGACTACTCGCAGATTGTTGCGACCCGATTGGAAGTGCGCTGTTAAGGAGTGTCGAGGCATAATTGCGAACTATCGAACCTCGTTGTCGCCTCTGTCATGATGATCGATGTCATTCAGGTCTTTGTTTACATCACGGAGAGCACCAGATGCGTTCCAGGCTCAACCTTTTGCTAGCAACGGGGTTGGTCATCCTGGCACCAATGCTGTCCGGATCAACTCCCGCACGTGCCGCGGGCAAGAGTTCGCCTTTCCCGGCTTGGATAGCAGACTACGTCGGCGACGGGAAAGGCCAGATCACGCGCGTGGTTCTGGAGCGGGCGCGGAGGTTATATCTGGAGAAGGTCGCGGAGGGAACGGTCAAGAACGCCTGTTACTTCGCAATGGATGCGACACGACCCAACGATCTGACAGTTGGCCGGTTCTACGTGATCTGCGAGGCGAAGCAGTCGTTTCGGGTGATCTCGGCAGGGCATGGTGGCGGCCTCAACCTCCCTGGCGTGGTCAACTTCTCCAACGGCCGGGAATGCGCTAAGAATTTTGGCAACGCGCTGGACTCAAACTTGACCGCCGGCGCGTATCTGACAAGCGAGATCAAGACCTCGTTCAAAGGCTATTATCTGGCGCCTTCTAACAGAGAGGCGGTTTTGACCCGCTCGTTTGTTCAATTCGATGGGATCGGCGATACCGCCAACGCCAGACAACGCGCCATCGGCGGGCATGCTGCGGCGCTCGTCTCTGGGATCTGCATGCAGAAAAAGCCGGAGAGCCCATATGCCGATCGGAAAGGCTATGTCCCTGTCGGGAAGTTGGTCACCTATGCGGGCGGGCGAAGCGACGGATGCACCAGCTGGTCGCCGGAAGAGACCCCGGAAGTCTTGTCGATGGTCAAGGATAATCCGACGACGCTCTATATCTACCCGGAGGCGCGCGACATCGCCGCGGTCGGCCGGGCAACGACATCGGGCAAGTCGCCAGTAAGCGCTGGATCATACTGGAACGCTACCTGCCTTGGCGAGATCGGCTCTCCGCAGTTCTGGCCGAAAGAGCGGCTGGAGCCGATCATCGCAAGATATAAGCAGGATCATCCAGCACCACCGCCGCGTCCAATTCCCCTCTGCCAAGCATCCAATTGAAAAGCGGGTGGCATCTGAGAAAACGATCGTCGTTTTGAATGTCACCTTTAGCTTTGACGACCAAAGTCCTCTGCGTATAACATTGCTGCAGCAGCCTCCTCGTCGCCGCCAATGCTTGGAGCACACTGAGATGGAACTCGCTCGTTCTATCCTGAATGCCGCGACACTCGCAACCTCGGGAACCACAGGCACAAACACGCACGAATTTTGCTTTTCCTCGCAGGGCAAAATTATTCTGGCAGGGTGCTGCTGGCGAGCGCCCGGCAGGAGAAGCTGGAAAGTGGCAAGGTCGTGCGCGTCGACAGCACGTCACCGCCGCACTGATCCATGAGCCGAGCGACCGTAGCCTATTATGGGACGCTGTCCGGGTGACGGTGCGGCTGTTGCAGCAGGCCGTGGCACTGGGTAGAGCCATCCCATGGCACGACCACCGCCGCGCGGCAAAGAAGCGGGCTCGAGCGATCGAATACCCGCGGCCGCCCCAAACGGATCAAGCACTACCGCGAACTGCTCAAGATCACGCGCACGACCTTGAGTTATCTGCAGCAGGCGAGTGAACAGTTGCCCCTGACGGCTGGCCCGGCCGGCGAACTGTGGCAGACCCAGCCCCGCCACTATAAGCTGCTGATCGACCGGATCATCGGCCAGACCGAACGGCGGGTCCTGGCCGGCGAGCCGGTGCCGGCTGGCGAGAAGCTGGTGAGCCTCTTCGAGCCGCATGCCGACATCATCGTCGAAGGCAGCCGCGACGTCGACTACGGCCACAAACTCAATCTGACCACCGGCAGAAGCGGACTGGTCCTCGACCTCGTCGTCGAAACCGGCAACCGGCAGACAGCAAGCGTTTGCTGCCGATGCTGGAACGCCACATCGCCTTTTATGGCCAGGCGCCGCATCAGGGCCGGCTATGCCAGCCGCGATAATTTGAGCCGAGCCAAAGCCTGCGGCATCCGCGACATGGCCTTCCACAAGAAGTGCGGCCTCAAGATCGAAGATATGGTCGGTAGCCGGGGTCTATCGCAAGCTCAGAAACTTCCGCGCCGGCATCGAGGCCGGCATCTCATGTTTGAAACGCGCTTGTGGCTTGGGGCGCTGCACCTGGCGTGGGCTCGACCACTTCAAGGCTTATGTCTGGTCATCGGTGGTCGCTTACAATCTCGCCCTCTTTGCCCGCCTCCGGCCGGATCGTCGGCGTTGGTGAGGCGAACAATGCTGTCCGCGATGGCGAGGACGTTCTTCGACCGGTGGCCGATCCGTCAGCAGCCGATGCTCGGACGCTTCCAGCGCCTCTATCCGCCGGTACTCCGTCATGTCGATTTACGATCCGAAAAATAAAGCATCCTTCCGTCGTCCCCATGGATGGGACTTAAATGCAAGCGGTTCCAGAACTGCTCCCCGTTCTTCTTATAATTCAAGATCTCGACGCTCACCTCCCGCTCGTCGGCGATGCAGCGCGAAGTTCGGCGACGGCGATCGGAGACGTCGCCGGGCCCTAAAGGAAACGACAATTCCGGCCCAGCACCTCTCCGGCGGCGCAACCGGTCAGCTCGAGGAATGATCTGTAGGCCAGCCCGATCGGCAGATCCGGCTTGCGCGCGTCATTGACGACCATCGGCATCCTATTCGTTCGAACGCGACCGCCGCAAGTTCTTTCCGGTCGGCCAAGGCTGCTTCTGACGATACCGAAGGTAAGTCTTTGTCAAATTGGGTCGTCATCCTTCCACGCTCAATAAGAGGTCCGATAACGTCGCACGCCGTCTTTTTCCTAAAAGACGATCGACCGACTTGGCCTATGCGGCAGGCTTCCCGACCAGCCCGTCCGGGAGTCACGGTTCGATGGCGTTGTCATTGCGCCTGTATGGGATGAGGTAAGGCAATTCCGCTTGCGCGACCGGAAGGATCAGGCGCAGAATAAAATCATGAACCCCATTTCCACCTCCAGTCGCGCTCGGGAGCGCTTTCTCGAAGCAATCCTTCAGAGTGCCATCGAATATGCGATCATCGCCCTGGATCTCGACTCCCGAGTGATCACCTGGAATGAGGGTGCCCGCCGAATTCTCGGATGGGATGAGACCGAAATCGTCGGCCATCCCGTGGCCGTTATTTTCACTGAGGAAGACCGCGCGGCGGGCATTCCTCAACGGGAAATGACCGCCGCACTGACCCAGGGCCATGGAGATGATGAGCGCTGGCACCTTCGAAAGGACGGCTCGTTATTCTGGGCGTCGGGCCAGATGATGGCGTTGAGATCGGATGATGGCGAACTCGAAGGCTTCGTGAAGATCCTCAGGGATCGAACCGAGCAGCGGGAAAATGAGGAGCGACAGCGCGTCCTGATGCACGAACTTTCTCACCGCATCAAGAACACGCTGGCAGTCGTTCAGGCGATCACCAACCAGTCATTCCGGAACGCCGCCAGCATCGAAGCCGCGGAGCAGTCGATCTCGTCGCGCATCAAGGCATATGCAAACGCGCACGATATTTTGCTGCAGAAGAACTGGTTATCCGCAGCCGTCGATACGATCATCGAAGCGACCGCGGTGAATCTCGGCGTTGAACCGAGCCGCATCAAAGCAAGCGGTCCGGCAGTCAGCCTGAACCCGCAAGCGGCTCTTGGCTTCGCCCTCGTGCTGCATGAGCTTGTCACCAATGCGACAAAGTACGGGGCTCTATCAGGGGATACAGGAACTGTCGAGATCGAGTGGTCCGTGCGCAAAAATGTCGGCGACGATCGCTTCAATCTCCATTGGCAAGAGAGCGGTGGCCCAGCCGTGGAAGCCCCAAAGAAGAAGGGCTTCGGCTCCCGCTTGGTCAATACGAGCCTGTCCGCTTTCGGAGACGTCTCGTTTGACTACGCCGCAACCGGCTTCAAGCTCGACCTCGAGGCATCGCTTCAGAAACTGCAATATCAAAATTGTCCGGATCTTGAAGTATGAAGAGATGTCAAATGCTGCCCCGAGGCTCCGTGTCGTCGCCGATGCCAAGATCAGCGAAACAACTGGCCTTCATGCGCCTACTCGGCCTCAGCCTCTTCGATCTCCTGAGGAGACAGGTGGTAGATGACGAGTTTTTCGACGACGTATTCCAGGTCCTGGTCCATCCTGAGAAGGTCGGTTGATTTGCCCAGGTGGCCGCATTCACCGAGATAGTCGAAGCACATACCCCACACCGCATTGCGAAGCTTAAGAACCTTCCTCGTCGTCTCCGGCGAGAAATATGGTTCTTCACTGAAATCGAGGGCATCAGACACGTCCCGCGCTCGCCGCGACATAGCGTCCGACGAGACCTCGAACCATCTTCCGCGAACACTTCATAGCACTGCCTGCAACGTTCTACTGCAATCTTCAGTACATCATTAAGCGAGATGTCTTGGTCGTGTCTGAACAACACCGTAGGCATGCCGGATCCTCCGTATTCGAGATGGAATAGAGCGCCTCAGGAATGTTCCCATTTCGTTCCTTTCAAAAAAGGAGTCAGGGGCGCGCTTTTTTCGATGGTCGTCATAAGGCGCTCACTATCCAACGGGTCCACCGGATTTCGTCGGCTATGCCTTGCACCATGGTCTCGGCCTCGGAGGACAGCTCTTGCGGCCGCAGACGAATGGTACTGCAAGGCCTTCGCTGATCAGAATGCTGCCGACATCCTTCCCGTCAACCAACAGCATCCCGAAAGGGCGCCATGGTTGCATTTCTTCGTACCTTCGGTGTCCGGCGGACAAAAGCACGCGACTTTTCTCAGTTCGGTGCTGCCGCCGGCAACCAGCTCTCGAAGCCGCGCCAACGCCCGCTCGCCCTGTTGGCGCTCATATTAGCATTGGGGCGAGAACTTCTCCGGCGTGTTGAAGCCCACCAAACGTGTTCCGGCGGCATCGCCAACGACGTGTACGGTGTCTCCGTCGGTCACCGTGAATTCCTGGGCCACAGATGTCCTCGCTGTGCCGGAGTTGACTGAAATTGCCCTCCCAAATCGGATACCTGCTGTGCGACGGCCACAGCAGCAACGATCAGGAGCCCAATGGCCAGCCGTCTGCCTGCTCTACCAAAACTGGGGACGAACATTTTCTTGGGCTGGTGGCGAGATCGGGGAAAGGGAACGACCGCGGATTGCGATGGGGCGGGCCGAGCGCGCTGCCTTAGAATCTCGAAAGTCTTTCGCCACTGTTGAGAGGCGAGCATTTCCGCCAGAACGCTCAAGGCGAGCGTGGATGTCGGCAAGAAACGTTCGCTGCCAACCCGTCAAGTTTTGACGTTGCAGTGCCGCTTCGATGTCGTGTCGCAGGTTTCCAGCCGGTTCCATGGCTCTATCGCTTCGTGCGGATAATCACACCTAAGCAGGAGGACCGGAAGAAATTGTAAACTGCAACCTCATTCAGCGACCAGGGACGGATTTCAGCCCATCGCGGGCGTGAATTGGCCGCTACGGGTCGTAGCGGCGCCGGCGAATTATTGCACCTCATAAACGCCTGCGTTATCAGCAGCGTCGCGCAGCCCCTTAAATGACGCGTGCCGCAGCTTCCCGTCGTGCGTCCACGCTCGATATTTGATCTCGGCAACAAGCTTCGGATCGACGAAGACCGCATTTCACTTCCGTCCGTATCGACAGGGGGCTTGCCGATGGTCAGTTTGTCTATCTGTTTCCGGAACTCACCCGCAGAATATTCGCTGAAGCCGGTTCCCACTCCCCCCACATACCAGCTCTTTTCCTCTGCGCGGCGAGCAGCAGCCGCCCAATGCCCGCAATGACGCCGTCGACTTCTCATGCCCAATGATTAAAAAGCCATCGCTCTGGACACATTTGATCTTCACCCAGCCGACCGGGTCGATAGGTGGCGTCCCTTCGCTTGGCGATGATCCCCTCAAGCCCGTGGTCGCAGGCGATGCGCAGGAGAACCTCTCCGTCCGTCTCGATCTCCTCGGACAGTCGAAGGGCGTCTTCGCCGCCTGCCGGCACCAGCCCTTCCAGAAGATGGCGTCGCGAGGCGAGTTCGGTTCCAGTGAGGTCGTGGCCGTCGGCTGGAAGCTGTCGATCGATTAAGAATGCTCAGGGCGAAGCCTGGTTATGCAGTCAATCGGGCAGGTCAGTGAACGGCAGCCGACGTCGGCGCGTTTACACGTGTTGCCCACCTGCCGACATAGGTGCCGATGAGCAGCGTCGTGACATCCTCTAACGATCTCGCGCCTTCGTTGAAGAACTCGATGGCGGCCGAGCACAAGGTTTGCGACGCCTGGTCGTCGGGTTCGACCTCGTAATAGCGGTACCAAGCCTGTACCGCTTCCGAAAGCATGCGGAAGTGTTTGTCGTGCGTTGGCATGTGACATCCTCCAGCTATCGACATAGCGGAGGAGCGATCTACAACAAGACCTCAGTCTCCAACTCTTCGGGATCCTGACGGCGGTCGTTCCCCACTCAAAGGACGCCACAGTCGAGAACGGTCACACCGCGCCACTTGGCGTATTCAAAACCGCCGAGGCTCTAATCGCCGCCGGATGAAAATTCAGTGGCAGGTCACCTCTTCCATCCCTTGGTGTCCACCTATTTGGGTGGACACCTCATGCCAAAGCTCACTCAATTGCAGAAGGTGCGGAGAAAATCGCGCTTACGATCGTTCAGAAAACATTGCCTGTTTTTGGAGGCGCAGGCGGTGTTTGGCCGGGCCATTAACCAAGTACCGGTTTTGAGGCATTCTCTCACTCAACTCACCCAGCTTCACCGCCAAAACTGCATACGTTGGAACTCAACCACTGCCCAATATGGTCATTGATTTGCGGCACATTCAGAGCGCCAAGACAGCGCCCTTTTGCGTGACAGTTAAACTCAAACGGATGTCGGTGGCCGAGAACCCAGCCATCACTGCAAATTCCCCCGCCTCTATCCGCCAACGCCGCTCGGTCGTGTCGAAGAAGGCAAATGTTCGGGCGTCAAGTATGAAACGCAACCTTCGTTTCTCACCGGGTTCCAGGGCAATTTTCGAGAAGGCTTTCAGCTCTTTAACCGGTCTGGGTATAGATGCTTCAACATCGCCGACATAGATTTGCACCACTGCCGAACCTGGCCGCTCGCTGATGTTGGTCAATTCCAGTGTCACTGTCACCGCGCCGGCAGCGTCCGGTAGCCCTACCGTCAGGTCCGACATCGCAAAGCTTGAATAACCGAGACCATGACCGAACGGGAACAGCGGCTTAATGCCGTGGCGGTCGTAGTGCCGATAACCGACGAACACACCTTCGTCATATCGCACATGGCCGTCCTTACCTGGATAGACCGCGTCATCCTCGGTATGTGTGGGGTTGTCAGCCCAGCGCACGGGGAAGGTCTGTGCCAGTCGGCCCGAGGGCTCGGCCTTGCCGAGGAGCACATCGGCGATCGCGTTGCCAGCCTCCTGTCCGGGATACCAGCATTGCAGTACTGCACGAGCACCGGAAAGCCAGGGCATTTCCACCGGTCCACCGGTTTGTAGTACGACGATCGTGTTCGGATTGGCCGCAATTACCGCCTCAACAAGCTGGTTCTGCAGACCGGGAAGTGCAATACCGCGAAGATCGGAGCCCTCGGTATCCCAGTCGCCCGTTCTGCCCACGAAGACTACCGCATGATCAGCCTTTGCCGCGACGGCTGCTGCCTCGGCAATCTCCGCTTCGGCCGAAAATCTGCCTATTCCTACCCGAATTGCAGCGATATAGAGGTTGACGTGGTCGTGCCGGGCGTACTCGGCGACGACCTCGTATGTACGGCCGGCTTCGAGCGTGATTTCACCCACGACCTCTTCGCAGCCTTCTTCAAAGAATGTGGTACCACGTATCCAGGAAGCCCAAGCGTCCACCACAAGTCTGCCGTCCACATAGACCCGGCCAAGCCCGGCCGAGGTTAGTCCGACGCGATAGATGCCGGCTTCCGAGGCTGTGAAGATGGTGCGCATTCTAGCCGAAAAGCGAAGGGGATCGACAAAGCCCTCGGCCACGGGGGGCAACCATACACCAAGGCTCGACGGTTCCTCGACGACCTTCACCGGTTCGCCAGCTAGCTCCCTTCCTTGGAAAAACTCGAAGGTTGTGGGGTTTTCGATTAGCGGCTGAAACCGATAATTGTTGCAACCCTGAGCGTAGCACAGATTCTCCTCACCCAGCGCGTCCACCAGCCCCTGCCACGGACTGATGACATAGTGAGGGTTCAACTGCGCCGAGCCGCCTCCCATCACCTGCGCGACCTTAGCATTGGGTCCAATGATGGCGACCATACCTTGCTGAGCCAATGGCAGGACCCCGTCATTCTGTAGCAGAACTGCGCTTTCCGCTCCCGCGCGCCTGATCAATGCCCTATGTTCCGGTCGATCAATGGCGTACTCCTTAAACTCGCGATGATCGTTGATAGCGCCGGTGCGTTCCATCAAAGTCAGGATATTGCGCACACAGGCGCGGATCGTCTCGACACTAACCTCGCCGCCTTCGACCGCAGCCAGTAGCTTGGAGCCGCGATCGCGAGTCGGGCCCGGCATCTCCAGATCCAGCCCGGCATTCACGGTGGGTGCGGTCGAACGCGAGCCGAACCAGTCCGACATCACCACGCCGTTAAAACCCCAGTCACCGCGCAGAACCTCGTTCAACAGCCAATGGCTTTCCGCCGTGTAAGTACCGTTTAGCTTGTTATACGAAGACATCACGGCCCAGACCTTTGCCCGCTTCACCGCCGTCTCAAAGGGTATCAGGTAGACTTCGCGCAGCGTGCGTTCATCGATATCTGAAGAGATGGTTGTACGTTCAATCTCGGACTCGTTGCCGACGAAATGTTTTATCGTGGCACCGACTTTCGTGGACTGCAGACCTTCGATATAGCCGACTGCAAGTTCCGCCGTCAGGATCGGATCCTCAGAGAAGCACTCAAAGTTGCGGCCGTTTGTGACGCTACGCTGGATGTTAACGGTGGGGGCTAACGAGACGTGGGCACCTTTTGAAAGAACCTCGTCACCTAGGGCACTGCCGATTTCCTTGGCTAGATCCGGGTTCCAACTCGCTCCGATGGCGATGCCCACCGGGAAAGCCGCTGCAGTCACACCTCCGACAAAAGACCCCGCCCCGCGGGCGCCGTTGGGGCCGTCGGTCAAGCGCAATCTCCCTATCCCTAGGCGGTCGATGGGCGGTAAAGACCAGAACGTATCGCCGGAAAGTAGCGAGACCTGCTCCGCCAAGGTCATATTATCGAGTAATGCTTTCTTATCAATCATCTTCTCTGCTTCTTGAATCTCGATACTTACCTGTCCCAGATCGGCATCTCGAGATGCATATTGGGGAAGCTGGTGATCTCGGCGCCATGGAGCCGTCCATCCATAAAAAGGACGCCCGTTTGTTCATCAAGGCGTCGCGTCCCGCCGTCGCGAGGACGACGACATGTTCGAAGCCTTCACATAGCCGAGATGCGGTCACCGCTTTCCATTGAAAACAAGGGACATCGCGGCAATCGATTTCAGCAGTGAAAGTTGTGCCGGCTGCGGCAGCGCCGGTTCTGTTACGGAGTTATTCCTCCGCAAGTTTGTGAGACAGTTTGAACCTTAGCAAGCTTTATCAGACAATCTGTTGACAGACAACCTCGGTCGCGCAGCTTTCGTGTCGTCATTGATGATTCGATGCTTCCCTCGGAGGCGGATCCCGATTGATGAAGTTTCTTCGCCGCCTATGGACAAGGATCGACCACAATGGACAGGCTGTTGTCCCGTTTCCGGCTACAGAGTAATCATTTTCGTACTGTCTTTCATAATCAGCATTTGCGCGGTGGGGTTTTCGGGGCACTACGCCGCGGGTCTCCTACAAGGCCGCCTGGAAACCTCGAGCGAGGTGATGCAGGTGCTCTCGGGTTTCCGTGACGTCTCCGCCTCGTCCGTCTGCATCGCCCTCACGCCGTGCTTGAATCCTCCCTACATATGCAGGCATTCCCGGTTGATATCGATCCAGATTGTCTGAGAGCTACCAGTATTCGTTGATCCTGCCGTTATAGCTTTGCCTGCTCGTCTGCACAAATTTAGATATCGAGAGATCAAAAACGGGCGCCTGGAGGAGAGCCGTGGCAGTACCGCATTCGTACCGGCTGGTCGTGTCAGACAGCCGAAGACTTGCGGATTCTCTACCATCATGGATGGCCTCCGCTCAGAGAGGGATCGGAGGCTGTCACGTATTTTTTTCCGCTTTCGGCATGTTAAAGGATGCCAGGCGATCTTGCTGCCAATTATTTTTCTGGCTGCGAGCGACCGCTTTCTGCCGGCACTCAAATTCCCCTGGTGAAGCAGGGCTATCGCATATGAGCGATGATAGAGATGAGGAACTGATCGTCCCACCCTGCGTTCTTGATCTTTCGACGAATGGAGGCCTTATCTGGATGGGCTCGGATGAGGTTGAGGGCAATCTTTCGTAACAGAGCAATGTTTGCCGGTCCGTGATCCTTACGGTTTCTGGCGGCATCCTCGCGGAACTGGACGTCGAGCACCCAGTGCAGTTTGTTTTCGATCTGCCAATGAGTTCTGGTTACCTCGATCAGGGCGGCAGCCGACATGATGGTGGAGAGCAGGAAGTAGCGGACATGGCTGGTCAGACGGCCATCGGCATGACGGCTTGTGGCCTCGACGGATCCGATGGCCTGCAGGCCGGGGAAGTCGATGTCATTGACGGCGACGATGCAGGCACGGCGTCTTTCGCAGCGGTCATGGTCATTCTCGGCGGCGGTCTGGACGCCGAGTGGCTCGACGTCGTCCAGACGAGCAATCGTCTGTGCCAGGAGGCCGGGCTGATTGGCCTTCAACGCCAGGGCATAGTCGCCGCCGGCGGAAAGGATGGCATGAGCGGTATCGGCGCGGCAATGCAGGGCATCGGCGGTGACGATGGCACCTTCCAGCGACAAAAGCGCAAGCGCATCGAGCGCCCCTTGGACCTCGTTGCGGCCCGGCGCGGTCTGTTGGCCGATGACCAGGCCGCAACCGGCAGCCCAGACCTTGACGAGGGGCAGCGGCGGCGCCTCGTACCGCCTTGCCGTCGACCGCCACCACGCCTTCCATGCCCTTTGCAAAGGCTTCGGTAAAGCGGCTTCGAAGGCAACCTGATTGAGGCAGCGGAAAACGGTGGAGAAGGTGCCATGGCCGGCGATGCCATAGGGCAGCGGCACGATCGTCTTGAGCCACTTCTTTTTGGAAACGCCGAATCGGCCATGTCGGCGCAGCTTTCGGCGCCGCAAACGATCGCGGCAATGGCAATGAACAGGATCGACATCAGCGGATGACGTGTGTTGCGCCCCGAGGGTCGGGCAGATCTTTTAAAACAGGTGGCAAATCGATTCATCCGAACCTCCAAATTATCGGAGAGTTCTTGAGTCGATTTGCCTCAGCAAAACAACTCCTTACCATCCATGTGCGATTCTCCTGCCTGGTGAAGCTGTCTCGTCTGGTCGTCACTTCAATCGCCCGCAACCGGCGCCTTAAGGTAGTCGAGAAACGTCCGGAGAGCGGACGGCACCTGTCGATGCGAAACGTAGTATGCATGAAAACCCGGCCCGGTAGAGGTCCAGTCCGGCAGCACGACTTCGAGTGAACCGGCCGCAAGTTTGTCCTCGACCCGGGCCTGCAGGCAATAAAAGAGACCGCCTCCCTCCTCCGCCATGCGGATAGATAGTTCCGAATCTCCGAGCGTGAGAAGTCCCGGAACGTCGAGAGAAACCATGCGATCGCCGTCGCCAAGTTCCCATTTGCAGAGGTGATCTGTACCGGTTCGGATCCGGATGCACTCGTGCGTCAAGAGATCTTCCGGCCGCGCGGGCCGCCCTCGTTCGTTGAGATAGGCCGGAGAACCGACTACGATCCATTCGAGTTCGGATGTCAGACGCGACGCGATCATCCCCTCGGGAACCGTTCCCCCATAACGGATGCCCGCGTCAAAACCTTCGGCGACCATATCGATGAAGCGATCCTCGACGCTGACTTCGACCTCGACATCTGGGTAGCTCTTGCGAAAACTGTGCAGTCGAGGAGCGATCAGCAGCTCGGCGGCGTCACGCAGGGTGGTCACTCTCACTCTGCCCGTAGGCCCGCTCCTGAAACTGTCTAGGAGATCCATCGCAGCTTGAATGCCGAGGAAACGGGGCTCCAGTTCGGCAAGCAGCACTTCGCCGGCGGCGGTGAGACTGATGCTCCTGCTTGTCCGATGAAACAGACGGACGCCCAGACGGGCCTCCAAACCCCTGATCGAGTGGCTGAGGGCAGACCCGGAAACGCCGCGAAGCGCGGCGGCCTTTCGGAACCCCCCCGCACGCGCGATCGCGACGAAAGTTTCAAGGTCGGCCAGATCGGCCCGCGTTGATACCATGAGTTATGGATACTCGCACTTGTACTGAAAAAGATCGCCCTTGCCGGCGCCGACCTTGCTTCAGGCCGGCCGGCACCTTCAATCCTTATTTAACTGGCCCTGTATTTGGTATGTGATGGCCGAGGAAGCAGTCAAAAATTTGACCTAGTGATCCATGTTGGATCCTGCGAAGGACGGCGGAGATGGCCCGGTCGCTGAAAAACGAAAACGTCCGGGATTAGATCGTCATGCAATGAAGATCTTCGTGTCCACAGCCACGAGAGACGGCACCGGTTGGTTCCGCGAGGCGGTCTAACAGTCCCGGAGGTTCTAGTTCTGAGCTCTCGAAAACGCGGGCTACCAGTCCTGCCGGGTTGGATGGACGAAATGTCGTTGATCGTGATCTCCGGGGGCTGGTCTAGTGCATAGACCACGGCTTCAGCCATCGACGACGGCGGAATACCCTGCTTGTTGAGCTCTCCGGCGATCTTTCTGCCCGTCTCGTCATGAACCTTGTCGGCCCAGCCGGTATCGATCACGCCAGGGCTGATCATAGACACTTGGATCCCGCTACCCACGCCCACCTCCTTCCTGAGGCTTTCGGTAATACCGCGTATGAAGAACTTCGTGGCTCCGTAAACCCCTGCCGCCTCGCCGACATGAACGCCGGCGATAGAGCTCATATTCAGGATGCGGCCGGACCGGCGCTCCAACATCGACGGCAGCACCGCGGCGATCGCATGCAGATAGCCACGCAGATTGGTATCGATCATCTTGTTCCAATCGCCGACGGCGGCATCCTTCCAATAGGAAAAGAGCATGAGGCCGGCATTGTTGACCAATATATCGACCGGGCCGTACGTCGTTGTGGCGAACGCGACGAGGGCCTTGGTACTCTCAAAATCCGTGGCATCAGCAACCTTGTAGCTGGCAATACCTCCCGAACCGGTGATGTCTTCGACGATCTGACTGAGGCGTTCCTCATTGCGGCCGGCAAGGACGACGCGCGCACCTTTTTCCGCCAATCCTCTGGCGGTCGCCGCTCCAATGCCCGAGGAAGCCCCTGTGACGATGGCGACCTTGTTTTTCAGATGTGACATGACGTGCTCCTTCACTGCGGTTGGGTCAATTCGGCTTGCCGCGCGGCTTTGACGGGCTCGGGGGTCGTCCGGTTTTCCAACACCTGGCGCTTGGTTTCCTGATCTCCGCCGACGATATGGTCGATGCCGTTCATGAGAGCCTCGAACCCCTGCTGGGCGACGAGCGTCTTGTCGTTTTTTTGTTGGCCACCGAGCTTCGTACCGCCCATTCCAGCGTTCGCGTGGAAGTCGCTGTTGGTGGCGCCCGGAAGGAGTGCCGTCACCGTGACCCCGGTCGAGCGCAACTCCTCGCGCAGACGCGAACATATAACCAAATGCCTTCGACGGGCCGTAAACGGTTTCGTATGGCGTGGGCAGGGTCGCCGAAACCGAGGAGGTGATGAGAATCCTGCCGCGGCCGTTCTTGACCATATGTTGGACGACGCGTTTGGCCATATGGACGGTCCCGGTTACATTGATCGCAAGCAGGCGAAGCTCATCCTCGAGATCGTTATCGACAAAGGCGCCGCCAATACCGATACCGACGTTCAGAGCCGCGGCTTCCAAGGGGCGCCCCAGCCCGTGCGTAAAGGTCCAGAACCTCTCGACGCCATCGTACGTCGAGGCATCCGCTTTGAACGGATATGCTTCGGCATCAAGGCTTCGTAGCGCATCGGCGGCCTCGTTCACCTTGTCGCTTGAGCCTGAAATGGCGACATCGAATCCATTCTTGGCGAATTGTTTGGCAAGCTCGAAGCCTATTCCAGATGAGCCGCCCGTGATCATTGCGAGTGGTTTATTCCCTGTCATGATTTCACTCCTTTGGTTTGGTCAGCACCACGATCGTCTCGAGGCGCTGGTGACCAAATGCCCGTGGAGCCGATTGGTTACATGAGCAAAATTGATCGGGGCGGTGAGTGAAAATCATCCACCGATCTGGCAGGGACCAGGAGTGCGTTACCTTTTTGGTCCCGTCCGCGGTCGAACTGGCCAGGCATTCCCTACGTCACGAAGGCCCTTGAGTGAACACGGCTCATCGGTGCGTGCGATCCCGCTCACTTCAAGTAGCCGTCGCGCTACCCTATTCTTATAGTGCGATCGAACGGTCGTTCGCAGCCCGCGGATATGATCCGACGACCCAAGCGCCCGAGTAGCGTTGATGGACTTCTCTGCGCTGGTGCCATCGGCCGGCACGCTTCTCGGAGAAAAATTCCACGGCGACGGCTTGTCCGGCACACCTTCCAGCGGTGACGGTCCAATGACGGGAAAGACAAAAAATGAGCGAGAGAATGAACAGCGTCGTTGCTCCTGGCCGCGTTGCGGTCATCACGGGAGCTGCGAAGGGCATCGGCTTGGCAATCGCGAGGGCTCTCGCGGCCCGCGGCATGAAGCTCGCGCTGCTGGATCTCGACGCCGACGCACTTGAGGATGTTACTTCGACACTCGACACGGACATCCTGATCGTGAGCGGCGACGTATCAGATTTGTCGGCACTGACCAGGTTGCGGGACGAAACGATTTCGCGGTTTGGCGACGTGGCCGTTCTAGTAAACAACGCGGGCATAACGCAAGGAGCCGGCCCTTGGGACAATCCTGCAAAGTGGCGACGCCAGATCGATGTAAACTTCCGAGGTGTTCAGGCCGCGCAACACGTCTTCGTGCCCTACATGATCGAAGCCGGTCGCCAGTCGGCCGTTGTCAACCTCGGCTCCAAGGAAGGTATTACGACTCCTCCAGGTAACGCCGCATATTCGGTGGCGAAGGCAGCTGTCAAAGTCCTGACCGAACAGCTGTCGCACGAGCTTCTGAAGGAGACGGGAGGTCGTGTTTCGGCTCATCTCCTCGTCCCTGGCTACACGTGGACACCCATGAACATCGCACTCAAGCCGCAGGGCATTGCGAAACCCGATGAGGCATGGACCGCAGAGCAACTGGTGGAATACTTCCTGGTCCGTCTGCTCGACGAGAATTTTTACATCATCTGTCCGGATAACGCGGTTACGTCTGCGATCGATGCCAGAAGGATCCGCTGGGCGGCCGACGACATGATCCTGAACCGGCCGGCGCTTTCACGCTGGCACCCCGACTGGATGGATAAATTCGCAGCCTGGTTGAAGGCAGGTCACTGACGGTGGAATGTTTGTAGAGGAGAGTAATCCAATGCCCAGACCCTATGTAATCTGTCACATGATGTCGCCGCTGGATGGCCGATTGATCGTCAATGATTGGGCCGAGGCAACCGGCCATTCGGTCGATGAGCTCGTGAAGATCTATGACGGCCTGCATGAGAAGATCGGTGCCGACGCCTGGCTTTCGGGAAGAGCGACGGGAGAAGAGTTCGCGGACGCCGTCGACCGCCCCTATCAAGCAACCGGCACAGCCGCGCGACCGATCCATATCGCCAACCCGGACGCCGGCGAGTTCGCTGTCATCGTGGATAAGGACGGTCGGCTACGCTGGGACAAGAGCGACATTGACGGAGCTCACCTTGTGGTCCTGACAGGATCTGACGTGGATGATGCTTACCTGGCGGGCCTCACCCAGGCTGGCGTTTCCTATATCGTCTCGGAGAAAGATGGCGTCGATCTGAAAAACGCGCTTGACCTTCTTGGAACCGAGTTCGGTGTGAAGCGCTTGATGCTGGAAGGCGGGGCGCAAACCAATGGCCATTTCTTGAAGGCGGGTCTTGTTGACGAGGTCAGCCTGGTCATCTTCCCTGCGATCGGAGGCAAGTCGAATACACCGGCCATATTCGAGGGCGGCGAGGATGGGCTTGCCGGCAGGGCGAGGCTCACGTTTATCAGCGCCGAAGCCGCTGGCCTCGGCTCCGTGCATCTGAGATATCGCGTTGGACGTCCATAAGAGACGTCCATAGGAGAAGATTGTGGAAGGGCTCCCTCCTGCCGTCGTCGAAATGATCGTCGAGGAGCAGGGCGCGATACTCCTGAGCAAGCAACCTTGTTTCGAGATCATCGCGCAGCGCAGAGAGCCGGAAGAACTGGCGTAGTCTGCCCGTGGTGTCTCTCCGATTAGGCGGTGTGATGAACGGTATGTGACGCCGACATTAATGCCCGCGGCGGTGACCGCGATATGAGCGTCAAGGCGTTGCTCGAGTGCAGCTCGACAAACAAACAAGGTGAGACGCGTATTGCCGCACGTAACGATGCTCCCCACAAAAATGTCGGGCCTACTACACCTGCTGTCAGGTTTGTCAGGTGCGCGCCATGGTGCTGTTCCGCCCGACTTCCTACCGCGCTCTCGTGGAAGTCCTTGAAGCATAGGCACAAGATTCCTTCTGAGGCTCGATCCGGCCAGAGTGGCATGAGTCTTGAAACTTTCTCGTCGCGCGGCGGCAGCTGTCTTCTCCCGAGAAAGCGCGCGAGTCAAAGTCGAATTGCAGGTGAACGCATGGTGACGCAGTAGAACTTTGTGGATGCGGTTCGACCCGGGGAGAACAAAACTCCGGGCAGAGGTTTGGGAGGGTTGTTTGTCTGTGTCTGACAAAATTGCGATCTTCGGTATGGCGAGCGTTTTTTCGGTCACCCATGCGCTATTCGCAGTCGCTCAAGAGGCCAGGGCCGTGACTAACCCCCTGGCCTATATGCTGCAACCTATCACAAAATCCCAGGGGATGCTGAAAACCTTCGAACAAAGCCGGGAGACATTTCCGGGCGAGGTTCTGCTCGATATGAACGCTACCTATCTCGACCGACAGATCTACAATCCGGCCACGGCGCGCTACGACCACGTTAAACTGCGCGGCTATCAAGACGCCCGCCAGACCGGCTTATCCGGTGCCGACACGCCATTGGTTGGACCGACCATCGATCTACGGCCCGGTCAGACGGTGCGGGTAACGCTTCACAACCTGTTCCCTCAGGATTCCACCTGCGGCATCGGCGGTGGCAGTGCCAATACCCCCCATTGCTTCAACGGTACCAACCTGCATTCGCACGGTCTCTGGGTAAATCCGTCTGGCAATGGCGATAATGTGCTGATCTCAATCCGTCCCGGCGTTTCGTTCCAATATGAATACAACATCGCCGTTGAGCATCCCGCCGGCACCTTCTGGTATCACCCACACCTACACGGATCAACCGCATTGCAGGTGTCGAGTGGCATGTCCGGGGCGTTGATCATCCGTGGCGATCGCATGCCGACACCGACCGAGACTGGCGATATAGACCGCCTATTGAAGCAGCCGGGCGGCTCCGATATCGCCGAACGGGTTTTGGTGCTACAGCAGATTCAATATGCTTGCACCGATAACAATGGCGACATCACTTATGATTGCCAGCCAGGACAGGTGGGCGGCATCGAAAGCTACGATCAGTTCGGACCTGGCAGTTGGCCGGCTTCGGGCCGCTTCACCAGCGTCAACGGCCAGGTGCTTGGTCAGTTGGCATCAGCGGAGGCTGGCTCGGTCGAGCGGTGGCGGATGATACACGCCGGGGTTCGCGACACCATCAATTTCGAAATCCGGCGCAAGACCGGGACGACCGCGTTCCGCACGCTTGCGGCAGCGGACACCGACAGATGGATCGACCAGAATTGCGGCAAGGATACTATTCCGTATGGGGTGGTGGCCCAGGACGGGCTGACAATGGCGCAGGTGCAGATGCGGCAGCAAGCGATCCTGCAACCGGGCTACCGCGTTGACGCGCTGGTGGTGTTGCCAGGAGCGGGTGACTACTGCATCATCGATGGCGCCGCACCGGCAGCGGCCAGCGTCAACCAGGAGGCTCCAAGCCGACGGCTTCTCGGCATAGTCACTGCAGTAGGCGGCCATGCCGTCAATGGCGAGATCGGCACCTATCTTCAGGATTGGCTGATTTCGGCGGCTGAGCGCACGATGTCACAGAATGTCGCCGGCAAGGTTATCGATGACCTCAAGAACGAGATGTCGCTCTCAAGCTTTATTCCCCATCCGGACATCGACGCGGGCGAGGTCACCGGCGAGCAGCAACTGGTGTTTAACATCGATGTGAAACAGCCGGGTGCCACCTTCTTCGAGGTTGACGGCAAACCTTATGATCCCAACCGCATCGACCGGACGTTGCCGCTGAGCGGAGTCGACGAATGGACGCTCCGCTCGGATTTCGTCAGCCACCCATTCCATATCCATGTCAATCCGTTTCAGATCATCAAAATTGTCGATGCGGCCGGCAACGATGTCAGCGCGCTTGGCGCCGATGACGACGGCGATCCGCAATATCCAGGCTTGAAAAATGTCTGGAAGGACACGCTGTGGATCAAGAATCCCGGCACCGATCCGTCGGCGCGCTACACGATCACCGTGCGGACGCACTACCAGCGCTATATCGGCGAGTTCGTTCTGCATTGCCACATCCTCGATCATGAGGACCAGGGCATGATGCAGAACATCAGGATCACCCTGCCGGACGGCCAGGGTGGCACCGTTTCCGGCCATCATTAGGGCGTCGATCGCCATTGGGAGGAACTATGAGCTTCACTGGCACTTGGAGTTATCGCAGCCTGATCAACAATCCCGATTTATCGGTTGATTTCAATGCACTGGAATTTGGCCAGGGAACGCTGGTGCTGACCGAGTTGGCTCGGCGCAAGGTCGGCGGAACCATTGGTGGGCCCGGGTGGTCGCTGGAATTGACCGGTACGGTGCGTCCGGGAGACCCTGTCGAGCTGCAATTCACTGGAAAGGGCGATGTGGCCGGCGAGACCTGGATCTACAGCTATCGCGGCTACATCGTGCCGAACTGGCCGAATGGCGTCGATCAAAGGGACGCCATTGTCGGTAGCATCGTCCGCGACGTCCCGCATTCGCATGGGGTCGCCGCAGCCGGCTACGTTGCCTCCTGGTATGCCGTGCGACAGTGATGCTCCAGCATTTGCCGCAGCTCGAAGACATTCGGATCAACATTCACCGGCCAGGGTCTAGGTCGACGGACCGATGCCTCACATTTGAACCGCGTGCTCTGGCGGTTCAGCGGGATGTGCTGCCCGAACTTGTCGAACACGATCGTCGCCAGCAACTGAGGGCCGATGAAGCCGCGCGGGCGTCGCATGGAACGGTGCGGGAGCCTGACTGATCGCCTCGCAATCGCGGCAGGTAAATTTCTCGCGCACCGTCTCGATCACCTTGAATCGGCGCGGGATATCCTCCAGCGTTTCCGTCACATCCTCGCCCAGCTTCGACAGCCGCGAGCCGCCACAGCAGGCACATGCCGTCGGCGCTTCGATGACGATGCGTGCGCGCTCGACGTCTTTGGGCCACGCCTTGCGCACTGGACGCTTGCGGGCGAAGGCGCGCACGGACTGCGTTCTGGCCGCGGCCTCTTGGACGCTCAGTTCGTCCTCGGCGGCCTACGCCACGAGCTCTTCGAGCTGCAAATTCCAACTGATCGATCAGCCGCTGCGTGCGCTCGCGGCGCGGCCCGTGCTTCTCGCGCTCCAGCTTGCCGGTCAGCAACTGCAAATGCACGTTGAGCGCCTCAATGCTCGACAGCCGCGCCTTCGCGTTGGCCGCGTCCGCCTCAGCTTGCAGCCGCGCAGCACGTTCGGCCAGCAGCGCCGGATGAGCGCTGGCAAGGTCCGATGGCAGGGTAAGCGGCGGCAATGTCATAACGACATTGAATCAGATTTCTCAACAATTTCAATGCAAAAATTGAGTCAAACCCGGCTGGGGCGCCAGGTTTCCTGCCGTGCGCGCCAGTCAATTCCCTCCAGCGACAACGCATGTTGATGCCCCTCCTGGTGAGGCTGAATGATTCTCAGATCGAGTTGATGAATGGTACGGTTGCGAAGGTCGCGAACCGCGTTGACGACCGCTGGGGAATTTTGGAACAAATATGCTCCGGTTGATTGCTGGTCGATGAGCAGGCGCTTCCGCCTGATTTGAACGTAAATCCAATTGACGGGAATATCGAGCCTGGCGGCAAGTTGTACGGCGCTGAGCAAACTAGGTTCGTGTGTCCATCTGTTGCGCTGTGCCTTTACCTAGATGCCCGCTGCAAGGCGGAGGCGTTGCACAGTGATTGGCAAAACCTTCTCCTCACAATTGGGCGAATGGTGTCCTTCGCGCGTCAGTATTTCAGGCTTCGACATATCCCTGTGTCGCAGACACGGGTATCAGCAAGGTCGATCCACCACGATGTTCAACCTCATACGACGGCGCGAAGTTGCCGCCTCTACGTCCCACCTCACGCATCACATTAAAGGGGCGTCCAAATAACGGATGGCTCGGATCCAGCACCTCGATCTTGTCCGGTGATGATTCGTCAGACTCACAAGCAGGGATATTTCTGTAGACCTTCGAGCAGATAACCGAGCTGCGCCGGTGTGATCACCACCGTGCCGTCAGCGGCTGACGGCCAGATGAAGCGGCCGCGCTCCAGCTTCTTCGTGAACAGACAAGCGCCCTGGCCGTCACGCTAGATAAACCTTCCTCGCTCCAATTTTTTCGTGAACAGGCAGGCCCCCTGGCCATCGTGCCAAACGACCTTGATCAGATCGCCGCGTTTGCCCCAAGGCGGCGCATCCTCGGATGCTTACTTTTGTCCGGAAAGTTTTGGCCGCATTGAACTCATCAAATAAGGATTTGCGCCGCGCGGACGAGCACGCGGCGCTTTTATTCGGCAGGGAAAGCAGCTTCGTCTAAGCCTTTGGCCATATTCGATGAATTCTTGCTCCACAATCTCTGACGGGCCAGCGCCGGCAGGGCAGAGGAGATTAATCCTTCAAGAGGCTTTTGTTCTCAGTCGTCGGCACGTACTGGAAAGTGTCTTGTCCTTGCTCAATGGCCGGACCGGAGCCGCCTTCGTAAGCGAGGTTCCAGCTCGTGACTATCTCAGTGTTGTTGCCGTTGACCTGTGCGTAGCCGGTCCATCCGGTTGCGGAATTGCAGTTCTCCGTCGAATTGTTCCAGCCGACCGAAAATGCGATGAACGTCCCGTTTACCCTTCCTGTTAGCGGATAGGGCGAGTTCTGGCATCCGGTGCCCTGGGCTCTGTTTACATATTGGCCGGAGACATTTCCGAACGAGTCGACTTGAATGATCATCGTCGAGCCGGACTGGTTCTGCCAACTGCTGGAAGCCGATGCGATGCTTGAAAAATCCTTGAAGTTGCTTGCATCGAAAGCAAGAGCTGAGGTTGCTACAGCAAACACAAGTGCTGCAACTGCATTAGTACGGATCATGGTTTTTCCTCCTGATGTGCGCCGACCGTCGGCGATCGTACCGAAGGTTGCATATAAACTCGTAATAATCAATCAATCCGAGTAGCAATTTCCCGGGTTGAGAAAACCGAAAGACGGGCCGCGCGTTGCGTGGCGCGGCCCGAGAACGAGCATCAGGAGTGAAGACTTACACGATGCAAATTACGAACGGGATAGCGCAACGCTAATATTTGACCATCATTGGAACGGACAAACTGCATGGCCGCAACCCCGAGAGCTACCTCACGGACGTCCTAACCCAGATCAAAGATTAACCGGTAGATAGGCTTGAAGACCTGTTGCCGTGGAATATGCTTCCGACGGTCTCCACTGCGCAAAAGGCCGCCTGATGGCTCGTTCGATGCATATCTGCACGATCGAAGACGTGGCCACCATGACCGGCGAGAACCTCGAACTGCTCAGAGAGATCGTATCCATCCGAGCAGGGCCGCGGGATTTTGGGCGCCGCGCGTAGTAACGTCGGTTCATGGAGATCGGATCGAACTGCACGGAGATCGGGTGAGAATCGGCGCCGACGGTACGCCATCACATGACCGCGACAGACCCGATCATCCGCCAACACTTGCCGATCGTGCATGAGGCGATGCATCACGTCACCCATATGACCGTGCGCAACCGCGGCACCTTCGGCGGCAGCGTCGCGCATGCGGATCCAGCGACCGAGATGCCGATGATGACACGGTTCCTCGGTGGGACGGTCATCGCCTCCTCTCAGCGCGGCAGACGCGAAATACCTGCAGCCGATTTTTTTGTCGGATCGCTGGTCAACTCGTTGGAACCGGACGAGTTTGTAATTCGCGTCGAGCTCGACGCGATGAGACCGGATGCCGGATGGGGATTTGAGGAGTTTGCAAAACGCCACGGGGACTTCGCACTCGCTTGCTTTGCGACGACGCTGCATTGTGTAGATGGCAGGGCGTCTGACGTTCGCGTTGGCATGATGGGCGTTGGTGAAACCCCGCTGCGGCTTGAAGAGATCATCGAGGACGGATGTTTCCGAGCCGGCTCTCGATACGGTGGCGGATCGCCTGGCTGGAATCCTCACGCCCAACACGGATATCCATGCCTCTGCAGATTACCGCAGGCATCTCTCAGGCGTCCTTGCCAAACGGGCCCTTCGCGCCGCCTGGAGCCGCGCGAACCACGAAAGGCTTCAAGCAAGATGAGTGAGAAGACGATCACCGTCAGCGTCAACGAAGCGTATATGACGCGCACGATCGAAGCACGAACGCTGCTGAGCCACTTCCTGCGCCAGGATCCTTTGCCTGACCGGAACCCATGTCGGGTGCGAACATGGCGTTTGCGGTGCCTGCACCGTCATTCTCGATGGAAGGAGCGCACGCTCCTGTCTGATGCTTGCAGTGCAGGCAGACGGGAGCGAAATCGAAACCATGGCCAGGGAAGCGTCGATACTCGGACGAATCCAAGAAGCGTTCCGCCAGCATCATGGCCTGCAATGCGAATTTGTAGGCCCAGTTTCATCGTTGGCGATCATCGACCTTCTTCGCCACCATCCGCTGGAAACCGATGATAAGATCAGGGAAGCGCTCTCAGGAAACATCTGTCGTTGTACGGGCTATGAAAACATCGTCAACGCCGTCCGCGAACTGGCTAGCAAGAGAGGACCTTAAGATGAAGATGCATTTTCTCGAGGCCGGCCGCCTTCGTATGCGCCGGTCCATCTACGTCCCTGGGGCGCTGAAGGAAGAAGCGATTGAATTGCCGGTTCACGCCACCCTGATGCGCCATCCCCAAGGCAACGCGCTGTTCGATAGCGGATGCAATCCAGAGGCCGCCATCGATCCAGGCGCGCGATGGGGTGGGTTAAGCAAGGTTATGACCCCGATCTTTTCGCCAGAGCGGACGGTCGTTCATCAGTTGAAGACTCTTGCTCTCGATCCCGAGGACATAGATGTTGTGATCTGTTCACATCTGCATCCCGATCATTGCGGCTGCAACGCGTACTTTCGGCGCGCAACGATCCTCTGCCACGAAGCGGAGGCGCAGGCCGCCACGGCAAGCGGTGCAGAAAATCAAGGCTATCTTCGAGGAGAATGGGACCAGCCCCAGGGTTTCCAGACCTTCAATGCCGAGCATGACGTCTTTGGCGACGGGCGCATCGTCTTGCTGCCCATGCCGGGTCATACCCCCGGAATGACCGTCGCCCGTGTCGAGCTGGAAAAAGATGGTTCATTTATACTCGCTTCAGATGCTGCCCCGCTCCAGGCGAGCGTCGACACCGGTATCGCTCCGAGAAATACTTGGAACATCGAACTCGCCGCAGAGGCACTCGCTCGCCTGAAAGCTCTTCGGGAGCGGGGAGCTTCTATCATTTTCGGCCACGACGACGCGCAATGGCAAGAGTTGCGAAAGGGTGTGGAGTTCTACGAATGAGCCAGCAGGACCATTCCGTCGAGCTGCGGCCCAAACTTGTCGGCAAGCGGGACAAGCGCACCGAAGATCCACGTCTGCTGACGGGTGTTGGTCAGTATGTCGATGACATGGCGCCGCGGTATGTTGCATATCGCATTGCGACGCTCCGACCAGCCACATGCCCGAATCCTGAACATCGATGTCGGCGATGCGTTCTCGGTGCCCGGCGTCGTCGCGATCTATAACGCGAGCGACCTGGAAGGAGAGATCAAACCTGCCATACCGACCTCGCGTATGCCTGGTTATTACGCCACCCCCATATGGCCACTTGCACGCGGGAAAAGGTGGCCGTTCTATCGGATCGTGTCCCAGTACGTGGCGTAGGTGACGGTAGGGAGTAAAGCCGAGCGCCCGCGCGCTTCTCGTTGCGCTGTAGCGGGTGACCGGCTTTGCGGGCGGCCATCAGTGTTTTTCCGCTAGGGTCGGGTTGTTCAAGACCAACCTGACGGAAAGATCACCGATGACCAATGACATGATGAACGTGCGCTCCCTTGTTGAGAAGAGTGCCGATGCAGATTTGTTGCGTGAGATGATCGGTCTTGCTGCCGATCGGCTGATGGAGCTGGAAGTAGGCTCGGCTACGGGTGCAGACTTCGGTGTGAAGAACTCGATGCGGCTCGCACAACGCAATGGCTACCGTGACATCGGGAGACGCGGGCTGGCACCGTCGAGCTTCGCATTCCGAAGCTGCGCAAAGGCAGCTACTTTCCGAGCTTCCTTGAACCGCGCCGCATGGCAGAGAAAGCTCTGACGGCCGTTATCCAGGAAGCGCATATCCAGGGAATCTCGACTCGTTCTGTCGACGACTTGGTCAAGGCCATGGGTATGAGCGGCATCTCCAAAAGCCAGGTGAGCAGCCTAACATCGGGACGAACGCAATCTGCGGGGCGAAGGTGGCTGCGACGGCCATCCTCATCAGCGGCTGGAGATAGATCAGATAACCGCCCACGGTGACAAGGATGCCGATCTGGAGTAGCGGCTCGGAGATGCTGGTCCCAACGAAACTGCCCACCGGTTCCGCTTCCGCAAAGACGATCGACAGCTCAACCCCCTCGAGCGTGGATTCCGATGGCGGCGTCTCGGCCCGATGCAGAACGCGCGCCCCGAGCCAAAGCGTGCTTTTTTCGCCCACCCAGCTTCTTTAGAGGTTGGAGGTGAATTTATCGCGCCCTTCAACACTGCGACCGCGAGATAGAGGGAGACGAGAAAGAGAAGAGACCGGTATGACGCTTGCTCGGTCGCCTCATTGACGATCCGGCGCTGGAGTTCGAGAGGCGCCGCGCCGATAACGAAAAGAGCCAGGGACAGCCCTGCGACCAACGCCTGATGACGCCTTCCCATCAGCCAGATGAAGCCGAATAGTTCGGAGAGCATCGAATCCGTCGCGCCATTTGCGGGACGCGGCCGGACAATTAAATCCTGGAGGGCCAGATGTTCATCGCGCACTCACGGGTCAGAGAGAGCGCTCGACGCGCCCGGTTCGGGAGTCGTCGGATGGCCTCACCAGTAGGACGCTCACGACCGTCCCCACCATGAGGATCAGGATGACGAGGAGAAGCCTCGACACGACGGCGTCTGCGATGACCCTGACAAACATGACGGAAACTCCAGGGACGATTTCATAGTTTGAGAGAGCTCACCATGCGGTATCCAGGGTGATGTTGTTTACCACGCCGCCGACGCCGCGGATGCTTTCCGCCGCCACCCTGGCCGCCGAGCATTCCAGCTCCGTCTCGACCTCTCCCCTCAGGGTCACTGCCCCGTCGGAGACGGTCGCATTGACGATGGGGAACCTTATTTCGAACTCGGTTTCCAGGCGGCCACGAACGGCCGTCCCTAGGGCCTCGTCGCCGGAAGCAGTACACTGCCGTCGAACATCGAGAAGCGCTCGCATCAAGTCGTGACGGCTGATTATGCCGGCGAGTCTGCCGTTCGGTGTTTGATGTCGTGGGCCTGCAGGAGTTCTGCGAGCTGGCTCGCGGTTGCGCTCGGGGCGGCGCTGACGACGGGCGTCGACATCACGTCCTTGACGCGCCAGCTTCGGGCCTTCACATAGTCCGCCAGTGCATCTTCGCGGTCGCGCGTATGCGGTACCGCCCGTCTCGCCCAGGATGACGCCACCCGGCGCAGCAGGTCTCCCCGGTGACGATGCCGGTGAGCCGCCCTTCGCCATCGATGACGGGCACCGCGCCGATCTTGCTGGCGTTGACGATCTCGACGGCTTCCCTGACGTTGTGTCCCTCGTCGAGCGTCGTCACGGGGTCGTCATGATGTCTCTAGCAAGCATCGCGCTGTCTCCTTTTCGATCGGACAATTACGGAGCCAACTTGTTGAGCGCATTGACGTGGATCAAGGCAGACACGAAGCCGCGGGAGGCATCCTTCACGCGTCGTCGTCTCT
This sequence comes from Rhizobium sophoriradicis, assembly GCF_003939025.1. Taxonomy (GTDB): domain Bacteria; phylum Pseudomonadota; class Alphaproteobacteria; order Rhizobiales; family Rhizobiaceae; genus Rhizobium; species Rhizobium sophoriradicis. The sequence goes on from NZ_RQIH01000018.1 coordinate 78,720, forward strand.
GAAGCCTTCCGACGAAGTGCGGCGTCAGGCTCGCCCGCATTGCAACTTATTGAGGATCGAGGCGTTACGGTTCGGTCTCGTCCTCGCGCGGCGTACCAAATTCTTCCCGCGCCGTCGCAAGGAGTCTTATGCAGCAACCCGTCAAGCTGGTATCCGTCGGCACCGCCGTTCCGCCACATGTCATCGACCAGCGTGACGCGGCGCGAGCCTCGCACACCGCGTTCTCATCGCGATTTGGCGATTTCGAAAAGCTGGCAAGGGTGTTCGAAACCTCGGGAATTCGGCGCCGCTATGCCGTCCGGCCGATCGAGTGGTATCTCGAGACGTCGGGATGGCCCGAACGAAACCTCGCTCATATCGAGGGCGCTGGTGCAATGTTCGTCGCCGCCGCCAGCAAGGCTCTCGTGTCGGCGGGCATTGCAGCAGGCGATGTCGACACGATCGTAACCGTCTCCTCGACTGGTATTGCGACACCTAGTCTGGAAGCGAGGGTAAGCCGAGAACTGGGCTTCCGGGACGATGTCGAACGGGTTCCCGTGTTTGGCCTCGGCTGTGCCGGCGGAGTCTCTGGGCTTTCAATCGGGTCACGGCTGGCGGCATCCCGGCCAGGCTCAGTCGTGCTGGTGGTCGCCGTCGAGACCTGCACGTTGGCATTTCGCATGGACAAGCTTACGAAGGCGAACATCGTGGCGACCGCCCTCTTCGGCGACGGGGCCGCCGCCTGCGTGGTGCGTGCTAGTGAGACCGGTCTGGCCGAGGTCGAACTTGCAGGCCAGCATACGTGGCCCGACACGCTAGACATCATGGGATGGAGCGTCGATCCGGAGGGTCTGGGCGTGATCTTCGATCGTGCGATACCACCGTTCGCCGAAACTCATGTGCTGAAGGGCGTAACGTCCATACTCGCCCGATCAGATCTTGCTCCTGCCGACGTTGACCGGTTTGCGTGCCACCCCGGTGGATCAAAGGTTATCACCGCCTTGGAATCGGCGCTTAAACTAAGCCAGGGAACCCTCGACCAGGAACGTGAGGTTCTCTCGGACTATGGGAACATGTCCTCGCCAACCGCGCTGTTCGTACTCGAGAAGCTTCTTGCGCAAGGACTACCCAGGAGAACTGTCCTGACGGCGATGGGACCGGGCTTCACCCTTAGCTGCCTCTCGTTGACGGCTGCAGCATGACCCGGCGATCATTCTCCAGGACGTTTTAAGATCGCATCGTTTGCAGAACGAACAGGACTCGAAACACGTAGCTGACGCTGCAAAGGCTGCGATTGCCGTGGGACACCCCAAGTCGAAGGCGAGGTTGCCACCTCGCACTCGAATCCTTTCTCTTGCGTGCCGGCGTAGCTGCGGCAGTATGGCTGGTGGTAGTCGCTACCCAATCCGGTCCTCTGTCGCACTAGGAGGAGCGTGCCCAGCGCCAATTCTGGATTTCCGGCAAGTCTTCTCCACGCTCCCGCACGAACGCCCGGTGCTCGTCGAGCTTTGCATGCAAGGCTGCCGTCACATCTGGCACCTTTTCGGCGAGGCCGGGCACGCGCGCGATCGGTCGCGATGTCTATCTGCGTGTATCTGAACCATGCGATCCAGCCATGGCACTGAATGTGCATCGGCAAACAAAAGCGGATTTACAACCAACGTTGTCAGATACGTCTCCCCCAAGCGGGATTGATGTCTCGGGGGCCAGTGTCTCTCGATTACGCCTGTCATCGATCGCCGACCTCGGCAGGCCACAAGGAGTGGGAAACTTTGATCTCCTACGCACTTTGCTCATCGCTTCCCATTCCTAGCTGCATTGAAGCGTATCTGGGGCAGAGTGACTTCAAATAGGCGCTTCAGCGGAGTCCACCGACCGAGGCACTGGATGTTCGCAACCAACTGCCGCTTTTCCGGAAGATGATGAGTTAAGGTGGCAGGAAACGGAATAAGACTGGTTGACGAGAAGCCCGGGAAAAACAACAGAAACTGGTTCGAAAGTTCTTGTTCGTTCATCAGCGCTTTTTGTTGGATTGTGAGAGCACGGATCCTGCCAACTGCTTGGTAGCAGTGCTGTATTTCGTGCTCGATAGAACCTGCGAAGCCTTGTCCTCCATCGCAGCTCCTGTCTGCTTTGAGGTGCCCGCCTGCAAGGGCTCTGTTGCAAGATCGACTCCGACTATGTCCTGATGTACCCGGCGATCCGCCCCGGCAGCTACGTCCTCATTTCCGTGACCGACACCGGCACCGGAATGACGTCCGATGTGATGGAGAGGGCTTTCGACCGTTCTTCACCGCGAAACCGACGGGCTCGGGAACGGGGCTTGGGCTGAGCATGGTCTACGGTTTCGCAAAGCAATCCGCAGGGCACCTGCAGCTCTACAGCGAACTTGGCGAAGGGACGACGGTGCGCCTCTTTCTTCCACGCGCCGACGCCGGAAAGGATTCTCATCCGAACGAGCAGCGGGCTGAGGAAGCCCCGCCTCGGGGCACGGAAACTATCCTGGTGGTCGAGGACGACGCGAGAGTTCGCCGAGTGACGGTCAGCCGCCTGCAGACGCTTGCCTACTTCGTGATCGAAGCTACGAACGGGATCGACGCGGTGAAGGAGCTGGAGGCGGGGCATGACGTAGCGCTCCTGTTCAGTGATGTGGCCATGCCGGGAATGAACGACGACGAACTGGCCCGGAATGTCCGGGAGCGCTGGCCGAGGGTGAAAATTCTCCTGACGTCGGGCTTTTCTGAACCCCATGCCGCGGACAAGGAGATCGAAGCGGGCGCCGGCTGGCTGAAGAAGCCGTACACTGCATCGGAGATGTCGACACGTCTCAGGCTGCTGCTCGCCACGAGGCCTAATAGCGATTCTGCTCGACAGCAGGATTTCAATTTAGAAAAATCAAACCCAAACCTCAATCGCGCTGCCGTTGCGGGGACTCATATCTTTCTTCGCGGAAGATCCCAGCCTACGTCGCCACCCAAGGTCGCTCTCCAAGAACATCAATGGTCGCCTTGTGCTCGCGACGGAGGCTCTGCAACGGGTGGTGCGGAATTTCGTTCCGAAGACGAGATCTGCGCGCAAGTCGATCAAGGAAATTGGGCTCTATGCGAAGGGCGCTCAGCGGCGCCCTTGCTGCTGAGTGTGGGCAGAGCAGTAATGTCTAGCCAATCCCGATATTCGATCACCCGACCGTCAGTCGGTCGTCGAGAGTGCTGATCCCTGGAGCGGACCATGCAGCGCGCTCCGCCGCCTGCCGTTCCGACCAGGTCTTCACCTTGCCGGAGAGGATTACCTTTCTGCCTTGGACGTCGATTCTGATTGCATCGGCCTCAAGAGCGGCGTCGCGCTGGAAAGCATCCTCGATGCGTTTCTTGACATCCACCGCCGTAATATGCGGCTTCAGCTCCACTAGGTTGGACACCCCTACTACGCCGGCGAGATCCCGCACGGCGTCGTAGGCCGCGTTCTTTTGATATTGCCACTCGACCTCTCCCCGCAAGGTGATCCACCCTTTGAGGACCCGCACCTGCACCGAATCCTTTGGCACGGAAACGTTCCAGTCGAGCATTTTGACAGCTCGCCGGGCGATGTCGTCGTCGTCTGTTTCCTTCGGCCCGAAAATCCGGACCTCGATATCGGCAGCTATTCCGCGCACGCCCTTGACGCGACTAACCACGCGCTCTGCGGCTTCTTTCTCCGCGTAGGTGCGCACGTGACCAGTCAGTGTGACGATCCCGCTATCGACCGCGACGCCGATATCAGCCGCGTCGATGCTGGGCTCGAATTCCATTTCGTCGAGAATGTTCTGTCTGAGTTGAATGTCGTTCATGACAACCTCCTTCAGGTTTGCGACGTGCCGATCGTGACAGCGCCGCAGATTTTCGTCGTTGATCTTCATCAAGCACGAGAGCGACCTTGGAATTTCAGCGGACAGAACACGGTCTGCGGGCTGCTACTGGGTCTGCACGTCAGCGGCCACGAAGAGGCGGTGGCCGTTCCTCACGACGGTGATGAGAGCACGGGCATGCTCCTTCACGAGTATTGAGAGGAGTTGCCCGACGTCCGTCACCGGCTGCTGGTCGAGAGCGACGATAACGTCGTCCGGCTGCAGGCCGGCCTGTGCCGCGACCGAACCCTCGGCGACGACGACGACGCGGGCGCCGGGACCATCGGGAGAGTTCGCCATCTCGGCGTCGGCGAGAGGGCCGCGGGCGATATGAATGGTACGCGAAGCAGCCGGTTCGGCAACCGGTGCGTCGGACACCACGGGAAATGCTTCTATCCTTCGGCTCGCGCGGTCGATCTGGAAGGACGGCTTGGACTGCAACGGTAGCGATCCCACAAGCCTTCGAACGTCGGACGCGCCGCGCACCGTCCTTCCGTCGACCATCCGAATGACGTCGCCCGGCTGAATTCCTGCATTTGCCGCCGGTGAACCCGGAAGGACTTCGCTGACCAGCGCGCCCGCCCCTTCATCGACGCCGAACGCCTTTGCGAGACCGGGCGTCAGGTCCTGCGTTAAAATTCCCACCTCGCCGCGTACCAACTTGCCGGTCAGGATGAGCTGCCGCATCACGATGCCGACAGTCTCGGCTGGGACCGCAAAACCGATGCCGATGCTTCCTCCGGCGGGGCCGATGATCGCGCTATTGATCCCGACCACGACGCCGTCCTCGCTTACAAGCGCGCCGCCCGAATTGCCGGGATTGGTCGACGCGTCCGTCTGAATGAATCCTTCGTACCCCTCCGATCCCACGGCACGGCGCCCAAGCGCGCTTACGATGCCCATCGTCGCGGTCTGGCCCAGGCCGAAGGGATTCCCGATCGCCACGACGACGTCGCCGACGTGAAGCGAGGACGCGCTTCCAAACTCGGCTTGAACAAGATGATCAGGTGGAATTTGAACGACAGCGACATCCGTCTCGGGATCGGCGCCGACAAGTTTCGCTTGGAAGCGTCGGCCGTCGGAGAGCGCCACCTCGATTTTTGAGGCGCTTGCTATGACATGCTGGTTGGTGACGATGTAGCCGTGGACCTCGTCGATGACGACACCCGATCCGGCCGATTGGAAGCTGTGCTCTGCCGGCGCAGCGTCGTCAGGTAGTCCGAAGAACTTTCTGTAGAAGGGATCAGCAAGCGTTGCATCCGCGTCGTCGAGTTCCCTGCCCTGCACCGAGATGCTGACGACGCTCGGCACGACACGCTGGAGCATCGGCGCGAGCGACAGGCTGTCTGCAACGGCTGGAGCCGACAATAGGCTCTCACCTGCGATGAAGAGCGCCGCCAAGGCGAGCAACGAACGCGACATCTCTGATCTCCTTGCGGAAGCGCCGCCGGTTGTCGGCGGACGTCTTGACGAAGAAGCTTTTGTGTAGCGCAAGCAAAGCGCATTGATCCTTGTCAAGGGGAACATCGGCTACGGAACGATCACGGCGGCTCCAGAGACACGGCCTGCGCGCAGATCGTCGAGAGCCTCGTTCGCATGCTCGAGGGGGTAGACGCTGGTGAAGCATCTGACCCCTGCCGCCTTCCCGATCGAGAAGAATTCCGCCCCGTCGCTCCGCGTCAGGTTCGCCACCGAGACGACCCGCCGCTCGCCCCAGAGCAGACGATAGGGCATGCTCGGAATGTCTGACATGTCGATGCCGCCGCAGACCAACGAGGCCGGACGGAAGTTCACGCTTGATCTTGGCGCCGTCTGGACCGGGTTTTCCGGTGAAAGGCCGCCGGTGCCGCTCGACGCCGCCATCATCTTCGCGCCGGCCGGCGAGCTCGTGCCAATGGCGCTCGACGTGGTGCGGAAGGGCGGAACGGTTGCCGACCGGCAAAGATCTCGTCTTGAATCAGAGCGCCCGCGCGAAACGCGGGTGCGAGGTGAAATTAGATGTGGCGCTTGGATATAGGCCGCGTAGATATGGCATGTGGTGCTCCGATTGTGGGATGCGGGTTCGGCTCGAGCATCGACGGTCATTCCGTTCTGACTGCACTGCGTCCCGACACGGCCGTGACGGCAATGCCGTAGAAGACATGAGGAGAGCCATCGGGCATGGGGAACTCCTGGGGCTTTATAGAGCCGATTTCCCACCAGTCCGAATACTTTTGGAGAAGACCACGCGTGGAGCCGTTCGCTTTGTCGCGCCTCGCTGTCAGGAAATTCCTCGAACCTGCCTTCGACGACGATGCTCGTCCACCCGCCGGCGCTCGAACGCTGCTCGATGTGTAGGCAGACCTTGTCGTTCCCCGCATCCAGTCGAGCTTCTTGCCGGGCATGGTGAAGCTATAGGCGACGCCGTTGGAAAAGGCGAAATAGATCGCCGCCACGTAGAGCTGCCCATCCTTGCAGCATGCCAGATGACCGAAACGCTCGTTCTCCAGGATGCGGTAGCACTCACCGGGGTTGATCTCCGTCAGATTGATCGTCATGGCCGTGTCCTCCAGCTTCGATGAAGGCGCGATTATAGGAGCTTCATTGCGCCGCGGCCTTGACCAAGCGCAATGCGAACTCTCTCAGCGGCATGCATCATGACGGAAGTTAAACCTCAGGAGGCAAGCATGAAGCCGCAGTTCCATCTCCCGTTGTCGACCTATCCCGACGCGAGTTCCTTCGCCATAATCGACAATGCTATCGGCCTCGCTAGGCAGAATGACGCCCATCTCGTCGCCAGTATCCCACAAGTCCGGATCCCCCAGGTCCATCCGCCCTTTCCCACCGTTATCGATGTCGAGACATGGCGGGGACAAGCAGAACGGTATAGCCGGGACAGCGGGACTTCGCTGCGGGGACACATCGCCGACGCTATTTCGGAAACTGGCTTCGAGGTGCGAATCCACGGATTCGAGGTCAGGGAACCGTTCGTCTATGAACGCTTTTCTGAAATTGCCAAGTGCTACGACCTTTCCATCGTCGAAGCCTCGGAGCTCTCCCGGCAACTCTCCGAAACGCTGCTATTCGGAAGCGGCCGTCCGCTCGTGCTATTTCCAGCCACCAGCGTCTACTCTCGTGTGGACACGATCGCCGTCGCCTGGGACGGCAGCGCCACCGCAGCGCGCGCCCTTTCCAGCGCACGGGTCTTCATCGAACGCGCGATCAAGGTGCAGGTCATCTCGATCACCGACGACAAGGAGATCGACGAGGCGAACCGCGCCCTCCTGATCTCTTCGTTGAAGCATTCGGGACTCGACGTGGATGACGTATCGATCCAGGCAGGCGGCGAGACCGCGACAGGCGCCATCCAATCGGCCGCGCTGGAACGAAAGGCGGACCTTCTGGTCGCGGGCGGATTTGGCCATTCGCGGCTTCGTGAGTTCATCCTCGGCGGCGTCACTCGAGAACTTCTCGTCAAGGCCGAGCTACTAGTGCTTCTCGCCCATTAGAGGGCGCGAAGGGCGTTTAGAATGACCGCGACGTCGATGGCCTCCTAAAGCAATGCCCCGCCGACTGGCGGAAGGTATTGAAGCCGGTCTTCGAGCGTGATCGTGCCAGCCGGCGTGCCGTCAAACACTACCTTGACACGCATTGCGCTGCCTGACCCGTTAGGCGTCTCCTCCGACGCCGACGCGCACGCCATCGACGATTCCGGATCCCGCGGTCTCGGTCACCTCCGATGGGCGGCTCACTCCCAACCCACGTCTATGCGCCTCGTCCACCAGCGCGCGTCCGACCACATGGCCCGACGCCTGGTCCAGCGAGGCGGCCAGCCGCAGGATCCTGTTAGGATGCTCCGATCCCTCGATGTGGCCGACTTCGGGCTGTCCCGCGGTGAGCGTCCCCGTCTTGTCGAACACCGCCACGGTGGCCTGGACGAGTGCCTCGAGAGGTCCCGCACCCTTCACCAGAACGCCCTCCTTCGCAAGTGCGACGGGTACGGCCAGGATCAACGGACAGGGCGTGGCGACGACCAGCACGGCCACGATCCTTGACAGGTCTCCGGACATGAACGCCGAGACGCCTGCAATCGCTACCGTGGCGAACAAGAACCACACCGAGAACCGGTCGGCCAGTCGCATCAGCTTCGCCTTGGAGCGCCTCGATGCTTCCACGAGCCTCACTATTCCGGTATTCCGGCATAGGTGCTGTCTCGGCGCGACTTAGAACGCGGATTTCGATCACGTCCCCCTCGTTCGTAGCGCCACTTGAAATGTTGCCATCCCTCGCGATGCGCACCCTTAAAGGCTCTCCGGTCAGGACCGCCTGGTCGATCGTCGCGACTTCGCTGACGAGAGCCCCGTCGGCCGGTACGACGTCGCCCTTGCGTATCAGGAGCACGTCGCCGACCGCGATCTTCTCGATTGACCCCCTTGCTATGTAGATCAGCGCTTCGCCTGCCCGGCGCTGGCCGGGGCCAGATCTGAGACCGTGCGATGCAGATATTCGGCACAGGACCCCGCAGGACCATATTCATCTTCATTGTCTTCACGACTTCGAATCAAATCAACTGCTTAGCCTTGAAAGACGGCCTATTCTCCAAACGGAAGTTCAATTTCTTCGCCGTTTCTTTTTCCGCCCTCGGTCAGGACCGTGTTGAGCCGCTCGGCATCTTGTGCTGGCAGCATTCCCGCCCCGGTTCGAATACCTTCTCGCCATGTAGGCCCGCGCCTCCATGCTTCGTTGTAGACGAGCGCCAAGTCGGTAGATCGCCTTGTCTGCTGCAGCGCTTCGAAGAGCAGCGCAGCTTGTCGGATGTCCTTCTCACGCTTCGCCGGCCCCTGCCCGTCCGTGTTTCGGCGGCTGGCGACTATTAGCTTGTGGACGGCATACCGGGACGGATCAGGGACGACGACCGGAACACCGCTTCGGTGGAGCAGCATTGTCCTGACGGGTTCCCTTATGAGGAAGTCGAGAAAGCGCAGTGGATCCGCGCTGGCGCCACCAAGAGCGGGCATCTTCGCCGGCTGATCGATGTAGTCATCCGAACCACGGTTCGACGTCAGGAACTCAACCCTGTAGCCGTCGGCATTCTGAAACGCTGACGATACCGCGGCTCCCGATCGATGTGGAACTGGACGAAAGCTGGCGTCGACGCCCTGCAGCAACTCAAGGATCGGAGGCAGACTATCTTCGACCTCCCGACTGATGGCATAGTCCTGGGCGATGTCAGCATCGCCGGTCAGGATCGCAGCCATGGGAAGACGGACACCGAGCAGTCCTGAATAGCACTGAAAGGCCACCGTGCCTATGAGAATACCCCGGAGCCGAAAGAGACCGCCATCGGCAAGAGCCTCGACGATATCGCCCGACATGGCGTCAGGGGCGATCATCCCGCCTTCGCGGGTCAGGGTATTTACCAAGCGCCTGCGAGCGCGTAGATCGTCCTTGTCCCGCTTATGATCAGCTACGCGCTGTGCGATAACCGGATCATCAGCGGAACCGACGTAACGACGTTTCGTACCACCATGTCCATCCGGGATGTCGAAATACCAGTACTTGCGCCCCTTGATGTTTGCCGGGGTGAACCGACCCTCCGGAGGGAAATCGGCCGTCCAAGCGGCGTCGAGCGAGCGCTGACCGAGCTCAGCGAGCATCGTCTGATACATGAGGTCGATGGACTTCATAGCTCGACTCCAGGGTTATACTGTTTTTCAAAAACAGTATAACGGTCGTGAGGATAGGTCGCAAGATAGGATGCCGCCTCTATCGCCTTGAAAGGACACCTGCAACAAGCTTAAAAGGCAGGCAGCGCGTCACGCTCATCGTTCAAACCGCTCCAGCATTTTTCTCAACTGCGCGTTTTGCAACGTTAGCTTTCTGGCCAGCTGATCCCTGAGCATCCTGATCTCGTCATCGAGGCTCATCCCGTTTGCAGTTTGGATAAATTGGGGATCGTCTGCAATCGCCACCGCTTCCTTGCTGCGGCTCCTTTGCTCGCGCGGTGCGACTCGGCAATTCGCTTGAGCCTAGCGGCATCATTCGCAGCGGTGACGTCGAAACCAGTACCACCTGATATAGCGGGATCAGCGACCTCCACGATTTCGGCAACTTCGCCGTCGACCTTGTCGTGGACATCGCTTTCGGCTTCTTCGGAATGCACAGGCTTGAGGGAAATTGCACCGGGTTGACCGTGACGAGGTAGCTCCGCGCCTGCCGGCCGACCATCGCTATTCAGGCTGTCCTCGGCAGGCGTTTCAGTCGGACCAGAACTAGGCAACGCCTCCGGCGAAACCTTCTCGGTCGAGCCGCTTTCTCGCTTTTGTTCGCGTCCCGGTGAGACCAGTCGGGCAAGAAATTTCCAGGGAGACGCCATCTATCCGACCTCGCGTTTTATCCCGCAAGCAGGCAGTAAGTCTTCATTCCGGCAACAGCTCACCGTCGCCAAATTTTATCTCTTGATAAGCATGGAAATGCGGCCGGCGATTGACCAGCTGCTTTTATCAATCGAGCTTGAGCCGTTTGCGCAGATCGGCATTTTCAGCGCGAAGTTTTTCAGCCAGAAGCTTGCGCAGCCGCTGATTTTCCTCTTCTAACTGCAGGAGGTCCGCCATTTCATCGATCGCTGTCATCGGCGCGGCAGGCGCCGGCTGCACAGCCTTTGGAGCGCGGCGCACCGGTGCGCGTTTGGCACTCGCCGCAGCTTCGACCACCTTTGTCTTGCGCCCTCTCCTCTTCACACCACCGGCGCCGGCCAGAGCAGCTGCTGGCTCTGCCGTAGTGTCAGCTGACGCGGTTTCGAGTGCCGCGGCTTTCTTGGCCCTGGGTTTGCGCTGTTTCTTCGGCGTAATTGGCGTTTCGACAACGGCCGGCACATCGGCACTGGTTGCAGTATCAGTCTCGTCGGCCATGCTCGTCTCCTGTGTATCTGATGCAGTTGTCGACGGCTCAAGAGGCGGTGTCAACAACGACTCAGCCTGATCTGGTTTTGGTAGAGAAATTTCGCTGTTGGATTTGCCACTCTGAGAGCTATCCGACAGAAACGGCATTGCCTCTTTGTCTAGGTCGCGAGCGACGGATTTTAGGTCCACGTTGCCCCAGATCGAGTTCGACCTAGTATCGAGTTTTCGTCTGCCGCTTTTGTACTCGACGGCAAAACTGCGTTGCACTTTTTTCAATATAAAAGCCCTTGAAAAATTCACGGGATGATTTGGTGATAGGGTGGTGTATCCGAAATAACGATTACCGGACTGCCCGTCTATAGCCACGCTCGAATGTCCACCTCACCTTTCCAGGAGCAGAATTCGTGGCCAGTCGAATGGGGGATGAGACGGGTGAGGCTACATTGGCCCTGAACGAAGTCAAACCGTACTGATTCAAAAGTTGCACGTGGGCAACTTATCGGCGAGCTTCCTTGTTGTGCATCGCCGGAGTCTTAAAAGATTTTAACTGCCGAACCCTCAATCGAAGAAGCAATGCGCCTGTCAACCTTGTCTTTCTTTGCTCGCCTGCCGGGCCAGTTCCCTTCGATCCATTATGCGATCTTCCTGGCCCAAAACGTGAACTCCATAGCAACAAGCCGGCCGCTGGCCTCGAAAGCTCTCCCAGTACCAGCGACGTAGGAATGTCCTGGGCCGAGCGGATTGCGACTGACCGCTAGAGCCAATATCGGTGCGCCGGCGGAAGCTTCATGCGTGCGAGCCCTCATTCTTTTGGATGACTTTCCGCGCATCGTAAAAGCGTCATACTATCTTGGCGGGAAATTCGGAGAGGGGCATGCATTATCGCCAAAGGTCGGTGCTGTCTGCGGCACCTTGGCTGATCATCGGAGCTGCCGTAGTAGGCGCTTCGAGCGGTGTAACTGTTGCAGACTTCGAAAAGCCGGAACTGCTAATCGCCGCCCTGCTTGTCGGCCTTATCATCGGCATGTCCGTTGAGCAGTTCCTAACCAGGACGAGCAGACAGGCGTGGCGCGAGAGAAACAGGTCACGATCGGAGGAAAGGCGCTGGAACGAGCGCATCATACAGGAACCCAGGCTTCAGACGCCAGCTGCTGAGCCATTGCGTCCAGTCGACGCCACGGATCAACTGCGTATTGTGATGCGCTCCAATTTCACCATTCAGCCATTGTTGAACAAGAGCGAAGCCCGGGTGTTTCGGGAACTCGACAGCGTCGTGATCGGCTGCAATTCCACCTGGCAGGTGATGGCTCAGGTTTCGTTGGGCGAGATCCTTCGAAGTGCCGACCCAGACGCCTACAGTTGCATCAACTCCAAACGTGTCGACTTGCTCCTCGTCGACGGCAATTGCCAACCGAGGCACGTCATCGAATACCAGGGCGGAGCACACCACCAAGGCACCGCGGCCGCGCGTGATGCGGTAAAGAAGGAGGCGCTGCGACGCGCCGGGATCGGCTATTATGAGGTGGTGGCTGGCCAAACGACGCCGTCGGAACTCAGGCGATTGGTCGAGAAGCTGGTGGACAACCCGCGTGTCACTTAAAGCGATATCATCACAAACCTATGCACGGCCGAGCCTCTTCGACAGGAAGAAACGATTGTCTTGCCGCGATGTAATTGAGGCACACCCGGAATGATCTCCGATCTCCAGGCGGTTCGCGAAAATCTGTTTCCGGCCAGTCGCGCAGCGATCGAGGACTTGCAGGCGTTCCCTTGGCATCGTGATCGAACCAATCGAATCCAAGCCTACAAGGCGCATTCGTCGCAAGCCATCGTAATCGATGTACTGCCAGAACTTTGTCGCCATCCCGCAACGTTCCGGGCGATGAGCCTGATGGCCCTTGAAGGCACCCGGAATTGCCAGCGAGGCGCACAGGCCGGCTCCAGTCGCTCCGCCCAGATGTAGACGGCGACAATTGCCATGAGTGGCAGATGATGCGACGGCGCAAGCAAGGGCAACAGCATCAAGCCCCAACAGCTTGCAATGCACCAGAGACCGTGTGTCATCCCCCATGCCAGCACATTTTCATAGGCCGCCGGCGGAAAGGCGGCCAGGCTGGGGCGGCGATGACACCGGTTCAGGGCGACCTGCTTCCAGGGTGAAATCTGCCAGATAAACGCGATGATCAGGCACGCGACCAGAGGCAGGGCGGAACTGGTTGAAGCTAGGCGCAGCGTGATCGCGACGCCGAGGAGAGCAATACCCGCCACCATCCATGTACCGAGATAACTGACGACAAACAACAGCTCGGCCCACGGCCGCACGCGCCAGAAGCTGCGCTCGCGCACATGCCTCAGTGGAACAGAGAGCGTCGGCAGCATCATTGCCATCACCATCATCGCCCAGCTGACGATCAGCTGCAAAGGTGAGACGTAACTGAAGAAAAAGGCATAAGTCTTCGGTGAGGGAGTGGACCAGACGAAAGCAGCGGAACAGATCGTCGGCATGGAGGTGCTGTCGCCGCCGACAGCCAGGGGAATCCATGCCGAGCCGGCAGCCAGTGCGAGTGGCGCAAAACCGCGGCGCCACTCGCGCACCGCAGGAGAGGTGCTGCGCAAGACGCTCACTCGAATTGCCGATAGATGCTGATCCGGCCGATTTTGATATTCGCCGCATCCGGGATGTTTTCGAGCGGGACGAAACTTACCGGCAGGCGGGCGACATCAAATTCGCCGTCGAGGTGCATTTTATCGACAATGTCTGTGATTTCCAGCTTGTATGTGATGCCGTTTCCGGAATGTTTGCCTGCCGGATCGCTCGCCTGCGTCACGCCAAAGAGCGCGACACTGCCCGCCAGATATTTCTTGTTCCCGGCGGGATCGGCCCCCTCGGGCAGCCCGACATAGACCTGGAATATCACGGCGTCATGCACGCCGGTGACATTCTCGAGATTGAGAAACACGCGGTCGGGCGCCGTCGGGGCGATCCTGTTGGCGCTCAGGCTTTGGCTCACCCTGGCCCTCGCATCCGGCTCGACCTTGACAGAGCTGCGCATAGTGCCGCTGCCGGCGAGCGACATGCCGCTGTCGCTGGCCGCGACCAGTTCCACCTTGTTCTGTGTCGGCATGTCTAAACCTCTTGTGGCAGCAACGGAACTCCGCGCAATGCCCAGTCTCTCCATGCGTGCGGCGACGGTGACGATCGGTCCGGCCTCCGCGCCGGGTGTCAGGTCGTCGTATTCATAGCCCAGACTGGCCAAGTCCTGCATTTTCGTCGGAGTATAAACCCATTTGGTCTTATCTGGGTTCGGCATTGTAAATTCGCGCTCACCGATGCTCGCCGGCCCATCCAACCATTTGGAGTCTGTCGGATTTTGCCAATCCGTCGGCGAAGTAAAGGGTTTGCCTGTGGGAAATTTGTTCCAGCTCTCCCACAACCGATCGATATTGCAGTGATGTAGGTAAAAGATAGGGTCGAGCGCTGCCGCGGTCGGAGTCGACATCAGGCCCGGCAATGGGCGCCCGGCCTGAGGCGAACCTGGCGGAAACACCAGGGTTGGGTGACCACCACCAACCAGCACATGGATGATGTTGTGCGGATCCGATTCGATTCCGCCGCTTTCTTCGCCGCTCCAGCTGAAGCCCGTTTCAACGCCACCGAATCCGGCACTGCCCCCGCCGCCGGGTCCGGCAAATTCTGGATCCTGCATCGCATTCAGGTTGGTTTGCGAGCTGACGTCGAATGGTGTGCTGCTGCTGAGCACCCCCCACCGCTGTTCGACAAACAGCGGATTGTCTCCGGTGCCATCCGGCCAATTGGCCGTGCGGAATGCCGGCGGCAGGACGTCCTGATCGGTTCCGAAATAGTTCCAATAGGGCAAGGCCCAGCTGGCGCTTGGTCCGTTGAGCAGTTCGATCTCGTGCCGGAGCATATTTTCCAGAGCCAGGAGATACCCGCGATGCCAGGGCAGGAAATACCAGCTCTGGTGCTGACATTGGTCGAGATAGGTCGACGTGTCGGATGCATTGGGGTCCGCATCGGCACTGTCGGTGATCTGATAGAAATCCCAGAGCCCGCGCCACATCCCATGAATCGCCGCATAGAAGTTCCAGCTTGTCGGATCTTCCAGCTTGCGGGCCTTCATCGCCTTGACGCCCCTTGCATACCAGAGGATCGGGTCGGCCCAGTCACTTCCCAACTCAAAGATATTCTCCCGTTTGCGCATCGCACTGTCCTCTCAGGAAACGATCGAGAATTGCTGGCCGCAGACTGCACGCGACCACTCAGGCCGGCCGCATCAAACGCGCACCGCATAGAACGTGGCCGTATAACCCGCGGGTGACTGACCATTGGAGTGGGTCACTGTCCGAATAACCGTACCGACGATGGTGTCGATCTGGTCCACGCCGTTCGGCCAGCGGGGAACGGGATAGCCGAGATAGTCGTAGACCCATTCCTCGTTGTCGATCATGCCGCGCCCCTGCCATTTCAGCGTCGCCGGCGCGCCGTCCGTGGCAGCCCCGTCGAGGGAAAGAGACCAGCCGGTTCCGCCAAGAGAACCGCCGATCTTGCCGGGCGCAGGCTCGGACAAAATCAGCGTTCCCGCGCCAAAGCGCAAACTGTCGAAAGATGCGGAAAGGTCGGGGTTGTTCACCAGGCTTCGATAACTCCAGATGCCGGAAAAGCTTATCGCCATGATAGTCCTCCTTCGGTGAAGCATGCTCAAATCATGTGGCGAGCGGCAGAGGGTCCCCCCGCGTCAGGCGATGCCGACACCGTCGAATGACGCGTCGATCGCCGAAATCCGTCGCGCAAGCTGAGCGGATGGAGCGGTCCTGAACAAGGTGCGTGCCGCACTGACGACAGCCCGACGACTGTCACGGAATTGCGAGGTGCGCGAGAGCAGCTGCGTCACCGCGACATAGAAGACCGCGGCGACTTCGTCTGGCGTGAAGACCAGACTGCCGCCTTCCTCCGCCACCAGCATGAGATAAGCCGCCTTGTTATGGATACCGCTGTTGACATGCACCCCTCCCCAGTCGCCATTCTGAGTGACCGGCATGATCCGATACTGGTTCATATGTGCAGGCTGGCCCCGCGACGCGGGATCGGACATGTCGCGGATGGGACCGCCGCCTCGCGCGAACCCCTGCCCGAGCCTCCAGTCCCATTGGCGGGGATCGGGATTGCCTCTATTGGCGATCAGCATGCCGAAAATATCGGAATAGGATTCGTTGAGCGCTCCGGATTGCGCTGCATATTCGAGGCGTGAGGTATTGTCGGTCACGCCATGGAACATCTCGTGCCCGACGATATCGAGCGCGGCGGCCAGGGTGAGAAGCTGGTTGCCGTTGAGCACCTGGCCATAGACCATTTGGACGCCATTCCAATAGGCGTTGAACCACTGGTTTCCACCGGGGCTTTCGCGCATGACGACGCAATTGATGCTGGCGTTCATCGGGCCGCCGCGATTGTCGATATTATTCCTCAACACGACTTCACGGAGGAAATGCGCGACGGCCGCCGCATTTGCATGCGCGCTGACTGCGGCAGGCGGCCAGGCAGGTCCTATTTCGTCCCCCGGCAGCAGGGCATCGTTGACGTTCGGATCCCGAAAACGAAAGTCGAAGGTCTGGATATTGTTCACCGTGTCCTTCAGAACGGCGCGGGCACCAATTTTTTCGACATTTATGGTCCGTTGAACATTGCGGGCGTCGAAGGCGAGCTGCTCCTCGGCGGCCATTGTCGGGGTACGCGGTAATTCCGCAATCACCCTCCCGGTATTCGCATCCACCACGTAGTCGAAATAACGCGGCCTCAACGGACCGGATCCGGCACTCTCCGGCATCGTCACCTCGACGTCCTCGAAAATATATGCCAGATGCCATTTGTCCTTCTTGGCCTCGTAATAGAAACTGAGACGGGGCGCGACACCGGCGATCTTCTTCTTGAACTGGCCTTTCTTGTCGACCGCCGACGCCGCTCTGGTGGCCGAAATCTTCGCCACAGGCGGAACATTGGTCGGCTCCCCCAGCGCCGAATTCAGGCTCACGAGTTTGTTGTCGTCGTCCAGCTCCACGGTCACCAGCGACCCGTAGACAGGGATGTCGTGGAACGCCTGGCGAAATTTGACGGTACGGGTATGGGTCAGTGGAACCGTTTCTGTGCCGATAACCTTGAATTGAGAGTCAGCGTTTTCTGCAGACGGCGCAGTAAAGTCGGGGACGCTATTGCTTGTGAGCGCATGGCCGAGATATCGACGGGCCGCAGTCTCAGGGTCCACCACCTGTGTGGCAGCAGGCTCAAACGCGAAGGTCGGGAGGTCAGACTGTTCTTTAGCGAGAGCGGCGAACATAGGAGCCGATCCGGCGTCCGATACGTGCATCGAAAAAGATTTCATCCCGTTTCCGGGCCTGTGTGACTCTGCCATGGCAAATCCCCATCCCCATAGAGGCAGCCGCGTCGCAGGCGGCACGCCGGCTATGCAGTGTTGCTTCGGTCAAATCCGATATCGCTCACACCCTTCTAAATCGTTCGCGGAGGTATCCATGCTCGTCGGCTCGCCATCTGTAGCGCACGTCCTGTTCGTTCTGCCCGCGTCTACGGTTCAACGCCAAAGTCACAAAAGCACAGCATGCTCCGCGAGTAGGGTCACGACATAGTCGCGTCCCCCTCCGAGAGAGGATCCGGAAGAACTGAAATGGTGTGGATGCCCTTATAACGATAGGTTTTATTAAAACACGAACGCAAGCAACCATCAAGAGCTTTATCGTTCATAGTACAATTATTTCATGCACTCATTATTACTTGTAGGGACGATGGATCCATAGGTGTGCAGGTGGCCGCATTAGGCCTTGCAGGGAGAAAACGCGCACCAGCCGCCTGGATGAGAATCTGCATTGGTCGGCAAGGCGGATTTAGGCTCAGAGGCGGGTCTGGGAGAGCAGGCAACTTGCGAGCACGAGCAGCTTGAGCATGATGGCGACGAGGAGATCTTGGCTATTTTTCCTGCGGCTTTGAATGTGTTTGCTAAGCGAGCAAGAGCGGGGGGACTGAACCGCGCCGGGTTTGCCGGAGACCGTTTGGTTTAAGTTATGCGGCCATAGCTGGTGCGTCCAGCATGGCGTAGTATCGTTCTTCTGCCTCTGCTGGCGGAATATTCCCAATGGGTTCCAGAAGACGGCGGTGGTTGAACCAGTCGATCCATTCGAGCGTGGCGAACTCCACGGCTTCGAAGTTGCGCCATGGGTCCTCGCCGATGGATGACCTCGGCCTTGTAAAGACCGTTGATCGTTTCGGCGAGAGCATTGTCGTAACTGTCGCCAACGCTTCCGACAGACGGCTCGTGCCCGCCTCCGCCAGCCGTTCGGAATAGCGAATGGACACATATTGCGAGCCGCGGTCGGAATGATGAACCAGCGCGCCACGTTTAACGGGCCGCCGATCATGAAGCGCCTGGTCGAGGGCATCGAGCACAAAGCCCGCATGGGCCGTTCGGCTTGCCCGCCAACCGACGATACGGCGGGCGAAGGCATCAATGACGAAGGCCACGTAAACGAAGCCCTGCCAGGTCGCGACATAGGTGAAATCGGATAACCACAGCATGTTCGGCGCTGGAGCGAAGAACTGTCGGTTCACCCGGTCGAGCGGACATGGAGCGGACTTGTCCGACACGGTGGTTTTGACTGGCTTGCCGCGAATGACGCCTTGAAGCCCCATCATTCTCATAAGCCGAGCGACGGTGCAGCGGGCGATGTCGTAACCTTCTCGCTGCAACTGCCGCCAGACTTTGCGCACGCCATAGACCTGGAAGTTCTCGTTGAACACCCGACGTATCTCGACTTTCATGGCAATATCATTCCGTTCGCGGGCCGATAGGCGGTCCACGTCCATGCGCTTGGCGATAACCTCATAATAGGTGGACGGGGCAATCGGCAGCAGTCTGCAGATCGGCTCGACCCCGAGCACCGAGCGGTGTTCGTCGATGAAGGAGATCATCGCTTCAGTGGGCGGTCGAGCTCCGCCTGGGCAAAATACGCCGAGGCTTTGCGTAGAATCTCATTCGCCTGACGAAGCTCGCGGTTCTCTCGCTCCAGAGCCTTCATCTTCTCCGCCACGTCACTCGGCAAACCTGCACGCTTGCCGCTGTCGACCTCGGCCTTCTTCACCCATTCATGGAGGGTATGCGCCGAGCAACCGATCTTGGCCGCTATCGATGATACCGCCGCCCAGCGGGGGGGGGATGTTCGGCTTCATGCTCCGTCACCATCCGAACGGCGCGGGCACGAACTTCAGGAGAGAATTTGTTCGTCGTCTTGCTTGTCATAGACCCTACTTCTCACGAGTTGGGGGCTCCGGCAAACTCGGCGCGGTTCATTCTGACAAGACCTCCATACCTACGACCCGGCCCGTGAAGGGCTTGAGCCGCTAATCGAAAAGGTGTGGAGTTATTGCGAGGCCAACGGGATCGCCGCGAAGACTGTGACGCTCAAGTTGAAATATTCTGATTTCGCCCAGATCACCCGCAGCAAAACGGTTCCCACACCGCTGCCGGTAATCGCCGACCTGAAGGAGATCGTCAACCTTCTGCTGGTGCCGATCTTTCCGCCCCGAAAGGGCATTCGCTGTGTTCCGGCGTGCAAATTTGGCCTAAAGCTCGTCAATGCCAATGATTGTCGTGGTCGTGGTGCGCGCCGGTCAATGCGTTTTTGAAATAACGGTTATAGTATTCGAGGTCGACGTGATGCACCTGTATCCACACGCCGGGAACATGAATTGCATCGACATGCGCGGGGAAGCGACCATGGGTATCATATATGTACTCGCAAATGTCCGTCACGCACTCAATCACGTCGCTACTGTACTCGGCGGCCTCGGTTAGGTAACGATCGCCAAAGTCATCCTTGTAAATTCCCTTGAAAAGGGCCGCATCCTTGTAAATCCCCTGTGAACCAAACTTGGCCGAAACCACTTCGTCCACGGCTTCTCTCATGTTTTGATAGTTCGGGGGGGACTTCGCCTTGATAAGGTCGCGGTCTCCCAGTCGCAGACCAACCGGATGTGCCCTGAGGCTGCTGTATTTCGGCAGCGGCACCTGCCAGCGTAAAATGTCGAGCAGTCGCCATTTCGGCACAGCGAAATCGAAACCTAGCATCGGACCGTAGCTGTCCCGGAATTTTGGATCGCCGAGCAGTACCGGCGGGCTGATGGAGGCGTGAATATAGGCTCCTAGGCCCATGGCATCAGCGACCAACATGAGATTCTGGAGCAATAAATCTGCTTCGATCTGGGTCCGTAGGCTACCGATGACGCCGAGCGGCACCTTGATCTCTTCGTTGAGAAATCGATTCTTGACCCATTTTCCTACGCCGGCCCTAAGATAGAAATTACGATCGTCAACGATTGTTGGTCGGTGTCCTTCGGGCTGTGTCAAGAGATACATCAGGCCGTTAATATATTGATGTGACAGGTCTACGACGGGAAAAAGCACCGTCGTGCCGGGCAGGTTCGACAGCAAGCGATTGGAATCGAGATAGGCGGGGAATTCGCGGTTTGCCGTATCCAGTCTGCCATTGCTAATTTTCACTTTCGCTCGTTTGGCATGTGCGATTAGTGCCTCCGGTTCGAACGATAATGGTGGGGTGAACGGAACCCTGTCGATGAAGTATGTGCCGGTATCGTTGATGAGGAAGAAATATGTCCCTTGGGCATTGTCGGGGCTGCCGGCCGTTCGCCCTTCCATATGGACATTCGGCTTTGCCATTACGAACTCGCCGGTGACAGGATCCTCAAACGGCCTGTCCGGCATTGTAAGGCCGGTAAGGCCAGTCATGGCGATTAAAATTGCCTCTTCGAGGTCGGTAAGTGGCACCGGTTTTTGGGTGGATTGATAGGTCATGGTGCCTGCTTTGATCAGGGGAACACCTCGGCCGATCCGGTGCGTACGCCGTTGAAGAATCGTCTGGATTAATGGGCGCTCGAGCAATCGCTCAAAACCGGTTTTGTTTGTCTCCTCGCTGCTCATGTTTCCTCCCCAGCCTCCGAATGTGGCGTCGACGACCCAGCTTGGCCGTCTCAGTATTGGACGGCGCGCTCACGTACCCACAGCCGAATGGCCAGGGATAGCGAGATCACGGCCGCAAAAATGATCCCAAGAATATGAACCGGACCACTTCGCAAAAACAGGAAGGTGGTCGCGAATATTAGAAAAGTAAGCGTGCGTACAGCGATCTGGAAGCGCGCCGCGGGCGGGGTCCGGCTCGGCGCAAACCATAGAAGCAAAACATCCAAGCCCCACAGGATAACGAGCAGGAAATTTATGCTGGCAATGGGAATGCCCATCTGCACGAAGGTGTCCTTAAGCCCGTTGAATATTACGAATATGGCCCAATAAGCGTGAACAAGAAAAAGCAGATAAGCGAAGGTCCAGAACAAGTGTACGACGTTGGCCATGCGTTGGGAGAGCGTGCGGTAGGGATAGAGCGCCAAGCTCGGGAGAAGCATGAGACTTGTCACCCAGATAGTGGCTTTCGTGCGACCGAGATCGACGTCGTCCAGCGTCGTCTCCGGCCAGAGGAGCGCAAGAACCAGCAGTACGCCAAACGTCACGAACGCCAGCGAGAACTGCGGCAGAGTTATACTGTTCGGAGGCATGGCCTTCATGGGCTCGTTCCTGACGTTAGAGCATTTTCAAATAGTCAAGCAGCGCGGCAAGATCGTCCGGATTTCGTTTCGGGTCGTCATAGGCCCATGGATAGTCATGTCCCCTGTTCGAGTTGCCGATCTGAGTCGTATCGAACGTGAAGTAATTTCGATCGTCAGCGCTTTCCGGAGAGCGAAAGCCGACGTCGGCCGGATCGTAGGTGTTATCGCCCCGATAAAAGACATCTCTACGCTTCCTGAGATTAATCAGTTCAGCCAACGTCATGACACTGCCGTTATGGAGGTAGGGGGCACGCAGGAACATCCCGTCCAGCGGCGCGTTTACGTAGCCCCTAATGGATGTCTCCTCCTCTTGTCCACGCTGGGGCCAAATATCCTCTCGCTTAAAATGGAACGGGTGCTTGTCGGGGAAGAGCGCAAACATTTTTTCGGCGAGAGGTCCATAATGACGAAACCGCACGCGTTCCGGATCGGTGTTGAGCTCACCGGCCGGCACGACTTGGCCGGTCTTCTCGCCGTTGACCCAAGCCCCGGTCGAATCCCGATCGCCGTGGCAGGCGGCGCAATATTGCCCGTAGACTTTGCGCCCCTGCAGGATACGTGCAGGATCGATCGAGGCCGCATCTTCCGGGAACATGTCGGAATAGCGCAACGGACGCAACGTCTTCGTGAAATCGCTCGCTTTGCGGATATTGTCGGCAATTTCCGGCTTAGCCATATTAGTGACCGTGGCCCCGGCTGCGAGCGCCGCCAGCGAACTGCGGGCATATATGTCGCCGATCGACCCATCGAACTGGGCGCGCGCGCGATGATCCTCCGAAAAAACCGTGGCAATCTTCGTGTAGACGGGCATATCGTTGCCAGGCCGGTCGAGCACAGTGCGAACGAGAGTGCGAAACGGTTGGGTACGTGTTGGACCCGTCGGTGTTACGTCTGCATCGCGGGATCGGTAATTTCCGATCGGTTCGTCGAAGCGCGGCAATCCTGCCTCGATCCGAGCGCGAACCTGGCGAAGCCATAGCCCAATCAACAGGCGTTGTATCGAGCCCAGCGTTTCACCCGTCTTGGCTCTATACGAATCGCAAATGCTGTCGACGGTCAGACGATAGGGCCGTTCCATGTCCGTTTCGCCATCTCTTTGCGGCTTCACCCTGGTCAAGACCGCCGCCTGAAATGCATCGATCCAGGCGAAGAGATTGATCGATACGCTGCCTGGTCCGTAGACGACGACGCCCTTGCTCTCCTCACTTTTGCGAATTCGCGTGGTGTGGCAAAGAGCACAACTGAAGCCGACGAACGGGACAGGCGACGGCGCCGCGGAACCGGGGCGGTAGTTGCTGGTCGCAAAGCCGAGTGGCAAACCGTTATTGGCCTCCGGGTTGTCATACGGCAAGAACCCGAATTGCTTCACCCAATCGCCGGCATCCGCACCGGCCGGCTGAAAATGCTCGGGAAACAGGTCGGGCAGTACCAAAGCGACCGGTAGCGGCATGAGTTCCGTGCCGATGGTGCCATTTTCGAACGCATCCTTTGGATCCCGGATAGTTGGATGCACCCAGTCGCCTTCGAGCCTGATGAATATCCCCGTTGCAACAAGAGTGATGAGTACAAGCAGGTTGACGCTCACCAAGAGGAAGCGAAAGAGCCGGTATAATCTGTCGCGGGAAATTGGCATGGTGTGCCCCTCAAGACAGGATAGGCCGGAAAGGGGCGAATGCACTGGCAGTGCGCGGCAATACCGGGGCGAGTTGCGGACAGTGACGCAGGATGATGCTGGTCATACCGTTGTTCTCGATCCAATCGAGCCCCAGGGGCGAGTAGATTTCCGGCCGAAAGTCGACGGTGAGAAAACGGTCGCTCTGCAACCGTCGGGAGGCCATCAGAATAAACACGCGAAAAGCCGTATCGCTGAAGCCGAAACCGTCCGGCGGAGGCTCAGAATGCAGGCCGACCATGGTGTCCACCATGTCGATATTGCCATAGAGAACCTGCATTGCCCGCACCGTTTCTGGATCCGACGACAATTCCTCCCAGTTGCTTAAACGCGGCTTGTGCAACGCCTCGCGAAAGTCATTGAAGCGAGGAATTCCGCGGTGCCTATCCCTGACGATGTCGACGACGGAAAGATCGATAATCTCCTCCACGTCGCCTGACATCCGTTTAAACTGGCGTAACGCATTGGGGTAATTATGCAACGTGATTGCACCGGGATGTGCGATTCCGAGTGAATAGATGACATTGTGGAGCCGAAGGTGCCGCATTTTGGCATCGGTTCCCGCACCTTGAATGTCGGCGAAGCCCAATGTTTCTGTTCGCGCACCGGTCTCATAGTTGAAAAACTGATAATCGTCGGGAATGAGCGGATGGAGACGGTAGACCGAAACGAATTCCTCCGTCAGCGAGTACGGGATGCCGTGATGGTCGGGCACAGTCTGCGGAATGCCTTTGAGTTCGTGCGTGTCGAGCATCCAGATGCCGAGCTGCGTGAGCCAGTCCTTAGGCGCGCCGTACCAGTTCGCCGGCAGGCCGACTTTGATCGCCCGCGTCGCCAGAATAGCTGGCGTCCACTCAATGGTGTGAATCTTTGCGATCAGAGCCGATACAATCAATCGAGCGGTGTTGTAGATCCGGTCCGGCTCCCAGTCCGGATATTCGCGCATCAATGCTTCGGCGAGCACGTTGTGTTCACGAGCAAACAGCGTGTGCATCATACTGAGGCCCAGCCACCAGCTTTCGTTGAAGCCAGTGACGTTCATGCCGTTCAATTCGGTCGGCAGATAGAGATCCTCGGTGAGCTTAAGACGACCTCCGTCTCGCAGATCCAGCGCTTTTTCCGCTGTATTGCCGTAAACCTCTGAACCGTCCCACCACGGTGTCGTCATATTTTTGAAAATGGGGTAGCCGCCGGCAGCCATGCGGAAAACCTCATTGCCAGCAATGCGCATAAAAGCCTCCGGCTGACCGCCTGTGGTGCTCTTCCAGAGCTCTCCGTTCGGCATTCGCAATGCAATGTCGGTCTCCGCATTCCCGAGACTATGGCGCTTGTGGTTGACCCAGTCATGCACCTGGAACTGAATCCAGGCCGCGGCAAGCACATTTAGCGAGCGTGCCGGAATGAAAGCCTTTCGCGTCATCAGTTGGCGACTGACTTCGATTGGGTTCGGCTGCCCGAATAGCTCTGGCTTGTAGACCGCTCGCATCGTACGGCCGAACGTCGCTCCCTCCGCACCCATCCGCGGGTTTGAGAGATCGTTGTAGGTACCGTCGAATGTCCGCTGAGTGCGGACCGCCTCGGGAATTACTGGCGGCTGCGGGGTCGCCTGCGGTGGTGCATCCGGCAATTCGGTGTCAAACAAGTTCTTTGTGCGTAGCTCTTCCCGGAGAATGGAGATGTTAAGCAGGCTCATGCGCCAACCGAACCTATACCAGGGCACGTGTGCATTAATCGCCTTAAACAGGGCCGCGACAGCCCGGGCAATCACGATGTTGCGTAGCGGCTTCCGTTCCCGGAACCGTTGGTTCAAGCGATGCGCGGAGCTGGCCGTATAGGCTGCCTTGCGGACACGGTTGAGATTGCCCAGCGGGCGAAATGTCTCGGTCGTATTCCAAGGATTGAAGCCAAGCTGGTCGACAAGCCGCTCCATCGCCCTGCCAGGCGCCGCATCGATGTCCTGCGACGGAATGGTCAGCGTTGCGACCCCGATCGGCCTCGATGCGTCTTCCGTCCACTCGACCGCACCATCCTCGATTGGAGTAAGTTTCTCATCGACATAGCGCTGCAGCAGGAAATCGAACTCGACAGGGCCTTCGCGAAGCCGCTCGGCAATCTCACGATGTAGAAAGTCAGGGTCAGTTGCCGAGGCGGGCTTTGCCGCGGTCGTCTTGGCGCTTGGACGCAGCAGGAACCGAACTGGACCTGCTTCATTGCCCCAGAGAAGAGCGCCTCGGCTCCAATAGCCCTCTGTGGCTAGGCTGTCGACGACGCGCGCTCCCCTCAGGACGTTTCTGAGCATCCTGAGGGTTTCGGAAAAGCCGACTGCGAGGACGAGGCGCGGCAAAAGCAGCAGCTTCGAGCCGGACATCGCCTTGGCGAACGCCACGAATTGATAAGCGTTGCGGGCATGAGAAACCGGAAAATTCGTTGCGAGGAAATCGTGATATTCGTTCTCGGATACTTTAACGCGTAGCGCTATCCCACGCATATCCTTCTTGAAGTCGGCCTGACGGACACCGTTGGCGTTGGAAAGCCGCACGGTCACGTCGTATTGCTTGCCACGCTCAAAAAAACCGACTTCGAGATCTTCTGGAATATTAGGCAGAATCTGAAGTTTCGCATTGTCGACACCAAGTATACATTTCGCGTGAAACGCGCGACTTATGTCGCTTGCTCGGGCGTTCGCCCTATTGGCAAGTTGCACATCCATGATATCGCGTGCCAGCTCTGCAAAAAGCAATGCTTCCGCCTCAGGGTTTCCTCCCTCGTAATTTTCACGCCAGATATGGCCCGAAGACATGCACATCCCCCTGCACAAAAAGCATTGCTAAGAAAAACAAGAATGCGCGACTGGCCATTTTCAAACGCAGGCGTAGCTCCCCACACAATACGCAGGGCTGCGCAAGCTTATCGCCAGTCAGGATACTCGAATAAATTGCGAATTTGATGATAGCACCAATAATGGGAAAATAAAGTGCCATTAGCAAAGACCTTTTTCTCCCCATGACGGCATCGCAAGGGGCACTGGTTGGCCTAATGACTTCAACCAAAGGCGATCAGAGCGTCGGCGGCTTGAATACAGCCAATCGGAAATGCCAAGCGATCATCTTGCGCAGGGTTAGAGGCGGTTGCGGCAACTTCCCGACATAGTCAGCCGAGGTTTTGCGGCACAGCTCTGCCGCCTTTGCGCTCCAATCCGGAAATCTCTCTGCTTTTTCATTTGTCCGTCGGGAAGGTGCACCGATTTCGTGATAGCTGAATGACCGCAATTGACCCGTAGTTGCCGCATCCATCATGGATGCGACCGTTGCCTTCGAATATCCGATTCGGTCAGGGGCGAGTGGCACGCCGCTTACGATGAAACCTGTGAAGCAGAGACTTCGCTGCTCGTAGCGGGAGGCAACGCGCCGGAAGTGTTGCGGCCATTGGAGCACCTCTCGATGCAATAGCCGAAACAGTTCAGAGGCCGTCAGTTGCCGGAGCCATTCCCCCGGGGCGGGGCGGTCTTAGAGCTGACCGATGCCCGCATCAGTGCGAGAAAAAATGAAGAACGAAACGCCAAGCCTCGTTGCCAATCCCGTCCCGCGCTTCTTGCTGCTCGCCAATCGTCGCGATCGGCATTATGGTGCTAGCGCAGTTGCAACACTCTTCCACAAGCTTGGCGCAATTCCATGTTTCTATCCTTGTCGAGGTTGCCTTGCAAAGGAAAACCGCTTTTATGGACGCCTAAATAAAAAGGACGCCTGCAATGAACGAACCGCTCAGAAACCTCCTCGAAGCCGCCAGAAAAGTGCAGTTGTCGAAGAGTGACATTGAAGTCCAGCGTCGCAGCTTTGCATACGGCAACACTCATTTCGAAAATGAGATGATAACCCGCGAGTTGGTCGATCGCGTCGCCGACGAGATGGCAGATCAAAAGAAACATGACTGACGCTACGCGCCGCCACAGCGTGGCAACCGAAGCTTATTTGATCATGGATGAGAAGGCGCGCGCCGAAGCCGAAGCCCGCAACGGCCTTCTCCAGTTCGACCTAGCGCGCGACATGATTGTCGATGCAATCGACAAAGGGGAAAAATGGAAGCTTCGTCCCTCGATGCTACTGTCGCTTCACCGTGAGGCATTGCAAGGCATTAGCATCTATGCCGGCAACTTCCGGCCCGCTGAAGTTTCAATTGAGGGCAGTAAGCACAAGCCTGTCGGGGCATTTCAGGTCCCTGGACTCATTGAGGATTTGTGCGATTATGTCAACGACAACTGGACCGAAAAGACAGCCGTGCATCTTGCGTCGTTCGTGATGTGGCGGCTCAACTGGATCCACCCCTTCAGTGATGGGAATGGGCGGACATCGCGCATGGTGTCCTATTTGGTTCTTTGCGTAAAGCTTCAATTGCCCCTACCCGGGGTCAAGACCATCCCGGACCAGATTGTCGATAACCGGCGCCCGTACTTCGACGCTTTGGAAGCGGCCGATGCGGCTTCAGAAGACGGTGCCTTCGATCTGACAAAGATGGAAGAACTCATTGAGGGCATGCTCGCTACCCAGTTGGCAAGCGTCCTGGAGACCGCGACGGGAAAGCATTTTCTTTCCTGATCGAGGAGGCGTGGCCGGGACGACAGACCAAGTCTTCCGAAAGGCGGCCTGACCGTGGTTGTTGTAGTGCGGCGGCGCGCAGCAGCCGCGGCCAGTGCGGGGGATCGCCCAGCTACACTTGGGACGCCGCGCACCCACGTTCTCTGTTCTTCCAGAGGCCGACCGGCTTGCGTCCTGCCAGCCGAAAGTGAAATGGGCGCGGTCGTGCTGCCTGCGGCGCCTCGGCACCCCACGTCCTCACTATTTGCCCGTCGAGGTCCGGATTTCGCCATGGAGGGAGTCGATGATTGAGCATTCGTACGCATCACCGTTCACCATAGTCCGTTTTAGACGCTTGACGAGGAGTCACCGCGGATTCATAGTTTCGCTGGTCCGTCCCGGTTCGATTTCTGTACCAAACCGTTTCGATGATATCACAGGCGGAACAGTTCGCGACCAATGCAAAGCCGAGGAAATCAATTCATGGACTTCCCATCGCTCGCCCTTGACGCCGCCATCGAGCTCGACAAGTTGGAAAAGCGGCAGCCGGCTGATCTGGCGACTATCCAGCGCTTCGGTCACTATCTTGAGGCGCCGCCGAGTGGCGGACGGCCTGTCAGTCTTTTCGCCCTGAGTGAAAACCCGGTCAACGTCGAGATCCTCAACTCAGCGATCTTTCACACCGAAGGCGCCTCACTCAGCAACTTCAACGATCTTGAACAGTGGGTCAGGGATCTCGTCGCGCAGGCAAAAGCCATCGCCGCCGGTGAAAGCACCGGCAGCGAGGAGATTGGCTCCCTCAAGCGCTTCTGCCTGTCATTGCATCAGGTTCTTCTCGAGGAACTGACACCCGCGCCCGACGACGAGTGGATGCCGGCATATGACGAACGGGTCGCTTGACATCGATTTCGTGCGGCAGAAGCTGCTGTCGGTCATTGACCAGATCAAGCATCTGCAGACATCGGAGTTTCCCTATCAGGAATCGAGAGAAGCTCTTAAATTGCTGGCCGATCTTTACGGTCGGGAACTGAACCGGCTTTCCGGGATCGGGCCAACGACTGACCATACAATACGCCAGCAGGTAACCGCGCAGGTCAATGCCTACATAGCGCGCTATTATACCGTTCTCGGCTTTATCCTGCGCTCGACTAACGTGCGCAATGCGTTCGAGATCTACGATCCGCTTCTGCGCATGAGCCAGACTATCTACGGGCCGGAAGCCAAGTTGATCGTCAGCTCGGAATGGAGCTTTTCGCCGTTTACTTATCCCGCGATTACTGACGAATTCCCCAATCTCATGTTCATAGGGCTGCCAGCGACCGAATCCGGCAACCCGTTGATCGTTCCTCTTGCCGGTCATGAACTCGGCCATTCCATCTGGCGCAAGAAGCCGCACCGCAGCCCCCACCTTTCTGCCCTTGACGCAACATTGCAGAGCCGCCTGGTTGGCGAATATCAAAACAGCTGGAGTGAATTCCAGCAGTTGTTCGACGTCCAAACCAAGCCGGCCGACCTGTTGAGCGACCTTTTCCTGCGCAGCATCTGGGCGCGCTCCTACCGGCTGGCCACGCGCCAGATTGAAGAGCTTTTCTGCGATATCATCGGGCTGCGACTGTTCGGTGAAAGCTACCTTTATTCGTTCATCTACCTGATCGCGCCGCACACAGGCGAGCGCGCCGCCTACTATCCGTCCTTGGGCTCGCGGGTCACGGCACTCGAAAGCGCAGCGAGAGCGTTCGGGATCACCGAGCCGCCGGCCTTCTCGGGCTATTTCATCGATTTGCCGAAGCGGCTACAGGCCAACGAGGCGTTTTGCCTGCGTATGGCAGATCAGGCGTCCACCGCGATGATCGAGGATCTGATCGCCGCCGTAAGTGGTCACGTCGCCCGCACCGGCCTGGCTTTGCCTTCCGACGCCGAGCGCGATCGAATTGTGAAACAATTCTGCGCCCTGTCACCGGCAGCATCGACGACTTCGATCGGCGATACGATCAACGCAGGTTGGGCGATCCGGCTCAACTGGGCGCATTGGAAGAATTTCAACTTCCGCGAGGACACTAGACTGGAAATCCTCAACGATCTGGTGTTCAAAACCATGGAAGTCATGGAATTTGAGTCCCGCACGAGGTAATCTCTATGTTGAGCAGCACTGGATTGATCGGCCGGCTCAATCTCGCTCCTGGCGCCGACGGAGGCATGCTGGCAATCGTGCCGCGCCCTGATCTTGGACGGCTGGCCGCCGTGGGCGCCGCGTCGCTCGATCTGCGTCTCGGCCGATGGTTTCGGACACTGCGGCACTCGCGCACCTCGCTGTTGCGCGTCAGTGAACCGGATGAGGATCCGGTTCCGACCAAGGAACATTTCGTTCGATTCGGCGAGGAGTTCATCCTGCACCCGCACAATTTCGTACTCGGGACGACCTTGGAGTGGATGCGCCTGCCGGCGGATCTCGCCGGCTATGTCACAGGGAAATCGTCACTCGGACGGCGCGGTCTGATTATCGAGACGGCAGCCGGAATCCAGCCGGGGTTTGCTGGCTGTCTTGCCCTCGAATTGAGTAACGTCGGAGAGGTGCCGATCGCCCTGCAGCCGGGAATGGAGATCTGCCAGATCTTCCTCCACGACGTCGGCCCGGACGCAAAGTTCGCAAAGAGCCAATTTACCGGCCGCCGGAAGCCGGTTCTCGGCAATGTCCGGTCCGACGACGTACTCAGGCGGCTCAGCAGCAAATGATACGGCACCAGGGTTAACGGGAGAAAGCGAGCCCGCCTCTATAATCTTGCTGGTCATGTGACAAGACCCGGAAGACGTGTTGAAACCGGCATGCAATCGTTGCTGTAAAGAATGTCAGCAGTATTGTTTATATTGCTGATTCATACAACCATGGCAGCGTATCCTCATTGCAAAATCGAAAAATAAGAGACATAAAGTAGTATCCTTGGGGGGCGATACGGTGATTGAACTTGATATCCTGCGTTCCGTCTGTGAAGCCTGCGACGCCGAAGATCCCGTTCTCCGGCCAGGAATTATACGCTTCGAACTGGAGTTGAAGCGGCCAGATGACGCTGGCGGGTTGGAGGCCCACATCGCCGGTTTGCTGAAAGACGGCCGCTTCGTCCTTCAGCCGCTCGATCCCTTGCTCCCGACGTTCTATGTCCTGCAATTTCCTGGCGTTGCGCGCACCATCGCACCGGACCGCCTATTCGCGATTGCCGACTACCTTGCAGGTGAACTCGAACTCGTGTCCTGCACGCCCGACATCGGCTCGACACTTTACGCCGAGCCCGATGCCCATAGGCTTGACCGGACCAATCCGGAATCAGCGGCTGTCGATGCCCTTTGCTGGTCGAAGGCGTCGGCCCCCACTGATTTCCACTGGTCGGCAAAGGCGGTGCGCGCGCCCGAAGCCTGGGCGATTTCGCCCAAAAAGGGTGCGGGCATTATCGTCGCTCAGCCCGATACCGGTGTCGCCAGTCATCCCGAACTGGATACCGAGGCGCTTCGCTTCGATCTCGCCATCGACATCGTTGGTGGAGATAAGGACCCCGCTGATCCCCTTGATCCGTCTTTTGCCAATCCCGGACATGGAACGGCCACGGCGAGTGTGGTCGTAAGCCGTGAACGTGGCCAGATGGTCGGAACGGCACCAGCAGCGAGCCTTGTGCCGATCCGTTGCACGACCGACGTCAAGATATTCGACGGGACCCCGGTGGCGGCCGCCATCCTTCACGCCGTGAAAATCAAGGCCGACATCATCACCATGAGCCTCGGGGGGATCTTCTCAAGATCGATTTCGGCTGCCATCGGCGTCGCCGTCGATCGGGGACTGATCGTGCTTGCCGCGGCAGGAAATTGTGTCAACTTCGTCGTCTATCCGGCCTCAGACGACCGTGTCATTGCTGTGGCCGGTGTCGATTCGAACGACAAACCGTGGAAGGGAACCAGCGCCGGGCCCAGTGTGACGATCGCCGCTCCAGCGGAGAATGTCTACGTGGCACGCAGGACACCGAATGATCTCGGCATCGGCACGGTTAGCGGTGGGCAGGGGACCTCCTTCGCGGTAACGACCACCGCCGGCGTGGCGGCGCTATGGCTTGCGCGGTTCGGACGCGACAAGGTTCGGGCGGAGGCCAAGCGCCGCGGCGTCAGCGTCCAGGCGCTCTTTCGCGCGGCACTGACGGCGACTGCACGGCGTCCCGCCCGCTGGAACAGCTGGCTTTACGGTGCCGGTGTTGTCGATGCCGCTGCCTTGCTGCGCTTGGCGCTGGCGAAGATCCCGGCAGCAACCGGGAATGAAATAGCACCTGAAGCCGTTCCGGATGCGCCGGAGAGCGCCGCCGTTGCGCAAGTCTTTGCCGATGCCCAGAGCACGGATGTGGTTTGGGCGCGTTACGGCGCAGAGGCAAGCTACCTTGCCGCCGACGCCTGGAGGCGCGGCGACGCCGGGCGCTCCGCGCTGCTCGAAACCCCTGCCCGGCCGCTCCCGTCACCAGGGCTTCAAGCCAAGGCGCCCACCGTCTTGAAACGAAGCCTGCGATTTGCGAATGCAGTTCCACATCTCCAAGCTCCGATTCTTGCGCCCACACCGCCTGCGCGCCACCCTCTGACAATAATTGCGCCGTTGAAGCCTGGCCAGGAAAGCACTGCAGAAAACGCGCGCGCAAGTCTTGCCGGGACGGGTCTGAGGGACTTGCAAGATCTCATCGAAGGCACGCTGACGCAGATCGAATCCCAGACGGAAAGTACCCCTGAGGCAACCGCCGCACGCCGCGATCTGTTGAACAGCACCGAAGCGGTCGTCCGCCAGCTTGCCAGCGATGGCGAGGCGGCGCTTTCCATCGAAGGCAGAATCGTGACCGAGGCGCTTGTCCGGCTGAAGGGCCGCCCAGCCTTCAAGGTGGAGGATGGCGCGATCTCCTCGAAGCATGCCGAATTCACCGATTGGAGTGCGCTTCTGACGGCGGCCAAGCAATATCTGCCCGCCCTTTGTGCGAGCGTCGGCCGCATCGACGTTGCGGGCGCACATGTCGGTACGGGATGGGTCGCCGGTCCCGGGCTCGTCGTGACCAACCGCCATGTGGCAGAGGCCATCGCGGACGTCGTCGTCAAGAGAGGTAGCGGATCGAAATGGTTCATGCGTGACGGTGTCACGATCAATTTCAGCGACAACGGAAGGGGCAACGAATTGCGTTTCAAGGTCAAAGGGGTTGCCGCTGCTGGTGATGCCCAAATTGGCAGAAGCGTCGATTTCGCTCATCTTGACATGGTGGTGCTCGACGTCGAAACGGAGAACACTACCGCGAAGCTCCCCGCGACCGTGGGGCTGACGGGCGATCCCGGCGAAGCCGCAACTTTGCAGGATATCGCGGTGGTCGGTTATCCTGCCCGTCCTGATCGGTCCGCTCTGGAGGATCCTTCCGGCAAGGAAGCTACTGAGACGATCGGAGGCCGTCTGGCGATGATCTTCGGTCTCGACTATGGCCGGAAATATTTCAGCCCGGGCACCATCGTCCAAGCGGCCGGGGGCGTGAAGGCGGACGGCAATCACTGGATATTCAGCCATGACGCGACAACGCTGGGTGGCTCGTCAGGCTCCGCAATCATTACCTTTTCAAACGATCTTCCGATCCTTGGCCTGCATTTCGCAGGCCAGGTGATGACCGCCAATTACGCTCACTCTCTGGCCGCAGTGAAACAATCGCCATTTATCGGGGCGGATGTTACCGAACGGATGGTATGGAGATAGGGCGCGCCGTGTCAGAAGGTCCTGATGAGCTCGATCCCGGCAGGCTCTCACGTCAGGTCAAGGTAACCCGCGAGACGTTCGAAAAGGCCTTCGACGCCTTTGCCGAGGTGAGCCCTGACGAACGCATCCCGTTCAAGGCCGTCGCCTTGAAACGTCAGCGGGCAGCGCCCCTTGGCCCGGGCCGCGAGCGAGATTTCGCCGATTTCGAAGCTGCGCTGCGCTATGCGAGCGATAAAGGGTTCCTGCAGGGTTTCTGTTCCGCAGGCGGTGCAACGCTGTTCAAGGCAAGCAGCGAGGATGATGGTACTGGCGGGGTGGTCATGGCGGCCGCGCTGGTTGCGGATGCGCGCGATCGCGCGAGCGTGCTCGTCACCTTCGAGGCAATCGTTAATGACCAGGAGCGCTTTCGCGATCCCGACGACGTCAATGCCGCGGTGATGCGCGCACAACGCTGCACCTGTCGCATCGTTGTGCGCGATGGTGCCCGGCGTACACGGGGAACGGGTTTCCTGATCGGGCCGCGCCTCGTGCTGACGAACTGGCACGTCGTTCGTTCGCTGTTGGAACCTATGAGCGACGAAGAGGCTGCGGCCGCAGGGCTCGCCCCGGCAGAATCATGGAAGGCTGCCGCCGGCAGCGCGGCAAGGCTCGGCGTGGAATTCGATTTCACGGCACGCGCCGCACAGGCGGGCGGTGTTATCCGCATCGGTGTAATCGAGAACTGGCTGGTCGCGGCAAGCAGTGCCGAAGGATCCGAGCGAACCGGCAGTGAAGGTGCCGGCGACTGGCCGGCAGACGGCGCGGATTTCGAGCCGTACGACGATTTCGCCGTGATTGAGATCGCCGAGCCGGCAGGACTGGAGCGGCGCTTTTATGATATCGTCTCCGAAGACCCGCCTATGCCAAGAGGCAATATGGTCCTCCTGCATCACCCGGGCGAATTTTCGATGCGCCTGTCCTACGGAAGTTTCGATCTCGGTCTACCAGCTGCAAACCTTCTCGGCGGCGTTCCCGCGAAGACATCTGCGAGGATCCTTCATAGCGCAAATTCCATCGGCGGCTCATCCGGCGCACCTTGCTTCAATTTCGACATGATGCCGGTGGCGCTGCACCAAGCGGGCGTCACCTATGGCGGCAATTCTGATATCAGCGACGATAACGGCGATCCCGTGCCAAGCGCGAACGTCAATATCGCCATACCGTTGCGCCGTATCCGTGCCAAGGCCGGACCGGCCATCATCGCCCGGATGGGTGCTCTCCAAGCACTCAAACCAGCGCTGTCAAATGGCGATCCATTGATTGGGCGCGGAGAGTTGCAGGAGGCGATTGCGGAGGCAAGCCGGGGCAAGGTCAAGATACTCATCGTTCGCGCCGATCTCGGTGTGGACGGAAAGCCGCTCCAGCGCGTCGGCAAAAGTTTCTCAAGGCGCATCCTGCGGGAATTTCTTGATCTCGCCGAACACGAAATCGTCGAGATCAGCGCCGCAAACCTAATGCAGAACGCGTACCGCACTGCAGCCGCCCTCCTTGAGGCTGTCAGCGCCGGCCGGTCATCCGCCCTGACCCCCGTTGATGACAGCAGCCTACCTGCCGATCGTCAATCGACCGAGATCAACGACGTTGTCATGCGCGTTGCTGGCGAACTAAAGGCTGAGCTCGTCAGGATCGCTGGCCAGCGAACATTGTGGCTCGTCATCGACGAACTTGAAAAACACGCGCTGCCGGACACAACTACGCGAACGCTCCTCGACCGGCTTTATGCAGACGTCTCCGTCGAACCGTCGCTTCGCCTCGTCATGCTCGGCCTGGTTGACGTCGATCTGCCGTCACTGCAAGGCATCAAGGCCAAACGCCTCGAAAAGCCGCTGACGCATCTCGACAGCAGCCGGGTAGCCTCCTGGGTAGGCAATCGAGTTGACGGGCGGTTCGGCTTGCCGGACGTGGCGTGCGAATGCCTTGCCGCCGTCGTCTCGTCGGTCGCAAGCAGCCGGGTCAGCGAGACCTTCAGCATGACGCAGGCCGTCGCCGCGGTTGTCCGCAACGACCTCGACCCCCATCTCAAGAAACGGATGGGTGTATGAACGCAACCAAACATGACACACCCGAAAACGCCGCTCTCGTCCTTCGCCGGCGGGCCGCCGTCGTCGGCACGTTCGATCCGGTGGCTTTCCTGCAGCTGCCGGTCCGCGCGGAGGACAAGGAGGCCTTCGAGGACCGTGTCCTGGCATTCTTATCGCCGATGATGGAAGAGGTCATCGAAGACAAGCGCGTGCTCTGGCGCCTGCGGCCGCAGCCACGGCGCGACACTTTGAGGGAGATGGCCGCCGAGGGGGTACTGGAACAGACCGTCAGGCAAACCAAACCGCAAGTTTCTGATCGCTTCGGCCAAGTCCTCCAGGCAATGTTGAAAAAGGGGGCGGCAGCCGGCGATCCGCGCAAAATGTCGACGGACGACCTGATGTTACAGGCCTTGGCGCTCGATTTCGTCCGTTCCTTGCCGACGGATTGGCCGGTCAGGGAACCGCCGGTAGACCCGCGCGTGATGTTGGCGCGCAAGGCCGAGCGACGCCGGCAGGACTTTGTGGCCCCCCGTAAGCTGTTTGGCCGTGCGCTCGAGGCACATGCCCTCGACCAGTATATTGAAAGCGGCCTTTTGCAGCAGCCACTGGTCGCGCTCCCCAAACCGCCAAGCGACTTCGCACGCCTTCGTCCTCTGCTCGTCACCGGCATAGGCGGCTCGGGCAAGTCGGCTCTTGTCGCCGATTTAATGCGCCGCACCCAGAAAGACGACTGGTCAGGTCCGATCTGCGTCTGGATTGATTTTGACCAGCGCAACGTTGCTCTCGGGGGCGAGCGCGAATGGCTGAACGAGGTTACTCGGCAGATCGGCTTTGCCAGGCCAGCAGCGGCCGAGCGTCTATCGGCGATCCGGAACGCGGCTCGAAACGATCTGCACAGGCTCACTCAAGAGAGCGGCGACGTGGAGCGGCTCTCCGGTACCGAGAGCTTGAACGTTGTTTCATCCATGCGCGAGGAAATGCAACGGGCCTTGGGTGACGGGATGTTTGCCGAACAAACCCTCGTTGTCCTCGTCGATACCTTCGAGGAAGTCCTGGTACGCTCCAATATGAAGGCCCCTTTTCTGGACCAGGAGCCGTTCGGCCTTGTGCTCGAATTCTTGAACTCACTCGAAGTGCTCCGGTGCCACGACGGACGTCCGCTGTTCAAGGATGTAAGGGCGGTAGTCGCTGGCCGAGCGCATCCCTTCCAGGGCGATGATGGTGATGCTGCTCGTTGGTTCGAAGCACGCCTGGAGATCGGCGAGCTCGGTCCCGAGGCCGCGGTCGAGTTCCTGAGGAGCCGTGCAGATCGCCAAATCTTCACACAGGCGCGAAGCCGGCGCCTCGTTGGCGCCATTCCGCGGTTTCCAATCGTGCTCCTGTTGCTCGCTGCGTTTTCGCGCGGGCGCACGGCTGCGGAGATCGAGGAGGCTGCCACGCTTGCCGAAGGCTCAGGGGTTCTTGGTGCCGCATCCAGTACGCGCGTGCTCTATTCCCGCTTTCTGCACCGGTTGAAAGACCATATCGTCACCGATGCTGCCGGGGAGCGGCTGATTTCCAGGGACGACCTTTCCAAACTGGCACATCCGGGACTTGCGCTCACGGTGGTCACGCCCACACTTATCCGGGAGGTCCTTGCCGGTCCGACAGCACTTGGCGCAATCGATGTGCAGAAATCTATAGACCTCTTTGAGGCCCTCTCCCGTGAAGTCTGGCTGGTCGAGCGCTCCGGCGATGACGCAATACGCCACGTTCCTGTCCTCAGGCGCATCATGCTGCCGATGCTCGACAGCGACCTGTCACCGGCGGGAAATTCCGAGATCCCCATGCGCGAGACGGTTCGCGCGGTCCATCGCGCTGCCGCCAACTGGTACCGGGCTGGCGGTGGGGCTGGCGAGCCGGACGCTGCAACTCTCGCAGCCTATCATGACGCCTTCTTGGGCGAGGTCGGTTTACTGCTCACCGATCCCAGCCTGGTGCGCCGCCTGATTGACCTTGCCGGGGAAGACGTCTTCGCGATGCCGCTTGCGGCGCGTGCAATCCTCCGCCGCGAGGACAAATCGGACATCGGGCTGTCCAACCAGGAGACCGCAGCCTTGCCTGTCGACGCGCGCAGAAAGGCTGTTGCGACTCGCCGTGCCGAACGGGCGCGCCTCGGGGTCACATCGAGGCAGGCAGAACGATATGAGCCCATAGGCGATCTGGAGATGGAGCAGCTGGCGCTTATCGATGCGGGTTCCGATGAGCATTCTTACCAAGGCTCCGGCCACGGACGGCAGCTCGACATAGTGGAAGACATTGATACGGCTCGCCGGATCGCAGCCCTGTTTTCCGAGGCCGACTTCGAAGGCGTCGTTCGCTCCGGCCGGAGCGGCGTATTGCGGATGGCGGAGGCTCCCGAGCATGAGCCGCCCCTTGACAAATTGGGCGACTTGACCAGCCACTGGCTTTGGAAATGGGCATTGTCTTGTCTGGCGACTGGCGCCGTCCAGGAAAGCGACCTTCTGTGGGCAACCGAGAGCGCATCCTTCCCTTTTCAGCCATCGTCGCGAAACCCCTTCGCGCTGGGGACCCTCTTGGCGCTTGCCGTTGCGACGGTGGCGCTCGGACGTACCCCGGCTTTCGTCGACCATGCTCCTTATCGCGACGCTATTACCGCCTATCCGGTTCTTGCCTCTGCACCAATCGCGTCCATCCTATCGCTGCGCCTCCATGCGCTGTCGAAGTATTGGAACCCGGCCTTGATGGCCTATCCGCGGAACTATTTTGACGTCCGAGCGGATATCACCCAGGTCGTGGCCATCTGGGGGATGTTGAAGCCAGACGAGCGCGAGGGGTCGACGTTGCTGCAGATCCCTGGCACCCTCTTCAGGCAAATCGACGAATTCCAGAGTGGGCCACCGGCATCGACGGACCTTAAAATCCTGGATGCCCCAGAGGCGTTCTTCCGGGTCTCCAACGAGGGCGTTCCAGCCTATCGTTCCGCACACGGCGGCATGGCCCGGGCGATGGAAACCGTGTTGCGTGGCCGGACCCCGGAGCTTTACGACCCCATCCGGGCGGCGTTGGGAGACGTTGCTGCCGACGACCCCAGCGGGTTTGGCGAAGCCCTCGATGTGATCGCCGCCGGAACGCCTTTCTGGCCATCGGACTGTCACCCGGGCCAACTGTTTTCGACGCGTCACAACCTCAGAGAAATCGACTTTTTTCTCGCGCGACTCGTTGTGTTCCTCGATCTTGCGGGACTGACGCAAGACCTGTTCGCTGCACTCTCGGCAAGCGCCCAGCGCGGACGACGGTTCGTCGCCGTTGCCGGGCTCTTGCATCGCTATGACAGCCTGCTGCGGCTGCCCCGCTTTGACGAGATGGTGGCCGCTGGTGGAGCCTAAAATGCCGACCAGAGCAGGAAGCCGTTTTCCCAATAAGCTCGGCAGCATCAAAGATTGCGCTGCGGCAGGTACCTATGTAGGGCCGCGAAGAAGCCTGCCGATTTCCATGCGGCTCGATTTCCGATGACGAAGAGCGATGTCTTCGCGCGGGTTACGCCGACATTGGCGAGATTCGGTCTTCCACCAGCCCACGCGCGTGCGCCCTGTTGAGAGGGAGACTGCGCGCTCAGAACAAAGAAAACAATATCCGCTTCTCGGCCTTGAACTGTTTGAACGGTCCCAACCCGGTCCCTGACCCACGTCCGAGGCCCGTCTACCCAGCCGTCGAGAACGCGACTGTCGACCAGTTTGTCGCGGAGATTGTCCTGAACGACGACAAATGGCGTGATGACACGTCAATCAGCACCGAACATTCACCCCTTTTGCTTATCCAATTTTGACCCCCCTGTGCTGTAGATCAGCGCTTGGCCTGCCCGGCGCTGGCCGGGGTTGCAGAGGGTAGGCCAAGTGCGGGTGATGATCTTCTTCGACTTTAGCTTTGAGAGCGGTTCTTGAAGCGCCAGGACTCATTGCCGGTCTCGACAATCTCGCAGTGATGGGTCAGGCGGTCGAGAAGTGCCGTCGTCATCTTGGCATCGCCGAACACCGTCGGCCATTCACCGAACGCCAGGTTCGTGGTGACAATGATCGACGTGCGCTCGTAGAGCCTGCTGATCAGATGGAATAGGAGTTGGCCGCCGGCCAGGGCGAAAGGCAGGTAGTCGCGCCCATTGCGCACGAGGCGCGGCGCGTCGAAGCAAAGAACAGTACCGACTTTGCCGACGGACAATGCAGCCACCAGCTTCTCAGGAGCTGGACGGGCAACCATTCCGCTGGCTGAACGTCTGAGATCATCATCGATGACCTCAACGGTGCGGAAGCCGCGATGCCGCCCGAAGTCAACCAGTTCATATATTGCCGGCGACAGCTCGCAGGATTGTTCTCAACGTGGCCTTTGCTCGACTGCCTTACGTAAACAATGGCTTTCGCTTGTCGCTTTCAATTTGCGATTTCAAACGGCGGAATACCTTAAGTCAGTTGGACTTAACGGGCAGAATCAGCCCAATTTTCAGCTAAGGATTTCATGGTTTACAATTGCAAATGCGGTTAAGGTCTTGGATCAGCGCCACTTCCCAAGGGAGGTGTTGTTCGTCGCGATGCATCGTATGCAAGCAAAATTGTGTCCACCGATAAGCCTTAGTCACTCGCAGCCAGTCTTGACCTGCGGAGATGGCGTCCGATTTTCAGCTGGCGCTTGAATGAAATCCCTAGCTGAAATTCACAACGCCGGATCCCGGGTGCCTGGCAAATCGGCGACGGCGTCGAATTTACGGTTCGTTAACCATTTGAATTAACCACGTTCTTTTGGAATAAGGAATTGAACTTGGCCCTTACTTCCGTCGCACCGAGGGCGTTTTTTTGAGGCAATCACCTCCGATAAGTAATGCTTAT
Source organism: Rhizobium sophoriradicis (assembly GCF_003939025.1). Lineage (GTDB taxonomy): Bacteria > Pseudomonadota > Alphaproteobacteria > Rhizobiales > Rhizobiaceae > Rhizobium > Rhizobium sophoriradicis. The sequence continues at coordinate 119,094 of NZ_RQIH01000018.1, forward strand.
CGGAAGCGATTGCTATAACGCCGCAAATCAGCGATGTCGGTCGTCCTGGATCGGCGGATTCGCCCGGAAATCCGGGCATTTAGGGCAATTTCGCCCGGGATGACCGGACTCTCAATCGCAAAATTCGACGGCCGCCGTCGGCACACATGGCCGGTCCTCATTTCCGGAATTGAGCGCCGGCGCCCTTCAGCAGGCTTCTCCGCCCGCAGCCATCACCAAAGCCGCTGTTTTTCCAGCATTTCCGCCCTGGAAGCCCGCTGACGCGCATTTGCCACCGCGGACGCTCCGTTGCTCGTCCGCGGTAGCATTTTGAGTCTGACGGGCCGCTATTCAATGGCTAAAACACGCTTGCAACTGTTCGATTTCTAACGCATGCCTTATCTGTACAAACTACTTCGAGACAGGGCCGTTACAAGCGCGATGGCAAAGCCACAAACATTTGACAACCAACAATCTCCCAAGCGGCTGATCGGTTATGCCCGGGTGTCGACGGATGAACAGGTCCACGATGCCCAGTTGGACGAGCTGCGTGCAGCCGGCTGCGATCGGATCCATCAGGAGCATGGTTCCGGAGCATCGCGGGCTCGACCGGTGCTGACGCGATTACTCGCTGAACTTAGCGCCGGCGACGTCCTCATTGTCGTGCGCCTCGATCGACTGGCCCGATCCGTCAGTCATCTCTTGTCGGTGATCGAGGACCTCGAGGCCCGCGGCGTGCATTTCCGGTCGATCCGCGATCCAATCGATACGTCGACCCCGCAGGGCATGTTTTCCCTTCAGGTCCTCGGCGCCGTCGCGCAGCTCGAGCGGGCGCTAATCGCTGAGCGTACCAAAGCCGGCATTAAGGCGGCGAAGGCACGCGGCAAGCTTCCTGGAAATCCCGGTCTGCGAGAACGACGGCCGGAGGCGATCAAGGCAATCTCGCAGGCACGGGAGAAGCTCTATCTCGATGAACTCATTGCATCGGCGCAGACGTGGCTGCCGATGGTGCGTCAACTCCGGCCGCAGCACAGTTGGGACAATGTCGTGCGGGTTCTCAATCGCCGTGGCCACGACTGGACCGTCGAACGCCTTCGTCGCGCTGTTCATCGCATGGTACGCGAAAAGCTCGCGGAGAAGGAACTCCTTGCTCGATCCCCTCGCCGGGCTCCCGAAGACTATCTGATGAAGCTGGTGGCGGCAATTGCCATTGCCGATCCCAACCTGTCGCTGCGCGACATTGCCGCGCAACTGGACCAGATGGGAGAACGGCCTGTGCGCAGCGGCAAGAACTGGCAACCGTCCTCGGTGCGGGTCCTGCTGGACGAAGCCCACCGATTTGGCCTCATTCGCCGTTGAGGGCATGGTTCATCCGACGCCCGATGGCAGAGAGTCTTTTCTTGTCGCTATTCGACTGCATAGCCGTCAGGTCCGGCCTTTGGGGATCTGTAGCGCCAGGACCGCTAGTCGCTATCGCTCCGCGGTTTCAGCTCAGCGCCTACATCCTCGCCGCGGAGCCGGCTTCCTCCGCCTGCTCGCCCCCTCCCCCGGAACGTGCTGAAGGCTTCAGCCGCGGTGATTATGATCCGCAGAGGCGCGCGGGCCATGACCCTCGGCGGCGCGGGTAAAAGCAGAGGACAGCCGCTCCCCTCGCTACCAAAAAGCCGTCTCGGCTGCACGACGAATTCGGGCGCGAGCCGGAACTCAGTCAGACAGTATTTGTTTCTTTTACAATCCGTCCGCGTTTCGGCGTTCTTTCAAGGATGCTCGACAATTTGATTGAGCCATTTGTCCGCGCCGCCAGCTATATTTCCTACAAGAATGATTACGGCCGAAGATCTGCAAACATTCGTTTTACGACCAGCAAATTTCGACTGTCCTCGAAGCCTGGGAGGTCTTCGTCCTGAAGCATCCTGCGGAGACCGCCGTTAAGATTACAAAGCAATGTCTCCTTTCAGTCGTGACAAACACCGCGATTGTTCGTTCGAACACGAAGCCGCTCAATCGGCTCCGTGCATCAACTGACCTTACTACACCAGCCGCATAGAAGGGCTGTCGGCCATTCTACCCGGGCAACCATGACCAATGCCCTTAGAACGTCATGTACGATCAAAAATGACCGCCAAGACCCCGCGACCCATGGCGGCGACAGGACGGTACCTATCTCTACACAACCGATCTTGTGAGAGGTGGCGCGAGGAGCGGGTCATGCGCCGTCCATAGTAGCGCCCGAAAATGTCGTTTCTTTTCAGAGTGTTGTAGCTGTGGTCAGCTGACCACCGGAAAAGCAGCTGTTGGCAGTGCGTCCCACCCCAAAAGACTTGCTGGCCCACGACAGCAGAGTCTGGCGAAAAACCTCGATCAGTGGACCCGCTGACCTAGCACTCAATCCTCTCCGGCAGCGACTAGATGTGGAGCCTCAACAGGTTGTCCTGGGTAAGAGCGAGCCTAGTGATTGGTGGTTTTGAGTTTAGACTTCCGTGAGGCCTGTGCCAATTGTAGCGATGAAGCCATCGTGGCAGTTCGGCGGCGGGCATGTCCGAGTTGGGATAGGCGACGGCGTAGGCCCACTCTCTGAGGGCGGTCTGGATGAAGCGTTCGGCCTTTCCGTTGGTTTTAGGCGTATATGGTCTGGTGCGAACGTGCTTGAGGCCGTTGTCGCGACAAGCTTGGCCGAATGGCTTTGATGTGTAGCAGGGACCATTGTCGGTCATGACGCGCTCGACCGCGATCCCGAGGCTGGCATAATAGGCCAATGCCGCCTTCAAGAAGGCCACGGCGCTTTCTTTCGTCTCGTCCGGCGATATCTGTGAGAAAGCGATGCGAGAGGCATCGTCGATGGCCACATGAACGCATTCCCAACCGGCGCCCCAACTCTTGCCTCTGCGCGAACTCTGGCGAGTGCGATCGCCGGTGATGCGGTGGCCGACCTCATGAAACCGGCCGAGCTTCTTGATGTCGATATGAATCATCTCGCCGGGAGCCTGGCGTTCATGACGACGCACAGGCTCGGCCGGCTCGATATCCTTGAGGCGGGAGAGGCCTGCGCGCTTGAGAACCCGGCTCACCGTCGCTGCAGATACACCGGTTTCGATCGCGATGTGCTTGCCAGTCAGGCGCTGGCGGCGAAGCGTGATGATGCGCTCCGCCAGCGCCTGACTGGTCTGCCGGGGCATGGCATGAGGTCGGGAGGAACGATCGAGCATCGCCTCTCGACCACCGGCCTTGAAACGCTCGACCCAACGGGCGACGATCTTGGCCGCGACGCCATAGGCCTGTGCTGCCTGAGCCTGGGTCAGATGCCCTTCGATAACAGCAAGCGCCATTTGTTCCCGGCGCAACGGCGTCAGTCGGGCATTCTTATGAATGTTCATTCGCGGCGATCCTTCCGACTCGAGGTGTGATAGCTCCAGTCTCCTAAATCCGCTTTGAATGGACAACCTCCCGAAAGCTCACAACTAGAGCCTGCGCGCTCCGAGTACGCCAAGTGGCGGAAACGCGAAGCTTTCATCTCGCGCAGCGTTGGAGCCGGTTGCGGCAATGGTATCTGCATCACGTGCCCGGGTCTGGTCCGAGCGATGAGTGCGGCCGGAAGTGGTTGTAATCGTCGGCCCAGCAATGGCGCTTCGGGCATAATCGCAGCCGAGGAACAGGCTTTGGTTGACCATCTCGTCCCGCATCCGGCCGTTGAAGCTCTCGACATTAGCGTTTTGCATCGGCTTCCCGGCGTGATGCCGTGCGACTCGACACTATGATCCTTCGACCTGGCAAGGATGGCATTCGAGGTGAATTCCGTGCCGTTGTCGGAGACGATCATCCCCGGTTTGCCGCGCCGTTCGATGAGGACCGACAGTTCGCGAGCGACGCGACGACGCAAGATCGAGGTGCACGGGATCGCCGCCAGGCATTCGCGGGTCACGTCTTCGACGAAGTTGAGCACGCGAAACCGCCTTCCGCAAGCGAACTGGTCGTGAACGAGATTCAGCGAGCTTCGGGCATTGGCCTTCGCTTCGACCAGGATCGGGCCACGCGTGCCGACAGTGCCGCCCCGGCTTTTCTGCTTGCGAACGGAAAGTCCTTCTTCGCGATAGAGCCCGTAGATGCGGTCGACCCCAACGGCGCTCCCCCCCCGCCGAAGCCGCCGGTCGCCGGTCGCCGGTCGCGCAATAGGGCGACTTCTTTATGATGTGGGCGCGCCTGCCCGACCAACGCTTCGATCTTTTGTCGCGCGTCATGCATGACCATGCACTCATCGGCGGCTCTAAACTGCGTGATGTCGTAGAGACAGTTCGGTTCTGCGACACCCAAACGATCGAGCTGCGCGAGCGCGCCGACCGTCCGGCGCGGCAGGCAACGTTGTGCCTCCGCTTCGGCCAGGCGACGATCAGGCGACCGCAAAACCTGCGCGAAGAAGGGCTGCCCGACGGGGTTAGGCTCAGTTGGGTCGAGGTCGTCGAACCGGACGCACCCGACGGTGTCGAGCCCTTGCATTGGCTGCTCTTGACCACCCATGCGCTCTCCAGTGCGACTGACGCCTGGCAGATCGTCGCTTGGTACAAGCAGCGCTGGATGATCGAGCAGTTCTTCCGGGTGATGAAGACGCAGGGCTTCAAGATCGAAGACAGCCAATTGCAGTTAGCGCCGCGGCTGGAAAAGCTCGTCGCCATCGCCGCCAAGGCCGCGGCAATCGTCCTCCAACTCGTGCAGGACCGCAGTGGCGGCGATCCTCACCCGGCAAGCCTGGCAGTCAGTCCCCACGAGATCAACACGCTCGCCGCCCTCGAAAGCCGCTTCAAGGGCAAGACCAAGCTGCAATCCAATCCCCATCCCAAAGCTTCGCTCGCCTGGGCCGCTTGGATCATCGCCAAACTCGGCGGCTGGAACGGCTATGCCTCCTCCAAGCCGCCTGGACCCATCACCTTCTTCAACGGACTCAAATACTGTGCCGATGGCTGGGCCTTGCGAGATAGCGCCATCGCCCACTCGCGATTAGCCGGCACAGCCGGCCGCCTTGCGATTTGCCGCGCCGGTGCCAATGAATTGATGAAAGGCGGCTGCCATTTCGTGCGAAGACTTCGCTCCTGGTCTTGTTCGTGCGCGACCTTGGGCGCGTTCGTATTGAGATCACGGTCTACTGTTCCCCTAAGAGGCGTCATTTGGCTCGGGAGCCAGACGGTAACCGGCACAATGCCTGCGACAAGCCGCCTTTGAAAGTTGGTGTTTTCCAAGAGGTTAGCTTGGTGGTCAGCTGACCACAACCGAAATCCTCAACGGCAGGAATAACGATCAGCCGCACTTACCCAGCCCTCAAACCGCCTTGCCCGTTGGCCTTCAACAACGCCATTATCATCGGGCCAAGCGAGAATTCACCGCGCTCACTTCGGCGCGTTAGATCCCGCAGATAGCCTCCAGGAGAGTTGATGAAGTTAGCCCTTTCCAGGATGCACGCAATTGCCACCGCAGCATTCTCCGGTCCTAGCGCCTCGCAGGCATCCTGGTAGGCGGAAGGGCTTACCCCCAGCATAGATCGAACCACCACAGCGGCAGACATCAGATCTCGCCAGCTTCCCACGCCGCGCGGTGCATAGTCGCTGATCATCGGGCACGCCTTGAGCACCAATCCCAAGGGGAACGCCCTTTGCGATTCATTCTTCGGCTGAAGGCTCAAGCTCGCCTTTGCCCCCTGCTCCTTTTCGGAGCGTGGTTCAGATTCATTTACGGATTCGGGTTTTGAATTCTGTATGTGCTGCTCGATATGAGCAGCATTGGTGCTAATTTTTTCAGCATTCTCGAGGTTTTCCAAACGATTAAGCACTTCCTCACGGAGCATCTCCATTTCATTGAGAACGCTAGTGACCCCTTCAAGGGTCGGAACGCGCGGAATTCTGCTCGCGAGCGCAATGTAGATGTCCTCGGTCGTCTTCCAATCGCCGTCGGCGCCCTCGACCATTGCAGCAGTAATAAGTTTGCGAACATCCCGCCGGCAAATTGTAAGGCTCTCTTTGGCTTTCCTGAGCGAGGCTCTCTCGGCCGCCACTCTTTGCGCCAACATCGCCAACTCTTCCGATCGCGCCAGGAGGGGCGACAGGTCGAAGCCAAAAGCATTCTCGATCTGGCCATCGTCGCCCTTGCGGGCGAAGCGCTTGCCATTGGCGCTATCCTTACGGACGATCAACCCCGACTCCACCAGAATGGCAATATGCCGCCGCAACGTTGCGCCCGCCATTGCATGCGCCCGAAGCGCCAGTTGGGCATTCGAGGGGAAGACAATCAATTGTGCATCCTGACGCAACTCATTGTCAGGATAAAAACTCAAAAGTGCGTCAAGAACAGCCAGACTGTTCGACTGGATCTTGAGCAGTTCCATCGCGGCGGAAGCGTCTCTCAACACTTTCCACTTATCGGCAGCTTTTCCATGCTTGATTTCCATTGCCGCCTGGCGCCGCACGAGCGCAAGCGTCATTGGCCGCCGCCCGAACGGCGTCGCTACATTCCCCGACTGCATTGTCTCTCACCTTTCAGCAGGCAAAGGAAATTCGCTCACCAAAACGGCGCCAAAGACTCTTGACGAGGATTCGAGGAAATGCGATTCTGTTCTTGCTACAGAGACAGAAGGGCTTCCACGACGGCGACGTTGAGGGAGCTCTTTTCTTTTGCGGGTTACACTCCCTGTTTCCGTTGATGCTTTGCGCGATGCTCCTGGTAAAGCGCCGGCAAATGCTCGAGTACGAAAGCCGCGAAATCCGGCGTGGCTTTCCTGTCAATGGTAATTTCTAGCTTGCTCTTGCTCTGCGTGACCTGCGCAAGCCTGTCGCCATCGGGGGTCGACAGGACGTCTGGCAACCCGCGCGCAGTCCGACGCGGTTTCAGATGGTCGATCACTGCCTTGAACCGTTCCGACGACGGCAGCGCCTGCACCTCCTCCGAGGCAGCATATTTCGCAGCGCCTGCCGGAGGCGATGCTTTCTCAACCAGCTCTGCCAATTGCTGCCAACTTGGGCGTCCAACGCCTGGAGCGGCGCCGATGGCATCGATCAATTCAGAGGGGAGGGCGTCAACAAGCAGGAGCATCTTCGACAAGTTGCTTTTATCGATTGACATAGCCGCGATGACGATTTCTCGTGGAAACTGCTTGTTTAGCTTGTGTGCGAAACGTGCCTTTTCGATGAAGGTGAGGTCTTCGCGCTCATTGTTTTCCTGACCCTGTGCGACAACCAACTGCTCGTCCGTCAAGTCTCGAACAACCGCCTTGACCGGCAGTCCTAGCTCCGAAACGGCGCGCAGCCGGCGGTGTCCAAAGGCAACTTGGTAGTGCGCGGGTTTAACGGGATGAGGTCTCACAAGGATTGGGACCTGCTGTCCTTGCTCGCGGATGGATGCAAGAAGTCCTTCGATATCACCTTGCATGCGATCCTGAACGAAGGACGGCTCGATTGACGACGCGTTCAGTTCAACCACGGCCTGACCTTCGGCGAGACGCCGCTCGATCTCCTCGGCACGACCAAGACGATCATTTTGCTCGCGCAACGCGTTACCGATGTTTGCAGTCAGCTTCGTCGCTGGATCTCGTTCTTTTCTGGTCACGCCGAGAAGCGGCATGGAGCGAGTCTTTGCCGCTCTGTGTTCAGCAGCTGATGAGCTGTCGGGCGCGTCCGTGGTGACGTCAAGGAGGTGCTTCCGACTCATGTGGTTCTACCCCATGCTTTTTTGATTAGAGTTTCGATCTCGTCGTTGACGGCGTTCATCGCCTCTAAGGCCCGATCATAGGTCGAGCGCGTGAACTGTCCGCGCTCAACCTCAAAGAGGGTTTGATTCGTCAGGCCAGCGTCCGAAACGGCGGTCGTCTTGAGCATCGGAAAATTGAGGACATTTTCGCCGAAGATCGAACGCAGATAGCCCACCATCTGGTTCTGCGGGCCATCGCTCGGTTCAAAACGAGTGACGAGGTAGCGCATCCAATTGAACTTGAACTGGGCGCCTGCGTTCTCGATTTCCCGAAGGAGATTCGAGGTCATCGCCAGAAACTGGTTCATCGACATTACATCCAACATCTGGGGATGGACGGTGACGAGGATCGAGGTTGCGGCGGTCAGAGCTGAAAGCGTGAGATAGCCAAGTTGGGGAGGGCAATCGATAACGACGACATCGTAGTTGTCCGCGATGTCTTCGATGACCTGACTGATCCGACCGTAAAAAAGCGTGTCACCTTCCTTCCGGTTCATAAGCGCGCGCGGGGTATCGTGCTCAAACTCCATCAGTTCAAGATTGCCAGGAATTAGATGAAGATCCGGGATGTACGTTCCTCGGACAACCTGCTCGATTGGGACCTGCTCGTCATCATACCGGATGGCGCCATAGAGTGTTTCGTTCGGACCAACGTCAGTTTCTGGCTGACTGCCGAAGAGTGCGGAAAGGCTTGCTTGGGGATCAAGATCAATCGCGAGAATCCGGTAGCCACGCATTGCCAGGTACTGTGCCAGATGCGCGGCTGTCGTCGTCTTGCCCGAGCCGCCTTTGAAATTCATCACCGAGACGACTTGAAGCTGCTCCCCCGTGCGACGATGGGGCAGGTAGCGCCGGTTCCCGCGGCCAATCAGGTCCAGGTGCTTACGGATTGAATGAATATCTTCGATCGTGAACGTGCGTCGACCGCCAGGGCTCATACTAACGTGCAGTTCAGGCATTTCCGAAGCAGTTTGTCTAAGATAAGACTCACCGATGCCAAGCAATTTTGAGGCTTCTGACGGTGCAAAGGATCGAATGCCCTTTTCGGACGTCGGCGGGAAGACCTTGAGATGATGTGCTTGAAGTTGGCTGGAGAGAGCGTCAGCATGACGCTCCATCAATGCGGTCAACCCTTCGACGACCGGCGCTGTGTTTGCTGCGGTTTTCGCCATCTCAAAATCCATTTCCTGCAAGTGGCGGAACTTTTCGCGAAACCGCTAAAGTTCCGCCACTAGCTATTAGAGCCGATTCTGCATTTTGAGCAAGGGGTTTTAGGTTAACGAAAGGCTAACGTGGATAAACCCGGAACGTAGAGTAAATGGATTTTTCCGTTTATATCCTGCAGCTTAGCAAGACCGCGGTACCGATTGGTCATGGTGTGTTTTATTGTGAATCCTACAAATGTGCCCCGGCGATTTAGACGAAAAGCAGAAGACCTCGGCAAAGTCGGTGATCCCCTTGCCGCGACTCACTCGCACAAAACCGTAAGCATTCGACAACGGACGCCCGATTCCAATTCGTGCAGAGTTCCCGGCGCCTAACGGCGGCGGAGAAATTCATGCAGGTATTCGCGATCTCGACACCAAAAATTTACTACGAAGCGTAGCTGCTTCAGGACGATCATAGGCTACGTGCGAGGATCTTTTCCACTCGCACTTGGGATGTAGAAGTAGTCGACGAGTGCGAGGCAGATGGGGTTGACGCTCTCGCCCCGACTGCCATCCTGGATGTCACCGCGGCTGGACCACTTGCAGGATGTGCACGCGATTTGTCTGCGATGGGACCGACCATGCTGGTAGACGTATTTCCGTCTCTGCTCCCGAAGGGCCGCCTGAACGCCAATCCCCTGATGGTCTAGAGTTCTCGCTTTTGCGTCGACACCTCGAAGAGTGGAGGGGAGGGGAGGGGAGATGGTTCCGTTCACGAGGCAACGCTGACCTTGTTCGCCGGCATCGTAGAATGGTGCCTGGGAGGTGGTCTCAGCGAAGTCGTTGCGGTAACGGATATCAGGTTCGAGCGAACTCTTGCTAGCGTCGAATGGCCTCTCCCGCGCTTGGGGCAGCCAGAGAAGATCGTTGCCACCACCGCCATCGCAGGCACGCGTCCAGCAAACGCTGAGACCTTTCTGATGTTGCGGCCGCCCAACTACCGATCTAGTTGCCGTCATCCTTCTCGGTGCGACTCGGATTGTTGGTCTGTTCGGTTCGAACCGGTGCGCCACGAAGGATGAAGCTTTGGACGATGTGGCGATAGGCTCTTAGGAGGGTTCGCGCGGGCAGATGAGGGAAGGCGACATGGCATCTTCGCAGAGATGAGGATGCATCGAAGAACGGGCTGGTAAACCGCGGCTCGTGTTTGAGGCTGGTGGCATTGACGCGGCCCAAGCGCTCCACTCTACCTTCAATAGTTTCGTCGCTCCTTGCGCAAGGGAACACTTCTGCCGCTTGAAACGTCCTTTGCCGTTTGCGCCGACGATATCTCCGAGAAGCTTGTCAAGACCCAGGACATAAGCAAGCCCGCCAGCAAGGCACGTGATTTCATCAGCTTTCTGACTGCCGCCTGTGGTTGTTGGCTAGATTCTGGATGCAAGTAAGTGTACATATTAGGATAGTCGGTGTGTCGGGGAGCGAGAGGTCTCGTATGGAGGTTCGTGGACTCGTAATTACTTGCCCCCGCAAGGTTGAAGAATGGACATTGTCGGTTCCACTCGCCGTATCGTCCGAAGTCGGTGTGCGGATAGAGTTGTGTGGACTCTGCACACCGGAGCAACGCGTTTATCGGGGCGCCAAGCCGACTTACCCCTATTGGGGCGGGCACGAGTTGTCAGGCACGATCGTGTCTCTGCCGGACGATGTACCGGATGGCCTGCGCGTAGGAGACCGCGTTGCGGTGCTTTTAATGCGCAGATGCGGCCAATGTCGTGCCTGCCGCCTCGGACTGGACAACCACTGTGCATATTTAAATCCTAAAGCGAGAGGAGGGGTGCCGCAGGGGCCGGGGGGATTGGCCAATTTTGTGGGCGTACCCGCCTATCAGGTTTTTTCCGTACCTTCCTTTTTGGCTCCCGAGCGTGCCGCGTTAGTTGAACCTGTCGCCTGCGTGGCACGCGGCATAAATAGGGCGCGTGCAAAGGCTGGAGACACTGTGGCCGTCATCGGCGGAGGCACGATGGGCCTTCTCCATTCGATACTTCTGACAACCAAAGGATGCGACGTTTACCTTTTCGATGACGACGTGGCAACGCATGGGCCTGTGATGTCGACCGGCGCCCATGCAACGGGGTCAGTTCATTCTCTGTCTGATCCGAAACTCGTCGAGAAATTAACGGATGGCTGGGGCTTCGACTGCATCTTTTGCACGCGCTTCGGTGTCAGAGGCATTCAGGGGGCCATAGCTGCGGCGTCACGCGGTGCCAGGATTGTACTCTACCAATCGATTCCGACGTCCGATTTGTTATCGGTAGGCGCTAACTTTCTGCATTACCGGGAAATTGAACTGATCGGCACCATAGCCCAAAGCGCGGACGACGTGAGAAATGCCATTCGAACCATCGTTGAACACGCCGCACGCTTCGACGTGCTGCAGGTCAATCTTTGGCCCTCGTCAAACGCCCAAGAGGCATTCGAGCAGGCGCTCGATCCACGTGTTAATCGCGTGATGCTAGATTTCAGGTAATGCTTCTCAGCGTGCCTGCAGCGCGCCTGCAATTTCGTTGCCGATCGAGACTACTTCGACACTGTCGGGGAAATTGTCGGTACGTCCGACGCTGTCGGTCACAACGATGCGGTCGATCTGAGACCGTCCCCAGTTTTCGTTCAGCGACGGCGTGAATATGGCATGGGCTGCGGCAAGGGTTATCTTGCGAGCGCCTGCCGCTTTGAGATGTGCGGCGGCTGAAAAAGCCGTCTGACCACTGTTGATTTCGTCGTCAATCAGGATGATCGTCCGGCCAGCAACGTCCCCCAGAATCTCGACGCTCTCCCGAAAGTCATCATCGTCTCTGCGGTGCTTGCGCATGACAGCGAATGGGCAGCCGAGCAGGGCCGCCAAGTGCTCAGCTCGCTTCGCTCCGCCGAAGTCCGGTGAAACGACCATGTCGCCATCGACGGCCGCAGAACCGAGATGGCGAACTAGGGCGGGAGCGAACTGAAGATTGACGACAGGACAGGCAAATGCGGCGCACAGCTGAGGAACATGGAGTTCGAAAGTTATCAGCCGATCTATACCGAGCGTTTCGATAATCCCCGCAAGGATTCGCACCGGTACAGGTCCGCCGTCGAAGGCAGGGCGATCCGAACGCGAATATGGGAGGTAGGGAAGAACAGCGGTAATCGTGCGGGGACCCCGCGCCCGCACGGCACCAAGCGCTAGGAACAACTCGAAAAGACGATCATGAACGCTGTCAGGAAATGTTTGCACGACCACCACATTTCCGCCAAGCCCGCCGTCGCGCGGAGTGACAGCCATCTGGCCATTGCTGAACACCTGCGTGTTTAGGATCGTTATTCCTGACCGCGTGAGGGCCCGATGGACTGTTGACGCAAACTTTGCAGAGGTTTCGGTTGCTGCGATACGAAGGTCGTTCGCCGCAGGATCTGTACGATATGGTGACTCGGGCGCCATATTTACGCCAGCTCAAGATCGTTAACAGTGGGAATAGACAGCAGTTTGGGCAACACGTCGCCCCAATCATGTTGAAGTGGTACCTCGGTTTGATCAGGTCGAATGAGCTCTAGGAACTCGGACGGTATGTCTATCCCACAGATGCGCTTCATCTGCGTCAGGACGAAATATAACGCCGGCCTCATCTCGTATTTGTAACCTATCGCAGCGACCTCCGCCCAGCTAATATTCGCCATTTCTTTGTGTAGAACCGCATGAAGATCGCCGAACATCAATAGTCGAAGCGAATTATAAAGGAAGGCCTCGTGATAAAGCCTGGCCGAAAGGAACCAGACGGCGCCAGTCGCGGATTGGACCTGCAATATGCGGCCTAGACCGTTTGCAAGACGCACGCCTGACCATATGTCTTCGACATCGATGCCGACGGAGAGATTTACATGCATATCAATGAAGATGGGCATGTGCAGCTTCTTCGCGGAATCGATGTATCCCTTTACGTGGCGGTAGCGCAGCTGGCGTGGCACCGCGGGACCAGGGAACGGAGATTCAACGGATTCTATCCTTACAAACACCGGCAAGGAATAGCTTTCGCGGAAGGTTTCGTCATCGAGTTCCTTTCGTTCCGGATGCCAGTTGCCATTTGAAGGGTCGAAAATACCGTGCCGGTAGCCGAGATCGAACATGAGCCGCTGCACGCGCTGCGCGTCAGCGGGCTTGACCATGATGTCGAGATCGGTCATCGGCCGTAGGAGTGGATCGGGATAGTGGAGAAGCGCGAGATCTGGTCCCTTCACCAGGAACCAGGCGATGCCGGCCCGATCCAGCGCATCCATGATTTCTGGCAGATTGCGAAATTCGAGTGCGGACCTGACCTTTGACATGACAGTCCAGCACTGAACGTAATGCGCCGCCTCAGTAGGCAATAGTGTCAACAAATCGAGGCGGCGCAAGTGATTCTCAAGCAGCGGCACCGTCCGATTATGCTCGGCGCGCCATACCACATAGGGCCAGTTGACAGGCTCCTTGCAGAGACGGACCAAACGCTCTTCATCCTCGGGTCGTAGGTAGGCCCGGCAGGTGATCAGCAAAATAGAGTCTTCTGGTGACAACCGAAGCATCGCGGAGACTCCTGATACGGCTGCGTGATTTATTTCGAACTTTCCGGGCTGCCGAATTCGGCTAGTGTCTGCCTCAGGTCGGCGAACTGTTGTTCGAAGGAAGCGAAACTCTGGTCGACGTTTTGTCCAAGCAACTGTTCAAGGCTGAGCGTTTCTTCAGCGCGTTCCTCTTGTCCAGACATAAGCTTGTAAACCGAACTTACCGGCAGCAATCGCGACAAGAGTTCACCACCGCGGCCCGTCTGGGCGCTGTCCCGAATTTGCCGGATGCAACTTTCGGCAAGCAATCCGTCAATCACGATTACCAGCTTGCCATCCTCTTCGTCAACGGCGTAGCCAAACAGTCGGGAACTAGCCATTGCCGCTACCTCTGAACCTTCTTGAGGTCTTCCACTTCACTGCGTATCTGCAGCAATTGTGCCTGAGCCGAGAGAAGTTTGGCGAATGCGGCGGTAACCGCCTTTGCCGATTGTGTGTCGGAACCAGTCATCCTAACCGGTCCTCGCCCAATGCGGCGTCCTACAAGACCTGAATCGGCGGCGCGCGGCCAATTGGCTTTGCCAAATTTCTTCGAGGCGGTTATATCAACGTAGTAGTCTTGTAGTTCGCCGTTAGCAGCGAGTGAGCCGGATTTCGACCGTTGCGATCTGCGTGACACCTTTAGCGATTGCTCTAATTTTACAAGGCCAGCCGTCAATTGCTGAGCTTGGTCATCCAAACCCGCCTGCAGCCGGGCGAGTCCTTCCGCGAGACGAGAAATCACCTGGGCTTGCTGGGCGGCTGCTTTGTTGCCGGATCGTATCGCGTTGTTCGCAAGTGTGTGCGCCACACCCGCCGCACCTCGGAAAGCTCTGCTCATCCTCAATCCTCCACGTTATTTTTGTTGACCTGGTTAAATTACGTCGTCGACACAGCAATTATTACGTCGCGCCTCCTGCGTTAGTGAGTGTGTTGCGCAGCAGCCGCGATTTCCTCCGAGAAGTTATAGACAGGAGCTTCGGCGGCGGGCCGACGCTCTTTCGCTATAACTCCGCGGCGGTAGGTGGAATCTTTCGTCGGGTCCACCAGGGCGTACTCCGGAAAACCTCCGTTATTGTAAAGTTCCTGGCACAGCGGATAGGGCGCGTCCTTTTCACCATAGTGCGACCAGCTACTCATCTTGCAGACGCCGCGACAGACTGGATAAAACACGCAGTTGCCGCAGACGCCCTTAACCTCGCCACTCACCACCTCGCGTAGCTCATGGAAGAACGGGCTGTTGCGCCAGATTTCCATCAAGGGCATTTCGAAGGCATTGCCGGCGATCATTTCCGGATCATCGTAGGAGGCACTGCACATCGAAACTTGTCCGTTCGACAGTATGCCCAGTACGTTGTCGCCCCAACCGCAAGTATGCACGCCGTTCAGATACTTGAGAGGCATCAGAGCCGGCGGCAGAGTCATGTATGCAGCGCCACTCTCAAAATGGGGAGATTTCAAAAGATCGCCTATCAGTAGCTTGCATTCCTCCAAGCTTATCGCATTGTCCTCATGGCTGCGCGCGTTGCCCATCGGATGTATGTTGAGCAGCGTCCGATGCTTCTTGATGCCCCAGCCGAGCACCAAATCTATAATCGAAATCACCTTGTCATAGTTGTTGCGATAGGCAGTCGTCGTTACCACCGTAGAGATGTCAGTTTTTCCAAGCCGCTGCAGGACAATCGCAGTCTTGGCGAACGCACCCGATTTTGCTCTGAAAGCGTCGTGCGCCTCTGGGTCGAAATGGTCGAGGCTGATGAAGACCGTCAAATTGGGGAGCCTACTTAGCTGCTCGATCGTGAACTCGTCAAAGAGGGTTCCATTCGTCTCGAAAACCAGCTCCTTCAGCCCACAGGATGCGAGATATTCCATGACTGCCATGAATTCCTTGTGAACCATCGGTTCACCCCCGGAAACCTTAACCTTGCGCAGCCCATTGGGTAGTGCTTGCTCGATCAGTCCTTGGATCGCCTCCAGGTTGAAATCAATGCCCTTGGCCTTGGGCCCGACGCCTGCGATATAACAGTGGTGGCATCCCAAATTGCACTTGCGGGTTAGAAACAGATAGATCGTTTTAATTTCGTTTTCCGAGACGACTCGTTTCGAAAGTTCACTTGTGACGAGGGCCTGTAGCGTCTGACTGGCTACATGCACGTCCTGCGGTGTCGAAAGCCAATCAGGGGTATTCATGCGCTTGCCTCCTTACGTCTATGTTGCTGCGCTAGCACGTCATCGCACTGATCACTGGTGCGTCGTCCAATTGACGCCTGCCTTTCAAAACTTCGATTTCGAGTATGAATGCGTATCCGGCGATCTCTCCGCCTTGGGACTTGACAAAATTCCCAGTCGCCCGAGCAGTGCCACCCGTCGCTAGAAGGTCATCAGCAATCAGGCATCGCAGGCCGTCACCGATGAGGCCGGCAGTTACCTCCAGGGTTCCGGAGCAGTATTCACAGCTGTATTCAAATGAGAGGACGTCCCCCGGCAGTTTACCGGGTTTCCTTACCATGATGAAACCGCAACCGAGCCTATCAGCCAATGAGGCGCCCAAGATGAAACCACGCGCATCAACCGCCAAAATGGCATCGATTTCTGTTCCCGACACTTGGCTTGCGACGGTAGAAACGACTTCGCCCAATGCACCTCTACCAGCCAGCATAGGCGCTATATCCTTGAACAAGATCCCGCCTATCGGAAAGTTAGGAAATTCTCGTAATGCTTCTACACCGGATTGGTTAATCCGTGACGCCCCGCTATTTGGAACAGCTACAATCATTTTACTATCCCCCACATGTAACCATCTAAGAGCCTCGTAAGGTGCGATGGCCTCGCGCACTTTGTGGCCAGCCACCAGATGAGGCCCTGGCAAGCTTATCAGCGGCGGCCGCCGCCGCGCCTACCACGTTCCTCCGGGCCGGCACGGGTCCGCTCTCTGACCAGATCACGCCGGAATTCGCCAGCGCCGCGAACAGATGAAACATCAGTCGGCCGCATAATGTTGTCTCCTCGAAAGCGGCTCCGATCATGATTCGTCCAGCCCTGATCTTAGTGCCGAGTCAACTTTACGTCGCTTTGGGGTTCGTCAGGACCTTGTCAAAAGCATCCTTGACCGGCTTTGAGATTTCCTCCACCGCCCTGCTTGAGAGCTCCCGGACTTCCTTGGCGTGCTGCAAACTTGTCTCAACCCGCTTGCGGAAAAAGGCCGACTGCTGTTCGAGGATCTGCGACGGCGAATTCGCGCCCAGCAAAGCTTGCAAATGTGAGAAGCCGGCCTCGGCGTCGGCTTGCAGTGCAGCGATCGTCTTCCACCACAATTCGTTGCCGAATAGA
>NZ_RQIH01000019.1 GCF_003939025.1 Rhizobium sophoriradicis
TCCGTCCAGCTGCCTGCCAAATCATCAAATTCAGCCACCATCACCCCGCCACACACCGAAGCGGGGCAAGCACAGATGACGGCAATCGCCTGACCCAAGCTGCAACGCCGGTTATGCAACAGTCCCCAGCGGGGAGAAGGTGCCGGCAGGCGGATGAGGGGGCCGCACGGAAAACCCTCTCGGTTTAAGCTACTCCGCTACATTGGCGGCAAGGCCATGCCGGCATTCCAGTCGAACGCCCGCCCGGATATTGCCGAAGAACCTGCGTCCCAGGCCCCCTCATCCGCCCTACGGGCACCTTCTCCCCGCTGGGGAGAAGAGGGAGTCGAGACGCTGCGGCATCCTTCCCCTCACGAAAGCCGCACCGCCTCGAACAGCGCCGTCAGCCCAATGCCGCCGCCGATGCCGATCATGGCGAGGCCGGTTGTGCCGGGAGCGCCGCTCTGCACCAGCTGAGTATATAGCCGGGTAACGAGAATCGCGCCGGAGGCGCCGAAGGGGTGGCCGAGTGCGATGGCGCCGCCTTCCTTGTTGACCGCATCCGGAGAGATTTCGAGCTGATCGAGCGACGCCAGCACCTGGGCGGCGAAAGCCTCGTTGAATTCGATCGCGTCGATGTTGGAGAGCGCGAGATCGGGCTGGCGCTGCAGCAGCTTTTTGGTCGAGACGACCGGACCGATGCCGAGCAGGTTGGGATCGACGCCGGCCGCCGCGCTGTCGATGATGGCGAGGCCTTTTTCGATGCCGAGGTGTCTCGCCATGCCGCGGCTGATGACGAGCACCAGGCAGCCGCCGTCATTGAGAGGGCAGGCATTGCCTGCCGTCACCGAACCATCGGCCAGGAAGACGGGCTTGAGGCTCGCCAGCGCTTCCAGCGATGTCGTCGGGCGTGGGCATTCGTCCCGGTCCACCAGCCCTTGACCGGTGGAGATCGCGACGGTCTCCGCCCGGAAGAGGCCGCCTTCGGCCGCCTTGACGGCGAGCCGGTGGCTGCGAAGGGCGAATTCATCCTGCCTCTGGCGGGTGATGTCGAATGCGCGGGCGACGTTTTCGGCGGCGACGCCCATTTCGGGGTCGCCGATCGCATCGGGGGAGAAGCGGGCGCGGCCGTAGAAGCGCGGCAGGGCGCCATTGGCTTTCGGCCTTTCGACCCGCCATGGCGCGGTGCTGACGCTCTCGACGCCGCCGGCCAGAAAACAGGAGCCGGCCTTTGCCTGGATCAGCCGGGCGGCCATGATGATCGCTTCGAGGCCGGAGCCGCATTGCCGGTCGATAGCGACGCCGGGAACGGCGATCGGCAGTCCGGCGGAAAGGGCGGCCAGCCGGCCGATATTGCCGCCGCCGCCGGCAGCGTTGCCGACCAGCACGTCGTCTATGGCTTCGGGCGCTATGCCTGTCTCGGCAAGGATGCGGCGGATGATCGGCGCGAGCAGGTCTTCGGAGGGGACCGTCGCAAGCGAGCCGAAGGCCCGGCCGATCGGCGTGCGGTAGGCGGCGACCACCACCGGCTGCCAATCCTCGTCAGGCTGATAGGCGTAAGACAAGGCCGTCTCCCGAAATGACCGATGCCTGCACCTGGCCGCGGGCGATCTTGCCGCTGCTCGTCATCGGCCAGGAGCCGATCTGGTAGAGTTGCCTGGGGATCTTGAACCTTGCAAGCTTTCCCGCGCAATGGTTCGCCAGGATTCTCGCATCGATCGCCTTCCCGGAGACGACGGCGACGATCCTCTGGCCGTAATAGTCATCCGGCAGCCCGAAGACGATGGCTTCCTCGACGCCGGGGCAGGTCTTCAGCGCGCTTTCGACTTCGGCGGGATAGACGTTGTTGCCGCCCGAAATCATCATGCCGCCGGCCCGGCCGATCACCCGCAGCATGCCGTTGGCGTCGATCTCCCCGAGATCGCCGACGGTCGCGCCGGCCGGCGTGACCCGGAACGACTGGCCGTCGTCGCCCCAGAGATAGCCGTCGGCGATCAGGTCGCTGTTGACGAAGATGGTGCCCGGCACGTCGGTCCCGACGTCGTTTTCCTCTGGATCGCGAATGGTAATCGCGACGCCGGGATAGGCCTGCCCCACCCTGTCGATCGGAAAATAGGTCTCGCCGCCGGCAAGCGTCGAGACCGTCATGAAACCGATCTCGGATGCGCCGTAATATTCCCGGATGCGCGCCTTGGGAAAGAGGCGGCGCATGGACTCGACCTCGTTGAGGTTCAGCTTGGCGCCGGCGGTCAGCACGTCGCGCAGGCAGGTGAGCGCGGGCTCGCCTGCCCATGCGCGGGCGATCCCGGCTATATGGGTCGGCACGGCGACCAGCCGTTCGATCTCTTCTGAGGCGAGGGCGCGCGCGACCGCGCCGGCATCCCACTTCCGCACCGAATGAAACGTCGCCCCAGCATCGAGCGCTTCCACCAGGGCGTAAAGCGCCAGGCCATGCGCCAGGGCGCCGGGACAGAGGGTCGAGGGCGCGTTCTGGAGTTCGAAAACCAGCCGTCCCCGGTCGAGGCTCCGGCGCCACTGCTCGCGGGAGCGGTAATAGGCTTTCGGCTCGGCCGTGGTGCCCGAGGTGAAGCCGATCAGGAAGATGCCTCCGGCATCATCCGGCAGGTCCTCTGTCGGTACGGTGAGATCGAAAGGCTCGGCTCCGGCGATGACGACCGATATGCCGAGCCGGCGGCCGATCTCCGCACTTGCGCTCGCCTCGTCGTCGACGACAAGCACGTCGGGCGCAAGGCGCTCCAGAATGCGCTCGATCCTTTCGGCCGGCATCGTCGGATCGATGACGGCGCAGGCATTCGGCAAGGCGGTGGCGGCGACGAAATATTCGGCAAAGCCGAGATGATTGCCGAGGCTGAGCGCAACGAGCTTCTCGACGCCTGGCAGATCGATCGTGCGGCGGTTTGTGCCGGGAAGCCGCTGGAGAAAGCGATAGATCGCCCGCGAGCGCGCATGAAGTTCGCCGTAGCCGAGCGCGCCGCCGTCGATCACCACCGCCGGCTTGTCCGGTCTCTCCGTGGCGTGTCGAAGAAGCTCTGCATGGATCGGCATGGATCAGCCCTGCGACAAGGCGGCTCTGGTCGCCTCCGGGATCGGCGTCGGACGGCTGTCGGAAAGGCCGACGCAGACCCAGACGAGGCCGGCCGTTGCGCAATGGGCGCCGTCGCGCCGGCGAAAGAGTTCGATCGCAAAGGCGAGGCTGGTGCGCCCGATCTTCTCGACGGCGACCTTCGCCTCGACGACATCGTCGACGTCGATCGGATTGTGAAAGGTGATCTCCGCCTTCTTGACGTGATAGGCGACACCCGAGGTCGTGTGGCGGAAGTGGCCGAGGATCTCGCGGTGCCTGAGGAACTCGACGACGGCATCCTCGCAATAGTCGAGATAGACCGAATTGTGGACATGGCCATAGATGTCGATGTCTCGCATCGAGACCCGGAACGATGCTAAAGGCCTGTCGTCAACGCTCATTCGATCATCCAAAATTGGTGGGCTGTTCTAACCGCGAGCATGTGGGGGATGCAAATGCAATATCAGGCGGTCGTGCGAAAATTCGGCCCGGCCCCGGAGGTCGTCGGGATCGAGCGGGCGCCGCTGCCGGCGCTGCGGCGCGACCACGTCCGCGTGCGGCTGCTGGCGCGCTCGATCAATCCTTCCGATATCATCACCATATCAGGCGCCTATGCCGGCCGCACGACCCTGCCCTTCATTCCGGGCTTCGAAGCCTTCAGCGTAGTCGAAGCCTGCGGCGAAGCGGTCTATGGACTGCCGCTGGGAACGCGCGTGTTGCCGGTGCGCAGCGCCGGCGGGTGGCAGGAATTCAAGGACACCGACCCCAGCTGGTGCCTGCGCGTGCCGGACGCGCTCTCCGATTTCGAGGCGGCGACGAGCTACGTGAACCCGATGACGGCGTGGCTGATGCTGCACAACAAGATCGGGCTGAGACCGGGCATGCGCATCGCCGTCAACGCCGCTGCCTCCTCGATCGGATCGGTCCTGATCGGCCTCGCGAATGCCGTTGGCGTCGAGCCGGTGGCGATCGTTCGCAGCGAGGAATCCCGCCAGCGCTTGCGTGGCCGGCACGAGACCGTTGTCATCGACAGGGAGGATAGCGACCTGGCAGCCGGCCTCGCCGGCCGGCATGGGCTCGATGCGGTGCTCGACTGCGTCGGCGGGCCGCGCGCCTCGGTGCTTGCCGATGCGCTCAAGCCCGGCGGACATTTCGTGCATTATGGCCTGCTCTCGGGCCAAAGCATCCCGAATACCTTCTGGGCCTCCCATCCCGATATCAGGTTTTCCTTTTTCCATCTCCGGGAATGGGTTCATTCCGAAACCATGGATAATGTCCAGCGCGCCTATTCCGAGGTGACCGCACAGATCGCCGCAAAGGTGATCGCCACCGAGGTGCGGGAGGTGTTTCCTCTGGAAAGGATCGGCGAGGCGCTGCAAGCTGCCCTTCCCTTCCGGACTGGCGGCAAGGTGCTGCTGGCTTGAGGGGGCCACGCTCCGACCTTGCTTCTTGCGCCTAGCCCCTGGTGGCCGACCTCGTCCTTCGAGGCCCCTGCGGGGCACCTCAGGATGAGGGCGGAGAGAGGTCGCGGCATCTCCAACGCCCGTTGTTGCCGGCGGGGCACCCGCCAACCTTCCTCATCCTGAGGCGCGCAGGCCAAAGGCCGGAGCCTCGAAGGACGCGCTCCGACCGCGCTTCTCGTCCTTCGAGGCCCCTGCGGGGCACCTCAGGATGAGGTCGGAGAGAGGTCGCGGCATCCATCAACGTCCGCTGTTGTCGGCGCGGCATCCACCAACCTCCCTCATCCTGAGGTGCGCAGGTCGAAGGCCGGAGCCTCGAAGGACACGCTCCGATCTTGCTTCTTGCCTCTATTCAAACCTACTCAGTTTCATGCCGTAGCCGCGATCGAATGATCTCGGAATGGTTCTGCTCGGCCCAGCCGACCAGGGCCTTCATCGGGATGAGGAAGGATCGGCCGAGTTCCGTCAGCTCATATTCCACGCGCGGCGGCACTTCGGGATAGACGGTGCGCCTAATATAGCCGTCCTGCTCCAGATGCCGCAGCGTCTTGGAGAGCATCTGCTTGGAGATGTCGCCGATCTCGCGCAGCAGCTCGTTGAAGCGCTTTTTCTCGGTTTCCAGCGCCTCGAGCGTCAGCAGGCTCCACTGATCGCCGATGCGGTCGAGCACGCCCCTGATCGGGCATCCTGCCCCGGGCCGCTCTCCTGCCCGATCGGTTTTCGAGGGCATGGCTTCCTCCTTTCCGGTCATCGCGCGCTGACCTCGGCACTGAAAACTGCCTTCTTGCCGGGCATTTCGCGCTGTCCTAGACCAAGCATTATAGTCCGTTTCTTAGACTAGATCGCGGATTCATACCAAGGAGATTGATGCATGACATTCGGGAAATCCCTTTGCGCACTCGCCATTCTGGCAGGCATCGCCATGCCTTCCGGCGCCTTCGCCGCCTCTCGGGTTAAAGGCCGAGGAAGCCAACCGGAAGCTGGTGGTGGAGTTCTACGACCGCTTCTTCAACATCCATGATATCGAGGCCGCCGCAGTGGTCGCGGACGAGTACCGGCAGCACAATCCCGAGGTTCCGGATGGCAAGAAGCCTCTCGTTTCCTTCTTCACCGGCTTTTTTAAGGACAATCCTCAATCGAAGGCCAAGATCGTCCGCAGTTCGGCCGATGGCGATCTCGTCTGGCTGCATGTACATGCGACGAACGGCACCGACGATCGCGGCCAGGCGATCGTCGATATTTTCCGCGTCAAGGACGGCAAGATCGTCGAGCACTGGGATGTGATCCAGGCGGTTCCGAAAGAGGCCGCCAACAAGAACACCATGTTCTGAAAATTATGGGGCCGGCTCATGGCCGGCCTCGATCACCAGGCAGTCAGGCGAGCGACAGACGCGTCGCGCACCAGTCCCACACCGCGTCCACGGCCTTTCGCGGCGATGATGAGCGTTTGCGGACGAGAAAGTAATCGGGTCCGATGGTCGCTGTGGCATCCGTCACCTGCACCAACCGCCCGGCCTCGAGATCGGCCGCCACGAAAGCCCGGCAGGCTAGCACCACCCCCTGGCCGGCAAGTGCTGCATCCAGTGCCAGTGTCGTGTGGTTGAAGGCCGCGCCCGGCAGCTTCTCCCGGAATCCGAGGAACACGCCCCAGCGGTCGTGCGAGTCATGCAGGAGCGGCAGCTTGCAAAGCTCTTCGCCGCTCAACGGAAGGGTAAGGTCCTTGACCAGATGCGGACTCGCCACCGCGACCAGTTCCTGACGGAACAGCAGCCTTGCCTCCAGCGCCGCCGGGAAAGCCTGGCTGGTCAGGCGCACGGCGATATCCACCTGGTCGCGGTCGAAATCCGACAGCGTCTCGGTGGCGACCGTCCTCAGATCCACGTCGGGAAGGGCGCTGTAGAGCTCGGCGAGGCGCGGGATCAAAAGCTTGGCGGCGACGGTCGGGGTGACGCTGATCGTCACGGTTTCCGGCCGCGCGAGAAGCCGTCCGGTCGCTTCGCCCAGCATATCGAAGGCGCGGGTCAGGTCGGAGAGATAGGCCGCACCCTGCGCGGTCAGCGCAAGCCCGCGGGGCAGGCGCTGGAACAGCATGAGGCCGAGCTGATCTTCCAGCGCGCGGACCTGCTGGGCGATCGCACCCTGTGTGACGCCGAGCTCCTCGGCGGCGGCGCGAAAATTCAGCCAGCGGCCGGAAGCCTCGAAGGCGCGCAGAGCATTCAATGGCGGCAGCGCGCGGCGGGATTGGATCATTGGCTTATCCAGTAGATTTTCTACAGTCTCGCATGTTTCTTTCTCGCGCGAAAGCAGAGAGCATATCTGGCATAATGCTGCGCAAATCAGCTGTCGGGAGGTTTCAATGTCTGAAGGAAAAGTCGCTCTCATCACCGCAGGCGGATCCGGCATGGGCGCCGCAGCCGCAAGGAAACTCGCTGCGGACGGCTACCACATCGCCATTCTGTCCTCCTCCGGCCAAGGCGAGGCGCTGGCAAGGGAACTCGGCGGCGTCGGTGTCACCGGCTCCAACCAGTCCAACGACGATGTGAAGCGGCTCGTCGATCTCTCGATGGAGCGATGGGGGCGCATCGACGCGCTGGTCAATTCCGCCGGCCACGGCCCGCGCGCGCCGATCCTCGACATCTCGGACGAGGATTGGCACAAGGGCATGGAGGTCTATTTCCTGAGCGCGGTGCGCCCGATCCGCCTGGTCGCGCCGATCATGGAAAGCCAGGGCGGCGGCGCCATCGTCAATATCTCGACGGCATGGGCTTTCGAACCCTCGCCGATGTTCCCGACCTCGGCCGTCTTCCGGGCGGGGCTCGCAAGCTTCACCAAGATCTTCGCGGATACCTATGCGGCCAAAAACATCCGCCTGAACAACGTCCTGCCCGGCTGGATCGACAGCCTGCCCGCCACAGAGGAGCGGCGCGACAGCGTTCCGATGGGCCGCTACGGCACAAGCGAGGAAATCGCAGCCACCATCGCCTTCCTCCTGTCCGAGGGCGCGGGCTATATCACCGGCCAGAACATCCGCGTTGACGGCGGTATCGCCCGGTCCGTCTGAGCAGGAGCCGGCCGGTGGATCTCCCAGATATCGACGCCTCGGCATGGGCGAAGCTCGAAACGGCTGCGGTGGTTCCGCAGTCCGGTTTCCGCTATCTCAACCTCTGCTCCGTCGATACGGAGACGAGGCCGCAGGCGCGCATGATTGTGCTGCGTGCGGCCGACAGATCGGCGCGGCGTCTCGAATTTCATACGGATCGCGCAGCCCGAAATGGCGGGAGCTTTCCGCAACCCCTCATGTCACGGTCCTCGGCTTCAGCGCCGAAAGCCGGTTGCAACTTCGGCTTCAGGGAAAGGTCGAGCTTCATGGGCCGGGAAGCGGAGCGGCCGGCACCGCATGGGACAGGCTGCCCGCGCGAACGCGGATGACTTATGCCGGCGGCCCGCCTGGGGACGAGCGCGCCTTCGAAACTATCGGAGTGGCGGCGCCTGCGGATGAGGCCGAGGGAAAGGCGCGCTTCGGCCTGCTGATCTTTCGGGCCAGCACGCTGGACTGGTTCCAGCTGCGCCAGCTGGACAATCGCAGGGCATTGTTCTCTTATGACGAAACCGGCGCCCTCTCCTCTCGCCGCTGGGTCAATCCCTGACCTGAAATCGCCGCGCTTTCAGACGTTGAGCGGAGGGGCGATCAATCGATCCTCGGACGTTCCGATCTCGGCGTCGCCAGCCCGTGCCTGGCGAGTTCCAGCGTCAGCATGCGTGTTTCGAGCAGGTTGAAGATGCGCAGCACCGCCTCGATCGCATCGAAGGGCTTGGTCAGGAAATCCTTGGCGCCGAGCGAAAGCGCGCGCCGGCGCGTCGGCAGGGTCGCATCGGCAGTCAGAACCAGGATCGGCAGATAGCTGTTGTCGGGGATGAGCCTTGCGAAGGTCTCCAGCAGCGCGAAGCCGTCGAGATCGGGCATCATCAGGTCGAGCAGCACGAGATCGACGGGATGCTCGCGGAAGAGCCGCAGCGCCTCGCGCGGCTCGGTCGTGCTGATCAGCGCCGTAAAGCCTTCGCGCTTCAGGATGCGCTCCAGCAGCGAAACATTGGCGGGCTCATCATCGACGATCAGGATCGTCGAAGCGCGCAGGATATCGGTGGTATCTGTCATGGACGCAAACCCGCGACGTCATCCTCGGCCTTGTGCCGAGGATCTACGCCGGCCCAATTAAGTTTCTGGAAATAAATGTTTTCCTGCCAATCAAATACCGTGGTCAGATGCTCGGCACAAGGCCGAGCATGACGGAGGAACTTACGGCACCGCGACGTCTTGCGCCTCGGCCTCCCGCATCGCCGCAGGCGCGCGCGGCAGGTCGACGTGGAACGTCGCGCCGCCCGCCCGGTTGCTGAAGCCGAGCGTGCCGCCCATGGCGTCGATCAGATGTCTGGAGAGCGCCAGCCCGAGGCCGGTTCCATCCTGGCTGATGCGCTCGGCGCCCAGCCGGTCGAAGGGGGTGAACAGGCGCGCGACGCGCTCGGCCGGAATGCCGGGGCCGGTGTCGCTGACCTCGATGCGGATGCGGTCGTCGAGCACCCGGTGGCTGACGGTGACGCTGCCCTGCGGGCGATTGTATTTCACCGCATTGGAAAGCAGGTTGAGGAACACCTGGAGGAGACGCCGGCGGTCGGCGAGCACCGTCAGATCCGGCTCGGCCTCGATGACCTCGATGCGGATCTGCTGCTTGCCGCAGAGCGGCCTTGCGAGCGCCACGGCTTCCTCGATCACCTCGGCAACGGGCTGCGGCTCGACAGTGAGATCCATGCGCCCGGCCTCGATCCGTGCCATGTCGAGCACCTCGTCGATCAGGCTCAGTAGGTGCCTGCCGGCCCGCAATATCTGCGCGACGCTTTCCCTGGATTCGGCGTCGTCGACATCCATTTCCAGAAGCTGCGCGAAACCGAGAACGGAATTCAGCGGCGTGCGCAGCTCGTGGCTCATGCGCGACAGGAATTCGCTCTTGGCGTTGCTGGCGCGCACCGCATCTTCGCGGGCGGCAAGCAGCGCCTCCTCGAACTGCTTGCGCTCGGTAATGTCGCGGGTGATCTTGGAAAAGCCGCGCAGCCGCCCCGTCTCGTCATGGAGGGCGGTGACGACGACATGCGACCAGAAGCGCGATCCGTCCTTGCGCAGGCGCCAGCCTTCCGCCTCGGTGCGCCCGTGCAGGGCCGCCTTCGAAAGCTCTTCTCCCGGAAACGTCTCCCTGGTTTCAGCGGGATAGAAGCGGGAGAAATGCTGGCCGACAATCTCCTCGGCCTGATAGCCGGTGATCCGCTCGGCGCCGGCATTCCAGCTCACCACCCCTCCATCCGGATCGAGCCCGAATATGCCGTAATCGCTGACGCCCTCGACCAGCTGGCGGAAGCGCTCCTCGCTCTCGGTCAGATCGGCCTCGCGCTTTTTCAGAAGCACGCTCGCATCCGCGAGCGCCTGTCCGAGATTGCCGAGCTCATCGTGGAAGGGATCGGCCGATGTCACGACTTCCCCTCGCGAGAGGCGGTGCGCCTCGGCCTTCAGCGCGTGCACGCGGCGCACGATGCTTGCCGAAAACAGGAAAACGGCGACGAGCGCGCCGGCAAGGCCGAGAAAACCGGCTGATATCATCAGGCTGCGCGACAGGGTACGGACCCGGTCGGCCGCCTGCGTTCTGGCGTTGAGGAGATCGGCCTCGCGCCGGTTCATCGCGTCGATCTCCTGCCTCAGCACGTCGAGCACCTGCTTGCCCTCGATGAGCTTGGTGGCCAGATCCTCGCGGCCACCGGCGCGCAGGATATCGGCCTGTTTCAGGAGCTGCAGACGGTCGAACTTGGCGTCGACCAGGGCTCGGATGCGCTCGAGGCGGGCCTTCTGCTCTTCGTCGCGCAAGCGCCGGCCGACCTCGTCGAGCACGACGGGCAGCCTGTCCTCTGCCCGGTTGAATGGATCGAGAAAATCGCTCCTGCCGGTCAGGAGATAACCGCGCATGGCGGTCGCCGCTTCAGCGATCAGGGCATGCAGCTCCTGAATGCCGGACTGGATCTCCAGCGTCACACGCACCTGATCCTCGGCAATGCGGCTCTGCCGGTCGGCGATGAAGACCGAGGCGAGCGCGGCCAAGAGCAGCGCCAGCGGCACCATGATGATGACGATGCCCTTTGCCCTGAGCGGCAGGTCGGCAAAGCGAGGCATCATGGCTCATCCTTCGCCGTCTGCACCAGCCCGCCGCGCACCGCCATGACGGCGGCCTGCGTGCGGTCGCCGGCGCCGAGCTTGGCGATGATGCGCTCGACATGGATCTTCACGGTGCCGGGAGAGATCTTCAGCGCCCGGCCGATCTCCTTGTTGGTCAGGCCCTCGGCCACCTTGCTCAGCACCTCGCGCTCGCGCACCGTCAGCGTTTCCAATGCGCTGGCATTAGTCTGCGGCTTGGTGGCGGCGCGCTTCAACAGCCTTGCGACCAGCGGGCCGTCGAAGAAGGCGTCGCCCGAAAGCACGCGGCGGATCGTGCGCAGAATGTCGTCGCGGCTCGCATCCTTCAGCAGATAGCCGGTGGCGCCGGCCTCGATCGCCGCTTCGAGATAATCGAGGCTGTCATGCATAGTGATGATCATGACGCGGGTGCCCGGCGAGACGCGCCGGATCTCCCGCGTCGCGGCAAGCCCGTCCATGCGGGGCATGCGGATATCGAGCAGCGCCAGATCCGGCTTGTGCAGGGCTGCCGCTTCCACCGCGTCCGCGCCGTCGCGCACGTCGAGGGCGACATGGAAATCGTCCTGGCCGCCTATCATGGCGATCAGGCCGGCGCGGGCGATGTCGTGATCGTCGGCAACGAGAATGGATGCGGTCATCCCGCCCTCTCCTGCTTGAGCGGCGCTGCGGCGCGGACATGCGTGCCGCCGGAAGCGCCGGCGAAGATCTCGAAACGGCCGCCGAGCAGCGCCAGCCTTTCGCGCATGCCGGCAATGCCGAGCCGGGCTCCCCTGCCCTGAACCTCAGGATGCTGCGCCTCGCTGATACCCTTGCCGTCGTCGATCACTTCGAGATGGGCCTGCCCCGCGCCGTCTTCGAAAAGGCGCACGATGAGGCGGCGCGCCTCGGCGTGCTTGACAGCATTGGTGATCGCCTCTTGGGCGACGCGGTAGAAGATGATCCCGGTCGAGGCCGGCCAGCGGTCGGCGCCGGCATCGAGATCGGCGATCACCTCCATGCCGTCGATCGCGTCGAGACGGGTGCGCAGTGCTGCGGCGACGCCGAGATCGTCGAGCTCGGGCGGGCGGAGATCGGCGATGGCGGCGCGAAGATCGGCGACGGAGTGGCGCGCAAGTGCGGCGAGCTGATCGATCTCCGGTTTCAGCGCATGCACCTCGCCGATGCGGGCCGCCAGATCTTGCAGGCGGTAACTAAGGCCGGCGGCAAGCTGTGCTGCGCCGTCGTGCAGATCGAGCGCCACCCGCTGCCGCTCCTGCTCTTGCGCCTGGATCAGCTGCGCGACGAGGGCCGCGAGTTCGCTGCGCTGCAGTTCGAGATCGCCGAGCAGCGCCTGCTTTTCCGCCGCCTGCCGTTCGAGATTGCAGGCGTCGGCGAGCTGCCCGGCCACCACCTCCAGCGTCTGCCGGTCGTCGGCATCGATGGCGCGCGCCCTCGCTGGGCCGATCAGCGTCAGGGAAAGAGCGGCGCCGTCCTCGGACGCAAAGAGGATCGCGTCATTGCCTGTCGGCCGGCCGATCGTCAGCTGCGCGGGCGTCTTTCCCTGTGGTGCGGCAAAGGTCAGCGTCGCAAGCGTTGCGCCAGCGAAATCGGCAAGCCGCGACAGTATCTGGGGCGCGGCCGTTTCGAAGGCCTGCGCATCGAGCAGGGTGCGCGTCTCGATGATGAAGCGCAGCCGCGCCGCCCGCGCTTCCGCCGCCCGGTAAAGCGCCCTCATCTCCGCCACATCGGGCGCGTGCGTCGTCTCTATGGTTTGCTCCGTGCTCAGCGGGGGCTGCTCCAGAAATCAATGACGGGGGCACGATAGTCATTCCGGCGGGAATGTCATCTATGCCGTTCGGCAGATCGGATCGAAGCCACCCGGCAGATGGGGCCGTGGTGCTCCGGCGCTTAACTATCGGTCATGCGGTTGACCGACGCGATGTCGCCCGGAACCGCCACAAAGGAAGTCAAACATGCGTACGATCATTGCTGCCGCCCTTATCATCGGTTTCGTCCAGGTCCAATCCGCCAACGCGGCCGAAACGGCGACCTGCGCTTCGGTGAGCGAAGAACAGGTCGCCAAGCTCTTCGACCACTGGAACGCCTCGCTGGCGACGCTCAATCCCGAGGAAGTCGCCAAGAACTACAGCGAGGATTCCGTGCTGCTGGCGACGCTGGCAAACAAGCCGCGCCTTACCCAGGAAGAGCGGATCGACTATTTCAAGCACTTCCTGGAAAAGGGCCCCAAGGGCCACATCGACAGCCGCACCATCAAGACCGGCTGCAACTGGGCCGTCGACGCCGGCACCTACACCTTCACCATGAAGGACGGCTCCAAGGTGCCCGCCCGCTACACTTACACCTATGAGTTCAAGGGCGGGAACTGGCTGATCACCTCCCACCACTCCTCGATGATGCCGGAGAAGTAAAGGTCTGACCGATCCGGCAGGGAGATCCCGTGTCCACCCCATACGGGATCTCTTGATTGCTGACGATGCCTGTCGGCGTCCCTTTCGTTATGCGTGGGCTTGGAGGGTTCAATACCTGCGCGACATCCCGGTCTAGGAGATCGATGAGCCCCTCATCCGGCTGCCGCCACCTTGTCCCCGTAAACGGGGCGAAGGGGATATGCCGCAACGCCGCCGTCCCTCGCTGGTCCATAGCAGGGCACGTCCCCTCGCCCCGTCAAAACGGGGAGAGGGTTAGGTTGAGGGGCAATTATCAGTATAAGCCGATAGTCGTGGCTCTGTGACGTCGAGTAAATCAGATCGCAGTGCCAGAAGAAATGCCCGAGCGCTTTGACGGCCGGGCAGGATCGGCTAGCATCCTCGGGCAGCGGCGAGCCGGCAAAGCGGCCGCCCGGGAGATGCGGATGATGAAGCACAGATACCTGATGTTTGCGGTGCTCACACTCGGCGCGGCCTGGCCGGCGTCCGGCGTCCTCGCTGCGGCGCAGCCGATTTTCTGGAGCGCCTTGCGGCCGGCCGATCAGGCCAGGGCGACAGTTCCGCTGTCGCCGAAAGCGGTCAGCGGCCCTCAGGGCGAATCCCTGGTCTGGCGTGAGGAGGGCCAGCCGGTCGAATTGACGGGCTTCGTCCTGCCGATCGATCAGGACGGCGATCTCGTCTATGAATTCCTGCTGGTGCCCTGGGCCGGGGCCTGCAGCCACATGCCCACGCCGCCGCCCAACCAGCTGGTCCGAGTCGTTCCACAGGAGCCTCTGCACCTTGAAAAAATCTACGAGACCGTCACCGTGACGGGGACGCTCCGGCCCGGCCTGGATCAGGCGCAGTTCTTCATGATCGACGGCGTCCGCGTCCTGTCCTACGGCTACAGCATGGCCCATGCCGAGGTGGCGAAGGCGGCAGCGACGAAAGACCCCGATCTGCTGTCGCTTTCGCCTTTCGGTGTCGTGCCGCGCTAGCGGAAACTGCAGAGATTTCTTGCGCGAATGCGGCCGATCACGTATATACTGGGCGGTATATACAAAATCGCGGAGGCACCAATGCCGCAATATGCACGCGTCTTTCAATCCGGCAATTCGCAGGCCGTCCGGCTGCCGAAGGAATTCCGCTTCGACGTCGACCAGGTGGAGGTGACGCGTGAAGGCGATGCGGTCATTTTGCGGCCGCGCGCCGATCCCGGCATGCGCTGGGCGTCGCTGAAGAGCGCTCTCGAACGCGGTCTGAGCGACGATTTTCTAGCGCAAGGACGGGAGCAGCCGGAGGATGAGGAGAGGCCGGATCTTCAGGATCTGTTCAAGTGATCACGCATCTTATCGACACCAATGCGGTGATCGCGCTGATCAGCAGGAAATTCGACGCGCTGCTGAAGCGCGTGGTCGACAGCGACGAAGGATCGATCGGGCTTTCCACCATCGTGATGCATGAGCTCTATTACGGCGCCTATAAGAGCGCGAAAATCTCCTACAACCTCGAGACCCTGCGCCTGTTCATGGCGGATTTCCCCGCCGTCGGTTTCGAGCGCGAGGATGCGCTGGAATCGGGAGAGATCCGCGCGGCATTGGCAGCAAAGGGAACGCCGATCGGTCCCTATGATGTGCTGATCGCCGCCCAGGCGAAGACCCGTGACCTCGTTCTCATCACGAACAATGTCGGGGAGTTCCGGCGCGTGGATGGCCTTGATGTCGAGGATTGGACGATCTGACAATTGCGCCGGGAGGACGCTTCCCACGCAGACAACCTGTCCGGAGAGGAGTGCGCCCCTCTCCGGACATACGGTCTCGTGTCAGATGTCGAAGGAGCTCGGCAGGATTACCACGTCGCGTATGGTCACGTTGCGTGGCCGGGTCAGCATGAAGAGCACGGCTTCCGCGACGTCGCGAGGTTCGATCAGCGCACCCGCCTCCTTTGCCTTGCGCAGGTTCTCCTCCGGCCAATCTTTCAGCAGAGCGCTGCTGACAGGGCCCGGCGAGACGGATCCGACGCGGATTCCGTTCTTGAGGAGCTGCCGCCGCATGGTCTGGACGAAGCAGTGCATCGCCCACTTCGAAGGCGAATAGACCGGCTCCCATGGAACCGCTGCTTGGCCCGCGACCGAACTGGTGACGATGATGTCTCCCGTCCCTCTCTCGATCATGTGTGGCATGACCGTCCTGACGTTCTTGATGACCACATTGACGTTCAGATTGAGCATGCGGTCGATCGCATCGAGGTTCGCTTCCACCAGATCTCCGCCGATATAGGTGCCGGCATTGGCATGGAAGATGTCGAGCTGACCGACCTTTGCGAGAATGCAGTCAAGCAGACCGGCGCAATCGTCGGGTTTGAGAAGGTCGAGCGGCAGCGCGATCGCCTTCTCTCCCAGCCTGCGGCAGGCAGCACTCAGCGCCGCCTCGTCCCGGTCGATCATCACGACGGTGCCGCCCGCCGCGATGATCGCTTCTGCCGACGCCAATCCAATGCCCGAAGCAGCTCCGGTGATGGCTGCGACTTTATCTTGCAAACTGTTCATATCAACTCCTCCAGCTGCGTCGATTATCTATCGCATGTGGGGTCGGTCGTGGCTAGAAGTTCGCGTCGTGGCGGCAAGCTTCGGTGCGGGAGAGAATGGCGGGTGGCCAACCCAAAACTCCTCACCAGTCACTCGTAAACTGGATATTGAAGTCGGATGCACCACCTCTCCTCCGTCATTCCTGTGCCTGTCACAGGAATCCAGCCACCGCGCGTCGGCGCGGTGAATGATTCAATAAGTAGTTGATAGAGAGTCTCCCGCGCCCAAGGACTTGGGCGCGCTGGATCCCTGTGACGAGCACAGGGATGACGGAGGAGAGGTGGTGCCCGCATCGTACCACCATCAGGTACTGCGAGGATCGGAAGCTTGGACGGTCGGAGCCCCGAGGAATTCGCATAAAAAAGCCCGGGCGCGGCCGAAACCGCGCCCGGGCAAAAATTTGCTGAACCGATCAGACGAGGTCGAAGCGGTCGGCGTTCATGACCTTGTTCCAGGCGGCGACGAAGTCCTTGACGAACTTCTCCTTGGCGTCGGCCTGGCCGTAGACTTCGGCGAAGGCGCGAAGCTGCGAGTGCGAGCCGAAGATCAGGTCGACGCGGGTGCCAGTCCACTTGGCAGCACCCGTCTTGCGGTCGCGGCCTTCATAGACGCCGTCCTTGCCGGCGGCGGGGACCCACTGCGTGGCCATGTCGAGCAGGTTGACGAAGAAGTCGTTCGTCAGCGTTTCGGGACGCGAGGTGAAGACGCCGTGTTCCGGCTGGCCGGCCTTGAGGACACGCAGGCCGCCGACGAGGACGGTCATTTCGGGTCCGGTCAGCGTCAGCAGCTGGGCGCGGTCGACGAGCGCTTCTTCCGGCTTCATGAACTGCAGGCGCTTGTTGTTCACGTAGTTGCGGAAGCCGTCGATGCGCGGCTCGAGCGCTGCGAAGGAATGCGCATCCGTCTGAGCTTCGGAGGCATCCATGCGGCCCGGCGTGAAGGGCACGCTGACGGCGGTGCCGCCCGCTGCCGCCGCCTTCTCGACGCCGGCCGCACCGGCGAGAACGATCAGGTCGGCGAGCGAGATCTTCTTGCCGCCGGTCTGGGCGGCGTTGAAGTCCTTCTGAATGCCTTCGAGGACGCTGAGCACCTTGGCGAGCTGGGCCGGCTGGTTGGCTTCCCAGTCCTTCTGCGGCGCAAGGCGGATGCGTGCGCCATTGGCGCCGCCGCGCTTGTCGGAGCCGCGGAAGGTCGAGGCCGACGCCCAGGCGGTCGAAACCAGTTCCTGGACGCTGAGGCCGGTGGCGAGAACCCTGGCCTTCAGCTCGGCAATGTCCTTGTCGTCGACGAGGGGATGGTCGACGGCCGGGATCACGTCCTGCCAGATCAGGTCTTCGGCCGGAACTTCCGGTCCGAGATAGCGGACCTTCGGACCCATGTCGCGGTGGGTCAGCTTGAACCAGGCGCGGGCAAAGGCGTCGGCGAACTGGTCCGGATTCTCCAGGAAGCGGCGCGAGATCTTCTCGTAGATCGGGTCGAAACGCAGCGCCAGGTCGCTCGTCAGCATGGTCGGCAGATGCTTCTTGCCGGTGTCGTAAGCATCCGGAATGGAGGCTTCGGCGTTCTTGGCCTGCCACTGATGCGCGCCGGCCGGGCTCTTCGTTAGCTCCCATTCAAAGGCGAACAGGTTTTCGAAGAAGTAGTTGCTCCACTTGGTCGGCGTCTGTGACCAGGTGACTTCGAGACCGGCGGTGATGGCGTCCTTGCCGACGCCGGTGCCGAACGAGCTCTTCCAGCCGAGGCCCTGATCCTCGATCGCGCCGCCTTCCGGCTCGGCGCCGATGAAGGACGGGTCGCCGGCGCCATGAGTCTTGCCGAAGGTGTGGCCGCCGGCGATCAGCGCTACGGTTTCCTCGTCGTTCATCGCCATGCGGGCGAAGGTTTCGCGGATGTCGCGCGCCGAAGCGAGCGGATCGGGATTGCCGCCCGGTCCTTCCGGGTTGACGTAGATGAGGCCCATCTGCACGGCGCCGAGCGGCTCGGCGAGCTGCCGTTCGCCGCTGTAGCGCTCGTCGCCGAGCCAGGTGCCCTCGGGACCCCAGTAGAGCTCTTCCGGCTCCCAGACGTCAGCGCGGCCGCCGGCGAAACCGAAGGTCTTGAAGCCCATGGATTCGAGCGCGACGTTGCCGGTGAGGATCAGAAGGTCGGCCCAGGAGATGCGGTTGCCGTATTTCTGCTTGATCGGCCACAGCAGGCGGCGGGCCTTGTCGAGGTTGGCATTGTCCGGCCAGCTGTTCAGCGGCGCGAAACGCTGCTGGCCCTGGCCGGCGCCGCCGCGCCCGTCGGTGATGCGGTAGGTGCCGGCGCTGTGCCAAGCCATGCGGATGAAGAGGCCGCCATAATGGCCGAAGTCGGCCGGCCACCAATCCTGCGAATCGGTCATCAGCGCGGTGAGATCCTTCTTCAGCGCGTCGAGATCGAGCTTCTTGAACTCCTCGGCATAGTCGAAATCCTTGCCCATCGGATCGGCGCGGCCGGAATTGTGATGAAGAATCTGCACATTCAGCTGGCTCGGCCACCAGTCACGATTGGCTCGGCCGCGCGGCGTATTGCCATGGGCCACAGGACATTTGCCTGCGGTGTCAGTGGGGTTGTCCATGATCGTCTCCTTCATTGCTTGATCTGTCTGCGGTTCAATAAGATGAGCCGAGCTGGCGCCCCACTCTCTCCCTTGCAGTCTTCATATCGGAAGCGTTCTATAATTTTAAGTTGGATTTACTGATTGCTGCGATAAGTTGAACTTATGAAAAATCTTACCCTGAAACAGCTACGTTATTTTGAAGCCCTGGCAAGGGATGGCCGCTTTCGCCGTGCCGCCGATGCCTGCGCCATCTCCCAGCCGGCGCTCTCCATGCAGATCAAAGAACTTGAGCAGGAATTGGGCAGCGAACTCTTCGAGCGCAGCGCCCGCGAGGTGAAGCTTACCCCTTTCGGCCAGAGCTTTGCGCTACGCGTCCGCGATATCCTGCGCGCCGTGGACGAGCTCGGCGAGTTTGCCCGCGCCTCCCGCGACAGCTTCCTGACGCGCCTGCGTATCGGCATCATCCCGACGATCGCACCCTATCTGCTGCCGGCGATTATAAACGATCTCAACAAAAGCTTCGCGGGGATTCAGATCGAGGTGCGCGAGACGCAGACGGCCAAGCTGGTTCAGGAACTGGCGCAGGGCCAGCTGGATATGGCGATCGTCGCGCTGCCCGTGTCTGAACCCTCGCTGACCGAGCTCGAGCTGTTCAAGGAAGAATTCGTGCTGGTCAGACGGCACGAGGATGGCGGCAAGCCGGTGCCCGAACGCGAGGTGTTGCGCGAAATGCGGCTGCTGCTGCTCGAAGAGGGCCACTGCTTCCGCGACCAGGCCCTGTCTTTCTGCAAGGTCGGGCCGGCCCGCCCGCGGGAAATCATGGAAGGCAGCTCGCTCTCTACCCTCGTCCAGATGGTCGGCGCCGGCATTGGCGTCACCCTGATCCCGGAGATGGCCGTTCCCGTCGAAACGCGCTCGGCCCACGTCTCGATCTCCCGCTTCCCGTCACCCCAGCCATCGCGAACCATCGGCATGGTCTGGCGCAACTCCACGCCGATGGCCAAGCAGCTGCAGGAGGTCGCCGAGGTGGTGCGCCGGTCGGCGGAGACGATGCGCGGGCAATATGCCGATGGGGCGGCAGCGTTCGCGATTACTGCGTGAGCCGCAATGTATCGCCGCGAATGGCCGCCGCGATCGTTTCATAGACGGTCTTGATCGTCGCCGGTGATGCGGTGAAGAAATGTGCGGTGTTGGTGGCGCAGTTGCGGATGTTCACCACATCGGCATCGGCGCTGTAGGAAAGCGTATAGATTTCGATGCCGCTCTTCTTCATCGCTGTGCACGCGGTCTGCATCGCGGCGGTGGCGAATGCGTTGCACGCCGACGATTGAGTTTGCGAGCAGATCCAGTCGAACTTGTCGTTGGGGTCGTATTTGGTGTTCATTTCGCCATCGGTCATGAACACCATGACCTTATGCACGGAATCGGAGACGGGTGCGGGTGAGGATTGGTCTCCCCACACGCCCTGCCATTTCGGCGACAGTGTATACCATCCCGCGACCACGCCTGCATCCAGCCGGGTGGAGCCTTCGGATGTGAGGTTCTTCACGACGCTTTTAAGATAGGCGAAGTCGCCGGTCAGCGGCGTGACCGGTGGCGGGCAAAAACTCGTTCCCGATTTGGGATTGGCGTCCATGGCGACGAAGGCGGAGGTACTAGGCGGCGCGTCGCCCATGCCGTCACCGATCGCACCGGTATCCCTGACCTCGACGTCGGCACGTGGCTCGATGCAGCCCATCCAGTAGTAATTCTTCGAGGTGGACATGACAGGCGTGACGCCGTCGATCCAGTAAGAGAGCTTGTAGCTGGAGGAGGTGTAGACCGATTCGGGGTCGGTCCAGCGCTTGGGAACCGCAGCCGTTCCATTATAGGATTTGAGCCATGCCGTGTTTGCCAGGCCGAAATTGACGCGGCTGGAAAAGGGCACGATCGATATCTTGGTTTTGTCGACGAGCGATGTGTTGGAGGAAAAGGCCTGGAGAAAGCCGGCGACCGCGGTCTGCATCGGCGTGAAGCGGTTCTCCTCGATCATCGAGCTCGACACGTCGAGCACCAGCGCGATCTCCAACTGCTTTACTCCCGGCAAAGCCGCACAGGACCGGATGCTGATCGGAACGGACTGGATATTGGCCAGTTTCATGAAGGTGGTGGGCACGGCGTCCGCCACGTCGAGGCACAGTTCCGACTCGTCGCTCGCCACCTGCGGCTTGCCGGCGACGGCGGTCTCGAACTCGCCATTCGCCGACAGGAAGGCGTTGATCGTCTTCGCTATCGTCGCTTCCGGCATGCCGGACTTGTATTTGGCGGCGGCCGCGAGCACGGCCGAATCCGCGGCCGCTTGCAGCTCCGTCCGGCCATTATAGGCTCTGATGTAGTCGATGGATGCGCCGACCGCGAGAAGCATGGGTACGGCGACCAGGATGACGATGATCGCGACGGCCCCGTCGCGATCATCGATCAGGCGGGAGAGGAAGGACAAACGAGGGGGCATAGGCATCGGCTCGAAATTCAGATCTCTCTTTGGTTTCGAGCAGCGCTATGGCGGCAAACTTAACGACATGGAAACGCCCCGCCGCGCGGGAGCGGCAGGGGGCATTTTCCGACGCGAATCGTACAACCGGCTCTGATTGTGGATATCCCGCGCGTTTGAAGGGCGGGCGCCCTCGCCTTACGAGCGGCGTTTGAACGTGTGTTCGGCTGCCGGGAATTTCCGCGTGCGCACCTCGCCAGCATAGGCGGCGGCGGCATCCGCAACTCTTTTGCCGAGCTCGTCGTAACGCTTGACGAAACGTGGCGTGAAATCGTTGAAGAGCCCCAGAATGTCGTCAGAAACCAGAACCTGGCCGTCGCAGGCGGCGGAGGCGCCGATGCCGATGGTCGGTATATGCATGGCAGAGGTCACCTCGCGAGCGAGCGGTTCCACCGTGCCCTCGATGACGACGGCAAAGGCGCCCGAGCCGCCAATGGCATGCGCGTCGCGCCGGATCTTCGAAGTCTCGTGTTCGGAGTGCCCGACGGAGCGATAGCCGCCGGCGGTCTGAACCTGCTGCGGCATCAGCCCGATATGCCCCATGACCGGAATCCCGCGCTTCGTCAGGAAGGCGATGGTCTCGGCCATCTCCTCGCCGCCTTCCAGCTTGACGGCGTCGCAGCCGGTTTCCTGCAGGATGCGCACCGCGTTGCGGAACGCAACCTCTTTCGATTCTTGGTAGCTGCCGAACGGCATGTCGACGACGACGCAGGCCTTGGCGACGCCGCGCATCACCGCCTTGCCGTGGGCGATCATCATGTCGAGCGTGACGCCGATGGTGGTCTCCATGCCGTAGAGCACCATGCCGAGCGAATCCCCGACCAGCAGCAGGTCGCAATGCTCATCGAGCAGCCGCGTCATCGGCGTGGTGTAGGCGGTCAGGCAGACAATCGGTTTGCCGCCCTTCATGGCTGAGATGCGGGCTGGGGTAAAACGCTTCTGGGATCCGACCGCACTCATCTGCTCACTCCCTTTCCGGATTGCCCGCTCATGCGGTTGTCCCGGACAATTTTAGTGTCCCCGGGGCCTCGGCTGCGGATCACACGATTGTCGAGAAGCCGCGTCGTTCCGATCCTAATGAAGAGCGCCACGACGACGGGTTCTTCGATGGAAGCGACCGGGGCGAGCGTCGAGGCATCCCTGACGGCGACAACCTCGGCCTTCGCCAGGGGTTCGCGGCCGATGAAGGCGGTGAGCTTTGCCTCGAGCTCCGCGGCATCCGACAGGCCTTCAGCGACCAGGCGTTCTGCCTCGTCGAGCGTCTGAGGGACGATCACGGCCGCGCGGCGTTCGTCGGGGCTGAGATAGACGTTGCGCGACGAAAAGGCGAGGCCGTCGCTGTCGCGCACCGTCGGCACGGCAATGACACGCACCGGCACGGCGAGATCGTCCACCATTCGCT
The DNA here is from genome assembly GCF_003939025.1 of Rhizobium sophoriradicis. GTDB lineage: Bacteria > Pseudomonadota > Alphaproteobacteria > Rhizobiales > Rhizobiaceae > Rhizobium > Rhizobium sophoriradicis. The sequence goes on from NZ_RQIH01000019.1 coordinate 22,262, forward strand.
TGATGATGACGACCTGCTGGTAGTCCTTCTCTCCGAAGTAAGCGGTCTGCGGCTGGATGATATTGAACAGCTTGGAAACGACGGTGGCGACGCCGGCGAAATGGCCGGGCCTAACCGCGCCTTCGAGCTCGCGGCCGAGATCGGGAACGTCGACGACCGTCTTCATTGGACGCGGGTACATATCCTCGACGCCGGGCGCGAAGAGGAAATTGACGCCCGCCTGCTTGAGCATGGCGCCGTCGCGCTCGAGATCGCGCGGATATTTGCTGAGATCTTCCGCCGGGCCGAACTGCAGTGGATTGACGAAAATCGAGACGACGACGATGTCGTTCTCGGCGCGGGCACGCGCGACAAGCTGCATATGACCGGCATGGAGATAACCCATCGTCGGAACCAGGCCGACGGTCCGCCCCTGCCGCTTCAGCGCATCGAGCGTGTGCCGCAGCTCTTCAATGCTCGAGAAAACCCGCATATATCCTCCCCGCGGCCGGTCATTCTTCTTGGGCGCGGATAAGAAGTGTAATCGATGCCGGAGGTCAATGCACATTCCGCGATAAAAACGATTATATGGGATTGGCAGACCGATAAGGCCGAACCTATATCCGCCCGGAAATGGAAGCTTGCCGCGGGCTGGCAATGTGCGGGCCGCGGCGTTATTGGCCTGTCCGTCAATATACCATCATAGTCGGCCGTTATGGAGGATGCATGGACAAACCCTGGAAGATCAGCCGCGGGCCGATTGCGGCGACCGAGCTCGATGTGGAGAAGGCGAACGCGATCAACAGCATGTTGATCCGGCCGGTCGGCGTGCTTCCGGCCAAGCCCGGCGATCCCGTCCTTCCCTTCGCCGTCGGCCTGTTCAACGAGCTGCGCCCGCTCTTGAACCCCGAGGCCGGGGTGACGACGCTCCGGCGCGCGACCGCCGCCTATGTCCATTGCCGGCGCTATTATTTCGCCAGCGCGCAGCCCGATTCCATGCGCCACAACATCGACGGCGAACCGGTCGAACCCTTGTCGGCCGAAGACCGGCTGGTCGCGCAGAAGCGCTTCCTGAGCCTCAAGCAGAGCGCCAAGGCCGAGGCGCCCGAGCCGGCGCCGGTTCCCCCTCCCGTCCTCAGCAAGAACGAACAGATCCGCGCCGCCCTTCTGCGCGGCAGAAAGAGCACCGTCAGCTAACCTCGGCGATTGGCGGATTTTTCGCCCGCAAGAGCGCCATCAGCATCGGACCGAGCGCGAATTCGCCGCGTCCGGCGCGGCGCGTGAGATCCCTGAGATAGCCGCCGGCGGAGGTGATGCACCCTCCCCTTTGCAGGATGCAGGCCATGACGGTCGCGGCATTTTCCGGCCCCATCACCGAACAGGCTTCCTCATAGGCCGGCGGGCTGACGCGCAGCATCGTGCGCACGATGACCGCCGCCGTCATGAGATCCCGCCAGCTGCCGATCGCCCCGCCTGGGCCGTAATCGGCAATATCGGGGCAGGCCTGCAGCACCGTGCCGAGCGGAAAGGATTTCAATCTGCCGGCATCCGGCCGGGACACAGCCCGAATCCCCTGCCCGCCGTCCCCTCGCCTGCCCTGGTCATGGTTTTCCGGTCCAGTCCTCGGCTGGTCGTCCCGCCTCGCCTCTTGCTGCGTTCCCAAACCCGGTTCAGATTCAGATAGGGATTCGGGATTCGAATTCTGTATGTGGCGCTCACTCTGGGATTCATTGGTGCTCGCAATTTGCATTTTCTCGTGCAATTCCAACGTGTTGATCATGCTAAGTCGGATCGTCTCCAGCTCTTCGAGCAGCGGCGGCAGATTTTCGAGCGTTGCCGCCTTCGGGATGCGCTGCAGCAGTGCATGAAACAGCGAAGACATTCGCTCCCAGTCGCCGTGAACGGCTTCCTCGACGGCTGCGGCGAGGAGCTTGACGATGTCGCGCCGGCAGATCGTCAGCCGCTCCTTCATCGTCCGCAGCATCTGCCGGTCGGCGGCGAGGCCGGCGGCCATCGCTTCGATCTCGCTCGCACGGGCAAGAAGCGGCGCCAGGCTGAAGCCATAGGCCTCGTCGATGCCGCCTGCCCTGCCTCGGCGGACATAACGCTTGCCGTTCGGGCTGTCCTTGCGGGAAATCAGGCCGGCCTCGACGAGCACGGCGAGATGCCGGCGCAGCGTTGCGGCGGCCATGCCGCGTGCCCGCAGCGAAAGCTGCGTATTCGAGGGAAAGACCACCAGTCCTTTTTCGCCGGAGAGCTCGTCCTCGGGATAAAAGCTCAGCAGCGCATCCAGCACGGTGAGCGCCCGGTCGGTCACGCCGAGCCCTGCCCGCGCCTCGCAGACCGATCGGAACAGCTTCCATTTGTTGCGCGTCGTTCCGGCCGCGATCGCTTCGCCGCGCCGCTGTTTCATCAGCAGGGCAAGCGACATCGGCCGCCGCCCGAAGGGCGTCGTCACAGATTCACTCTCCATTTCCTTCACCTCTATTCAGGCAAGAGAAATCCGCTCACCGAAACGATGCGAGGGTTGAGGGCACTGCAGCGTCATTGCCGCATCTGAAAAGACGCGGGCGAGCGCTTCAGGACTCTTGACGGGGATTCGTGAAAATGCGATTCTCTTTCTTGCTTAAGGATGTGAGAAGGGCTTCCACGACTCGTTCGTTAGGGGGCCTTTTTCTTTTGCGGTTTCAGTCTCCTTGTTTGCCCTCCTCGGCGAGGAATTGCTCATAGAGCGCATCCAGCCTAGTGGAGAGAAATTCCCCGAAGCGGCCGGCATTCCTCGCCTTCATCGAGAGCGAGAACGCCTTGCCGTCATTCTTCATTTCCGCCTGCACCGCCTTGTCCAGCGGCTGCCATGTCACCTTCCTTGCCGCTGCCGTTTTCTTCACCGGCCGCGCGCTTTTGTTGAGCGCCGCATAGAGCGCTTCGAAACGTTTGTCGGAAGGTAACTGATGAAAATTGTCCTCTTCGAGGACCTTGGCGACACTTGCCGCATTGGCCGATCTGCCGGCGAGCAGCGATAGTTCCACCCAGCGTTCGCGGCCGACGCCGGGCGCCGGGCCGATCGCCTGCACGACCTCTTGCGGCAGCCGCTCCATGACCGACATCATCTTCGAAACCGAAGCCGCATTGGCGGCGAGCGCCGTCGAAATCACCTCCCTGTCATAGCCGAGCTCCTCCAGCCGGTTGGCGAAGAGCGCCCGCTCGATGAAGGTGAGGTCGGCGCGAGCCGAATTTTCCTGGCCCTGGGCCATGACATGGGTGCGGTCGTCGATCGCCTTGACGACGGCGCGGACATTGCGGCCGAGTTCGCGGGCGGCGCGCAGGCGCCGGTGGCCGAAGACCACCTGATAATGGCCATCAATCTTGCTATGGGGGCGCACCAGGATGGGTGTGTCCTGCCCGCGCGCGCGGATCGCCTCGACCAGCGCGCGGAACGCCTCATCATCCTCCGACAGCCGGTCCTTGACGAAGGAGGCCTCGACGAGCTCGGGGTCGAGATCGACCACCGCCTCACCCTCGAGGAATTTTTCCGCCTGCTTGGCAAGCTCATCCAGCGAGCGGACGAGCGAGCGGCCTGCCCCGCGCATCGGGTAGTTCGGCGCGCCCGCGCCCTCGGGCATCTCGGTCAGCCCCTCAAGCAGATTTTTCCGTGCCATCGTTTCCTCCGATTGCAGTCATTCCATTGATTTGCTTTAGGGAAATGGCGAATTTGTCAGCCGACAAATCACCGCCCCCATGCCTGGTGAATGAGGCCGGCGATCTCGGCATTGACGGCGTCCATCGCCTCGATCGCCCGATCATAGGTTCCCCGGTTCATCGAGGAGCGCTCGACCTCGTAAAGCGTCTGCTTGGTGATGCCGGCATCCGAGATCGCCGTCGATTTAACCATCTGATGCTTCAGCATGAATTCGTGGAACATGGTCGACATGAAGCCGACCATTTGCGCCTGCGGCACGTCGGTCGGCTCGTAGCGGGTGATGAGGTAGCGGTACCAGGAGAGGTTCACCTCGGCACCGGCCGCGCGGATCGGCTTCAGGATGCCGCCGAGCATGAGCAGGAACTGGCCCATCGACATGACGTCGAGCATTTGCGGATGGATGGTGATCAAGACGCTGGTCGCAGCCGTCAGCGCCGTCAGCGTGAGATAGCCGAGCTGCGGTGGACAATCGATGACGACGACGTCGTAGCGGTCGTCGACCTCGGCAAGCGCCCGCGAGATGCGGGTGAAGAAGGTCTTGCCGTCATTGCTCGATTTGTCGGCCATGGCGAGCGGGGTGTCGTACTCGTATTCCTGCAGATCGAGATTGGCCGGCACGATATCGAGGCCAGGAAAATTGGTCTGGTGGATGATTTCCGAAAGCTTCTTCTTCTCGCCATCGTAGCGGATCGCCTCATAGAGCGAGGAGGCCTGGTCGAATTCCGGCTGGAAGCCGTGCAGGGAAGAGAGCGATGCTTGCGGATCGAGATCGACGGCGAGCACGCGGTGACCGGTCAGCGCCAGATGCTGGGCGAGATGGGCGGATGTCGTCGTCTTGCCCGAGCCGCCCTTGAAATTGACGACGGCGATGACCTGCAGCTTCTCATGGCCGCGGCGATGGGGCACATACATGCGGCTCTCGGAGCGGCCATGCGCATCAAGGTAGCGCCTGAGCTCCAACATTTGCTCGGCGTTGTAGGAGCGGCGGCCGGAAGGCGAGGTCTGCGGGCAGGGGCCTTTGCCTTCGAGATGCAGTTTCTTCAGCGTGCTCTGCGACGCCCCGACATAATTGGCGACCTCCGCCAGCGAGAAGCTGCGCAGCGTCTTCTTCGCATTGGGCGGAAAACGCTGCACGCTGAGCAGATGCAGCTTCTTCGAAATAACGTCGCCATGTTCGAGAATCTGATCCTCGAAGTAGAGCGGCACGGCCTTTAAGGCGTTCAAATTAGCGTTCATCGGCGGCAATCTCTCGGATAACGATTTTCGGGATCAAAAGCCCCTCTAACCGTTATTATCCGCGATTCTCCGGTGCCGACCAAGAAATTTAAGGTTAACGCATATTAACCTTTTCCTCGCTCATTCAAGCACTTGGACCTGCTGCACAGCATCTGGAATGACCGGGGTTCTGGGCCGGGGGCGCTGATAACGCGCCCCCGGCGACGCCCGGCCGAAGGGGAGGGGCATTCGGCGGGCTTAGCTCAATGGCGCTTCGCCTGTGGTGATCCGCTGCTCGTCGGCAGCGAAGAGGTGCACGGCATCGTGGATCGGCGCGATCTTCAATATGTCACCGGGAGCGGCCCTGATCCGCTCGCGGAAGACGCAGGTGAGCGTCTGCCCTCCCAGCCGGACGAGGACCAGCGTTTCCGAGCCCGTCGGCTCGACGACGATCGTCGTTACTTCAATGCCATCAGGGTCGAGCCTGATATGTTCGGGGCGAATGCCGTAGATGACCGCGTCGAGCGGACGGCGCTCGCTCGGCAGCAGCAGCCCATCCACCGTCTTGAAGCCGTCTTCTCCCATGCTGCCCTCGATGAAATTCATCGCGGGCGAGCCGATGAAGCCGGCGACGAAGAGATTGCTCGGCCGGTCGTAGAGTTCGAGCGGCGAACCGGACTGCTCGATCAGCCCGTCCTTCATGACGACGATCTTGTCGGCCATGGTCATGGCCTCGATCTGATCGTGGGTGACGTAGATCGTCGTCGTCTGCAGCCGCTGATGCAGTTCCTTGATCTCCGAGCGCATCTGCACGCGCAGCTTGGCGTCGAGGTTCGACAAGGGCTCGTCGAAGAGGAAGACGGCCGGATCGCGCACGATCGCCCGGCCCATGGCGACGCGCTGCCGCTGGCCGCCGGACAATTGCTTCGGATAACGCTCGAGGAGATTTTCGAGGCCGAGGATCTTGGCTGCGTTGCCGACCCGATGGTCGATCTCCGACCTCGGCATGCGCTTCAGCCGCAGCGAGAAGCCCATGTTCTTGGCGACCGTCATATGCGGATAGAGCGCGTAGTTCTGGAACACCATGGCGATGTCGCGATCCTTCGGCGCCAGCTCGTTGACGATGTGCTTGCCAATCTGGATCTGGCCCGAGGTGATGCCCTCGAGACCGGCGATCATCCGGAGCAGCGTCGATTTCCCGCAGCCGGAGGGGCCGACGAGGACGACGAACTCGCCGTCGCCGATATCGACCGACACGCCTTTGATGGCTTTGAACGCGCCGTAATCCTTGCGCGCATTGCTGACCGAAACATGGGCCATGAAAGTCCTCCAGAATTCGCCGTCAAAGTCCGTTCAAGACATTTTTGAGATAATCGAGGCCGAGGCGCTCGCCCTCCTTGCGCGCGGAGAGATCCTTGCCCGGCCAGCCATAGGCGGCATCCTCGTGCTCGATCGAAAGCGTGCCGTCGAAGCCGTAGCCGCGGGCCTGGCTGAGGAAACGCGGCCAGTCGAGAAGGCCGATCCCCGGCAGCTTGTACTGCCACCAGCCCCTGCCGTGATAGCCGATCGCCTGCAGAGCCTCCTTGTCGATCGCCGTATCCTTGGCGTGCAGGATGGCGATGCGATCCTTCACTGCCTCCATCGCCCGATAGGGATCGACGCCGATGCGGATGAGGTGCGAGGGATCGAATTCCAGCCCGAAGCGGCGATCCGGGATTCTCGCGAAAAGCTCCTGCCAACCCTTTGGAGTCGTGCCGATGAAATTGTCTTTCGGCCCCGGCCAATTCTCGATCGCGAAGGTCAGGCCGGAGGATCGCGTCTCCTCGATCAGTCCGTTCGCAAAATCGGCGAAATCGTCATAATTGGCCTCGTCGCTCGCGCTGTCGTCCCGGCCCGGGAAGATCACGAAGATCGGGACGCCGGTCTCGCCGATCGCCCGGGCGAATTCCACCGTCTTACCCCTGAGCTCCCGGCGCTTGTCGCGGTCGGCATCGAGCTGATTGCCGAAATAGGTGACAGAGGAGACGAAGAGGTTGCGGTGCCTCGCAAGCGCGACGGCGTCCGCCACCCGGTCCGGCGTCTTGATATGGCCGCTGACATCGATCTCGATGGCGTCGAAACCGGCCGAGGCGGCGAAATCCACCACTTCCTCCAGCGGGCGGTCATTGAATGTCGATGTGTAAAAGCCGATCTTCATCAATTCCTCCCGGGGGCCTAGCGGCCGTCTCAACTGTTCAGCCGATCCATGTTTTTCAGCGGCGAGCGCGTGCGTTGCGCCACATCCGCCGATGCAAGCATCAGGGCGGCGGCCATCGGCATCGCGGCCGCGCCCATGGCCGAGGCGTCCTCACCGATCGAGGCGCGATGCAGCGAGGGCAGGTTGGTATCCCCGGCGTCGAGATGTTCGTGCACATAACGCAGCAATTCATCGACGATGCGGATCGGCAGCCTGCCTCCAACGAGCACGGCGTCGGGATCGACGATCATGGCGATATGTTTGACGGCGACCGCCAGATGGGCGCTCATCTCCTTCAGCCACTGCGAAACGAGCCGCCTTCCATGCGCGTCGAGTGTCAACAGATCCTGGGGAACGCTCACTTCGATGCCGTGTTTGGCCAGGAAATCATAGAGGAAGAACAGCGAGAAGATCTCGCCGAGAAGCTGGACCTTCTGGCTTTTGCCGTCGCGGCCGTCGGCGATCGGCAGCCAGCCGATCTCGCCGCTGAGGCCCATGGCGCCGCGATGGCCGTTGCCGTCGAGCACCAGGCCGCCGCCCGGGCAGGCATTGACGGCGACATAGAAGAAGCTGCTGCTTTCGGCGCCGAGGCCGTAATCGAGCTCGGCAAGGGCTGCCGCATTGGCCTCGTTTTCGATGAAGACGGGATGCTGTGTCAGGTTCTCGAGTGCGGTGCGCACATCGAATTCCGTCCATTCCTGATAGGCATCCGGCTTGCCGAGCAACGAGATTTCGCCGAGCCAATCCGGCACCGCCAGCCCGATGCCGCAAAGGCGCGCATCGTCGATCAGCCGGCTGCGCTGAAAATGCGAGATCGCATCCGATGTCAGCTGCATGAATTCACCAGGCAGGATGAAGCGCTTTTCGTGATGCACGCGGGCGCGGACATTGCCGACGGCATCGACGGCGAGGATCGTCAGATGATCGCGGTCGATATTGATGCCGATGGCGTATGAGGCATCCGGGTTGATCTCCAGCTCGATTGCCGGCTGGCCGCGCAGCCCATGGCGGCGGCGGGCTTCCATGATCAGGCCCTCGTTGAGCAGCCGATCGACGATGCGGGCGATGGCCGGTTTGGTGAAACCGGTGCGCCTGGCGATTTCGGCCCGCGAGATCGGCGCCTGGCGGTGGATGCAGCGCAGGACGACGGCTCGGTTGTGCTCGCCGGCATCTTCGACATTGGCTCCCGTCAGATCCGAGGAGAGCTTGGCGCCGAGCGTCTGGTTCATGCGTTCGATCCTTCCTCACGCGTCAAGAATGAATCAGACCGTTTCATCCCTTCACCGCGCCGCTGGTCATCGCGCCGAGGATCAGCCTCTGCAGCGACAGGAAGGCCACGATCGCCGGAACGACCGAGATCAGGCAGGCGGCGGCAAGCAGCTGGATGGACGAGTCGGTCTGCATGCCGCGGAAGTTAAAGATTCCCACACCGATCGGCATCAGGTCATTTTTGGTGAGCAGCAGGAAAGGCACCAGGAATTGCGACCAGCCGGCAATGACCGTGATGATGAAGACTGAGGCGATGCCCGGCGCCGACAGCGGCAGAATGATCCGCCAGAAGACCGAGAAGCGGTTGCAGCCGTCGATCATCGCCGCCTCGTCGAGGCTGCGCGGAATGCCGTCGACCGTGCTCTTCAAGAGCCAGGTCGCGAGTGGTACGCCGAGCGCGATATAGACCATGACGACGGCAAAATGCGTATCGAGCATTCCGAGCCGGTTCATGTAGCGGTAGAGCGGCACCATGATGACGAGCGGCGAGATCATCTGGAAAAGCAGGAGGCCCATCATCGACAGGCCCTTGCCGCGGAAATTGAAGCGGGAAAAGGCGTAGGCCGCGGGCAGCGCCACGATCAGCACGCCGAAGCCGCTCAAGGCCGCGAGCTTGAGGCCGTTCCAGAGATAGATCGGGAAATAGCTGTTGTTGAGAACGGTGATGAAATTGTCGATGGTCGGATTGTTGGGAATATAACGCGCCGCGCCGCGATAGATCTCGCGCTTGTCGCGCATCGCCATCGACAGGAGATAGGTGAGGGGGCCGGCGAAAAAGATGAACATCGCCAGCATGAAGAGATAACTCATGGCATCGCCGAGCCGGGTTCCGGTGCGCTGGCTCATTGCTCTTCCTCCTTCGGCAGGAACGAGGCATAGATGAAGGCGAGCCCGAGGCTGATGATCAGCATCAGCACGGAGAGCACGCTGCCGCCGGAGAGATCGTAGTTCCGGAAGACGATGTTGAAGACATAGAGCGAGATCACCTCGGTCGCGCGCCCGGGGCCGCCGCCGGTCAGCGTGATGATCGCATCGAAGGTGTTCACCGTCTGGATGGTGATGAGGATCATGTTGACGAGGATGGCGGCGCGCAGCTGCGGAAGCGTGACGAAGAAGAACTGCTGCGAAGCGGTGGCGCCGTCGACTTCGGCCGCTTCATAGAGCGATGGATCGATCGCCTTCAGCGCCGCATACATGACGACCATGGAAAAGGCGGTGCCGCGCCAGATGTTGGAGATCAGCGTCGACCATGGCGCGATTGCGGGATCCGAAAGCCAGGCAACGGTCGGCATGTGCATCAGCCTCAGAATGCTGTTCAGCGCGCCGTAGGGCGCTTCGGAAAACAGCATCTGCCAGATGATGCCGCCGGCAATGCCGGGCACGACCCAGGCGACGAGCGCCGTCGTTCTCAGGATCGTCGTGCCGAACAGGCCGCGCTTCTCGCCGCGGATGACGGTGACGGCGACGGCAAGACCGAGGATCTGCTGGCCGATGACGCTGCCGCCGACGAAGATCAGCGTCGCCCATAAGATGTCGGGCAGCTGCGGCGAGCTCAGCGCATTGGTGATCGAGCCCAGCGTATAGTCCTGATTGTCGCCGATCAGCGTCGCGTTTGTGAAGGAAAGCCGGAAAACATCGATGACGGGGTAGAGATAGAATATGCCGATGACGATGATCACGGGCATGATCCAGGGCAGGGGCGCGCCGGCGAACCGGCGCATGAACGTTCTGCTTTGAGGCGGGCCGTCGGCCTCGATGGCAATGGGGCTCATTGGCTTCTCTGTCCGGGTTTGGCACTGTCGACGGCGCCTCAAGGCCAGGCGCCGCCGCTGTCTGAAGCGTTGGAGTAGCTGCCCCTCACCCTAACCCTCTCCCCGCTCGCGGGGAGAGGGGACGTGCCCTGCGAGAGGTAGATGGAAATGGGGAGCTTGCGGCGTGTTCCCTTCTCCCCGCAGGCGGGGAGAAGGTGGCGGCAGCCGGATGAGGGGCTGGCTAGCGACGCCGCAGCATCACAGCCGCTTGTAAGCCTCCATCGCCGCGCTGAAGGCGGCATCCAGAGCTTCTTCCGGTTTCTTCGTGCCCGAGAGCACGTCGCCCATCATGATCTGGATCTGGTTGGATATTTCAGGATAGATCGGCACGCCGGGGCGGGCCTGGCCGTTGACCAGAGCCTGGGCGAAGGTCTTGTTGGCTTCGGTGGAGAAGACCTCATATTTGTCGAACAGCGATTTGCGCGTCGGCAGCTGCTGCTGCAGGGCGTTGGCCGGTCCCATATAGACCTCGCGCGCCAGATTGGCGCACATCTCGATCTTCTCCTTGTCCTTGCTGAAGGAGGCGATCGTCCAGCCGCCGGTGCCGGTCGAGCGCTGATCGGCGGTCGGGCCGGGGATCGGCGAGAAGGTCCAGTTGGTGAACTCGTCTTCCTCGAGCGTCGTCTTCAGCTGCGCATATTGCCAGTTGCCGCCGATGAAGAGGGCGGTCGTGCCGGCTGCGGCCGCCGCGTTCATGTCGTCGTAATTGGCGATGGTGCTGACGCGCTTGGGGGCCGCGCCGGAATCGACGAGATCCTTGAAGTAGTTCAGCGCCTTCAGGAATTTCTCCTTGTTCTCGCCTTCGCCGAACACCGGCTTGCCGCTGTCGTCGACGAGTTTGCCGCCGAGCGCCCAGTAATTGGCCAGCCAGTCGAAGGTCGTGCCTTCCCAGCGTCCGCCATTGAAGAGAACGCCTTCCATGCCTTCCTTGGTGGAGGCAAGGGCGGCCTTCTTCAGGTCGTCCCAGGTCTCAGGCGCATCTGCTACGACAGACTTGTTGCGGTAGAGCACGCGAAGGTCCGTATCCCACCACCAGGCGCGCACCGTCTGGTCCTTGTCGGTGATGCCGGCGCGGATGAAGGGGAAGAGATCGTCCACTTCTTCCTTCGAGAAGTAGGGCGTGAAATCGGCCAGCACCTTGTTGACCATGAACTGCGACAGCACAAAGGAGTCGACGGCGGCGCAATCCGGCGCATTGCCGGCCTTGGCCTGCTCCAGCATCTTGGCCTGCTCGGTGCCGATGTCGGAGGACATGAACTGCATCTGCAGTTTCCACTCGGGATGCTTCTTGATGAATTCGACGAACAGCTTCTGATAGCCCTCTGCAATGGCGGGGTCGGAGTTGTTCGGGCTATCGTTGGTCAGGCGGACGACGAGGGTTTTGGCGGCATCGGCAAGGCCGATCCGGTCTTTGGTGGCAAGTTCCTGGGCAAAAATGGCGGATGCTGAAAATAAGATAGTGCTCAGCGTCAATGCGCTGACGGTCGCGCTCTTCATGATGGGTCTCCTCCCCATTTTGAACGATTACAGCCTGGCGGTCAGTTGACCTCTCCTCATTTCCGTGCTGCATTAATTAGATTAAGTTACTTTGATTTGATGTCAAGCCAGAGCTTTGGGAGGATCGAGATGCTGGCGACATTCAACACCAGCTAGCGCGCCGCCGGCGAAAATCGAGTCGACTTCGCGAGGGCTGCGCCGGTCCGGCACGTTCGTGCGTCTCTCCTAGACGCGCGGCGCAGCCGCCCGCAATTTTCCCGAGGAAGAGCCCGAGCGATCGCGGATGGCCGTGACCGCAAGCGGTGGTTTTTGCCCGGCGGCTGCCGGAAATCCAACTCTGTGGAGGAGAAGATGCGTTTACTCATTCTCGGCACCGGCGGCATGGCCAACCAGCACGCCGCACGTTTCAAGGCGATCGAAGGCGTCAGCGTCGTCGGCGGCGTCGATGTCGTTCCGGAGCGGCTCGCGGCCTTCTGCACTGAACACGGCATCGCCAATCATTTCCTCTCGCTCGAGGATGCGCTTGCCTGGGGCGAGTTCGATGCGGTTGCCAATGTCACGCCCGACAGCATCCACCACCCGACGACGCTGCAAGCGATTGCCGCCGGCAAGCATGTCTTCTGCGAAAAGCCGCTCGCCACCGATGCTGTCAAGGCCATGGAGATGACCGAGGCGATCGAGCGGGTGGGCAAGGTCGGCATGGTCAACCTCACCTATCGCAATTCGCCGGCGCTGCAGAAGGGACGGCAGATGGTGCTGGCCGGCGAGATCGGCGCGGTGCGCCATGTCGAGGCGTCGCATCTGCAAAGCTGGCTGGTCGGCCGCCACTGGGGCGACTGGAAGAGCGAAAGCAAATGGCTCTGGCGGCTGAGCCGGAAGCACGGCTCGAACGGCGCGCTCGGCGATATCGGCATCCACATCGTTGATTTCGCCTCCTACGGCTCCGGCCTCGAGGTCGCCCACGTGTTCGCGCGGTTGAAAACCTTCGACAAGGCGCCGGATCACAGGATCGGCGAATACGATCTCGACGCCAATGACAGCTTCACGATGAATGTCGACTTCACCAATGGCGCGATCGGCACGATCCAGGCGACGCGCACCGCCGCCGGCCAGATGGATCAGCTGCGCCTCAGGGTCTATGGCGAAACCGGCTCGGTCGAGATGATCTACGACACCGGCAATTCGACGCTGCGCGCCTGCATCGGCGAGGACGTGCACACCGCCACCTGGCGCGACGTGCCCTTCGATCCCGTCGAGACCAATTATCAGCGTTTCGTTCAGGCGGTGCGGGCGGGCAAGACCCAGGAGCCGTCCTTCCGCCGCGCCGCCAACATCCAGAAGGTGCTCGACAAGGCGCTGGCCTCAGACCTCAGCCACAAAGACGAGGCGCTCACTTAGGCCGAAGCCGGCGGCAACAGCAGCGTGTTGAGGAAGGGCAGTAGCGCCGCACCCAGCGCCACGCCGCCCCCGCTGAAGCTTGCCGGCCGCATCGGTGAAATCCACGGCGTGATGATCGGGCGCGTCGACGTATCGCGCCGCTCGATCGAAAGCTGGTGGATCAGCGCTTGGATCACGCCCTGCGGCAGATCTCCGCCGATCATGACGGTGCTCGGGGCGAGGAAACCGGCCATGGCGATGATCGGATCGAGCAGATGGCCCGCGGCCTCGCGGATCCATTGCGACAGCAAGGGACAGGAGAATTCCTCGCCCTTCAGCAGCCGGGCGAAGTCATCGTCGCCGATGCGCGCGCGCAGGGAGCTGAAGCCGACGACGTCATTGAGCTGGACATTGTCCGGCCCGGTCAGCATTTCGCCGATACTGCCCGCCCGCCCGTGCACGCCGGAATAGGGGACGCCGCGGATGAGGAAGCCCGCCTGCACGTCGTCGTCGATGATGATCATCGCGAGCCCGCCCTCCGGCAGGGCACTGCCGATCGTGCGCTCGGCAAGAAGGCCGGCTGTGCATTCGTTCTCGACATAGGGCCGCGCGATCGTCGCCATCGTGGCGATCGCGTCGCTCTCATCCTCCGTCCACTCGTTGGCGGCGATGCCGAGCCCGATGACCGGCAGACCGGCATGCCGATCGACCATGTCGCGGACGGCTGCTTGCACCAGCCTGACCTTGTCCGCCGGGTCCACATCAAAATAAGCCCGCTCATGCACCTGGCCGCTCAGATCGACGAGCACCATCTCGCCGCGCCGCTTGCGAAGCTTGAGCCCGACAGAAAAGGCGCCTTCCGGCCGCAGCGCAAATTCCGTCGCCGTCGCGCCGCCGCCAAGCCCGATGCGGCGGTTCGAGGTGACGAGCTTCTCCTCCGCCAGCCGCCGCAGAATATTGGTGATGCCCGGCCCGGTCAGCCCGCTATGTCGCCCCAGCTCGGTGCGCGTCAGCGGCCCATGCCGGCGGATCGCTTCCAGGATGACGCGAATATTCCGGTCGGCGATCTCGCCCGACCTCAGACCCACCGTTTTGGCGCGCGGACCGCCCAGCTCCTGGGTGTGAAGCCGACGCGGCCCTGACCGAAGATGCCGCATGACCGTCTTTCCTAGAGCACTATTGCGGTGTGTATCACGCTTGTGGGCGTTCGTAACAGTTTTCTGATCGGTCGGGATGACCAACAGGTTCACTTGCTCGAAGCCAATCCAGTGTCATCGGGTGTGGCAGCGCGCTGGCGAAGTCCAGAGCATGGAGGTGAAGGCTCACGTTCTCCTACAGCCCGTATGCGAGCTGGTCACCCTGACATCATAGCCGTCAGGATCAATGAGCCGAAAGTCGCGGAGCCCCCAAGGCTGTTGCACAAGATCGGAAAGCGGCCAGCCACTCTCTTCTGCTGTGCGATAGGTATCCTCAATGTCACCAACGCTCAGGATGATCTCGATGCCGAGGCCAGCTCTCTCGTCGGTTTGGATTCGCAGGGGATGATCGCTAGAAAGAGCGCTTCGCGAATTGATCGCGATCACAGCGTCGCCGTTTCTGAGCATGGCATATTCTGTGCTTGCTGAACCCTGGACAGCAAAGCCAAGAACCCGCCGGTAGAAGTCGAGCGATTTTTCAGGCGCTTCGACAAATAGCTCCAATCTCAACTGCAACTGATTGCCTCCGTTTTGTCGGCGGTGTTCTAGTGTCACGACTTTAACTGGCAAGCTTCCCAGGCTTGAAACATTTCGGTGTGGAGGTTCGCGGATGCGCTCGCTGACTGATTTTATTCCCTGGATACTCGCATTGCCGCCCGCTCTCTGGGAGTTTGCTTATGTGGCCAGACGCTACGGCTGGATCTTGGCTGCCTGCGCTGCCTCAGTTGTCTTCGGCGGGATGTTCTTGTGGATCATTACGCTCCAGGGGGTTGCCGAAGTTGTCCAGTATAGCGCTTTCGGCGTCGTGCAAGCGCTCCTTCTCCTGGTGGGGCCTCCTGCTGCTACTGTTCTTGTGGCGAAGAGGACGGGATTGGCTGCAGGGGTCTTCGCGGGCGTTGTCGTCGGATCCTGCGTGTTTCTCATGACCGCCGCCATCGGAATTGGCATCCACGGGGAGTGAGACATTGCGAATGCCAGTTGGCCAAAGGTTTACCGAGATGGCGGCGACCGATTAGGAACAAAAGACCCCGGCAAGCCGGGCTTGGCAGATAGTCCACGGATTGAATGTCAACTCAACCCGGATTGCGCCCGGAATTTTTGCGACTTCCGTGATTGGTCCTGGCGCGCTCTTTCGAGCAGCGTTTGCTTCTAGTAGCTGCAGGGACGATCGTTGCCAAAGCCGTCGCGGCAGGCAGGTCTGAGGCCATAGTCGACGCTGCCATATCCGACCGAGCCGGTTTGCACCGAGTCGGTTGAGCTGGTCGTGCAGGAGGGCAACGAGACGGCAACCGCGATGACGGCTGCGACGGCTGCCAATGATTTGCGAATCTGCAACATCCCTACCCCTCCTCATCGCCAGCCGAGAGCCGGCGTCGTCAGTGTGATGACCGCGCAGATAGGCCGATGCGGCGATCGGTAAACTGTTGCGCCCGATCAAGATTCCGTTATTCGTTGAAAGGCGTTGGCTTTCTGCCTTGCCCATCCGAGCCAATGATACTGATGGTCGCGTTGCATGACCTCAACAATGCTCCCAACCCGCCGAGGACTCGGATCCTTTCAAGCCGCCTGCTTTTCCACAGGACTTACACAGGCGCGATTGTCTTGGGCCACGATTCTAGACAAGTGTCTCGGCGGAGCTTCGGTGCTAAGGCGACCTGAACATGTACGATATTATTCTTCTTTTCCTGGCCGGCTTGTTGGCAGGCAGCATGAATGCGCTGGCGGGCGGCGGGTCGTTCGTATCCCTGCCTGCTCTGATATCGGTCGGAGTGCCGTCGGTTGCCGCAAACGCGACAAGCACTTTAGCCTTGTTTCCCGGCGGTATGGCGAGCTCGTGGGTCTACCGTGATGGGGTTGGGAGTGTGTGCGGTATCAATGTCGTGGCCATTGCTATCGTGACGGTGTTGGGTGGTGTGGCCGGAAGTGTTCTATTACTTCTAACCCCCTCCAGGATCTTCGATGGAATGCTGCCATGGCTTTTGCTGGTGGCGACATTGATGCTGGCTGCAGGGCCAAGGCTCAGCGCCAAGCTGCAGACGCAGGCACATCCGAGTGTTCTGGCCTTCGCGACGGTCCAGTTCTTTCTCGGTCTTTATGGCGGCTATTTCGGCGGCGCGGTGGGCCTTATGATGCTCGCGGCATGGAGCGTGCTCGGGGGCGGGGAGATCAAGAGCCTGAATCCGACAAGAATGGTAATGGTAACTGCCGCAAACGCGGTCGCCGTCGTCGTCTTCGTACTGGCCGGGGCGATCGTATGGCAACAGTGCATTTCCATGACGTTCGGAGCCGTCATCGGCGGGTGGATCGGAGCGCATGTCGGACGCAGGCTGCCGTCATCGATCGTCCGGATGCTAACCCTCGCGGTCGCCCTTTTGACGACCGCGGTATTCTTTTCGCGAGCTTATCTTTGAGCGGAGGTCCGGGACCCTCGACCATCTGAGGAACTTAAATCCGGCGTTCCGATTGGAAGCGCCCCTCAGCGCGGCATCATGTTCGTCCATGCCGGCTTCGCCATCGTCGTTGGCGGACAGCTCGATCAAGCCGGACTGTCAACACGACCGGTTGAACTTCAGTCAGGCTGCGGCTCGCGGTCAGCCCGGTATCGTCGGTTCCCGGGCTCCTGGCTTGCGCGGGATTCGACTTCTTCAGCAAGGCGATCCTTGATGTCGTCGTGGGCGTCGGATGCAACCGCGACCGCGTGTTGATAGGCGTTTGAAGCCATGGCGGTGCCCTGATCGACAAGTTCAGAGGTCTGTTCGCTTATCGCTTCCTTGGTGGCATCCGATGCTTCGCCAGCGAGTTCATCTTCAATTTCGGTGCTCGGAAGTGCCGCGCCGATCGCGGCTCCGACTGCAAAAGCCAATGCGCCGCCGACCAGCGGTTGATCGCGGAACTGGTGGAGGATCATTGCATTGAGCTTGTTTGTCTGTTCGTGCAGGTTCGTTACAGCAGAAGAGGCCTGGTCGGCGAGCGCACTCGCCGTTCCCGTCGCGCGGTCGGAAACGCCTTGCACGGCAGTCTTGGCTTGCTCCCACTTTTCGGCGGCCCAACCGGATGCAGCGTCCAGGACAGCCCCGCTCTCATCGACAATCTGGTCGACCCGCTTGCCGCTGGCATCGACGAAACCGCGATAGGTCTGGCCCGTTTCATCGACAAAATGACCCGCGCGGCGTCCCGTTTCATCAGTGAGAGCCTTCAGCGTCTTGCCGGTGCTGTCGGAGAAATGGCTGTATCGAACGCCCCCGACGGAGGTCGGCGGCCCAAGGCGGCGCACAGGCCCCTGAACGGGATAGAGGTCGTATTCCGGCTCGGTTGAGTTCGTTGAACCGGTCGCCGATGAAGGAGTGCCTTTGGCCATAAGCCAGGCGAGACCGACGCCCATCAGCGCCACCGGAAGCGGATTTTCCTTAAGCGCTCGGCCGAGGTTTCCGATGAACTCGCTGCCGCCGCTGTTTTTGGCGTAGGCGATAACCTCGTCGACCAGTTGGCCGGGTGACATGCGCTCCTGGATCGCGTTGATACGTTCCCCAAGTCGCTGGCGATCTTGGTCGATTTCGCGCTGAAGCTGCAGCGACGACTTGTCTGAAGACGTTTCCATCAGAGTTTATCCTTCACGGTTTGCACGTCTCGACGAAGCGAAGTCGTGGTGCGTTCAAGGGCCAGATTGCTGCGACGGAAAGCGGCAAGGCCCCGCCGGATCATGATCCAGGCAATAAGGCCGATGACGATGCTGACGATGATCGCAGCGAGCGCACTGGCCGTAGGCTCGCTGAACCCTTGCGCCACGAACAGCGCCGCGACACCGCTGACGACGGCGCTCAACAGCACGCCGACGGCACCGATTGCCAGGATCGTTCCTATCAGCAGGATTTCGACGCCGCTTACGGCGGCAGAGAGCTTCTCCGATGCTTCCGCTTTGGCGAGGTCGATCTCCTTGCGCAGCAGACCAGTAACGTCACTCAAAAGCCCGCCGATCAGCTCGGCCAATGGTGTGTTTTCAGCTGGCTTAACCATTTTGGTTGTCCTTGCTTCCCGAAACGAATGCCGGTGCAGACGGAGCAGTTGTCCGAGCCTTGTCATTCTGTGCTTTGTCGGACCGTTTGGCGGAGGCGGTCAGAAACCGGCTTGCAGTCAGCCCGGCGAGGGCGGCAATTCCCAGAAATGCGATCGGCTGCCTGCGACCGAAATCCTCAGCCAGGATAGCCATCTCCCCGAGGTCCTTGTCCTCCACCCTTCTTGCCGCGCTGGCAACGCTGCGACCGAGTTCCCGAGCGTAGCGGCCGACGTGCCGCTGATCGGAGCTTTCGAGCTCCGCCCCTACCTTCTCCAACGCGGTTGCAATTCCGCTCAGCTGGTGAGCGGCAAAGTGCACCTGCTCGGAAACCACCTCCTTTGCCTTATCCAGGCCGGCGTCGGATGCCTCCTTCACCATCTCCTTGGTCGCGCTGATATCGTCGCTGATCTTGTCTTTCAGCTCAGTGGTCGGAGAGGCGTCCGCAGGCCGACTGCGTTCTCCTTCCGGCGCGGAAAATACGTCAGTCATTGAGGCCTCCATGGCTTGTAATGTGTGCCAGCGCCGAACCTCAATCTTCCCGCTTTGTTCCAGCAGGGTAAGAAGTTCCTCGTCTCCTTCTTCGGTGAGGGCGATTTTGACGCGCGAGGATGTTAGTCCGAAGCTTCTCCTCAGCCGATGGTTGCGATCTAAAACGCCAGTCGCAGCTGCGGTTCTGTTCCTGGGGCCCGCCGTTCCAGCGACGACAGAGTAATGCCGAGCAGCCGGATGCCCTTTGGCGGCGGAAAAATCGGCGCCAGCAGCAGGCTGATTATCTCTTCGAGGTCCGTGATCGCCGGCAAGAGGCCCGGAACTGTCTTGCTGCGGGTGATCTGATTGAAGTCGGCATATTTGATCTTCAGCGTCACCGTCTTGGCGCCGATCCCATTGGCCTCGCAATAGCCCCACACCTTTTCGATCAGCGGCTGAAGACCTTCGCGGGCCGGCTCGTAGGCATGGAGGTCTTTTGAGAAGGTATCCTCGGCGCCGACGGATTTGCGCACCCGGTCCGGCTTGACCTGGCGCTCGTCGATGCCGCGGGCGATACCATGGAAATAGGGTCCTGACTTCCCGAAATGCTCCACTAGGAATTCCAGCGTCTTTCCCTTGAGGTCGGCGCCGGTATCGATCCCGAGCCGGTGCATCTTTTCGGCCGTTGCCGGGCCGACGCCATGGAATTTCTTGACGGGGAGGGCCTCGACGAAGGCCGGCCCGTTCTTCGGTGTGATGACGGCCTGGCCGTTCGGCTTGTTAAGGTCGCTCGCCATCTTGGCCAGGAACTTGTTGTAGGAAATCCCGGCCGATGCGTTGAGGCCGGTGACTTGCTTGATCCTGGCGCGGATCTCCGTCGCAATTTCGGTGGCGATTTCCATGCCCTTGAGGTTGTCTGTGACATCGAGATAGGCTTCGTCGAGTGAAAGCGGCTCGATCAACGGCGTGTATTCGGCAAAGATCTCACGAATTTGCTGCGACACGGCTTTGTAGACGTCGAAGCGCGGCGGCACGAAAATCAGGTCCGGACATTTCCGCTTGGCGGTGACTGACGGCATGGCCGAGTGGACGCCGTAGACCCGTGCCTCGTAGCTTGCTGCCGCCACCACGCCGCGAGCGGCCGATCCGCCAACGGCAATCGGTTTGTCCCGCAAGTCTCGATTGTCGCGCTGCTCGACCGACGCATAAAACGCATCCATGTCGATGTGGACGATCTTTCGGATTGGCGTTGCACTCATCTCGTTCATGGCCGCTTCAGCGATCGCAATGGCATCGGCACCTGGAGATATTTACGCCGAAACAAAAAGAGAACATAGCAGGCTTCAACGCGAGATCAACCATTTCGACAGGCGCCTTGATCCTTCCGTCGAAACCACCAGCCTCCGCAGGCGTTCTCACCCTGTGGAAATCGATCTCAGGAGACCCCCGATGGCGGACGACAGCACCATGACGATCAGAGCGATCTTTGAAACGCGAGAGGCAGCCGATCTCGCCGTCGAACATCTGGTTCAGCAGCACGGTATCGCGAGGCCCGACATTTTCATCCAGTCGGCGACCGATCGCAACACCGCCGGCTCGGCGCCATCGGGTGGCGACGTTTCACATAACGATGGCGTCCGTCGCGACGCTCCGCTCGAAGGCGAGATCGAGGTTTCGGCCGATATCGCATCCAGTCAGCTCGCCGCCGTCCAGCGCAGTCTTGGAGATGCCGGCGCACTGCGGGTTTCACAGCGCTGAGCGGAAAGGAAGCTGGCGCTGGTCTACGTTGATAGGAGTCACAGGTTCATGGCCGACAACCTCTCGAAATACAGGGCCAAGCGCGATTTCAAGAAGACCCGCGAACCGAGCGGGGAAGCGGGCGTCAAACCGTCGAACCGCCGGCGGTTCGTGATCCAGAAGCACGATGCGACACGGCTTCACTATGACCTCAGGCTCGAGCTCGATGGCGTGTTCAAGTCCTGGGCGGTGACCAAGGGACCCTCGCTCGATCCGCATGACAAACGGCTCGCTGTCGAGGTCGAGGATCACCCGCTCGACTACGGCGACTTCGAAGGTACGATCCCGAAGGGCCAATATGGCGGCGGCACGGTGATGTTGTGGGACCGCGGTTACTGGGAGCCGGAAGGCCGCAAGTCTCCGGAAGAGGCTTTGAGGAAAGGCGACTTCAAGTTCACGCTTGAAGGCAAGCGACTGCACGGCAGCTTCGTCCTGGTTCGGATGCGTAATGACCGCGATGGCGGCAAGCGCACGAATTGGCTGCTGATCAAACATCACGACGAACATTCGGTCGAGGAAAACGGTGCGGCGATCCTGGAGGAGAATGCGACCTCCGTCGCATCCGGCCGCAGCATGGATGAGATCGCCGAAGGCAAGGGCCGCAAGCCGCGACCTTTCATGATGGCGAAGGCGGACGTCGAGGCGGACGCCGTGTGGGACAGCAAGCATGGTCTGGCCGCCGACGAGCGCAAGAAGAAGTCTCCTAAGGATGTCGCAACCTCCACGGCGGCCGACCTGCCAGATTTCATCGAGCCGCAGCTTTGCGATAGGCTCGATCGGCCACCCGCCGGCGATGATTGGCTGCACGAAATCAAGTTCGACGGCTATCGGATCCAGATGCGGGTCGCCGATGGAGAGGTGACGCTGAAGACGCGCAAGGGCCTCGATTGGACGTCCAAATATTCTGGGATTGCGGAAGCCGCGTCCGGACTGCCCGACTGCATCATCGATGGCGAGATCTGCGCGCTCGATGAGAATGGCGCACCGAATTTCGCCGCACTTCAGGCGGCTCTGTCGGAAGGCAAGACCGGTAACCTCGTCTATTTCGCCTTCGACCTGCTCTTCGATGGCGGAGAGGACTTGCGGTCGATGCGCCTGTTCGAGCGAAAGGAGCGGCTGCAAAACCTTCTCACCGCTGCCGGCGACGATCCTCGCATCCGCTACGTCGAACATTTCCAATCCGGTGGCGACGCGGTGCTGCGCTCCGCCTGCAAGCTGCACCTCGAAGGAGTCATCTCCAAGCAGATGGACGCACCCTATCAGTCCGGCCGCACCGACACCTGGGCAAAGTCGAAATGTCGCGCCGGACACGAGGTGGTGATCGGCGGTTATGCCAAGACCAACGGCAGGTTCAGATCTCTCCTGGTCGGCGTTCACCGCGGCGATCACTTTGTCTATGTCGGCCGTGTCGGAACCGGCTACGGCGCGAAGAAAGTCGAAATGCTGCTGCCGAAACTGAAGGCGCTCGAGACGACGAAATCGCCTTTCGGCGGTATCGGTGCTCCGAAGAAGCAGGCCGAAGTGGTCTGGTTGAAGCCGGAGCTTGTCGCCGAAATCGAATTTGAAGGGTGGACCACGGACGGCCTCGTCCGCCAGGCTGCCTTCAAAGGCCTGCGCGAGGACAAGCCGGCGAAAGAGGTCGAGGCCGAAAAGCCGGCGCTGCCTGCCCAGACTGAAACCGCGGGACCGGCCGCGGCTGCCAAACATAAGTCTGCCCGCCGCAAAGGCGCGAAGGCCGAGGTCATGGGTGTTCTCATTTCCAATCCCGACAAGCCGCTGTGGCCGGACGCCGGTGATGGTGAGCCCGTCACAAAGGAGGACCTTGCGCGCTATCATGAGACCGTCGGTGCTTGGCTTATCGAGCATATCAAGGGCCGACCATGCTCGATCATTCGAGCACCCGACGGCATTGGCGGCGAGCAGTTCTTTCAGCGTCACGCGATGCCCGGCACTTCGAACCTGCTCGAATTGGTGAAGGTTTTCGGGGACAAGAAGCCTTACCTGCAGATCGATCGGATCGAGGGGCTGGCGGCGATCGCCCAGATCGGCGGCGTTGAACTGCATCCGTGGAACTGCCAGCCCGGCAAGCCGGAAGTACCCGGCCGTCTGGTGTTCGACCTCGACCCTGGTCCTGACGTGCCGTTTGCGACGGTGGTCGCAGCCGCCCGCCAGATGCGCGACCGTCTCGATGAACTCGGCCTCGTCAGCTTCTGCAAGACCACCGGTGGCAAGGGCTTGCATGTCGTGACCCCGCTGACCGCCAACAAACGCAAAGCCTTGTCATGGGCCGAAGCCAAGGGCTTTGCCCATGACGTTTGCCAGCAGATGGCGCGCGACAATCCAGACCTCTACCTGATCAAGATGACCAAGAGTCTCCGTGGCGGCAGGATCTTCCTCGATTACCTCCGCAACGATCGCATGGCGACGGCCGTTGCGCCGCTCTCCCCGCGCGCCCGCGCCGGCGCCACCGTGTCCATGCCGCTTACCTGGGCGCAGGTGAAGTCCGATCTCGACCCGAAGCGTTTTACGCTTCGAACGGTGCCGGCGCTTCTGACCAAAAGCTCCGCCTGGCAAGACTATTGCGACAGCGAGCGGCCGCTGGAACAGGCGATCAAGCGTCTCGGAAAATCCCGACACGCAGCGTGAGCGCGACAAGCGCCGCGCCAGACGAAGAAAACCAGAGACGTCTTCCTCGGCCGCCGCTGTGGGCGTGCGCCGAGGCGCACACGGGCGGCGGATCCTTACGGAACTTCCGGCCGGAGGTGCGCTAGCGGACAGAAACCAATTTCCTCCAGGCGGATTTCATTCTGGACTGGAGGACAGGTGCCACACGACGAACACATATCCGCGATCGCAACTGCGCTTCAACGGCGGCAGGCAATTCTTTTCGTAGGCGCGGGGATATCGATGAATGTCGGGCTGCCTTCATGGACCTGCCTTATCGAACATATGTTGGCGGATCTCGATCTTGCACAGTCGTCGATGGGCCGTGACGCAACGTACCAGGAAATTGCCGAGTACTATCGTTTGAAGCACGGCTCCTTGTCGCGGCTGGTCGATTGGATGAAGCGTGAATGGCAGATCTCTCCGGAGCAACTGAAGAATTCGGAGTTGCATCGGCTTATCGTTGCGCTGGATTTTCCTCTGATTTATACAACCAACTACGATGCCAATCTCGAGCTCTCTTACCAGGCGCTCGGACGACCCTACGCTCGCATTACAAGTGCTAAGGACATCGCAACCGCCACTGTGGGCTTGACACATATCGTCAAATACCACGGGGATTTCTCCGATCCAGATACACTCGTCCTGACAGAGTCGGACTATTTCGATCGACTCTCCTTCGACGCTCCCCTCGACATAAAGTTCAGGAGCGACGCCTTCGCCTCGACCATGCTCTTCGTCGGCTACAGCATGTCCGATTTGAATATCCGCTTCCTGCTTCATCGCCTTTGGTCGATCTGGCAGCAGACCGGGCTGGACCGTCACCGGCCGCCGCTATTTCTGTTCATGCACGAGCCGAGTGAAGTTCAGACGCATGTCCTGAAGAGATGGGGTGTAACCGTCATCTCTGGCGATGGCGAAAGCTCCGGCGACTCCCTTTCTCGTTTCCTCAAGCGTCTGGTCGAACAACGCTCGGAACCGGATCAGTGACACTTCGATTGTCCGCTGCGACGTCCGCAGCCATGGAAGCTGGTGAAGGTCGGGAGCACTGATTGCAAAGGAGCTGCAGTGATGACGACGACGCCGGCAAGACTGGATGCTTTAGTGATCGGGGCAGGACCGGGAGGCATGACAGCCGCTCTTTACCTGGCGCGGCTAAACCGGCGCGTGGTCGCCGTCGATTCAGGCCACAGCCGTGCGCTGCTTATCCCGCTCTCGCGCAATCATCCGGCCTTTCCGGAAGGCATCGAAGGTGGTGAGCTTTCAAGACGCATGAGAACGCAACTGCAGAACTTAGGTATCGAGGTCGTGGCAGCGGCGGTATCGCGGGTGGAGCGGGGGGCTGAAGGCGGCTTCATCGCTGAACTCGCCGGCCGGCCGATATACGCAGAAAACATCATCCTTGCGACCGGCGTCGAAGACAAGCTCCCGCCCATCGGTAAAGCCAGCGACCTCACACGGTCAGGACATCTTCGCCTCTGCCCGATCTGCGACGGCTACGAAATTGCCGGAAGATCGGCGGTGGTGATCGGCGCGACAGAGCGGGCCGCTTCCGAAGCCCTGTTCCTGACATCGTTCACGAGAAGGATCACAATCGCAACGCTCGGCGAAAGACTGGATGTGAAGGACGCTATGATGGCCCGGCTGATCGAGCATGGCGTTTCAATCCGCTTAGACCCGTTGGTACGCTGCTCGCGTTCCGCGGACGGAACCGTCGATCTTATCATGAAGGACGCGGCCACGTTGGAAGGTGTGATCCTATATTCGGCGTTGGGGATTCGTCCATGCTCGCAGCTCGCAGAACAGCTGGGGGCGGAGTTGGAACAGGACCGGCGCATAAAGGTTGATGCACACCAGGCGACCCGGATCCCAGGCCTATATGCGGTTGGCGACGTCGTGACCGGCCTCAATCAACTCGGCGTGTCCATGGCACAAGGCGAAATAGCGGCGGTCGCGGTGCATAACCGCCTGTGGCGAGTGCGAGAACAATAACCTTTCGGCTAGCATGAGCTGCTGCCCGCAAACGTCGAATGGATAGGCTTTGGCCGCATCGCACCGGGATCTGTCCCGCCACCTCAAACCAACGTCTGAAAGCCTCGGGGTCGTCATTGCGGTTCATAACCCGGGAAACATCTGAGCACCTGCGAGTGAATCTCGTCGCCCATGCGCAAGAGCACCGTTGCACGTCAGGTCATGCCGCCAGGACAACGCCTGCCATCGCAATCGCGCATGCGACCCCGAGGAGGTTGAGACCCAGCGAAATGAATTCCGCCATCTCGTGCCGGTGATGACGAGAATGCTCGGCAGTGCCCAGCACCGCGACAGCTCCTCCCACCATCCAGCACATCAGCGTCATTGCGCCTAGAAGCAAGGCTAAATTCATCACATCTCTCGCTCTGTTGCCAAACCTTTCGATCATCGAACCGGCGCATGCCAGCTTTGTTCCATTCTTCGACACTTCGTCGATGAGACACATCGCGGATGAACGGAGGCCTTGAGTCAATCATCCTCCCTCGCAGGCCACGAGTTTTCCGGGAAATGTTTTAGAACGGACTGGAGAAGCGCAACCAGTAGGAGCATTTCTGTAACAATGGAACTAACCGCCTCGGCCGGCGTTCGACGAACTCCTGAGGTTTGAAGCGGAGGGGAATTCCTTTGAGCGAGCTGCAACGTGAGTTCCTCCTGCAAAGAGAGTTTCTGCCGGGACTCCAGGAGGATGAGCGCCTCGAGCCAACGCATGCGCCGCCGTCGGCGGTCTGTCCCGGAAACCTCGAATCGTTGCTGCAGCCTTGTCCATTGGTGGTCGATCTGGACGGCACCCTCGTACGATCAGATCTGCTGATCGAAACCGCTTTCGCCGAACTGGCTCGTCGCCCTCACTCGGCGGTGGATCTCGTCAAGGCCCTGTGCGGCGGGAAAGCCTGTCTGAAGCACCGTCTTTCGCAACCATCGGATTTCGACCCGGCTCTCCTCCCTTATGACGAGGAGGTCTTGACGGTGATCCGGGCCGCAAGGGAGGAGGGACGACCCGTCTATCTCGCGTCAGCGAGCCATGAGCGTCTGGTTTCCGCAGTCGCCGAACATCTCGGCCTTTTCGACGGTTGGTTTGCAACCAACGAAACAACCAACTGCGCTGCCGATATCAAAGCGGAACAACTCGTCGCCGCTTTCGGGAAAGGCGGGTTTGACTATATCGGCAACGACGTGGCCGATCTTCCTGTTTGGCGCCATGCCGCCAAATCCTATGCCATACGGACATCGCCCGCGGTCGCGCAAAAACTCAGCCGGCAGTGCGGCAACGTCCAACATCTTCCGTGTGAAAAGGCGACCTGGCGCAGCTGGGCGCGGCTGTTGCGTGTGCATCAGTACGTCAAAAATGGCCTGGTCTTTGTCCCGCTTCTGATAAATCAGCTCTTCGATATCAACAGCATGGTCAGCGCCGGTCTGGCTTTCCTCGCATTCTCACTCTGTGCTTCCGGCGTCTATATCCTCAATGATCTGGTGGATCTCCAAGACGACCGCGGCCACCGCACGAAATGCCGCAGGCCTCTTGCTTGCGGTGACATCGCGCTTTCGGATGCCATTGCCGTCATCCCAATCCTGCTTCTCCTATCGCTCATGGTAGCCGTCATGGTGACGCCAGGGTTCGTTCTTGTGTTGGCGGGGTATTTTGCATTGACCACCGCCTATTCGTTTCTCTTCAAGCGCAAGATGATCCTCGATGTCGTGGCCCTCGCATCTCTCTATACCACGCGGGTGATCGGAGGGGCCGCAGCCCTCTCTGTGTGGCCATCGCCTTGGCTCCTGGCCTTCATGATGAGCTGGTTCCTCTCGCTCGCTTTGGTCAAACGGTACACCGAGTTGATTGGACGTCGCGCCGCGCGCCTGCCGGACTCCAAGGGCCGGGACTACAGGAAGGCCGACATCGGCATGGTGGGTGCCCTGGCAGCGGGGGCGGGGATGAATGCGCTGACGCTGTTTGCCCTGTACGCCGCGAGCGACAACGCGCGAGATGTCTATGAGCGGCCGGGGATGCTATGGTTCGCCGGACCGGTCCTTGCCTGCTGGATCGCGCGCATCCTCATGCTCGCCCATCGGGGGCAGATGCATGATGATCCGGTGGTCTTCGCTATCAGGGACAAGGTCAGTCTTGCCACGCTAGGGGCCGCCAGCCTGGTCGTCTTTGCCGCGATGTGAGGTGGTCATGACGGGCTCGCAGTTCCAGCAGCGAAGCACTCCCACCGGGGTCGCGGTCCGCTATGTCTGCTTCGCGGTGCTCTCCACCGCCGCCAATTTCCTGGTCCAGGCGATGGTTCTCCAAACAGCGCCGTGGTCGGGCCTGATGCCATCGATCCTCGCGGGCACCGCCGCCGGCTTCGCCCTGAAATATGTTCTCGACAAAAATTGGATCTTCTTTGACCGTTACTCCTCTCATAGCGACGAGATGTCGAAGGTCGCGCTGTACGGCTTGTTCAGCGTGCTGACGACGCTCATATTCTGGGGGTTCGAAATTGCCTTCTGGACAATCTGGAAGACGGAACTTGCCAAATACACCGGCGGAGCGATCGGCCTGGCGATCGGCTATATCTTGAAATATGCTCTCGACCGAAAGTTCGTCTTCAAGCCAAGGGAGGCGTGACGGACGATGGAGGGCTGGGGACGCTATCCGCGTCATGAGAGCGAGGTGTTGAACTGCCGGTTTCCGGAGGCCCTGGGCGGGATTGCAGCATCGCACTCAGGTTTGATCGCTCGCGGCAATGGCCGCTCCTACGGTGACGCTGCGATCGGCGAGAATTCCACCTTGATGTGTGGTGGATTGAACCGGATGAAAAGGTTCGATGCTACCGATCGCGTCCTCACCGTAGAGGGCGGCGTCATGCTTTCCGACGTCCTGCGTTCGCTGGTGCCCCGCGGCTATTTTCCGCCGGTGGTTCCGGGCACGAAGTTCGTCACCATCGGCGGGATGGTCGCATCGGACGTCCACGGCAAGAACCATCATTGCCACGGTGGATTCGGCGATCACGTCGACGAATTGAAGTTGGTGACCGCCAGCGGCGAGATCCTCACCTGTAGCCGCTCGCAGAACGCGGAGCTTTTTTCAGCGACTATCGGCGGGATGGGCCTGACAGGCATCATCGCCGAGGCAAGCTTTCGCCTGAGGCCGATCGAGACCGGCTGGATCACCCAGAAGACGACCGTAGCCGAGAATCTCAGCGAAGCATTGACGGCGCTGCGGCAATCGGAGGACGCGACCTATTCGGTGGCTTGGATCGATTGCCTGTCGAAAGGCGCTTCTCTCGGACGTTCGCTGATTTTTGCGGGTGAGCACGCAACACAGGATCAGGTTGGTGAGACGCCGAAGGCCGATCGCTTTCCTTCGCCGACCAGCGCGGCCCTTTCCCTGCCGCTCGATATGCCGGGTTGGCTCCTGAACAAGGCGAGCGTTTCCGCCTTCAATGAGCTCTACTTCCGGTCCGGTATTCGAAAGTCAGCCAAGCCCTTGCTGGTCCATTGGGATAATTACTTCTTCCCTCTCGACCGCATCCTTCGATGGAACAGATTGTACGGCAAACGAGGCTTTATCCAGCATCAATGCGTGGTCCCGGATGCTGACTCGCTCCAGGTTCTCGCGAGCATCCTCGACCGGTTTGCGCACTCGGGCAAAGGTTCATTTCTTGCCGTTCTCAAAAGGCTGCGAGGCAGTGCAGGTCTGCTCTCCTTTGCTGCGCCGGGCTATACGCTCGCGCTCGACCTGCCGGCCACGCAGGACGTGTTGCGGCTGCTGGACGAAATCGACAAGCTGGTTGTCAAGGCAGGGGGGCGTCTCTATCTGGCCAAGGATGCGCGCCAGTCCCGCCATACATTCGAATCCGGCTACCCCAAACTGGACGCGTTCAAAGAGCTGCGAAGAGCAACCGGAGCCGATCGTCGCTTCAACTCCCGCTTGGCAAAAAGGCTCGGCATATGAAGGGGACCGGCAAGACACTGCTCATGATCGGCGCGACCTCGGATATTGGCCGGGCGACGGCAATTGTCTATGCCGAGGCAGGCTGGGCCATTCATCTGGCGGGACGGGCGCGCGCGGCCGTTCAACGTGAAGCCGACGACATCGCCGCGCGGACGGGAGCAGTTGTCACCGTTCATGAGCTCGATATCCTGGAGACTGCTCGCTTCGAGGCCTTCCTCGGCGCCGTGTCACCCTTGCCGGACACGGTGGTCTGCGTCGTTGGCGAACTCGGTGAGCAGTCCCGGGCTGAACAGGAGCTCGAATATGCCGCCATGGTCATGCGGACGAACTTCGAGGGCCCGGCTTTGCTTCTTGGTCTTATGGCCGAGCGTTTCGCAGCGCGCGGATCGGGCACGATCGTCGGCACGAGCTCTGTCGCCGGCGATCGCGGACGAGCGTCGAACTATGTCTATGGCGCCGCCAAAGCCGGCCTGACCGCCTTCTTGTCCGGCCTGAGGAACAGGCTGTCCCGGTCCGGCGTGCGCGTGCTGACCGTGAAGCCCGGCTTTGTTCGCACGCGGATGACTGATGGGATGAAACTTCCGCCGCTTCTGACGGCCGAACCGCGGGAGGTGGCGCAAAAGATTTTCGCGACCGCCGAGGGCGGGAGCCGCAGTGACGTCGTCTACGTCAGAGGGGTCTGGCGACCGCTCATGACGATAATCCGGTCAATCCCAGAGTCCATCTTCAAGAGGTTGCGGCTGTGACGGAACCCATAAATCAGGCAGCCTACATCGGAGCGGGAACTCGTGCCCACAGGCGACCTGCAGCCTGGATACGGCGACTGCTGTCGGCAGAAGGCGCGATCATCGTCGTCGCCTTGGCCTCTGCCGCCATGCTCGCGCTGCCGGGCAGGACCATCAATGCCGCCTTCATCAATGACGTGCTGATCTTCATCGACGGTGCGCATCGCATCGCCTTTGGCCAGGTGCCGAACCGCGATTTCCACACCGCGCTCGGGCCTCTCGTCTTTTACATTCCGGCTGCGGGATATCTTCTGTCAGGAAATTTCGGGGCTGCCATACCTCTGGGCATGGCGATCGTCCTCGTCTCTTTCATCCCCGCCATGATCCGCATCCTTGGGTCGCGCCTCGCACCTTCATTGGCTGCCGGGCTCGGCATATTCCTTCTTCTCATTCTCGCGGCTCCGATCAATCTCGGCAGTTCCATCTGGTATCCTTCCTTCGCGATGTTCTATAACCGCATCGGTTGGGTCGCTCTCGGCCTGCTGCTGGTTATGTATCTGGCACCGCATTCGCCAGCCAGGCGCAATGATATTGCCGATGCTCTCGCAGCCCTCTTCCTGTTGCTTGTCTCGTTCTATACCAAGGTGACCTACGGGCTCGCCGGGATCGGCCTTATCGCAATCATTTTCTCCGATCGGCACCAGCGCCGCTGGGGGGTGACAGCCCTGCTGCTCACGGCACTGGCAATGGTCGCCATCGAGTTCTTCTGGCGCGGAACGGCGCAGCACATTGAGGATCTGCGGGCGGCGGCGCGCGTCAGCGGCGGTCATGATGTCGGCAGCATTCTGAAGAATATTCGGGAAAACTTCTCCGATCTCACAGTGTTCGCGGCCGTCGCTTCGCTCGCCCTCTGGCAAAGCCGCAGCCTTCGAGATCTTGTCCTCTGTGGCTTTTGCATCGGCGCCGGCGTGGCGCTCATCAATCAGAATGCCCACAGCTGGGGGATCATCACGCTCTATTGCGGGGCAATCGTGCTGTCGCAGAAGACGGCCTGGGTTGAACCGGGCAATGAAAGCCGCGCAGCAGGACGCTTGGCTCGTGCTGCCGGCGCCCTGCCGCTGATCGGCATCTTGTTCCTGTTGCCCCCGATCGTGCACCACAGCGCGGCCGTCGCCCTGCATACGGCGCTCGCGACTGAGAAAGCCGGGCAGTCTCTGGGGCTGCCGGAATTTGACGATGTCCGGGAAGTCGATCCGCCGGGCGGCGAGCCCGATTTCATAAGACGCTACCTCGATAACATCGTCACCGGTGGCGCGCTTCTCCAATCTCTGCCGGTTCCAGCCGAACGGGTTTTCGTCCTCGATTTCGCAAACCCATTCTCGGCCGGACTCGGCATTCGCCCGCCTGCCGGCGACACCGCTTGGCTTCACTGGAATCGCAACATCAATGAAAGGTCCTATATCCCGCCGGACGTGCTCTTTGCCGACGTCAAGATCGTCATGGTGCCCAAAACCGGCATCAACAGCCTGCCGCTGCAGGAGCTGTATGGCCCATTCCTTGCTGCGAATTTCGATGTGGTGCGGAAGACATCCGAATGGACGATTTATCAGTGGCGCCCAGGCAAAGGCGCAAAGTGAGGCACGGTGACGCAAGCATCGACGTCGATACCGGAGAAGGATACATCGCGGCCGGCCGTTCAGTTGAACTGGTGGCGTGCCATTGTCCCCGGCATTGGATTGCTTCTTGCGGGACTCCTCGCCCTGCCAGGCGCAACGGTCACAACCAAATACGTCAATGATCTATTCGTTTTTCTTGATGGCGCACATCGGATCGCGGCCGGACAGGTGCCGAACGTTGATTTCCACACACCTCTCGGGCCGCTGACATTCTATATCCCGGCTGTCGGCTACGCTCTGTCCGGCAGCATGGGCGCGGCAATGCCAGTGGGACTGTCCCTGCTGATCCTGTTATTCTCGCTGGTCGCCGCCGAAATCGTCGGCAGCCGAATGCATTGGGCGCTCGGGCTGCCGCTGGCAAGCTATCTGCTTCTGGTGCTCGCGGTTCCTGCAAACCCCGGCGAACGGATCGGGGAACTCAGCTTCGCCATGTTCTACAACCGGATCGGCTGGGCGTCACTCGGCTTGCTGCTGGTCATGTACCTGTGCCGCTTGCCCGGCGCCAGCAGCGGCAAAGGCGCGGACGCAGCATGCGCCAGCTTCCTCGTGCTGCTGATGCTTTACACCAAGATCACCTATGGTGTCGTGGGCCTTGCTTTTCTGATGTTCATGCTTTTTGACCGTCGCCAGACCGGCTGGGTGGCGCTCACATTTGGGATCGTCGCCGCCAGCATCCTGGCGATTGAGATGGTCTGGGGCGGAGGGGTCAACTACCTCCTCGACATCAGTCTTGCCGGGAAGAACAGCGGCGGTTTCCCGACGATGACGGCTATCGGTCACGTGGTACGGCATAATTTCGCCGACCTTCTCGCTTATCTCGCTGTCGCCGTCATCCTTCTCAGTCTGACGCCAAGCTGCCGGCATCTGCTCTTTGTCGGCTTCTGCATGACATCAGGAATCCTCCTGATCGAGCAGAACTTCCAATTCTTTGGGATTCTGACGCTTGGCGCGAGCGCTGCCGTGCTGTCGGAAAGTCTCTTTCGTGCCGAGCTTCGCTCTGGGAATGCAAGAGCGCGGATCGCCCCGCCGCTGCTCGCAGCATTTCTGCTCATGCCGGCTGCGGTCGGCAATGCTGCGTCGCTTGCCATTCATGCCTATTATTCGGCTGGCGGACGAGGCGAAGCTATTCCGCTGCCTGCCTTTTCCGGGGTTCGGCTGGTGGAGATGTGGAGTGCCGGCCAATTCGAATATTTCCAAGGTTACAACCGCACGCTTGCCGACGCCTCCGCCGCCCTTTCGCAACTGGATGCTGGGTCTGAGCGTGTTGCCGTTCTGGATTTCGTCAATCCGTTTACCGCCGGTCTCCGCCTCACGCCGCCCGCCGGAGATAGCGTCTGGTATCATTGGGGACGCACTCTCGGGCCTGAGTATCGTCCAGCCGCGGAAGAGATGTTCGCCGACGTGGACCTGATCCTCGACCCGAAGTGGCCCATCGAAATCTGGACAGGGAACGGCATGCGGGACATCTATGCGCATTATATAGCCCGCCACTATGACCTCGTGCGGGAGACCGCCGATTGGCGCATCTACCGCAGAAACCCTTCCTGAGCTGGAGCAGATTGTCTTCCGCGTTCTGAAATGACCAGACCGGCGAGCACCAGCACGAGCGCCCACGCGTACACAGATCCTGCCGTCAGTTGGATCAGGCGGGGAGCGCCGAAGTAGCCGAGTATGATCGGGACCGGTATTATCAGCGCGGTACCTGCCAACCATGCCCATGGTCTCTGCCAATGGTGCAGCAGGACGGGCAGCAGGAAGAGCGTGTAGTGGATCCATCCTAGCGGGGAGGCCAGAAGAGACGCAATCAGCGCCAGCCCGCTGACGGAGATTACCGGCGGACGGCGGCGGAATGCCCAGGCGGCGAGGGCAAGCAGCAATAAAACGGCTAGAACCGTGCCCACCGACGGGAAGCCGGCACGCGCGGCCAGACCTGCAAAGGAAGCATTCGTGAGAAAGACCGCACGTTCGCCGTCCGTCGCAACGAGGCGCAGCCAGTCGAGATAGATTCCAGGACCGAAAATGGCGAGTGGCATGGCGGCAATGACGGCCGCGGTGGCAAACGATATCAAGCTCGGTCGCCGATGGCCGGCAAGAAAGAGCAGCACCGGCCAGACTGCGAAATTCGGTTTCATCGAAATGAGCAGGCCGATCATGATGCCGGCGAATACGTCATCGCCTCTTTCCAGGCGGAGCCAGGCGATGACGGCGATCAAGACCAGAGGCATGTAGATCTGACCTAGGTAGAGCGTGTCCCAAAAACCGGCCAATGCGAAAGCCCAGATGGCGATCAATCCGTGGTGCAGGCCGTAGCTGTAGCGTCGCAGCAGCAAGGCGACCGCAGCGACGTAGCTGGCAATCGAAATCACCCACCAGATACGCAGCGACCACCCGGGCTCCACGATATCGAAGGCTTGGAACAGAAGTGCCGAGATCGGAGGATTGAGGTTGGGGTTCCAAGCCTCAAATCCCGGAAAGATGACGTGCGGGGTGAGAGGTGGGTATATGCCGTAAGGGTCCAAGCCAGCAGCTGCCGCGCGCCCAGACGCGAGGAATGCGCCGAAGTCCCAGAGGCCGTGATCTGAAACGACACGCGGAAATTCGGTGCGGATCACCCACAAGCAGATGCCGGCAAGCGCGATTGTCGCGAGCAATTGAAGCGGCCTATCACGGGGTTCAGTAGAAGCAGAGCCTTCCATCGAGAGACCTCCATCAATGCGCCGAGCACCAGGTGGTTGAAGCGAAAGACTGCTCTCAAGCAACCTACCATTTTAATGCTTCATTGCGATGCTCCCCAAGTCCCGATCGGCGCGCGGAACGCCGTGTCATCGCTAAACACTCGCTAACCTTTTGCCGAGGAGGATGTTCCGTGCGGGCGGCACTGAAAGAGCGTGGCTACGTTTTCCTGGCTTGTTAGCCGGTCTGCTTCTCGTTCACGTCGCAGACCCGGGCATTGTCCGGGACATCCCTCAGGCCTCACCGAAGTGATAGCGATGAAGTTTCTCGAACGCCCTGACGTTGTCGACACCCAGCTAGTTCCACTTTTTCAAAATAAGTCATCGAAATCGCTAAGGCGGGAATCGAAAATTTCACACGACGCGGATGAACGCGCGGTTTTCATAGACCACGCCTTCGATGCCGGCTTCCGAGATGTCGTATTCCGCGACCCCGATCTTGTTGCGGTTGCATCGACGTCCTCCAGCTTTGTCCTCACCACCACCCTACTGCGTTTCGGCCCGCGAGGTTCGTTCGACGCCGGTCTGCGATTTGTATTGCAGAACGGCTACCGCTTGGTGTGTAAATTGGTAGACTGGCTGAGATTATCCGGGGCTAATATACTTCGAATTCTCGATCGCGAGAGTGGCAGGCAGACAAGCAACGTTCAGGCTTTGCGCCGATGGTTTCGGGCATGGTCTTCTCATTGGAGCGACAGTGATGGTTTCCATATCTGCGCAGGGGCGAGGTCCACGTTTTTTTATCTGCCTGTTTCTGCTGATCGCGTGTCAAGTTTTCGCGGGATCTGCTCACGCAGAAAAGCGCGCGGCGATCGTCATCGGCAATAGTGACTATCCTTTTGCGCCGTTGAGCAATCCCCAGAATGACGCCAAGCTGATCGCCAATACCCTGACCGAATTGAATTTCGACGTGCTTTTGTTTTACGACCTGAAGAAAGAGGCGGTTAGAGACCTCAAAGAGACCGTTCGGACGCATCTGGTCGGTGCCGATATTGCCGTCTTCTACTATGCCGGCCACGCCTTGCAGGCCGCTGGGCGCAATCTCCTGTTGCCCGTGGACGTCGATACCAGCTCTGCGCAGCGGGTGGTCGCCGATGCACTCGTTCTCAATGACCTCATCGATATCGTCAAGAACGATCCTGTCGGGCTGAAGCTCTTCATTCTTGACGCATGCCGAAACAATCCGGCTGCAAATTTCCAGGGTCTTCGTCAGGGGCTGGCGGACACTGAGGCGGGAAGCGGGCAGGTCTTGGTGGCCTATGCAACGAGCGCCGGTGAAGTCGCCTATGATGGCACGGGGCTGAACAGCCCCTATTCGTCGGCGCTCGCCAATGCCCTGCAGCGACCGAACCTGGATGTTTATGACACGTTTCGCACGGTTCGCGGCGATGTCAGGCAAGCGACCGGCAATGCCCAAATACCTTGGATCACCGGCTCGATCGAAACACGGTTCGTGTTCCGACCACAGGCGGCGATCTTGAACGCGGAAGCCGTTGTTCCGCCCACCGAGACCTCGAGCCCGGTTGCTATTGACGAGGTGCTGTGGACCTTCATCAAGGATAGTCCGGATCCCGCCGATTTCGAGCGTTTTGCCAAGATCTTTCCCCAAAGCGCGCACGCGGCCGAGGCGGAGGAAAAGAGCCGTGTCAAGGTTGCCGCCCTTTCGAAACGCGGGCTCTATGTGCGTGAAAGCCTTGTCGCCTCATCCATTGCCAGCCAGGTGCCGAGTACGGACGACGCCGAGGCTAAGGAGTTCGTCTTCCAGCAATCGGGCGAGCGTGCGGTGAGCGAAACGTTCAGGATGTGGCCGAGTGCACTGCCCGAGACGGCGAGCGGCATGCGCAGTCTTGTGACCGAATGCGATCTTTACGGTGCTGACCCGAACGATCCGCAGAGACAGGTCCCCGGCGTCAGTAATGGTCTCGTCAATGTGCGCGACGCGTTGCGGGCCTGCGCCTTTGCGCTTGCAGCAGATCAGAACAATCCCCGGCTGCAGTATCAGCTTGGTCGTGTTCTCGAGATCGCCGGCCGATACAACTGGGCGGAATATTTCTATAAACTCGCCGGCGGCCAGCAGTATAGCGCCGCTCTCGTCAATCTTGGCTATATGGCTCGCATGGGGATCGGCCGGAAGGTCGACTACGACCAGGCTCTCTCCTACTACATGGCGGCCGCAAAAATGGGCAACCTGCGCGCACGCACGAACGTCGGCACGGCCTATATTCTTGGCCAGGGTGTCTCGAAGGACCCAGAAGAAGGCATTCTCTGGTATCGTCTTGCCGCTTCCAGCGGATGGGCCAACGCCATCACCGCGCTGGGTGACTGCTACAGGCTGGGCACCGGTGTAAAGCAGGATGCCTCGCAGGCGGTCGCACTTTACATGGCGGCGGCCGATACGGGCCAGATCGACGCCATGGCAAATCTGGGGCAGGCCTATATCAGTGGAGAGGGCACCAAGAAGGATCTTAGACGTGGCTTGGAGACCCTGCTCAAGGCAACGGACATGGGCAACAAATACGCGCCCTATTACGCCGCGAGGCTGTACCTGAAAGGCGCCGATAAACTCCCTGCTGATCGAAACCGCGCGCTTTCCCTCTTCAAGTTATCTGCCAATCGTGGACTTGAGTTGGCCAATCTCGATCTTGCCTTCGGTTACGACAAAGGCAGCTTCACGGGAAAGGCGGATGTGCCGCTTGCCTATTATTATGGGGTGCTGGCCGAAAAGCTGGGCGTTAACCGGGCCGATGAAGCGCGCGCCGCGATCGGCAAGAAACTCGACACGGCAACACGGCAAAGGATGGAAGCCCAGGTCGATCTCTTTCTGGAACAGAACGGCAAATGACGGTTCGGAGCTGACCTGAACGGGGGAGCATCGGCATGGGGATGCAGTATCGCTCGATATCGGATCTTCACAAAGCCATCGTCAACGGGTTGCACATGCTGCCTCGCGAGATCGATCTGGTCGTCGGTATTCCACGCAGCGGCCTGCTGGCCGCCAACATGCTCGGCTTGGTCGCCAACCTACCGATGACCGATCTGGACAGCTTCATCGAAGGCCGCGTTTACTCCTTCGGTGCGACAAAGAATACGGCTTCGTTCAGGAGCGCATCCGACGTTCGAAGGGTTCTTGTCCTCGACGACAGCATCAATACCGGTGGCGCCATGCGCGAAGCCAAAGCCAAGTTGATGGCATGCGAAAGTCGCGCTGAGTTTGTCTTCGCCGCGGTCTATGGTCTGCGCGACAGCGTCGAGGGTGTCGACTTCATATTCGAGGTCGTCGAACAGCCAAGGCTGTTCCAGTGGAATTTCATGCATCACGGCCTGTTATCGAAGGCGTGCATCGACATTGACGGGGTGCTCTGCCTCGACCCGACCGATACGGAAAATGACGATGGTCCGGCCTATGAAGCCTTCTTGAGAAATGCACGGGCGCTTCACAAACCGACGCGCTTCATCGCCTATCTCGTGACCAGCCGGCTCGAAAAGTACCGATCCTTGACCGAAACCTGGCTTCGTACAAATTCGATCGACTACGGCAAGCTCATAATGCTCGATCTGCCGAGCGCGGCGGAGCGTCGGCGGCGGGGCACCCATGCAAGGTTCAAGGCCGCCTTCTATCGGCAGTGTAATGCCGAGATCTTTGTCGAGAGTAATCTTAGGCAGGCGAACGAGATTGCCAGGATATCGAACAAGCCGGTTCTTTGCACGGAGACCCATCAGATGGTTTTGCCGAACACCCCTTTGCGCAGCTTGTTCAATATGAGAATGCCTTTCGACGCTTTCGCGTTTTTCAGGCGAGAGCAAACTATGCCCGAGGAGCTCCGATACACGATTGCCGACGCGCACAACTGCGCAAAATCTCGAACTCTTGTCAGCTGGCTCGGGTCAAGACCAGACGGCTTTCTCGAAGCCATTGAGTCCATCCGCAAGATTTGCACGGCCAAGAACGAATATCCGATCATCGTTCTTTCCGATTTTCATCAAGAACTCATGTCCCGGGCAGAGACGCCGGCCGAATTCATTCCGCAAGTGCACCACCTTCCATCGCTTTCGTCCGGCCAATATCAGGACTATGTGCGCAGGCGTTACGACCTGATGTTGCGAAAATGGGCGATTTCGCGTGAGGTGACATTGGGCTTGAGCTTCGAGGAATTCCTCGCCGAACAGTTGTCATTGCGAAGAGGCGGGTCGACTTAGACACGCCGCCGAGTTCTTCCAGTTGAAACTTGCATCTATTCGTTGCCTGAAAGGCCGGAGAAGTCCTTCAAGGCTGCATCGGACAATCGAAAATAATGAGTTTCACCTTGCGGGCATTGACTTTCGTAGTTTGTGAATGCTTACTAAAATAAGCTGCGGGGAGGGCAATATATGCTTCGCAAAATCTCTATCCTCGGAACGCTGATACTTGCCTCATGCACCTCTCAAGGCTCGAATATGACGCTGGCGTCAATCATCAGCGGTTACCGAAATGCGCCGACCGCCGCAGAAGAAGTGGCTTGGCGCAACGCACGGCGAAGCAACACTGATCGAGCCTATCGCAATTTTATCAGCAGCTATCCGAACAGTTCCTATGTCCCGGTCGCGGCATCAAGGATCACCCGGTCGGTCAAGCCAAAGCCCGTTGCTGTGAGGAATTTGAACCGTCCCGAACGGAACCCGTCTTTCGGCCGCAGCGGCAGCGCTTATTGAAGCAACGGACCAGACAACTGAGAATTGACCCTAGTAGCATTGATAGACCCAATCTGGCTTTCGAATGCATTTTGATATTGTCCATGCAGCCGATCCTCGATTTTATGGTGGCTCCTCATCGGCCGTGCGGATCGAGATCCAGTCCGCTCGGCAATTTGGCCTCTCGACGGCTCTGCTTCCATTTCTCGGCGTTTCCGATATCCGTTCCAGACGGTTCGAGGAACGTCTTCTCGACGTTCTTGAGCGTCAGGAGGTGCCGTGGCTGACGGGCGAGGAGGCAGTCGAGTGCGACATTCTTTTCGCTCATAATCCCTTGGCGTTCGCGCACATGCCGACACGGCCGCTGCGCCTCAGATCGAAGGTCGTCCTCCTTTCGGTCCAGCATCCGCCCTTCGACGGAGCCGGCAATGCGCAATATAATATCGACGTGGTGAAACGAAATCTGGAGAGAATGTTCGGGGCGCCCGTCATCTTCGCACCGGTGGGCCCCAGGGTGCGCAATCAGTTCGAAGACATCATCGCCGGCAGGCCCGAGCTCTTGCGTCATGATCTGTTCAATCTGATCGACCTTGACGAGTGGCCGATCAGGACCGCGCTGCCGCCGCGCGAAAGGGCGGTTATCGGCAGACATTCACGTCGCGATCTCCTGAAATGGCCGGATACCGAGGCTGAATTGCGCGCGGCCTATCCCGATCTTGGTAATGTCCAGATCAAGGTCATGGGCGGTGTGCCGGACCAAGTCGTGCCTTTGATTGGATCCAACTGGAACATCTCGCCTTACTCGAACAGCGGTGTGCCTCAGTTTCTGAACAAGCTTGATTTCTATGTGTTCTTTCACAGCCGGCGATGGGTTGAGGCGTTTGGCATTGGCATTGCCGAAGCGATGGCGAGCGGGCTTGTGACCATCCTCGACCCATCGTTTCGTGACCTGTTCGAAGACGGTGCGGTCTATTGCCGGCCCGACGAAACAACCAACGTTCTGGAGAGATTTCTCGCGTCTCCCGAGGCCTTCAGCGCCCAGTCGGCAGCCGCGCGCACATTGGTCGAGAAGAAGTTTTCGAAAAGCCGATACCCGGAAAGAATGCGTGCCATCTATGACGAACTCGGACTTTGCTCGCCTGCCGCGCTTGCCACGGTCGGCAAGGCGGTTGGCGCTGACGCGTTCTCCGGGTCGAGCGGACACGCAACGGTCCGTTCCGGGCCGCGAAGATCGCAACGGTCGCTGATGGGACGGCGCCGCGTCCTGTTTGTCGCGACAAACGGCATAGGCCTTGGCCATATCACGCGATTAATGGCAATCGCCGAGCGCATGTCGCCTGACATGGAGCCCGTTTTCCTGACAATGTCGGCCGGATCTTCGATTATCGAAGCACGTGGGCACCCGGTAGACTACATACCGTCCGCCTCGAAGATCGGTGTGACGGACGACAGCTGGAACGAGGTCTTCGCACAGGAATTGCTGACCGCCGTGGAGGCGTTTGCCATCAACAGCGTCGTCTTCGACAGCAACCATCCCTATCCTGGCTTACTGAAGGTGCTGACCGCCCGTCCCGATCTGAACTGGGTCTGGATCCGCCGCGGGATGTGGGCATCCTGTCATAGCCTCGATCCGTCGATGCAGCATCGGTTCGACATGGTGATCGAGCCGGGCGAGTTCGCCGCGGACGAAGACCACGGCATCACCGCGCAATTGCGCGCTGGCGTGATCGGCGTTTCTCCGATCCTCCTTGTTGACAATGACGACAGGCTCTCGCGGGCAGAAGCTGCATCGGCTCTCGGTGTCGATCCTGCCGGTCTTGTCGCCGTCGTGCAGCTCGGTTCGGAACGAAATTTAGACGTCAGCCGGCTGCGGCCGGCGATCATCAACGGACTGCTCAAGCATGGAGTCCAGGTCGTCGACGCGGTCAATCCCCTCGCCCCGAAGCGCGAGGATCATATCGGGGGCACCGTGCAAAAGGCGATCTATCCGATCGCCAGATATTTCAACGCCGTTGACCTGATGATTACGAATGCCGGCTACAACAGCTACCACGAATGTATTTATGGCGGCATCCCGGCAATCTTCGTTCCGAATGAAGCGCCCGAGATGGACGAGCAGGCCGTAAGAGCGGCCTATGCGCAAAGCTCCGGATTGGGGCTATGTTTGAGATCGGTGGATGCCGAACGAGCGCATGAGGCGATCGAACTCGCTCTGTCGGAGGATTTTCTTGCCCAGCATCGCACACGAGCAAGCCGCATCGTTTTTGCCAATGGAGCGCGTGAAGCGGCGCTGGCAATCGAAGAGCTCGCATTCTCTGTCAGGACGGATCGAGCGCTCGGGGGATCAATCGCCCGCGTATGACATTTTCGCACCGCCCCGGTTGCGCAGGTCAGACCGGGGCTCCTTTCGGGCGTATTGCGGTCGACCGGAAGGCCAGGCGACTGGCATCGGATTGTTGCACTATCGATGTCACTTCCGAGGCGAGGGGCCTTTGTGCTAGGCTTCTCCATCAGGATCGCCGGCGTCACGAGACAGGGGCATTCTCCGCATGGCTGATGATCGCAAGACAACCGTCCAGACGCCGCTCGGATCCGAAGCGCTGACTTTCACGCATCTCATCGGCGGCGATGCGGTCAGCCGGTGTTTTGCCTTCACTGTCGGCTTCATCAGTTCCGGAGAGAATGTCGACGCACTGAAGCTGCTCGGAAAATCCTTGTCAGTAGAAGGCGAAGGCGGAGACAAGAAGCGCTGGTTCAGCGGGCTGGTCACCGATTTTCGCCTGACGCGCATCGAGGAAAGGTTTGCCTACTACGAGGCGGAGGTGCGGCCCTGGCTTTGGCTGCTCGGCAACAGCACCGATTGCCGCATTTTCCAAAATATGAGCGTCGTCGAAATCGTCGAGAAGATATTCTCGAAATACAAGGCGGCAAAATTCGAGAAGCGGTTGCAGGGTTCCTACGAGGCTCGGGAATACTGCGTGCAATATGACGAAACCGACCTCGACTTCGTGCAGCGGCTGCTCGAGCACGAAGGCATCATGTATTTCTTCGAATATGATGAGGGCGAACACACTCTGGTTCTTGCCGATGCCATGAACAAGCTGAAGCCAGCGCCAGGCTATGGCAGCGTCAAGTTCCGGGCCGAGGGCGACCCCGTGCGCCGGGATGAGGAATATATGACGGACTGGGTTTCGACCAGTTCCGTCCTGCCCGGCACCTTCGCCCACACGGACTATGACTTCACCAAACCGGGCGCCGACCTCATGGCGCAATCGGCGCAACCTTTCTCACACGCGGAAGCACAGGGTGAACATTATCGCCATCCCGGCGCGCATCTGACGGTCGGCCGCGGCGACGCGGTTGCCGTCGTGCGGCGGGAGGAAATTCAGGCGGCACATCAACGGATCGCCGCTGGCGGCACGGTGCGGGGTCTGGCTTCCGGATGCACTTTCAAGCTCGAGAATTTCCCGCGCAAGGACCAGAACGCGGAATA
Organism: Rhizobium sophoriradicis; assembly: GCF_003939025.1. Lineage (GTDB taxonomy): Bacteria > Pseudomonadota > Alphaproteobacteria > Rhizobiales > Rhizobiaceae > Rhizobium > Rhizobium sophoriradicis. Next base: position 64,787 of record NZ_RQIH01000019.1, read on the forward strand.
CGTCGTGCTGCGCGCCGACTATCGTCTCTTCGATCCGGGTTACCGGCCCGCAGCCTATGCGGAGGAGGAAACCTTTCGGGCGACATTCCAGGTGGCTCCGACCTCCATCAGTTATCGGCCGCCTCGCAACACGATCCGGCCGATCATGCGCGGGCCGCAGACTGCGACCGTGGTTGGCCCTGCCGGCGAGGAGATCTTCACCGACAAATATGCACGCGTGAAAGTGCAGTTCCACTGGGACCGGCTCGGCAAGAAGGACCAGAACAGCTCCTGTTTCGTGCGCGTCTCGCAAACCTGGAGCGGTGCGGGCTGGGGGTTTATCCAAATCCCCCGTATCGGTCAGGAAGTGATCGTCGACTTTCTCGAAGGGGATCCTGACCGGCCGATCATCACCGGCAGGGTGTATAACGGCAAGGAAATGCCGCCCTACGAACTGCCCGGACATGCCACCCAATCCGGGTTGAAGACGAATTCGTCTCCTGGCGGGGGCGGGTGGAACGAACTGCGTTTCGAAGACAAAGCCGGATCGGAGGAGGTTTATTTCCAGGCGCAGAAAGACCACAACCTCCTGATCAAGCACGATCGCAGCAAACTCGTCCAACACGATCAGTCGGATCGCATCGACAACAACGCCAAGCACTCCGTCGGCGTGAACCTCGACGAGGATGTCGGCAACAACAAGACGACCAAGGTTGGTGTCGACCGCACCGTCAATATCGGATCGAATGATACCGAGACGGTGGGGGTCAATCGATCTCTGACTGTGGGCGCCAATGAGACGATCAGTATCGGCTCAAATTCCACAGAGACGATCGGCGCCAATCACACCCAGACCGTTGCCATCGTCCAGACGGTGACCGTTGGCGCCGCACGCGTCGATAGCGTCGGCGCGACAGAGACCAGATCGGTCGGCGCGACCCAATCGAATACGATCGGCGCGTCCCGTTCCGTCAGCGTCGGTGCCGGCCAGAGCCACGACATCGGCGCCTCCGACAGCTGGAAAATCGGCTCAGACCAGAGCGTGTCGATCGGCGGCGGGCAGACAAGCAGCATCGGCAAGGCGCGTAGCGCCAAGATCAGCGATGACGATTCCACGGAGATCGGCGGAAGTAGGGCGGTGAAAGTCGCCAGGGGCAGTCTTGTCGAGGTGGGTGAAGACGGAGCGATCAAGATCGGTCAGGACCTGCTGATCGAAGCGGGGGACTCGGTCGTCATCAAGTGCGGCTCAGCAAGCATCGCGATGAAGAAGGACGGCACGATCTCGATCGAAGGCAAGGACATTTCGATCAACGCCTCGGGCAAATTCAATGGCAAGGCCTCGGGAGAGGTCACATGGAAGGGCAGCAAGATCAATCATAATTGAGGACGGGTCATATGTCCGACATTCTGGAGCGGATTGAGGGAGTGGTCATCGGGCTGTTGCTGGGTTTCGATGCAGGCGTGCCACTGGTCGTGTTTCCCGGCAATCCCGTGGAGACAGCGCTCCGTGCGAAAAGCTTGACAGAGCTCACTTCTGCCATGGTCGGGGCTGAGGTAGCGTTACTCTTCGAGGGTGGGGACCCGTCTCGGCCGCTGATCCTAGGGCGCATCGTCGATCCGGCGCGCGGGGCGCCGACGCCGAATGTCGTTCGTGACGGCGAGCGTGTTCAGATCACAGCCGGAGAGCGGATCGAGCTTCGTTGCGGCAAAGCGACGATCATCATGGAAAAGGATGGGCACATCACCATCCGCGGCACTTATGTGACGAGCCACGCTAGCGCAGCCAATCGCGTCCGTGGTGGATCGGTGAACCTCAACTAATGCCCGCCGCTCCCGTCCTTCGCGAGATCGTCCGCCAACACGCCGAAATGGCGGCGTTCTTATGGACCGTCTATGACTATCATTTGCTTCACCCGGACGAAAATCCTGACATGGATGAGGAGCGGCTTGCTCGGCTGGTCGAGCGGCTTGAGGCCCATTTAGACGGCTTAAGAGTGGCGGGGCAGGCAGGGCAGGATATCGCCAAGGAGCGATATGCGGAATTTCCCGAGGCGGGCGAGCTATTTGTGGTGCGGATGCTGAGCGCCAGACGATTGATCGCTGTGAAGGAACTGGACCTGGACAAGGTCCGCGAATATCTGACCGTCAACGGCGCAAGCGCTCAGAGATAACGCCTGCTCATGTCGATGACCTGAATATACAGCTGTCCGTCGTAGCCAAATTCGAACCCCGACCAGGAATTTCCGTCAAACACGAAGATCTCTTTCCACCCGGTGACGACGAGCAAATCGGGCGACGGCTGCATCGCATAGGCAAAGCCCAAGGCCCGGAACTCTTTCAGGACGTGATTGTCTTGGACGAAAACCCCGAAGTCATTATCGCCCCAAAACCGCGCCCCCTTGAAGTCACATATCGACATGAAATCACTGTCGGGCGCCTTGATCTCTTTCAACAGATTGTCTCGGTACTCTAAGCAGATGCCGTCTTCGCAGCCGATGCTGACCGTCCCGTTGGGCGAGACATGGATCGCTTCGATTGAGCGGTTGAAATCGAGCGGGACCTGCCGCCAACGGTCCCCTTGTAGATGGAGGAGAGTACCATTGTTGCCCGCCACATGAAGGAGCTCGGCCGACGGCCCATGCATGGCCCTCAGGAATGACGATACCAGCGGTTGGATCGGCTGCCACGAAATGCCGTCAAAACGACACACGCAGCCGTCCTCGCCGTAGGTGAAGAGAGTTCCATCGGGCAGGCGGAACAGCTTGTGAAAGAAGGGCTCTGGCGCCCGTGCGATGGTGTGCGAACTGCCGCGCAGGAAATGGGTGAGGCCGCCGACCTCCAGCAACACGTGATCATCTTGCGAACCGCTGATGTGCGACAACATCTGGTTTTCCAGCTGCAAGAGAACATGAAACCGGGCGCTCCGCCCAGTGAAATCCACTAACAGCAGATAGGAACGGCCGCACTCCCTATATTCATCGCTGAGTTCAATCGACACGCCAAAAAGCGTGCCGCCAAGGTGATAGCCGCGCATTGCCTCCAGGTAGACTTCCTGTGAAGGCACATCGTCTATTGTCTTGCGCCCGGTCATGCCACTGTCCTGTGACGCATCGTCCGCATCTCATTAAGTTCCTCCATTGATTTCTTGGGAGGAGGGGGACCGACGACGCTCTGGATATAGGCCATAAATATCATGGTTAGACATTTCGCGACCTTCTCTTGCGTGGCAGGGCTCGAATTCTTGCACTCCTTGTGTTGTTCGGAGATCGACTTCGTTCCCTTGGCGACAGCCCCCCGTAACTTAGGGGACCTGCCTGTCTGAGCTTCCAGTTTTGCGTTGTAGTCGTTGACCGCCTTCGTCTTCGTGTCGTGGGGAGTGTCCTTGCGGCTTCCTTTGCCGGTTTCCTGGAACCCGCCGCCCTTCTTGTGCTTCATCGACCGGATGCAGACACATGGTGCCGTGCGCACGCTGTAATCCTTCCACTGATCGTAGGAGGTATTATGAGCACGATCGGGCTGGAAGTATTCGTTTCCGACATAGTGTTCCGACTGATATCCCTGCGGACAATTTTTCTTGTTGTGCGGATGCAGACGTAGGTTCATCTTCTGCAGCAGCGTGCCGCACGTGATTCCTCCGACATTTGCCGAGAGCACATGAAGCCAAGGCGGCGTACCGGCCTGTGGCGATGCGTGGTCATTGGTCGCCATATCGCTGAATCGAATGACCGGCTCGCCATCGAATTTCACGTCATTCGACCAGGAGTGGAAATACTCCTTGCCTGTATTCCTTGAGGTGATGAGGTTTTTCTTGGGGGCGCAACCGGCTTCTGTGCCAGTTGTCTTCGACAGATAGGATTTGTTCTTGATGTTGACCGTCTGGCCGCCGATTTTGACCGTGCTCGTGCCCTTGTCGGTATCGCTCGAGGTGCCGAAGCTCGGATAGGGAACGGGCACGCCCGGTGGCGTAGCGGGCGTCTGGGGCGGAGTGAAGCAGGTGTCGGGAAATGCGGCAATGGTCTTTCCATCGGTGTCCTTGCCCGAAATCTCCAATCCGTTCGCAAAGACATTTCCCATCACTGCACCCTGAATGAGAAGATGGCAGCACCGCAGGCACCGCTGTCGTTGGATGCCTCGATGAGGACGGGGCTGCCGCCCGAATAGCCTTTGGCGGCTGCGGTCATCGCCATTCCGACCATGATCGGCACGACGGCGGCTCCCACGTTGCCGAGCGATTCGGCGGGAGACCGGATATCCTGGAAGTCGTGGGCCCCGCGAACCAGCCGGATCGACGCAAGGGCCGATTGTCTGAACCAATATTGCTCACCGATGAGATCTGCGATCCTATAGCCAAGCCCCGCCATTTCGATCCCGCATTCCGCCAGGGCCTCCCTATAGGCTGCCGTCATGCCATCGCCACGCAATGGTAGATGCATCCCGTCCGCATCGAGCCCGTTGTAGATGAAAGCCTGTTCTCGACTGAGACCTAGCCCGGCGAGTCGGAAATTGCCTTGTCCCGCCCGGCCGCAGAGGATCGCGCCGGCTGCTTCGCCCGGAATGAAACCATTGGCGTTGTCTGGCGTCAGCAATCGGTTCTCGGCCAGATAGTGCGTGACCGTTCCAGCCGTGAGATAACTATCCACACCGGCGATGACGACGTGGTCTGTATCCGAATCGGCCAACAATCGCGCTGCCGTTCGCAAAGCGGCATGTCCTGCCGGCCTTCCTTCGCTGATCACGCGCGTGGGCCCGGTGGCAGAATTCCCAAGGAGATCGCCAATTCGGCGGACGAGCCGCACGCTATCTTCGATCGGTGAACCGGAACGGCCTTCCTCTGGAAGGCAAAGTACCAGCTGGGCGGCCATTGCACGCGGGGTGGACAAGGAATCCAGACTTTCTCGGATCGCGGCAGCAACCATGTAGGCCATACGCTGCTCGCCCAAAACTTCGGGGATCAAAGGGATCGGAGCGCCGATGATCGGCTCATCCGGGCCGGACTGAAATCGGGTTTCCTGAAATCCATCAATGCGCGAACGTATGGCAGCACAGGCCGAAGGCGCATCGAGACCAACGGCGGTCACCATCCCGCAGGCAAGGACGTCCAGCGCACGGGCCGTCATGCGCCCACCTCATCATCAGCGACCAGTTCCTTCTGCGTTGCCACATCCCGGATATATTGCTTGCCTTGTTCCCGAGCTCTTCTCATCGTCGCTGTCGGACGACCGACCCAGGCCTCCTCGAACTCGGTAATGACTTTCCGTATCCGCACCTCCGTTCGCCAGACCATTGATAGGCGCCTGCTCTCGATGTCGAATAGCAGCGTGTCGGGTCGGATGACCTTGTCGAGCACTACCTCGTTATCGCGAAAGATCGTCATTGGCAGTGCCGTATCGGGCAGCAAAAACCATGTCTTCCCCTCGGGAGTGAGGTTGATGAGTATCACCTGCTCACCACCCTCGGGGTGAGATATCTGTTGATCGGCTGGCGCCATCTGAAAATAACGCTCATCGAAATCGGGAGGCAGGAACGGGAAGATGTTGTCGATCCAGTTCTGGTCATAGGTCCCCGCGAACTCGATCCTGCCCGGGCAACCCCGACCATATGGGCCGAAACTCATCGGCCGATAGTCTCCGAACGGCGAGCGGATTTCTTCGTCTACCGCTTGCGTGTTCGGCAGCGGCAGGCCGGGAACAAGGCGCTGATTGCTCGTGCGCGCCCAACCGGTACCGAAGGGGTTTTGCTTGTAACTTGCGGGCATCTCTTCGTCGGGATCGAGCCGGTCGATGCCACCCCAGGCCGTATCATACGAGAAGGGCTGACGCAGGAAGGGTTGCGGGGCGGGAGCAATGAAGGCCGGCCCCAGCGCCCGCCACTCGCGATGTCCGAGGACCTCGAAAACCTTTGACCAGTTGCCAACCTTGATTCCGACCGTGACGCGGTCGGCTGGACGGCCTTGTGGAGCGTAGGCGCATCCATTGGCGATAACGTCGCAGAACGTTTTGCGGAACGCGAAGTCGGATTCCCAAAGAGTTGCAGAAAAACCCGGTTCGCCGGTATAGGTGTCGGCCATGACCAGCGGGACTTGCTCAAGGGATTTCTGCGCGACTCCGCCCGCGACATCGGGGAAGTCGAAGGTTCCCTTGACGACGACAAGGATGTATTCCCGGCCCTCTTTATCCATGCCCATCGTGAATTCGGTGGGGTAACCCGTTTGGTTCCAGATCCTCATCGGACATGGCTCTCGTCTTCGGGGAAAAACTGCCCAAGCGCGGCATCGGGCATGGCAGCGTCGATCGCCGTGATCTTACGCTCCGATGTCCAGAAAACCATGTCTCCGAGCGGCCGGTCGCACGCTTTGGCCGCCGGAAATGGCAGTGCCGCAAGGGCGTTGGCCAACGCGTCGCCGTCCCTCCTATCGTCTCTTGCTGACGTTCCTGTCGCTTCCAAACGATCGAACCAGTCTGAGGCAACGCTTGCAATCTCGATGGCGGCAAGTGGGGGCGCCGCGGCGATGGTCAGCGGAAACCGCCGGCCGGCACGATCAGCGCTGGCCAGGATCACGCCGGTCATCGGGCCGAATGTCTCCCCGCCGGCCAGAAAGCGCAGGACCGGAGCGTTCTCCATCGGCCCTTGCGAAAATCGGTGAACCAGATGCCGGCTGATCCAGCGGTCCCACCGCCCGACGAAGGAGGCCGGCAGGCGGCGTGTGACGAAATCGCCCATCGCCGGCAGCTTTCCAAAGAATCCGGGCAGGATCAAAGCTGCGTCGGGCACGAGAACCTCGCAAACATCTTCAAATCAAAGGGGTTGGCGACACTTGCCGCGCGAAGCTCGAAATCGGCGTAGTAGCCCTGGGCAGCAAGGCGCAGCTTGAAGAGCTCGGCAAGATTGGTCCCGCTCAGCCGACCGGCGCGCAGCATCCGCAGAAACGCCCAGCTTCCAGTCTCGCTGACCATCACTTCCGGCGAACCGTCGAGAGGCTGGAAGGCGAGGGTGATCACGCCGGTTCCATCCTTGCCGGGCCAGGTCATCGGCTGCGGGCGCGTCGGGTTGTTGAAGTAAGAGAGACTCTGACCGTCGACATTCAAGGTCACGCGGCTGACTGTCGGCGAAAGATCTTTCGGCTCGAGGGTGAAGGTCAGGATCGGCCCCGCGCCTCCCGGAAAGAGACTGTCGCGGATCAGCCGCGCCTGCTCCAGCGCCGCCAGAGGCCTGGGATCGAGCTTGATGTCGGAGCGCCATTTCCAAGGGTGGCTGGTCGTGTCGATGTAGTTGACCAGATTATTATTGATAAAGCTGTCGATCAGCCCGCCGGGACCGAAGACGCGCTGGAAGTCAACGACATTCACATCGATTGCGCTGTCGGGGACGAACGGATAGCGATTGGTTAGCGCCGCCTGGCAGAAGGGAAGCACGTCGGCACGCCAGATGGCGTTGAGCTCAGAAGTGACTGCCCCTGTTGCCAGCGCGCTGGTATTGCCGGCCAGTCCGGCCAGCCAGTCGTCCAGCGGATCGGGAAGGGTCACGGCTTGTTTCGCCACTGCACCGGTCAGCTCCGCCAGGCCGCCCTGTCTTTTCATTGCATCCTGCGCATCGGGGCTTGCCGAAACGGTCTGAAGCATGTTCGACAGCGCGGTCAAGGCTGCGACTGCATCATTGAGTGCGGGAGGCTGGCCATCGACCTCGACAATGGCCGCCTTGATGGGTTTGAAATGCTCGGCGACCAGCGCGCCCGAAAGATCGACATCCGACTTGGAGCCGGCTTTGGGCATTATCTTCACGCCCTTGGCGGCGAGTTTGCCGATCTTGCCAAGCTTGGACAAAAGCTTGGATGCTCCTGGCGGAGGAGCCTGGCCGCCGTCATCGGCACGGGTCAGTTCCGTCTCGCGCACGATCGCGGTCAGCAGACGCTTCATTGAGGAATCGGCGCTGGAGAGATCCTTGAGGTTTTCGCTGGCCGTCTGCAGGTCGGCCAGTGGTGCAAGCCTGACGTCACGCATGAAGCTGTCCCACTTGGCGATATAGTCGTCATAGTAGAGCTTGAGGATATCCTGCGAGAGTGTGGCAACCGACGGGCTGGCGCTCTCGGAGCATCCGCCGGCAAAAACCGAGCGGTCCAGCGCGGCCTGCGTTGCGACGTCTTCAAGCCGGGTTAGGATCACGTTGTGGAATCCGTCATAGGTGAAGGCGCCGCTGATGCCGACCCTTAGCGTCTTGTCGGAGCGCCGCGCGAGAACCTTCAGGCCGTTCGGGCCGACATGATCTGCCGGGATCCATTCCTTCAGCGCCGTGACCTCCGGATCGGAGAGCAGCGCGCTATAGGCGCGAACCGGCAACGGGATCGAGCAGATCGTACGGAGCGCTTCGCCTACCAGCGCTTCGTCAGGTGCGACGAAGGCCTGTTCCGTTGCCATATTGTCGATCGCAGCAAGCTGATGATCTGCGGCCACCTCGGTCTTGAAAGGTGGCACGGGCGCCGATTCAGGCAATTTCTCCGTCCACCATTGCTTGGCGAAGTCCGTGTCCATCGGCGACAGGCCGGTCATCATGCGATAGGTTTTCAGTGCCCCCAACTGGAACTCGGGATCGCGGATCTGCCGCCACATCGTCGCCTCGAGCAGCGCGACCATGCGTGGTTCCAATATATTGCGCAGGGTGCGGTGGTAGGCGTCCGATTGCGCCTGGAGAATTTCGGTTTCAGCGGAAGGACCTATCAAGGAGGCTATTCCGCCTGGCTGGTCTGTCCGTGCATTCGCCACTTCCGTGGCGGCTTCGAGCGCCAAATCAATGTCGAGGGGATCCACCGGCGCTTGGCGTGCCGCAACCGGCGTCAGGGGAAGCTGCAGGGCCTCGAGCTGTTCGGCCTGCGCCGCCAGGGCGGAGTCGTTCTTTCGATATGATATCGTGAACAACAGGCCGGCAATGACCACGAATCCTGTTGCTGCCACGGCGGCACCGCGCCAGATCCAGATACGCCGATCCTCTGCCGCCGGATCGAAGGTGCCGAGGCCAGCCTCCTTGAAAATGACCTTCGTCAGCAGGTCTTTGAGATAGAAGCTGCGTTTTTCGGCCCGCAACATAGATGCAGCGGGTTGGGCAGGCAGGCCGAATGATGACGCCAATGCTGCCGTCAGCCGGTCTATTGCCGTCCCTTCCTGAGTGGCGGAGGTCAGATAGATCCCCCGCAACCAGGCGCTTTCCGCATATTTGCTTTCGCCGAAGACGGTCTCGATCAGCACACGAACTGGTTCTGAAAGGCTTTCTACCTGGGCTGGGAACCGAAATATTTCCGCCCGGGTGGTCAGATTCTCTTCGCCTTCGAGGCGGGGAATGAGACGTCGTTCGAGCACGCCCGCCAAGGCCGAGATTTCCGCTGTGACTTCGGTACCCTCGATGCGGGCGCCTGGCGGGAAGGTCACTCCCCACACCTGTTCACGATCGGCCGTCGAGAGCGCCCCGAAAAAGCTCTCGAAGCCCTTTATCAGGTCCGCTTTCGTCAGCATGAGATAGACGGGCAAGCGGATGCCGATGCGTTCCTGAAGCTCGGCCAGGCGTTTGCGGATCTGCCTGCCATGCATCCGGATCGCTGCATCGTCTTCCGACAGCGTGTCGATGCCGAGCGCCACGATCACCCCATTCAACGCACGACGGCCCCTGTGCTTTTTTAAGAGATCGAGGAAGCCCAGCCATTCCGCTGCATCGACCTCCGGCTGGCTCTCCTGCTGAACGTAGCGACCGGCCGTATCGATCAGCACCGCCTCCTCGGTAAAGAACCAATCGCAATTGCGCGTGCCGCCAACGCCGTGAAGATCGTCGGTCAGATCGATCGGGAAGCTCAATCCGGATTGCCGGAGGGCTGTTGTCTTGCCGGTCGCAGGGGGGCCGATGATGACATACCATGGCATCTCGCGGAGAAACTTTCGGCCGCCGACCTTCTGGCGTTTGAGACCAGCCATGACCTCCCTGAATTTCGCCCCGACGGCGGCAACGCCCTCTTCAGCCGGGCTTGGCGGAGCCTCAGGTTGAGGGGCAATCTCGGAAACGAAGAGGCGGTTGGCGCGCACCGCGCGCCGCCGCGCTGCAACCCACCAGATGATGAACACGAGGAACAAAAGGCCGATGATGACCAGTCGCACGATCTCGGAAGCAAACGGCGCACTGTCTCCGACGCTTACGATAGGGCCGAAGATCCAGACGATGAGAGACAGCAAAATGAGGCCGATGAAGGTCCAGAGCCAGCGAGAGGTGAGAACAGCCCAGAGGAACCGGAAGATCGCCATCTCAGAGCCTCTTTTGAATAAGGATTTCGATGCGGCGGTTGGCGGCCCGACCCTCGCGGCTGTCATTTCCGGCAAGCGGCTGTGTCGCCGCGCGTCCTTGCGATTTCAGCTGTCCGGTCGGCACGCCGGAGGCGGCCAACAATGAGGCAATCGTTGCAGCGCGGGCCTCGGAGAGGCGTTGGTTATTGGACAGTGGATTGCTCGCTTGCAACGGGACATTGTCAGTATGCCCGGTGATGGTAATGCCGCCGATCAGCTCCGCATTTTGCTTGAGAACCGCTGCGATGGAAGCAACAAGCGGTTCAAAGCTCTTCGTCAATTCGGGTCTAGCGGACTGGAAGAGCTCCGGTGTGCTTGACTGCAAAAGAAGCGTGACCGACGAGGCGTTTTCATTTCCTTTCAGTGCCGGCAGCAGGGAGGCGGGCGCTGCGGCGCGAAATTCCGGCAGCAATTGGAAAATAACGGGCTCCACGGGTGATGCGTTCGGCGGTGGTGTCCGCTTCTCGGGGCGGTATATTTCCGCCCGCTCAGGTGGCGGCAGTGCCCGAACCAGCGTTGCGAGTTCCTCCGCCTTGGTATCGAGCCGCATCGACAGCAACATGTAAATTGCCGTCGACAGCGCTGCAGCAACGACGGCAAGGACCCAGATCGGCACGGCAAAACGGGATGGCTCGTCAGCCGCCGCAACTCCCTCCCATCTGGGCGAGAGCGGTGCAGCTTCAGCATCGGCGTCACGCAGAAACCGAGCCGCGGCGGCGCGAACGGCGCTGATCGAGCGGTCGCCGGCACGGCCAGGCACACGGTACTTGCCGCGAAAACCAAGCGCCAGGCAGAAATAATAAAGCTCGAGCAATTCCTGATCACGACCGGGATGGCGTTCCAATTCTTCCAACCGGGCAAAAAATTGCGCTCCGGCATCGACATCGCCGCGGAGCATGACGACCAGCGGCTGGCGCGGCCATGCGCTTGCTCCACCCCAGGGCGTGTTCAGCGCCAGATCGTCGAGCAGCGAGGCGACAGCCCAGGCAGCGGAGTCCGCCCGCGCAAGCGCCGAACCGGAGGCTACCGCAGCGTCGCGGGCCGCAACAAGCTCTTCCATCAGTCTCGTTCGCAGCACTTCTGGATCGCTCGGTGGCAACGCGCTTTCGAGTTCCGGTGCAAATTCCAGCAATTTGGCAAAAGCACTGATCAGTCTGTTTGGATGAGAGCGCGCCCTTCTTGCCAGGGTTCCGGCAGCAGGGACCTGTCTTGCGCTCGCCGAGGGCGCCGGGCGGATGCGTGTACGACCCTTATCGCCCGAAAGACCGAATGGATCCTCACTTGCCATGGCGCTACCTGTTAACCGAATAGCAATCGACCTGCGGTTCGCTGGGCAAAACGCCCGACACGCCGATCACGAAGCCGGGCGAACGCAGAAGAGATTCCCAATGCTCGCTGCGCTGATCGAGTTCCAGGCATAGACGGTCACCGTCATAGGGGATCTCTCGGGGCTGCGAATGAAGCGGCTTCAGGCGGATCCCCGGCAGTCGTGACTTCCACAGCGCCTCGAATTCGTCGGCAGCACCTACCGTCACCTGATCGACGAAGATTTTGCGCAGCGCGTCCTCGGACATGTCACATCCGACCCGCACGACAATGCGGCTGGCGGTCAGCAATTCGGGATTGTCGACCCGAACCTTCCAGACGTTGGTCGCGTGTTTGAGCACCGGCAATGCCCGCGACTTGGGCTCGACATAACGCAGGCTGAGGAGCAGCGAACGCAATGTGTCTGCGAGCGCCGCAAAGGCAGGTCCCGGCGCCATGTGATCATAGGTCGGAAGCTCGGTCAGCCGCCGGGAGCCGGACCCGTAGGTCGCCATTCGCCCCGCAAGCCCGCTCAATTCCAGAAAGAGTTCCGCTGGGTGAAAAACCTCTTGGGGAAGCATGTGGGCCAGCCGCGGACGTGCCGTGTTGGCAAGATCGAGTACCAGCAGATTTTCCACGCTGCGCCCAGCGCCACCGAGAACCATTTTGCCATGTGCATCGGCGATACGGTCGAGTCCGGTTATCACCTCCTGCATCAACTGGCCGTAAAAGGCCACGGCGCCGGTCGTCAGGGCTGGCGGCAGAAAGTTTTCCCCCATCGCGACGCTGCCGTCGGCCAGCAGCCCGTTGACCTTCGCAACCGGCATCGAGGTATAGCCGCCGGTCATCTGCACCGGCGACAGGAGCAGGGCTTGGGGGCGGGCGATCTCGATCTCTTCCGGGTCGGCGCCCCCATGCACGGCGTCACGCACGCGTTCGATCTGCCCCTTATAACGCGCTCCGGTCGGCTCGCTATGAGCGGCATCGAAGCTCGCTCCGCCCGGCGGTTCCAGCGGCAGGGCAAGCTGCACCGCCCCCGCACCCATGTCGCGGGTGATGGTCAATGGAACCGGCGCATCCATCGTCTCGGGAATGGAAAAGGGCGTACCGTCCGGAAAAATGCCGCGCGCCGACAAGACGGCAACGCGGCCTGCTTCAAGCTGTGCGGTGTCCAGCGTAAGGGATCGAAAGCCGAAGGTCTGCAACCTCCCCGCCTGCAGCGCGCCGCGTATCAGGGCCTCGGTATACCGGTCTTGCTGCTGAAAATGCTGCGTCCGAAGGAAGAGCCCCTCGGACCAGAGCACCTTATTCGTGTCCGTCATGCTGGAACGCCCTCCCTTCAGGCGAGCGCGAGCGCCATGCCGCCGCTACTCAATGCTACATTCGCCGTCACCGTCGATTCCGGCCTGATCGGGACGGCCTGCCGCCAGACACGACCGCCGGGGGTCCTGAAAAAGGCGACCACCCCGAGGAACGTGGCTTCCGGCGGGAACGCCACCGTCTTGGTGGCCGATCCGCCGGGAGATACCGTCAACTGGTCGGAGCCGAGGAGGTCTGCCCCGAGTGCGGAGGCAGGGTCGGACTGGAGGGCGAAAATATCGGCAGAATTGAACTTTCCGACGTCCTTGAGCCTGAGAACGAGCACGGTCACCGGGCGATCCCCGCCATCAGCGGCAAGATTCATCCCCGCCTGACCTGCCGCGTTTACGGTCACGGTCGAGGATTTTGGCGGACCGCCCACGCAGCCGGAAATCAAACCTGTCGCGCCGAGCATCATCAAGAAACCACGTCGTTGAAGCATCATTCTTTCTCCCTCTCTTCATAGCCGTCCCGGAAATCGCTGCCGATTTCGCCGAGGAAGCGTGTTGATGCGCTCCTGGCTATTTCGCGGTAGCGTTTCTCGTAAAGTTCCCAGAGCTTTGCCCGTCGCCCGCCCGCAAGCAGCGCGTCCCAGGCCGATTGAGACTTCAATTCGCTTTCCAGCGCGGCCGGATCGAAGCGGTCCACCATCCTTGCCAGCGCGGCCTGGACGCCGCGCCACGTGCGCACATGATGGTGGGCGAGATCGCGGATGGAGCCGTTGATCGCTGCTTCGGGCGGCAGGAAGCCGGCATTGCGTTGCGTGAGAAACGTCGCGATTACATCGTCGACCGTCGGCATGAATTTGAGAGGGTTGACCTCGGAGGCCCCGACAACGGTTTGTGCGATCCGGGCCTCGCCCTTTTCTTCGGCGCGCTTGCGCAGGAGATGGATCAATCCTTCCAGCATCGTCCGGTATTCCCGACCGAAATTCTCCATTTGGACAACGGGATCGGCAGACGGAAATTCTTCGCCACTGAAGCCCAAACCGCGCAGAAAGGCGTCGCGAAGGTCGGTCTCGATAGGCGCTGACTTCTGCTGTCGCGGCTCCGGCGATGGTTCCGGATTGGCTTGCGGCCTGAGTTGTGGTGTGGCGAGCTCAGGAGCCGGCTGCCCTGCAGCCGTGCCCGGCAGAAAAAGATCCCAGCCCCGATCATCCTGCCGCTGGGCCGGCAGCGGATCGAGGCTGAACGGATCGTCGAACAGGGGCGCGCTATTTGGTTTCTGTCGGTCGGGATCGGCAAACGGCGCCGCAGCGGGGTGTTCGAACGGGTCAGGCAATCCGGTGGGTCGCCGGGGGGGGTCAACCCGCTCGCTGCGTTCGGAGAAGAACGTATCCCGTTCGAAACCGACCGGCGGCGGCGATGTCGGTTGTTCATGCGGGCGCTCTGCCTGCGTGCTTTGCAGCTCGACGCGGACGACATAATTGCCGAGCTGCAGCCGGGCGCCGTCATACAACGGAGCGGAATTTCCCGCTCCAAGTGGTGCGCGCGACCCGTCTATAAAGAGACCGCCGCTTGACGTATCCGTCACCTGGTATCGACCGTGAACGCAAGCAATGGTGCAATGGGCACGGGAAACGTACATGTCCGGATCGTCAAGTCGCCAGTCGGCGTCTGCGCTGCGACCGATGACGAGCTCGCCCTCGACGAGCCGCATCTGGCGCACGGCCTGGGGCATGGGGGACTGTTCGAGGGTAAGGATCAAGGCCATGCTGCGGCCTCCGCAATCTCAGGACGAAAACCAACGAGGGTGCGCATGCACAAATCGGCTGCGTCGCCTCGATCCCGTTTCGGAGCAAGCCAGGCGATATGCCCGAGCCGCGCTTTTCCCAGCTGCGCTGCAGGAACCTCGTCTCGTTTGAGCACGAGCCTGACATCCACATCCAGCCCGTTTCCCACCAGGTCGCGGACTGCCGTTTGCAAGAGTGCACGCCGCTCACTGCCGGGCAGAAAGCCTGCGTAGTCACCAAGCGTCAATGGTCCGACGGAAAGCTCGATCCTTTGCTGTCGCTGGAATGTTCTCGGCCCGATCGTGGCGCTTCTGCCGAGCTGTGCGTAGGCACCGGCAAGGCGGGACTGGATCCTTTGCGGTATGTCCATCCAGACGCCGACAAACTCCCGAAGCCTGAAGGGAACCTTGAAATGATCACCGAGAAACTGCATGAGCCTTTCAGGTCCATCGACTTGATGGGCAAGGGCTGCGGCGTGAGCAAGCTTCGTCATGTCGACCGCGGTCGGTTGACGGTCTGTCCTGCCTCGCAGGCCGATGCCTGCCATGGCCGAAGCCATGGCACGAATGCGTCCGCCCTCGGCGCGCTCGATCTGGACGGCCGGGTGCGCATCCGCCCACGCCCGATAGAAAAGGGCGATCATGCGATGTTGAAGCACATTGATGAAGTCGACGAACGTGGTGTCGCTGACCTCGCGCATGTCGGCGCCGGCAAACCAGCGCTGCGACAGGCGATCCAGCACCCAGCGCGTCAGATAAAGCGGCATCGGACCTTCCGGACCGAGCAAGCCGATCGTGGCCACCGTTACCCGGGCGGGCGCTGTTTCGGTGGAAGGCTCGAGCCTTGCGATGTCCTGCACGGCAAAACCCAGCCGTATGTGCTGCCCGAGCCTGGCTGGTTCCCGCTGCGGTGGGCCTGCCTGCCCGAAGATCCTGTCTGCGTTTTCGAGCCGCCGCAGGAGCTCAAAAAAGTCGAACTGCTCGGCGGATCGGACGGCGTCATTCTTCAGATCAGGAAGCGGTTGCCCGGCGTTATCGGCCATAGCACATCCTCCTGTTTCTGCAGGATCCGCGCTCTCGTGCGCACGAACCCGTTAATCGCCGCGTAGCGGGCAAAAAGCCTCGAGAGCAGCGCCGTAAGCAACAAACTGCTATGCCCGGCAAGCACTGACTGGTCGACGTGGAGCGTGATGTCGCTGCCGCGGGCAAAGCACATCGGTCCAGCGATCGGCAGGCGCTCAATGAGAGGTCGGGCCTCCACTCTCGCAATGGCGCGTACATGCCGCGAGAGGCTTGGATCCCCCCGCTGGGCATAAAGATCGAGCAGGGCGTGAAGAGGGTCGACCCCGCGGCCTTCCTCCGCCAGGCTGAGAAAGTTCAGCGACAATTGTGCGATAAAGCGCCAGGCGAGTTCGTCGGCTCTTGAGGCTTCGACGGCGCCGGCAGGAAGCGTTGCCGGAATGGCAGGCCAGGGCTGGCGCAGCGCGCCAAGCAATTGCACGGTCTCGACAGGATCGCCGCTTTCGAGCGTAAGGGAGGGCGTGTCGTCCAGTATCGGCAGGTCCCTGTTGGTGCACAGGGCCGTCACTTCAATCCGCTTGAGCGGTCGCCCCGCTTTCGACTGCGCCGGCCGTGAG
This sequence comes from Rhizobium sophoriradicis, assembly GCF_003939025.1. Taxonomy (GTDB): domain Bacteria; phylum Pseudomonadota; class Alphaproteobacteria; order Rhizobiales; family Rhizobiaceae; genus Rhizobium; species Rhizobium sophoriradicis. Next base: position 81,114 of record NZ_RQIH01000019.1, read on the forward strand.
AGTGTGATGAAGACATCGTCTCCGACATAGGATGTGCGGGTTTGTCCCTGGCGAAGCTCGTCCTCGCTCGGACGCCGCGGGCGACGTTCTGTAAAATAGACCCAACCGTTTGTGCGGTTCTGTCCGAAACTGAAAAGTGCCGGTATCTCCGCATCAGAACCTTCGGCATCGGCGTCTTCCACACGCACGGCACGATAGATTTCAAAATCGCGCGGCCGAGTCCGATCGGCATGGAGGACCTGCCGGGTCCGCCGCGCATCGAGCTCGATGACGCTGCAGGAGCGTTCGAACAGGTTGATGATCGGCGTTGCGAAAAGCTCCAGATCCTTCGCGGTGAGGCCCGCAAGCTCAGGAACTGGCCGGCGAAGCAGGAAGACCAGCTCCAGCCTCTCGCCGCAACGGCGAACGACCGGCCGCATCCCCGTCACACGTGCATAGTGAAACCGCTCGGGGGCGATAAAATATTCGCGCAGGAGCCGGTAGCCCTCAAAAGTTTCGCGTGTGCGAGGCATGAGCGCCTCGTCGTCCGATATGCCGACCATCTCGGGCGCGGGCAGCGGCTTCAAGGGATTGTCCCGCCCCTCCGGGCGCGCGCCAACGCCACCGCAGGCGCCGAACAGCGTATCGAAGAGCAACGGCGCCTTGCTCTTTTCACTGAAATAAAGGTCGAGGCGATCGAGCGACAAGTCGGCCAGCTTGCCCTTGCCGGTTCGATTGATGGTGATGCTCAATCCGGAGGCGCCGGCAACTCCGTCGATGGCGCCGATCCCAGCCGCCGCGAGTCCGCTTCGGTCCTGTATGTAGGTCACGGAGCTGATCGCAAGCGGCCAGAGCGTCACGTCCTGGACCGTGGTGAAGATGGACCTCGTCGAAATGCCAGGCCGGACGCTTGAAACGAGCCTTGTTCCCCGCTTCAAAAGGTGACCTGCAAGCATGGTTTGAACTTGCTGGCCGGGCTTCAGCACGACCATGGCCGTCGCCGGCGCCGGCGAGACGAGGTCCGGATAGAAGTTTTCAAGCACGCTGCGGACATAGCGCGTGCTTTCGGCATCCACCTTCTGGCGGGTGCGGGCGGCCAGAAATGCGACGCCGTCAAGAAGCCGTTCGACAAAGGGGTCCGGACACGGAATGCTATCCAGAGAAAGGTTGCGCGCGATCGCGGGGTGCATATGGGCAAACTCGGCGGCAAGCGCGCGAATATGGGTGAGTTCCTCCTCATAATATTCAAGGAAGACCCGATCCATTTCAGGTGTCCTTCAACTCGGTTCTCGCCGAGCCGTTGTCGAGATCGAGAATGGTGCGGATACGTAGCCGTTCTGGCGCCGGCGTCGTCAGGAGCAGCGCGTCGATATCGATCCTGAGGCCAATCGACTTGTCGCCAAGGCTGACGGTCACCTTGGTTGCGCCTTCCTTTAGCCGGGGCTCGAAGGCCGCAAGCACTTGTGCGATCTCCTTGGCGAGTTCCTCACGGTCGAAGTCCCGGGATGAGCGGCCCGAAAATGGCGGCACCCCGTAATTGACCACACTGCGGCGCACCAGCGGAAAATCCTCAAGCGAGGGAGGGTTGTCGCCAGCCAGGTCGGCCTCGGCATCGGTCAAAAGGGGCGAGGATTCGAAACGTTGCATATTGAAAAGCGCCTCGATGTCGCGCCGCACCGCTTCACGAAGCACATCGCTCGAAACCACCACGCCGCGACTTTCCAATTCCATGCGACGACGTTCCAGGGAAAGCAGACGATGGATGTTCTTTTTCTGCTCGATACTGAGATCCGTTGCAGACTCTATTTGCCCGACGCCGCCGGTCACCATCGCGTCCAGCCGCTCTGCGTCTATCTCGCTTTGCAACATCTGCCGGAGATCTTTGATCTCGGAGCCGAGCCCCGGCAGGTCATTGACCAGGCGATCCCACAAGGATGGCTGGATCGTTTCGCGGGTTGCGCGCTGGTGCCCGCCAAGCGGTCTCGACTCCCTTCCAACTTCTCTTCGCCAGCCGTCACTTGCCGACATAGACATCCATTTCGACCTCGTCCTTGTCGTCGTAGTTGAACGTGATGTTCTTGTAGGCGAAGCCGACGCGCTCCTCGATGAGATCGGGTTCGTCCTCACTTGGCTTCATATTGTACTGGGTGACCGAAGCCTCTTTCAGCGTAACGACCAGATAATCGCTCGTCTCGCCTTCGATCGTTCTGCGCGCCGAGAACTTGACCTCGCCGAGAAGCGTGTTGTCGAACAGCGCCTTCTTCAGATAGGGCGAGGATTTGTCATAGTGCTTGATGAAATTGATCATGCCAAGACTGACGCGGCCCCGTCGCGACAGCGAATTGGGATCGTAGGGGGCGACCATCTCAAACTCCACCCCGTGGATTTCGATCTCGTCTTCGTGGCCATCGCGAACGCTCGGTCCCGTGATATCCGGCACCTTGAGAAAACCGTCAATTTTCATGAATAACCTCCCTTGTGAATTCAGCTCTTCGTCGACGGCAGCTCCGATACGAGACGCAGTGACGCATTGATGCCTTCCAACTGATAATGGGGGCGCAGATAAAACCGGGCATTGTACCATCCCGGGCGGCCTTCGACGCTGTCGACCTGAACCTCGGCCGCAGCCAGCGGCCGTTTGGCGCGGGCTTTGTCGTCGGCAAAGGCAGGGTTGGCAAGAACGTAGCGATTGATCCACTCCGTCAGCCAGATCTGCATGTCGGACCGCTCCTTGAACGAACCGATCTTGTCGCGGGCGATTGCCTTCAGGTAATGGGCGAAACGCGAAACCGGGAACAGATACGGCAGATTTGCGCTCAGGCGCTCATTGGCCTGTGCATCCGGATCGACCAGGCGCCCGGCGCGCGTCTCGTCATCCTGTAGCGAGTGCGCACCGATGAAGGCTGCGATGTCTGTATTCTTGCGATGCAGGATCGGCATGAGCCCAAGCTTGGCAAGCTCTGCCTCTCGGCGATCGTCGATGGCTACCTCCGTCGGGCATTTCATCGCGACGGTACCATCGTCAGTCGGGAAATTGTGGACTGGAAGATTGATGACCGCTCCGCCATTCTCGACGCCGCGAATTTGCGTGCCCCAGCCAAACAGCTTGTGGCTTCGATTGATATTGACGCCCATCGGGAAGGCGGCATTCATCCACACGTAGCGATGATGATCGCCCTGGACCTCCTCCTCGAAGGCGAAGCCCTTTACCGGAATGGTTTCCGCGCCGTAGGGCAGGCGCGCAAGGACCCGGGGCATCGTCAGACCGATGTAGCGCGCATCCTCGCTCTCTCGCAGCGACTGCCAGGACGCGTAGGCGGGCGACGAGACAATCTGTTGCAGGTCCTGGGGGTTTGGCAGTTCCTGCCAGCTTTCCATGCGGAAGAGTCGCGGGGCGGCGGCTGCAATGAAGGGCGTGTGCGCCGACGCGCAGATGCCGGACATGTTGCGAAGAAGAGCGACGTCCTTCGGGTGGTTGGAGAACTCGTAGGCACCGATCAGGCAGCCGTACGGGCTGCCGCCAAGCATCGAATATTCGTCCGTATAGACTTTCTTGAATATGGGACTTTGGTCCCACATCTGGCCCTCGTAGTCTTCGAGCGTGTCGGCCAGGGCTTCTTTTGAAATATTCATGACGCGGATCTTCAGCTTCTGATCCGTCTCGGTATTGTTGACCAGATACCACAAGCCGCGCCATGTTCCCTCGAGCTGCAGCACTTCGGGCGCATGGAGAACCTCGTTGACCTGCTCGGTTAGAAGCTTGTCGATGCCGGAGATCAGGGATTTGATCGACTTGATCGCATTCGAGGAAATTGTCGTCGACTGCGAGCGCGCGCGCGCTGCAAGCGCGAGATTCTGCACCAGGGTTTGCAGCTTGTCGCTGTCATCCTTCTTGACCTTGAAGTCCTTTTCAAGAAGGTCGCTGAATTCCTGAAGATCGACGCCTTCGGCTTCCTTGACGTCGACAGCGGCGGTTCTTTCCTGTTCGGCCATGGTTCAGCCCTCCGACTTGCTGCCATCATCAATCGCCTGGTCGGCGATTTTTGCTAAAAGGGGCTCGTTGTTCAAAAGCTGGGCGATGCGCTTTTCAGCGTCGACGCGGCCATCCATGAAGCCCAGCAATTCCTCGAGCTGGCGGCGCATCTTCAACAGTTCGGCGAGCTGTGGAACCTGTTCGGCAATCCGGTCCGGCGCGAAGTCGCCCATGCTGGTAAAGGTCAGGTCGACGGCAAGTTCCTCGTCCCGCTCTTCGCCGGGCGGTTGGGGAAGCGTGTTCTTGACTCGCGCCTTGACCCGCGGGCTCAGCGCCTCCATGAAGCGACCGAACCGGTTAGCGTCGGTTTCGACAAAGGTCCGGTCCCGCACCGATTTCAGAGCCTCAGGCGTTTCGGACGCACCGGCGAGATCTGCCATCACCCCCATCACGAAAGGCAATTCGATCGTGGTCGGGCTGCCATATGTTTCCACTTCATAGGCGATCTGGACGCGAGGCGCCCTGTTGCGTTCAATTACCTTCGCCTTAGTTTCGCTCATTGCTGGTCACCTTTTGTCCCAGGGGCAGGTTTCTTGCTTTCCGAAACGCCGGCCAGAAGCCGGAATTCTTTCAGCCCGGAAGGCGCAAGGTCCTCCATGAGCTCGAGAAAATCCATCGGCACCATGCGCTTGATTCTGCGGGCCAGATGGGGAATGGGGCTTGATGGCTCCGTACGGTCGTAGAAGGCGATGATGAGGTCGATGCAGCGCGTGACTTCGTCTCGCGAGCTCAGACGCGAGGGGAAGACCGTCGCCGGCCCGCTTGGGGCCTGGTCTGGCGCAGCGCTGGTGGCAGCAACTGGCGCAGGTTCGCCGCCGGCCGTGTCCTCCTTCGGGCTCTCCTGTTGCGCGTGACGATTGGCACGCTCCAGGGTCGCCGCCACGCGTTGCAGAAACCGGCTCAGATCTGGCAGGGTAACGCGCAAATCGCCGCCGATCTGCAGGTTGAGCGACTGTTCGGCCGCCTCCAGAGCTGCAGCGGCAGCCCGTGCATCGGCGGCCAGCGCCGCTGCTTCATCAGGGGCCTGTTCGGCAAATGCCGCGCAACCGAACCGCACGCGATTGACCAATTGATCATGTTCGCTGACCAGCGAAGCCTTCTCGGCCGCACTCAGACCAGGCGCCGCTTCGTTAAGAACGGTGCGGCTGTCGACCGACCCCCGCTCCAGATCGCGTCCCGTCACCGGACCAGCGCCACGAGGCGTAAAGAACGTCATTTTGCGCAGATCGCCGAGCAGACCATCCTTGTCATTTTGAAGCTGGATGAGTGCGTTGATGCGGCGAAGAGCGGCCTCGCGGGGAGGCAGGCCGTCGCGAAGCTCCGGATGCATCGTCTGCCAATGCATGTCGAAGGTTTGGCCGATCAGGTTCAATCCCTCGGCGAGGCCTGCCAGTCCTCGCTCATTTGCAAGGGCACGCGTTACGATCACAAGCAGCCTGAGGTCGCGCCCGTGCGCCCGCAGCTCCTCAGATTTGCGTAGCACGATCGACCAGTCGACCGGCACTTCCGTTCGTGCGACGGGGTTGTTGCGCTCGTCTCGGCTGATTTCGATCTGGGGCTGCACGAGACGTTCGAGCTCGTGGAATCGTCCGTCGTTCCGTAGGCTTTCGCCGGACGGGTTGTCACCGTTTATCGGATTCAACCAGAGCGCAGAGTCGAACAACAGATCCCCCGCTTTACCGAATATTCTTCTCCAGATCCTGTTTTAGCATATATTTTTGCTCTGTACTAATGCCACTTATCGACGAGTGGGAACTAATTCCGAGTGTCGATCAATCGGGTCGTAGTCGACAGGACCGAAACCTTCCCGCTGGCAATAACTGCATGTAAATCCTCGGCAAAGGACTTGGTGGATTCAGTTGTCGGGCGAAGTTGCGCAAACAGAGGACGGTCGGTTTGCATCGCGATTATCAGACTTCTGCCGAACGTGTTGTCGACCGCGAAGGAAAGCTTTGCGGGATCGGTCGCTCCATCTGCGGTGGAGTAGGCGACACGGATGGTACGCATGCCATCGGACACCGTCCCGAGACCGGCAAGAGCGTTGTCAGGGCGCTTGATATTGGGAAGGACGTTGAACAGATTGCCGGTGACGTCGGCGATCGCCACCCAGAGGTAGCCGTCCTTGATCGTTGCTGGAGCCAGCACATCGATGACCGGATTGTCGCCGACCGAGTAGACGCCAGACATGTTCGGTTCGGATTTGTCCCCATAACCGAGCACGATCGCCATGGGCCCTTGCGGCACGTCGGGCAACAATGACTGGACGACGCACAACTGATTATTGAGCACTGTCGTATCAAATCGCAGATCGCGATCACCCAGACGCGGTGCGAGCGCTTGCCGGAGCGCTTCGATATCGCCGCTCGCGGCGACGTTTCCCCGAATGGCGACCGTCGACCCAAGAGGGAAGTTCGCCCCCTCCGGCGCCTGGACGACAAGCGGGCCACAAGTCTCCAATGGTGCGATGGCCGATTTCAACTGGTCAGGCGTCAGGCTTCTCGGTCCTGCGGCGATCCGCACGACAGGCTGGTAGCCGGCGGCCCTGCTCGCCTCGTTGAACCGGCTGACGACAGTATCACGCGCTGACGTGTCGGGAGCAAGGCCGGTGAGGCGAACGGTGCGGTCCGTGACATCAAGCCTCCACTCGTCCAGCCCGTCGGCGGCGGCAAAAAAGCTGTCGATGTCCTGTGCCCAGCGCTCGGAAGGTTCCCCCTTCGCAAGTGCAAGCGCATCCTTGGGTGCCGGCAGCCCGGCTGCGCGCGTAAAAGCCGCCAATATCGCCTGTTGCTGGTCGGCATCGGGAGCAAATCCGGACAAGGTCGCCTGATGCTGTCCGTCGAGCCCGGCGCTGAGTTTATACGGCGCCTCGACCGGCAGGGTTTTCACAAACAGGCTGTCACCAAAGCCGGCAAACCAAAGCCCCGCGATTGCCGCTACCGCAGCAACGACGACGATCGCCGGCCAGGACCGCCAGCCGAACCTGTCGCCACGCCCGCCTTCTTGCCGGCCGCCGCGATCGGTCCGCAACAGCTCCGCCACCTGCTTGACGACGGCGGCAGCCGTCGGCGGGCGTCGCGAAGGATCAGGTTGGGTGAGATCGTCGATCAAGGCCTTGAGCGGCTCCGGAACGCCCGCTGTGTCCAGCCGGCGTTCCTTGTAGCGGATAACCTCACCGGGACTTGTTCCCACATCGGGAACTTTTCCCCGAAAAGTAGCGAGCAAGGATGCGCCCAGGGCATAAAGGTCGGATCGAGGCTCGGCCTGCCCGTGCAATTGTTCGGGCGCTGCATATTCGTACTTGCCGGCAAACTCTTTGCCGACGATTGTGCGTGCGCCCGTCTTGCTGTCCTTGGCAATGCCGAAGTCGATGATGACGGCCTCCTCCGGCCGGCCGCTGCGCAAGATGATGTTGTCGGGCGACAGATCGCGATGGACGATTTTGCGTTCGTGCGTCGCTACCAATCCCTCGGCCACTCTTTGGGCCACGACCAGCAGGTCTCTTGAAGAAATCCCGCCCCGCTCGAGATAATCGTTGAGTGGCGTACCTGCGACGTAATCCATGACCAGATAGACGTAACCCTCGGCTGTCTGGCTGCAGTCGGTATAACGCACGACCGCGTCATGCGAGATGCCGCGCATCTCCTCTTCCCGCTTCATCAATTCCAGATAGCCGGCATCGGCGGACAGCTCCCGCTTGAGTGCCTTAAGCGCCACGACCCGGCCGGTGATCTTGTTGCTGGCGCGGTAGACTTCGCCCGTTCCGCCGCGGCCAAGCACACCCTCGATCTCGTAGGTATTGTTGAGTACCTGGTTCTTGCGGAAGATGTCACCGGGCAATGGGTCGATCATCTGGTAACTCCAAACCACGCCGTCACTATTCATCAAAGACATGCGGTTCGAATATTTGTCAAGAACACTATAATGTGGCAGTTTGCCATTGAGATTTGAAGACTAGGCTCGTTCATTCGAGAGCACGTGGGCAGGAGCCCGACCGGCATGCAACAGAACATGTCTTCTCACAGCTTCAAACGTAAAGAACTGATCGGCAAGCTCGACCCTATATGCCTGCGTGCATTCAAGGCGGCAGCCGACGCCGCCAAGCTTCGGGGCAATCCCTATGTCGAACTCGTCCATTGGATCGAGCAACTGGCGCTCGTCGACCGCGCGGATTTCCAGCTGATCCTCGCCGATGCTGGCGTGGACCTCGGCCGCCTCGCGGCCGACATGGCACGGTCGATCGACAAACTGCCCTATGGCGCGACGTCCATAGAAGAGTTTTCAGATCACATATTTCACGCTGTCCAGGAAGCCTGGAGTCTCGCAAGCCTTCAATTCGGCTCGGAAGAGGTGCGCGGCGCTTACGTCCTTCTCGCCTGTAGAAAGGTGCCGGTGCTTGATGGCTTGCTGTTGAAGATCAGCGGTGAGTTCGACCGGATCGAAGCTGATTCCGTCCTTGCTCGCCTGGACGACGTACTCTCTCAATCGCTTGAAAATCGCGGCGGACGCGACGCTGGGCAACCGGTGCGCAAGGAACGACCGGCTGCCGGCGATTCCGCGTTGGCGAAATATGCGACTGATCTGACCAGGCGTGCTCGAGAAGGGAAGATCGATCCGGTTGTGGGTCGCGACCCGGAAATTCGCCAGATCGTCGATATTCTCATGCGCCGACGGCAGAACAACCCGATCCTGACGGGCGAGGCCGGGGTCGGCAAGACGGCAGTCGTTGAAGGCTTCGCGCTTCGCCTCGCGGTAGAAGACGTGCCGCCGCCACTCAAAGGGGTCGCGCTCCACATGCTGGATGTTGGCTTGATGCAGGCCGGAGCGAGCGTCAAAGGTGAGTTTGAAAAACGCCTCAAGACGGTCATCGACGAGGTTCAGGCATCGGAAACGCCGATCATCCTCTTCATCGACGAAGCACATACACTGATCGGAGCGGGCGGGGCTGCGGGAACGGGGGACGCCGCAAATCTTTTGAAGCCAGCATTGGCGCGCGGCGAGCTACGCACGATCGCGGCAACGACATGGGCGGAGTACAAACAGCATATCGAGAAAGACCCGGCGCTGACCCGGCGCTTCCAGGTCGTCAAGATTGAGGAACCCAGCGAAGAAGACGCCATTCTGATGCTTCGCGGCGTGGCGGGAATCCTCGAGAAACACCATCAGGTGCAGATCCTCGACGAGGCGATCGAAACGGCGGTCGGCCTTTCACATCGTTACATTCCCGCCCGCCAGTTGCCCGACAAGGCAGTCAGCTTGCTCGATACAGCTTGCGCCCGCGTGGCGGTATCACAGCACGCAACGCCGGCCGAGGTTGAAGATCTACTGCGGCGCAAACAGTCTCTCGAGATCGAGCAGGGGATCATCGGCCGCGAAAAGTCCATCGGCATTGAGGTTGCAGACCGTCAAGCTAAGGTCGACAACGCCCTTGGCGCGGCGGAGAAGGCCCTTGCCGGGGCGCGAGCTCGCTGGGAAGAGGAACGGTCGATGGTGTCTGACATTCTCGACCTGCGGGCCAGGCTGCGCAGCGAGGGAGTTGGCCTGGATGCGGCGTTGTCGCAACAGGGCGATACCGCGACCGTTGCCACGGCCCCCGACCGAAATCTCTCAGCGCCCAGCGAAGACGAAGAAGAAGCTCCCGACGGAAATGCTGATCTTTCGCGCCTAAGGGCACTTACCTACGAACTTGCCGAGATGCAGGGCGAAACGCCATTGATGCTGCTGTCGGTAGACCGCAACGCGGTCGCCTCGGTGGTCCAGGACTGGACAGGTATTCCCGTCGGGCGAATGCTCGCCGGTCAGACTGAAAGGGCGCTCAAGCTCGCCGGAATTCTGGGCGAACGCGTTGTCGGTCAGGACCTTGCCATGGAAGCGATCGCACGTCGGGTACGGACCAGCCGCGCAGGACTTGGGTCGCCCGAAAAGCCGGTCGGCGTCTTCCTGCTCTGTGGACCGTCCGGTGTCGGTAAGACGGAAACGGCGCTCGCCCTTGCCGAGGCATTGTACGGCGGCGAACAGAACCTGATCTCCATCAACATGTCGGAATTTCAGGAGGCCCATACGGTTTCTACGCTGAAGGGAGCACCCCCCGGCTATGTCGGCTACGGCAAGGGAGGTATTCTGACCGAGGCCGTTCGACGCAGGCCCTATTCCGTTATTTTGCTCGACGAGGTCGAAAAAGCGCATCCCGATGTCCATGAGATTTTCTTTCAGGTCTTCGACAAAGGGATGATGGACGACAGCGAGGGTCGACGGATTGATTTTAGAAATACACTCATATTGCTGACCTCCAACGTCGGTTCGGATGTCATCATGAGGCTGACCGGCAACGGGCTCTCCCGCACGCCGCCCGAAGAACTCGAAGCCGCGTTGCGGACACCGTTGCTGCAGGTGTTCCCGGCCGCCTTCCTCGGGCGCGTCATCGTCGTGCCCTATTATCCCCTCTCGGATTCGATGATCGAAGCAATCGCGCAGGCAAATTTTGCGAAGATCGCCGAGCGACTGCGTACGAGCCATAACGCCGAACTGGTCATAGGTGAGGGCGTTATCGACTTGATCAAGGCGCGCTGCACCGAAGTGGAGTCGGGCGGTCGCATGATCGATGCGATCTTGACCAACACGCTTCTGCCGGCCCTCAGCACCGGCATATTGAACTGGGCGCTGGACGGCAAACGCTTGACGAAGGCGACGGTCGGAGCGTCTGCGGACGGCTTCACCTACGCCTTCGAATAGCGATTAGATCGCATTTTGCAGCTGTTATACGCGTTTAGCTGACTGCCTGGAATTCGACGCGTCGGTTCTCGTCAGCTCTCGGTTTTTGTGGATCGAGCAGAAACTGCTCGCCAACGCCAACAGCCTCGAGCCGTTCACGAGGAATTTGGCAATCCTCTGTGAAGAAGCGGGCCACCTCCCTTGCACGCAGCGTCGAGAGATTTTGGTTGTACCTCGCTCCGCCGGAGGCATCGGTATGACCGACAATGCGAATGAGCTTGATATCCATTTCTTTCACCACACTGCAGAGCTTCTGCAGCATCGGCTTCTCCTTGGGTGCGATGGCAGAGGAATCGAAGGCAAACTGCACGCGGTAGTTAACCTGATCATCGTCAGGCAGCTTCCAGTATGTCTGCGGTGTTGTTATCGTCGCTGCTGCAGTTGTTGGTGAAGTCTCCACCGGCCCCTGTCCGGGAGTCGGGCCGGCCTCGACTGTTGCCTGCTTAGCCACATTTGCCGAAGCGCCCGGGTTGCTACTCGCTTGAGTAGAGCCGATCTTGGCCGGCGGGGTCTCGGGCGTAGCGATCGGCACTGGCGTTGCCTCGGGCGCAGGCCCGGAATTGGTCAGCACGAGGCCGCGGGACGGCCCGAGCTTGGCCGCCTTGAACAATTCCATTTGCCTCTGGAAACGTTCCTTGAGCGCCGTCTCGTTTAGTTCCTGTGCACGCAATTCACTTTGTAACGTGAAGAATAAAGCGAGAGACACCAGCAGCTTCAAAGTCAGCAGGCGCTTCATTTTAGGTTCCTCTCGGCAAAAATGTTTCGCCTGGCCAAAAAATTACTATAGGATGACCGTGGGTGCAACCGCTTCCGTGGCGGCCCTCAGGGCGGAGCGAATGATGAGGTTCTTCCGGTCATGACCCCGGAGTATCCCGATAGTCCCTCGACGCGGGTCCCGAGCTGGCCGCGCAGGCCGAATGGGGCCGGGCTCAGCCACACCGGTCATGTTCGCAACCGCAACGAGGACGCAATACTCATAGATCCCACAGGCGCGCTTTGGGCGGTTGCCGACGGAATGGGCGGTTATGGCCACGGCGACGTCGCGGCAGGCCTGGTGATCGAGCATCTAGCCCTGCTTCCCCATGATCCAATTTCGAGCGCCGATCTGGTGGGCGCGCTCGAAGCAGCCAATTCCGCCATTCGGCGATGGGCAACCTCGGCCGACGTGGCGCAGATGGGTGCAACCGTGGTGGCTGCGCTTCTGCACGGAGGCACTATTTCGCTTGCATGGGCTGGCGATAGCCGGGCCTACCGCTGGCGCGATCGTGAATTACAGCAGCTGACGCGCGACCATTCGGTCGTGCAGGAGCTTCTCGACGATGGGCGCCTTTCTCCCGCGGCGGCCTGGCAGCACCCGCAAGCGCATGTTGTAACACGCGCGATTGGAGCGTCCGATCATCTTGTCGTCGAAACCACGGAAGTGTCGTTTTGCCCGGGTGATGTCTTCATTCTTTGCTCTGACGGGCTAACCGACTGTGTGGCGGACGCCGAGATCGCTGCCCTTATGGATGCCGTTTCCACGCCGGCAGTCGCCTGTCAGCGATTGATCGGCGCTGCTCTCGATAACGGTGCCCCCGACAACGTCTCAGTGATTGTCGTCCAGATTGATGGAGCTGCGGTATCTTGAGGCAAATGAGTGCCATCGCGGCCATCGTCATCGGTATGAGCATCATTCTCGCAGCCGTCATCTTTGCGTTTGTCGGAAACCTCTTGCAAGATACGGAGCATGATCCGAATGCGGGCAAAATAGATCGGCTCACACAGCAACTTGCCGAGCAGGACAGCCAAATTCGGGGGCTGCGCTCTGAGTTGAACACCCTCAAAGGACAGATGTCGGACGTCGGCGGCAGGGTGATGGAGTTGGAAAAAGCTCCACCTCCCAGCCCTGCTCAGACAGCCCCCGTCATTAATCCGCAAGCCGTCCAAGAGACTGCACCTTCACCCCTCTTCACGGACCAGTTCGGCGGTATGGCACCGCGTGAAGAGGAAGGAAATCTGACTGAACCGATGCAACTGGCAAAGAAGCGTTTCAACGAGAATGTCATACGCCCGACCCCGGCCGTGTTGCGACAGATATTGGGCGAGCCGAGAAGCACCTATTCAACCACCTGTGCACCGGTCACCAATCCGAAATTGCTGCATGTACTAGAAACCCGCGACATCGGCGGTATTCGTCTGACCATGATCAGACCGGCGCTCGATTCGCTTCAGCAGATCATGGCGCGCCTAAAAAAAGAAGAGCCAGACATCTATTCCGCCATCGGAACCGCGGGCGCGCTCTGTGCAAGGTATGTACGGGGGTCTTCGAAGTCGGTGTCCTCACATGCGTGGGGGGCGGCCGTCGACCTGACGCTCAAGAAGAACCTCGACAACATGGGCGATAACAGCACGCAATTCGGGCTCGTGGTGCTCGCGGAGTTCTTCAATGAGGCTGGCTGGTATTGGGGTGCGGGCTATAGCCGCGAAGATTCCATGCATTTCGAGGTCGGCGAGGCGCTGCTGCGAAAATGGGCGGCTGAGGGCAAGCTGTGAAGGGGGATCTCGAACCGCCGGGTCCAGCCCCTATGCAGGCAGATGTGCTTGCCGCACTGGCACAGCCGCTGCTGGATCTTGCAAGACGTGCCGAGAGCGAAAAGAAGCCAGATCCGCGCGAGCTTGCGGCAATGGCACGGACCCTCGTCGCCGCTTTCGAGACGGAAGCACGACGCAGGAAGGTCCCGCAGGACTGGCTCCTGGATGCTCGCGATGCCCTTGTTGCTTTGGTTGATGCGCGAGCGCGTAACAATCCCGCATTGTCAATCCGAAAATGGGAGCGCGCGCTTGCCGCTGCTCTTCCAATTGGGGGCGTTATGACGGCCAGCAGGCTGGCCGAACGGGCGAGGGCGGCAGCGAAGGCAGGGCCCGCGAGCCGGGATCTCGCCCGCTTCCTCGGTCACTGTAACGACGCTGTCCAGGCGGCCCTTCTATCGGGCACACAGCATAAAACGCTCGCGGATCGCGGTCTTGCTGCCCTTGTGATCGGACTTTTCCTGGCAATTCTGCTGGTTTGGGCGGCATGGGCCGAATGGCGGTTTCGTGAGCGGCTTTTGTCGCAACTGCCCGATGTCGCACGTGTCGTAGAAGCCGGACGCGTGGCAACACCGGCAGCGCGCGCAGCCCAACTCGATGCATTCCTTGCGGGAGTTCGACTTGTCGAGCAGGATGCGCAGCGTTCACCCCTTGGTCTCATTCATCATTTAGGTATGTTCGATCCGGCAGAGGCCGCGCGTCGGCGCTATGGCCAAGCCGTCGACGCCCTGGCCAGCGGTCCGCTTGCTGCAGCCCTTGGTGTTGCTCTCGCCACGGAAGGAGAGGCGACCGCACTTTACGATTCCCTGCGCGCCTGGTCTATCTTGAAGGGCACCTCGGACTGGCAACCACGGTTCCTGGCCGGCTGGGTGGACGATCGAGCCCAGACATTTCCCGAACTTGCTGGCATGGCAGTGCATGTCGCCGCCATGTCCGGACCTCCAGCAGATCTTGAACAGCCGGATCCCGAAGCAATTGCTCAAGCAACACAGTTTGCTTCAGAGGGCTCTGCAAACGAGCGAGCCATGCTCGAACTCGCCCGTGCCGAGAAAACTGCGGGCCTTCCAGCCTGGTCTCTCGGGCAGGCAGCACCTGGTCTCGACAGGATATTGATCCGCAGGTCCGGACTGCCCATCGAGCAGGCCGTGCCCGGTCTCTACACTGAGGCAGGATGGGCTTATGCACGCTCTGGTGCTGCAGAAGAGGCGATCGGCAAGGCGAAAACCGAAGCTACCAACCTCCTGCAAGCCGCCGACATGGCGAGTGCTGATGCAGTTATGGACCTTCTTCAGAAGCGAACGCTGGAGACGTGGTCTCACTACCTCGGCGATCTTCGTGTCCGGCCGTTCACCGACCAACCGAGCGCGGTTATTGTCAGCGGTGTGCTAAGCGCCACCAACTCGCCGCTCTCGGCCCTGATCCGTGAGGTATGGCGCCAGGCGGGTGGCACCGACCGCAGCCGCAGCCATGCGAACCAGCTTCGCATCGCCGCCACAATCGGGCCTGCCATCCAATTCGTGGAGCAGGGTCGCATGTCGGAAATATCGCGGCTTTTTGTGTCGCTGAATGTCGCGCTTGCACTTCTCGACGTAAATTCAGAAATCGGCAAAAGGTCGCTGATGGATGCACAGGAACGCGCCAACTCCATCGTCGCCCTGCAGCAGGCCCCGCTGCTCGTCGTACAAATGGTCGAAGACGTGATCTCCCAAACGGCCTCTCCAAAGGCGATAGAAAAGGCCGAGGATCTGGTCCCGACAGGAAGGCCGCCGGGGGCTTGGGGCGAGATTGCCATGGCCTGCCAGGCCGCTGTGGCAGGCCGCTATCCGTTCTTTGACGGGTCGGACGCGGATATGGCCGAAGTCGCGCGCATTTTCGCGCCGAATGGTCTGGTGGCGACCTATTTCCGGACGCAACTGGCGCCTTCAATGGACACATCAACGACCCCGTGGCGCTGGAAACCGGAGGCACGGCTTTCCGGCTACGCGCCCGAAAGCGCAACGTTCTTTCAGAAAGCTTCCGCGATCGGTGACGCGCTCTTTCGTCAGGGGACCGCGCCGCGCCTCCCTGTATCGCTGGAGGCACTTGCGCAGCGCGGTGCGGCTACCATCTCGATCGGCGGCGCTCACGCTCCGGTTACCACGTCAGGCGGGGCGGTGACCTTCAACTGGCCGGGGGACTTGCCATCACGCGGCCTCGAAATCTCCTTCGATAGCGTCAGAACTGTCGAGAAAAAGAGCGCGCCCGGGCCGTGGGGCCTGTTGCGCTTTCTGGACGGATCACGCTTGCGGCCACGCGACGGCGGCCGGCGTTTTCTCATAGACGTGCGGGCAACCGGCGCGCGCGCCTACCTGCAGATGTCGTTCGCCGAGCCTGCCAACCCTGTGTCCGTGCGCCTTCTGATGCGGGAACTGACATGTCCATCGAGTCTCTGACGTCACCACGGATGCAAAGGCGGACGCACGCGTCTCATAAAGTCACGTATGCCTGTCCGGCAGGCACTCAAGGTACCAGCAAGTGCAACCATGGGCGCTGCGGAACGCTGCGGGTCACGGCAAGGATGTCGGGAGCACCCTGATCAGCCAAGGTCTTGCCCTGCCTCTCAATTAGCCAGGATGACGGATTTCCGCAGCCTCGATCATCGCTCTTCGCTGGCGAGTTGCCGCTCCTCAATCACGCGGCTGCGGGACTCTGAGCCCAGGGCAGAAGCGCTCAATGATCTTCTGTGTCTCCTGCGTGCAGAAAAAACTGCTGCCGACGGACCTGTTCAACGGCAGCCAATATACCCTGGGAGGGGAAAGGCACGTGAACGGCGCTTTGCACTTGGCTTCAGGTCTCCGTCCCACACTTGTTACTTTAAGCACCCCAGGGAGTGGTGGGCTGCTGAAGTTGCCGATCAATAAGCAATATTATTTTGTTCGGTGATCGTATTAAAGCGAAATCGCCGAGGCCCACGTGCATACTGGCGTATGCGCCCTGGCACACAGCAAGAACACAGCCGCCTCTTGTACTGGGCGGTAGGGGCCTCGGCATCGATGCCCTCATTCTGCTCGTTGCCTTTATGGTACTGGAAGCGGCGGTGCGGCCTATCTGACTGAGCTAGCGCTCCGCGACACGGAATTGATGCAGCCTGTCTTGCTCTTCAGCATGTGACTGAGGGAAAGAAACAGCATTGCTAGCTGTGTCCGCCAAACCCATTGTGCAGGGGTGGATTGAGTGAAAGTTCGCTGTCCAGCCATTGTGGTTTCGAAGTAGAAATATGCGAGATGTAGCCGGTGCAACATGCGAAATTGTTAACACCTGTCTTAAGCGGCCCTTTAGGCAACATGAATTGTCATCTTAGTGGTTTCAGGCATTTTTCTCGCAGAGTTCGAACGGCCGCTTTTTTGTGACACGAGGTGAACCTACGGTGACCAGTGAGAAAAACCAGTTTTATATTGGAGGGGAATGGCAGGAATTCGCCTATTTAGCTCGTTTACCGGTCGTGGATCCCGCCTCGGAACAAGTCGTCGGGCAGATTGCCGCGGGCGATGCTCATCATGTCGATTTAGCGGTTGCCGCGGCGCGCAGGGCCTTCCCCGCCTTTTCTCAATCATCTGTGCCGGAAAGGCTCGCCCTGCTTGGCAGGATGCATTCGCTCCTCATGGAAAGAGCGAAGACGTTCGCAGAAGCGCTCGTCATGGAAATGGGAGCAGCGATCAGCTTCGCGCAAGCGTCCCAAGTGCCATTTGCTGCCGAGCACATCCGTGTCCAGATGGAGATACTCGATAAGTATCGGTTCGTGACCGTTGACGGGCGCACCGCGACCGCCAAGGAAGCGATCGGGGTGTGCGCGCTGATCACACCCTGGAACTGGCCGCTTTACCAGATCACCGCCAAAGTCGCTCCGGCGATCGCGGCAGGCTGCACCGTCGTGCTCAAGCCTAGTGAACTGTCACCTTTTAGCGCTCTGCTCTTCGCCCAGTTGATGCACGATGCCGGCGTTCCGCCAGGCGTGTTCAATCTTGTCAACGGCACTGGCGAGAGCGTCGGAGCAGCACTCGCCAGCCATCCTGACGTTGACATGATCTCGATCACCGGTTCCACCCGCGCAGGAGTACTCGTCGCCCAGGCGGCCGCACCGACCGTGAAGCGCGTGGTTCAGGAACTTGGCGGGAAGTCGCCGAACATTTTGCTCGACGATGCCGACTTCAGTGAGGCGGTTGCGAAGGGCGTGCTTGCCGGTATGCGCAATGTGGGCCAGTCGTGCAGTGCTCCGACGCGCATGCTCGTCCCCGCACATCGGCTCGAGGAGGTGGAGGAATTGGCAAGCGCCACTGCGAGGGCCATCCGAGTCGGCGCCCCGCTTGATCCGGCGACCGACATGGGCCCGATTGCCAATCGGGCTCAGTTTGACCGCGTGCAGGTCATGATTCAGGCGGGAATCGATGATGGCGCCAAACTGCTGTGCGGTGGTCTGGGGCGGCCGGCGGGCCTCGACAGCGGCTTTTTCACGAAGCCGACGATTTTTTCGGAGGTGAAACCCGACATGCGCATCGCTCGTGAGGAGATATTCGGTCCTGTACTTTCGATTATGCCCTACAAGGACGAGGAAGAGGCAATCAGCATTGCCAACGACACCGTCTATGGTTTGGGCGCCCATGTCCAGTCTCCAGATCCGGAGCGGGCGCGGCGGGTGGCGCTGCGCATTCGTGCCGGCCAGGTTCATATCAACTATCCCGCATGGGACGGAGCGGCCGCGTTCGGTGGCTACAAGCGATCCGGTAATGGCCGCGAGTATGGTGTATACGGGCTCGAAGAGTATCTCGAGACGAAGTCCATCCTCGGTTATTGACTGGGCGGCTCGGCGGGGTCGGCTCGCCAGGGCAGTGGTTTCAGCGACTGACGAAGCATCGTCAGGAAAGCGGCCGTCCGCGCACTTCGGCCGTGCCGCGATCCGAGGATGGCGACGATATCGGCTGACGGAAGCTTCCAGTTGGGAAGCACCTGTCTCAGCCGTCCCTTGGCGAGGTCTTCTGCAACGGCCCATTCGGAGCGCATCAAGATGCCCTGACCAGCCAGCGCCCAATCCCGAATGACGGCACCATCGTTGCTCGACATGACAGGATTAACGCGCACTGTCGCACTTTCCTGCCGCGATCCCTTGAACCGCCAGAGCGTTACATCCTCCTCGTTCTCGCGAACGACGAGACAGCGATGTCGCGCCAGATCGGCGGGCGTAGAAATGGGCGCAGCCGAAGCGAGGTATTCTGGACTTGCGCAAAGAATTCGATGGTTCGGCGCCAGTGTCGTCACCACCTGGTCCAGATGCGCGGATGCCCCGATGTGAACAACCACCTCATAACTGTCGACGATCAGCGCTGTGGGATGGTCGGACAATTGCAGGGTAGCGGAGGCACTGCGATGCTCTCGAGCAAACGCTTCCACGACCGGGGCCACGTAGATCCTTCCAAACCCGTGAGGCGCGGCGACCCTTAGGTGCCCGCGAACTGCACCCTTCCGATCAGCCAAGGCTTCAGCAAGGGAATCTATGGCATCGCTGACAATGACGCTGTGAGAAGCGACCAGTGAGCCCTCTTCGGTCAGACGAAGATGGCGTCCGGACCGGTCGATCAGCCTTACCCCGACTTTCTCTTCAAGCGCGCGCAGGCGCTGGGTCACCGCCGGAGGTGTCACGCCCAGCTTTCGTGCGCTTTCCGCGAGAGATTTCGAGCCCGTGAGAACCGAAAAGAAAGCTAGATCGTCGGACGTGAGCATTAATCTGTACCTGAAGCGCTAATTCACTGAGTGTTAATTGCCATCTTTAGGGTTTGGCGACAAGATGAGCCTCGGGTTGGAAATCGGATTAATGGATTCTAGCCCCAGACGGAGCCCACCATGTGGCATCTTCTGCCGCTGCCGCTGACGCAAGAGACGGAAGGGTTGCTCGACGCCGGGCGCTTCGAGACGGCTGCCAGCCAGCGCGGCGCTCGTCCACGTGTGGCGCGGCCCGCAACTCGATCACGACGCGCTCATTGCGGCTCGATTGGGCTTGAACGCCGAACCGATACACTGGACTATTTTCGGATTACAGAGGAGAGAGCGAACGCAGTCAGCGTATCGCGCACGCCGGGCATCTCGGCAATCAACTGCCAAATCTGCCGGATGCGGTCAGCCTCGTGGGACTCGACCCGAACGAGCAAGTCGAAATCACCCGTCATCACGTCGCAAGCCACAACTTCCGGAATCTTCCGTAACGCCTGAATGACGTCGCCGCCCCTCATGCGATCGTGACGATAGACGAAAATCAATGCGGTCGTGACGTGTTGGCTTTTGCCTCCATCGCCGGTAACGATCGTATATCCCTTGATGAAGCCTTCTCGCTCCAACCGTTCGATCCGCACCCGCACGGCATTGCGGGAAAGGTTCACCTTCGCCGACAACTCCGCATGCGAGATTCGGGCATTAGCCTTCAACTCGACAAGTATCTGTTCGTCAGTTCGATCGAGAAGATATTTCATGGAACTTGAACGGTCGCTAACCTTAGGATGTCCGGCGTTACCGGCCGATAAGCTAACACGGAGATCTCCGGCAGTAAGGCTCTTTCTTTCCGGCTCGTATATCGCCTCGAAATCGAAGCCATTGTGAAACCTGGCAGCGCCTCCCTTTCCGCATCGCATCCGTCACGCATCGCGCTCCCTGATAACCTGCAGCAGCGCTCGCGGCCTCTCTTTGCTCAGGTTCCCGGTGGCTTCGCCCGCCCAACCGACAAGCACGTCAGCAAGCTCCGACGCGGGCGCATCCTCATGCTGTAGCCTGAAGTTGATGACCCCGCTGACTTCATCGCCGAGAAAAAAGACGTTCCCCTGGACTAATGTGCCATTAACTGCCCCGGTCGGAAGATCAGTTGATGTGCGCTTTGCCCGTCGTTCCAAGACAGTGTGGATCGAGCCATCACACGACCCGGGCTTAGGCATTTGGCCGGGCCTGCAAACCTAGGTGAGGCGCCTGGTACGAAGCTGACGACGGCAGCCAATCGATCGGCAGCCACAGAGTGGCGCGGCCGTTTGTTGTGCGCAGCGGTTTGGGGCAAGGGACCCCATGTCACAAATAATCGACGAGACCAATTTGATCTATGTTGACACCAATCACGAAACCAATTCTATATTGATCGCACAACAATCCTGATTGGTAGCTAATGGTGCTGAACGTGAAAACAACTCCGACACTAGAAAAAGGCCGTGCTGCCCCTTCGCAGGCAGCTGCTGTAGCAAGCAATGCGCCCAGCCAACTGTTCATCGGCGGCGAATGGGTCTCGGCGAAAGCTGGCAGGACTTTCAATGTGATCGATCCCTCGAGTGCCGATGCGATCGCTACGGTTTGTGATGGTGATATCCAGGATGCAATAGCGGCCGTCGACGCGGCGGAAAAGGCGGCCGGGGCTTGGAAGCTAACCTCGCCACGCCGGCGCGCGGATATTCTGATGAAGTGTTTTCACCTTCTTGTCGAACAAGCAGAGTGGCTGGCGCAGCTGATTACCGTGGAGAATGGCAAGGCGCTTCCGGATGCGAGATCGGAAGTCGCCTACGCGGCGGAGTTTTTCCGCTGGTATGCCGAGGAAGCGGTAAGGGCCCCGGGTGAATTTGGACTATCACCTTCGGGCGCAAACCAGATCATCGTGAGTCATGAGCCGATTGGTATCGCGGTATTGGTAACGCCATGGAACTTCCCGGCAGCAATGGCGACCCGAAAAATTGCTCCAGCTTTGGCTGCAGGCTGCACCTGCATCCTCAAGCCCGCAGCCGAGACGCCTCTTACGGCGCTCGCGATCGGAGAACTCATGCGGCAGGCAGGCGTTCCCGCAGGAGTGGTCAATATCGTTCCCACGAAAAAGGCAGGCCCAGTGGTCAGCGCAATGCTGCATGACAAGCGGGTCCGGAAACTGTCGTTCACCGGGTCGACAGGCGTTGGCAGGATACTGCTGCGCGAGGCCGCGGACCAGGTTGTCAGTTGCTCAATGGAGCTGGGCGGCAACGCGCCTTTCATTGTATTCGATGACGCCGACCTGGAGACGGCTGTCGCCGGGGCAATGGTCGCCAAGATGCGCAACGGCGGGGAGGCCTGTACGGCTGCAAACCGGTTCTACGTTCAAAAGGGAATTGCGGCTGATTTCACACGGCGCTTCGCGGAAGAGATGGCAGCGCTCAATGTCGGACCAGGGCTGCTGGCGGATACGCAGCTTGGTCCGCTGATAACGGATGCCGCAGTGGCCAAGGTGGAGCGCCTAGTCGACGACGCTATCGCCAAGGGTGCCCGCCTGGTGACCGGCGGGAGCAGAGTAAACGGCGAAGGTTTCTACTATCTGCCAACCGTTCTGGCCGACGTCTCTGCGGACGCGGAGATCCTTCGCGAAGAAATCTTCGGTCCGGTTGCGCCGGTGATTGTATTTGATGCCGAGGATGAGGCCGTCGAGTTGGCCAATGATACCGAATACGGGCTGGTATCCTATGTCTTTAGCCAGGACCTCAAGCGGGCGCTCGCTGTCGCGGGCAGGCTGGAAAGCGGGATGGTCGGAATCAACCGCGGGGTTGTCTCCGACGCTGCCGCGCCGTTCGGCGGCATGAAACAGAGCGGCCTCGGACGCGAAGGCAGCCACCACGGAATGCTCGAATATCTCGAAACGAAATATATCGCCGCCACCTGGTAGGTGCGCCGCGATCAACTCAGATCAGATCGGCTTGGAACTATCCGGACAAAGCGGGTGGCTCCAGCCAGAATAGGAGAGATCAATGTCCCTGCTGAAAACCATTGACCCGAATCCGTCATTCGAGCCGAAGCAGCGAATTGCCGAGCCGGATCGCCTCATAGCTGGTAGCCCGGCTTTCAAGACCTGGCTGCAGGACACCGCAAAAGACGGCACAGTGAATACGGGGGTTTTCGAGGCGACGCCCGGTGAAACGCACTCCATCAAGGGCGAGACGTTTGAATTCTGTCATCTCGTCCATGGCGTGATCGAATTGACCGAGAAGGGGAAAGAGCCGGTCATTTACCGCGCCGGCGATAGCTTCGTGATGAAGCCGGGTTACATCGGCGTTTGGAAGACGATCGAAACGGTGCGGAAGATCTTCGTCACCGTCACCTGATCATTCGAGGTCGTGCGCCTCGAATTGCCTCTCAATTTCGCGGGGGCAAACGGCGCGATCCGGCCGGCACGCCCTTAATGGTTCAACAGACACCAGTGTAATCGCGGTTACCGCAATCTTCGCCTCGATTTAAGAAAGACCACGAAATGGATGAATTCTTGCAAAGGGAATCGATCGTTCTTGCGCCTTTCGAGGCTCATCATCTTGATGGTGCCGTGGCGCTGTCGCGTGCGGCTGGCTGGGCGCACAGGAGAGAAGACTGGGAAATGATATGGTCCCTGAGTGAGGGACGCGTTGCCCTTGCAGGTGATCGGGTCGTGGGTACCGCCTTTATGACTCCCTTCGGCGATACCTGTGCAGCCATCAACATGATCATTGTCGACGAAAGCCAGCGAGGCCAGGGATTGGGAAGAAAATTGACCACTGCCGTGTTGGAACTCGCCGGTGATAGAGAATGCCGTTTGAGGGCCACCAGCGACGGCTTGCCGCTTTATGAAAAGCTGGGTTTCGTCACGACGCACAAAATCACCCGCCACCAGGGCGTCACCGGTCGCGTCGATGCTCCTGCAAATGTTGAATGGATCGGGTCTGCCGCCCTGCCTGCGATCAAGGCGCTCGATAGTGCGGCATTCGGCGCCGATCGGGACGCGCTGCATGATGTTCTGGCGAACGAGGGGACATTCGCCGCCATTCGGGACGGTGACGGTATTGTCGCCTTCGCGGCGACGCGGCTGTTCGGCAAGGGCGAAGTCGTGGGGCCGGTCGTTGCGGCAAACGCTGGACAGGCGAGGGATTTGCTGGCCTTCATCCTCTCCGGCAAGGAAGGTCGTGTCGTGCGAGTTGACATCCCCGAAGACAGCGGCCTTTCATCCCTCCTCGAAGAATGGGGGCTGCGTAACGAGGGTGGTGTCGTTGCGATGGTCCGGCGTGCTGGAGGCCGACCTCAAACACCGGCCGTTCAAACCTTCTGCCTGGCGAGCCAAGCTGTTGGCTGACCTGAAGGTCTGAAGTGACGACGCATTCACGGCGGATTGGTCAGCGTTGATCTAGCAATTTGATCTGGAGATCTTCCCAGTGCTCCTGGAACGCATCCCGCGCCGTATCATAGTGGCGACTTCTCAAGCTGTTGATGAGCCGCTCATGTTCTTCCGCCATTTCTTCGGCGGTGGCGTAGAAATCCTGCCGCTGTGCGAGAAGGAGTTCGATCTCGCCCTCGAGGTCTGAATAGGTCCGCTTCAGGCGAGCGCTACCGCTAGCGGCGATGATCGCGCGGTGGAAGTCCCGGTCCGCAGCAACCAACAGGGATCTGTCGGCCGATAGAGTCGACCTGTGCATAATGTCGACCGCCTCCAGCGCTTGGGACGGGATGACGCCGGTCAGTACGATCAGTCGAATGGCCTCGCCCTCAATGGCGCCGCGCACGCGTGTGATATCGACAATATCGTCCGGCCCGAATTCGGGCACTACAAAGCCTCGGTTCGGTATTTGACGCAGCAGGCCCTGGGTGACGAGCACCTGGGCTGCTGTACGGAATGTGTGCCGCGAGGTCGAATGCTCTTCGCACATCTTCACGTCGCGGAGGAACTCGCCCGGTCGGAAATCCCCCGACAAGATGCGCCGTCGCAACGCGTGGGTCAGGATGTCAACCGCGCTGGCCGGCAAGGGCTCGACGTTCATCTCTGGATCTTCGGCTCTATTCTTGGCGGGCAGCGGCGGCATGGCTTTTGGCTCTGCTCGTTGATCAGTTCGCATGCCTACGCCACATGCGGCGACGCGGGCAAGGGAAATGATATTGTGCCTACTGGCTGCATGGTGGCGGGTTCTATGTCTGCACGGACCGAAGCGCCTCGTTGACGCCCTCGAGCAGACGCGCCGCGTTGGCCGATGTGAAGATGAGCGGGGGCCTGATCTTCAGGATATGCGCGTCCGCTCCCGTCGCGGAAATGAGAATGCGCCGATCGCGCAAGGCATTGACGGCTGCAAGCGCACGGTCCATGTCCGGCGTTTTCCGGTCTCTATCCTTGACGAGTTCGACCGCGAAATAGAGGCCGGTCCCACGAACATCGCCGACGAATTCATATTTTTTCTGCAGGTCCCTGAGGCCATCGAGGATTTCTGCGCCGATCTTGACGGCGTTGTCTAACAGTCCCTCTTCGAGGATCGTGTCGAGTACGGCCCTTGCAGCGGCGATAGCGACGGAGTTGCCGCCAAACGTGTTGAAGTAGCGCATGCTGGATCCGAAGTCGGCGACGAGTTCGGGCCGCAGGACTACGCCGGCGACGGGATAGCCGTTGCCCATGGGCTTGCCCATAGTAACGATGTCCGGATCGACCCTGTGACGCCGGTGACCCCAAAATTGGGTGCCGGTCCGCCCGAATCCGGATTGCACTTCGTCGGCAATGAACAGGCCGCCCGCCTTGCGCACCACTTCCGCCACCGGCGCCAATACGTCCGTGGGTTCGACGTAGAGACCATCGGAGGAGAAGACGGAGTCGGCGATGAAGGCCGCTAGGCCGCCGCCATGCCGCTCCATGTCGGCGATCTGCCGCGCGACATCCTCCGCCATCCGCCGGCCGATTTCCTCGACAGGCAGGCGATAGGAATCTGGCGCGGCGACCGTCCGGAGATAGGGATCCAAAGCCGACTTCCTGCCGAGCGACGGCGAGATTGCCGCTACCGCGCCGCTGTTGCCGTGATAGGCTTCCGCCGTGACGATGACACCGGTCTTGCGTGTGTGGTAACGCGCGATTCGCAGGGCGAGATCGTTCGCTTCCGAGCCCGTGCATGTGAACATTGCACATCCGGTGCGGCCGAGTTCGCCACCGAACGTAGCGATCAGTGCTTCGGCATAGTCCAGCAGGGGCTCCTGCATGTAACGCGTGTGGGTACAGAGCACCTCGAGCTGCTTCTGGATCGCCTCGACGACACGCGGATGAGAGTGACCCAGCGATACTACGTTGTTGTAGGCATCGAGATATTCGTTGCCGTGCTTGTCATAGAGGAAAACGCCCTTGGCACGTGAGATCTCAACCGGCGACTTGTAGAAGAGCCGATAAGCCGGCCCGAGCAGCCGTTGCCGCCTGGCGACATGCGCCAGATCTTCACTTGTGAGATGAGACGTGTCCTGAGGGTTGAAGCCATTTGGCATGTCGCCACGGAAGCCCTTAGGCAGAGTAGTCGCTTGCTTGGACATTGTGGTTCCTATCGTGTCAGAAGATCGGAAATCTGGGCGGCGGAAATCGAGTGGAACCACTCGAGGTGGGCCCAGCCGGCTTCGGTATTGCGCAGGATGTAGCGGCTATTCTCTGGGAATATCTCGGCGCGCCAGCACGTCAGCAGCGCACGAACCGCAAGACGGCCCATTGCTAGGAACGGGATGAGTCGAAGCTCCTCGTCTGTCAGGTCGGCATGACGGAGATAGCCGCGCAAAACGTCGCGCGGTGCGTCGAACAGGTCACACCGGTTCCCATGGTCGGATGTTTTTGGCATTTGATTCATTAACGCCGTGGAGACGTCGACGGCGATGGCGGTGCGGACCGCATCGCCGAAGTCGATGACGCCGGTCAGGAATCGCGGGCTGGCATGATCGACGACCAGGTTCGACGTATTGAAATCATTGTGGAGCACTTGCCGCCGGCACAGGTCGAGTTCAGGCTTGATTTCGGCAAACCGCTCGAGCGCGCTGACTGTCCATGCCCGCTTGCTGCCTTTAGGGATGAAGCTCAATAGATCTCTGAGGTCGAGCAGATGGCTGACGTCCCATGCCACCGCCCGACCGTCAGCGGGATGCGAGAAATCGGCCATGGAATGACGCAGCTTTGCCAGAATTTCCCCGATCCGTTCGCGCTGTGGGGCTGTGCAGAATGTTCGGTCGAGCGGGGTGCCGGCCATGAAGCTAATGAGCCGCACCACTCGCCGCTCGCCGGCACTCGTGGTGACGATCGGCAAATCCACCCCGTCGACGTCGCGAAGTGTGCGGGGGATGGGTAGATCGGGGGCTCGCTGCTCGAGATGACGCATCAGCGCGACCTGGAAATCGAGCTCCTCTATGCGTTCAGAAGGATGAGCGATCTTGAGCACAAACTTCCCCTGGGCCGCGCAGTCCAGGAGGAACGTGTCGTCCTTCTCGGTTTCAAAGCGGGTTGCGGAGCCGCGTGTACCATAGAGCCGTTCGGCGATTGCTTCAGCTTCCGTAGCGCCAACGGGATGGCACGCCTCGGACAGCTCAGCGGCGCGTGCTGGCCCGCGCTGATGCTTATGACCCATCTTCAAACTCATTCAGATCCTGCCTCGAGAGTGGGGCTCGATGGACCGCAATATTTCACATCCGCAATTTTTGTACAACAATTTTTTCTGCGATGGAGAGATCGGGTCGATTCGCTGGCGACGAAAGAGCGGGGTCTATTGGATATTCTGCTCGAAAATCGACTAGATATTTCAGCGTTAAAACAATGAAAATGGCCACTCGGTTGTAAGTTGAGGAGCGACGACACACAAGTCGTCGGAAAGCGACCCAAGAGAAAATACTAAGGATTGTTGGACAATCTCTTGCCATAGCGACAAAGTTATGTCAGTGTGCACCCACTGGTCGGAATGCAGCAAACTAGTTGGAGTCTTCCGGTTGGCTGGATTAGCCGGGATCAACAAAGGCAGCGGAAGTGACCAGTTACGGATTCGCAGAGTTTCCTGCGCCGCTGCTGCATCGCGGTCTATCGGAACGGCGACCTTATTAGACAGGCGGCAGGCCCGCTACGATGACCTTGGATCGGCACACCGTGCCATGAAAATTGGAGGGAATACACACAATGACCCAATTTCGACCGAAGTACGTAACCTTCGACTGCTACGGCACGCTCACCAATTTCGATATGGCCGGCGCTGCTCGGCGCGTCTACGGCGAGCGCCTCTCCTCTCAAGCGATGGCCGCTTTTGTCGAGGCTTTCAGGGGCTATCGCCTTGACGAGGTGCTAGGGCCATGGAAACCGTTTGTCGAAGTAGTGCACAATTCAATCGAACGCAGCTGCAAGCGCATCGGTATCCCATTCAAACCCGAAGACGCGCAACGCATCTATGACGAGGTGCCAACCTGGGGTCCGCATCCTGACGTCCCGGCTGGTCTGTCCAGGGTGGCCGAGGAAATCCCGCTGGTCATCCTGTCCAATTCCATGAACAGCCTGATCATGTCGAATGTTGAAAAGCTGGGCGCGCCCATCCATATGGTAATCACGGCAGAAGAAGTCGGGGCATACAAACCTCTGATGAAGGGCTTCGAATACATGCTCGACAAGCTCGGCTGCGGACCGGAAGACATTACCCATGTCTCCTCATCCTTCCGCTACGACCTGATGACCGCTTATGACCTGGGCATCAAGAGCAAGGTCTGGGTCAACCGCGGCCATGAGCCGGCCAATCCCTATTACGAATACACTGAGATCAAGGATATCGGCGGGTTGGCTGCCGCCGTTGGCCTGGAGCCAGCTCTCAAGCGTGCCTGAAAATCAGGGCTCAGGCCATTTTGCTAATGAGACCGGGGCGGTCCTTCGCCCCTTCTCTTTATCGTTCGGAGGGCAAGCATGGCCTCCCTTGCGTACGCGTGACTTGCCGGCGTTCGGCTGTGGTGCGATCCGAACGTCGGGATCGGGGCGCGTTTGGTGCGCTGCCGCTATCCATGTCCGCTTTCGAATAACCGAGGCTGTTCCTCAACCATTGATTGGGGCCCACAGCGCTCGTCCGCAAGCGTGGGAGATGGCTGGGCCAAGTCGATCTTCGGTTGGATCCTGCAGAAAGGGCGCTTCAATTAGAAGCCGCAGCCACAAGCTCCGTTTCAACTCGCTCTGGAATGGTTAAGGTGTGGTCGACTTCGATCCCGAAGTATTGCGCCGGTGCTCTCCAGCCTCTGGTGGCCGAGCAACAGCGGCGGCCATGTTCCCGTCTTATTGTCGATGTGAGGCGACCTTTATCCGCTTCAGCCAGTGTCGGGAAAAGCCCGATGTTCGGTAACCACTTTCGACAACCCTGCTATGGGTAGTCGAAGGCAAAGCTTCTCGATGGCCTTGATCGCCTGCTCGAAATGACAGCGCTCATGCCCGCCTGCTCGGCCCGGGCGATGGAGGGCGGCGCGCCCATTTCCCGTGAGCTGATTTCGCCTAGCTCGTAGTTGCGGCGCTTCTGGATCACCAACAATGCGCTTCAGTGGTTCGATGCGCTCTTCATTGGTCGTCTGCGAGAAGGAGGCAAAGGCCCGCCGCGCGGCCGCGACCGTCTTTTCCGCATCGGCGGCACTGCCGAGTGCGATCGTACCGATCGATTGCTCCGTACAGGGATCGATGACCTCACATGTTCTCGACACAACGAAGCGACCCCCCCTTCAATATAAAACCTGTGGGCGTGTTTCATTGGTCGCTCTCATACTCGGTCTGTCGTCCCTGCCGAATGAAAGCCGCGGTTCGCCCGCGGCAGACCATTTGTATTTGCACAGAGGATATGGCGGATCGCACATGTTCAACGGCGATCGGGTTGGTGTGCTGACCGAAGGTGAAACGGATCACGGCGCCACATTGTAAATCTCGGCAAGGTCGGATAGATCCCAATTTCCGCCAGACAAAACCGCACATACTTTCTCATCAGGCTTTACGTCTAAGCTGCCCGCTAACAGTGCTCCTATTCCTATGGAGGCGGCGGGTTCAGCGATCAATTTCGCATCCTTGGCAAGAGCACGCATTCCGGCAATGATGTGCTCGTCTTCAACAAGAACAATCTCGTCGACATACTTTTCGATAATCGGGTAAGGATTTTGACCCGGAACACTCAACCTCAAACCATCCGCGATCGTGTTCTTTAACGGAAGCGATGTGCGCTCCTTGTTTATCCGGCTGTGAAAATACTTCGGTGTCAAGGCAGGCTCTGCCCCGATAACGCGCACCGATGGCTTGGTTTCTTTTATCGCAGTGGCGATCCCCGAGATCAGCCCTCCACCGCCCACGGGTACGATAACCGTGTCCACATCTTCCAAGTCTTCGAGGATCTCACACCCGATCGTTCCCTGACCAGCCATTACGACGGGGTCCTCGAAGCCGTGAATGACCGCATAATTGTTTCCTTCGGCGATCTCGTAGACTCTTCTCCATCTAGCGGCATTATCACCATCAAAAAGAATGACTTCGGCGCCAAGGGCTTCCGTATTGGCGATCTTGATTTTGGGTGTGGTGACCGGCAGCACCAAAATCACTTTTACGCCGAGCATCTTGGCTGCGTAAGCAAGCGCCTGGGCGTGGTTGCCCGACGAGGTCGCAATGATGCCGTTTGCGATCTCCTCTCGGGGGAGCGAGAGAGCCTTGTTCAGGGCGCCGCGGATCTTGAATGCGCCCGTGATCTGCAGGGTTTCCGGCTTGAGGTAGAGCTGACAACCAGCCGCTTTCTCGATTTTGTCGGCACGCAACAGCGGCGTGTGCCTGACATGCGGCTTTAGTCGTTGCTGAGCTTCGCGGATGTCCTGAATGGTTGGATAGTTGCGCATGGTCATTCCTCAAAAAACTGGAAGAAAGTGCCGACGTTATTGGCTATGGCGTTCTGATAGATTTTGCTGGCGGTCGTATTGTCTTGTATGGCCATCCCTGTGGAATCGAAGATGGTGATTTCATCGTCACTTTCTCGTCCCGGCTTACTTCCCAGCAATACCTCGCCGATTTCGCCATGGATGTCGTCTTTTGCGATGATGTTTTTGTTCAGAGGGTGCCAAGTCTCGCCCTTCTCCGTACATTGTGAGAAGGAATCGACGATAATTTTCGCGTTCCTGAAAAGCTCCGGATCCAGCTCCTGTTTGCCGCGTTGATCTGTGCCGATTGCGACAATGTGTGTGCCGGGCTTCACCCAATCCGCTTCCACCAGTGACCCCGTCCCACGTGTCGTCGTAACCAGGATGTCGGCCTGCTCGACCGCCTCCTTCTTAGAGCTCGCGACGATGACGGGAATACCCAGTTCACGCTCGATGTCAGCCTTGTACTTGCAACCCGTTTCCGGGGTGCTGTCCCAGGCGTGGATCTTTTCGATCTTCATGATCTCGTTGATCGCCCGGATTTGCATCCTTGCCTGATTGCCGGTGCCGATCGATGCGATTGTCTTGGCGTTCTTTCTCGCCAATGCTTTGACGGAGACGGCCCCCGCAGCCCCCGTTCTGATGCCAGTGATCAAGCTTCCATCCATGATGCAAATCAATGCGCAGCTCCTGGCATCAAACAGGAGAATCGTGCCCATGCTGTTGGGCACGCCATGTTCTGCGGGGTTGTTCTTGAACCCTCCGGAGTGCGCTTTCATGGAGATAATTTCGTTGACGCTATAGTAGCCAAGCTTGAAGTCGATTTCCCCACGGCGAGAGGGGAGATGTATTCCGAGATAAGGAGGTTGCTCCACCTGCCCACTGCTGTATGCCTTGTAAGCCTCTTCGACCGCGCCGATGACGTCCGTCTTGCTGACGAGCCTTCTGACTTCGTCCTTCTTGAGCAGCAGCGTTCTCATGCGTGATCCCTCCATTTCAATTCATCGGGTGCATCGGTGCAGCAGGAGCTGAACTCCAATCACTATAATAGGTGAGCGGTGGGTCTATTGGCCGCAATCCAGGGGGCTTTGAGCAGATTGTTTTGTTTTCGCGGGAGGGTTTGGCAGAGAGTTTCGACGCCCACCGTTCCGGAGATTTTGCCGAGCAAGTCCCCGGTTGTTTCCACAGAGACCGGTTGGCTAATTGGTGTCAGTCGATGCCTGAAGCGATCGCGGATCACTCTCGACCCGCAATCACAAGGGCAAATGACGTCGCCCTCCAGCATTTTCTGCTGATGATCCGACATGTCCGGGTAATTCAAAAGCGCCCGCCGGGCTATGATTGATCATGACTTGAACAACTCCCCGCAAAGCAAGGACGAAGCACATGACTCCTTTCCGCCCGAAATACATCACCTTCGACTGCCATGGTACGCTTATCAACTTTCAGATGGCGGAGGCGGCACGCGATCTCTATTCCGAGCGCATGAGCGAGCAGAAAATGCTGCAGTTCATCGCCGACTTCTCTGCATACCGGCTTGATGAAGTCATGGCCGACTGGAAACCCTATGCGGAGGTCGTCCATAACGCATTGGCAAGGACCTGCAAACGCAACGCCATCGAGTTCAAGGATGAAGACGCGCTGATGGTTTACGAACGGGTCCCCACCTGGGGGCCGCATCCCGACGTTCCGGCGGGTCTTGCCAAGGTCGCCAAGGAAATTCCCCTGGTCATTCTGTCAAATGCGATGAACTCGCAGATCATGTCCAACGTCGAGAAGCTCGGCGCGCCGTTCCACGCCGTTTACACGGCCGAAGACGCCGGCGCCTATAAGCCACACTTCCGCGCCTTCGAATATATGCTCGATATGCTAGGTTGCGGTCCGGAGGAGATACTGCATTGCTCTTCCTCGTTCCGTTACGATCTGATGTCCGCACATGACCTCGGGATCAAGAACAAGGTTTGGGTCAATCGCGGTCACGAGCCGGCCAATCCCTATTACGGCTATACAGAAATCTCCGGGATCTCGGATTTGCCGGGCGTTGTCGGGCTCTGAGGAACCCTTAGTACGTCTGAATATTTCTCAGTGTCCGGCGGCGCAATCATGGATGGCGACGCCGGCGAGGAGACTTTAAGAGCCCGGGCCCGAGCGACAGTCCGAAGGCGGGAAACCGGGTATTGCCCTCAGTCATAAACGCCCGACGCTTTTCAGGGTCGGGCGCGGCGGCCGCGATGCCATTCCGACGGTCGCTTGCCGATGCGCATGCCGTCGACTCCAACAGTGCGAGGATCTCAGTCGTGAATGATTGTAGCGATCCGGTTTCAGACGACAACGCCCGTCATCCCGGCGGGAAACAGTCAGTCCGCGAGCCGTTCACCAAAGCATATTTTGGGGCCGCTGCCGCTATTCTGGCGACAAAGCCGAGCCCAGCAGAAGCCCAGCTGTCGGGTGAGTTGCTACTGCGCCACTACGGCCTGAAGGGAGCGATGAGAGTTCTATCCTCTGAGGTCGAGTGTACCACGGAGGTCACCCTGCTGAACGGCGATCAGTTAATCCTCAAAACTTCGGCACGGCCCGAAGGAAGAGACAGTTTCCGCTTCCAGGTTGAAGCCCTCGCCGGGCTGGAAGGCGCTTTCGGTTTCGCAGCACCTCGGATTGTGCGCACCGGTGACGCTATGCTGATGTTCGAAGAGCATGAGATTTGTGGCTACCTTCAGACGCGACTTTCAGGGGCACCGCTGCATCAGGCGAACCCTACTCCGGAAATCCTCTACCGGGTCGGCCGGGCGCTCGGCAGGCTCAGTTTGGCTCTCGAGCCACTGAACCTCTCCGCCATGCACCGCCCGGTTCTTTGGCACGTAGGATGCTGGTCAAACCTGATGGAACTGGAGGAGCATCTGCCATCGGGACCAGTTGCGGCATCCGTGCGTCTTGCCATGAACAACTATGTCGAGTTGATCGAGCCGCAACTAAGCGATGTAGCCTGGCAGGTCACGCACAATGACCCTAGCCCCTTCAATACACTCCTGACCGATGGTGGTATCGCCTTCATTGATTTCGGCGACGGCTGCTGGGGGCCACGGATTCAGGATCTGGCGATTGCGGCAAGCCACTTCGTGACGGACCCGTCTCTGGCTCTGGGCGGCGCGGAACATCTGATCGCTGGCTATGCCTCGGTGATTCCGCTCCGCCCTCTCGAAGCAAAACTGCTCGTCGGACTGATAAGGGCGCGCCAAAGCGCCCTTATCCTAATCAACTACTGGCGAGCAAACCTCTTCCCGGCCGAAGCAGCATATATCAAGAAGAACGTGGGCCGAGCCGAACACGGGCTGTCCATCCTGTCGGCATTATGCCCCGGGGATGGCGAGAGGGCGGTGAGGCGCGCGTTGCCGTAACCCGTACCCGTATCCCTACACGCGCATTGCCCTCACATTGGTCATCGGCACGGTCCCCCGCGATCTTCTCGCGAATGGAAACTCAAGCAGGATCAAAGACATGTCAACAGATCTCATGCCCAACCGCTTTACCCCCGGGGAAGCCACAATTCCCCCCCGCGAATCTGAACTGATCGCCCGGCGCTACAGCGTATTGGGAGCTTCCTACAGGCTCCAATATCGCCGGCCGGTACATTTCGTGCGCGGCGAAGGCATGTGGCTCTACGACCCCGACGGACGTCGCTATCTGGATTTCTATAACAATGTGCCCTCTCTCGGGCATTGCAATCCAGAGATCAATGCTGCCATGGCGGAACAAGCCAGCCGGATCAGCGCAAATACCCGCTATCTTGAACCGCGGCTTGTCGACTATGCCGAACGGCTCGTGGCCACTTTCCCCGAAGAACTGAACCGCGTTGTCTTTACCTGCACAGGTAGTGAATCCAACGATCTGGCGCTGCGGATTGCCCGGCTGACCAGTGGTCGGGAAGGTGTGATCGTCTCTTCTCATGCCTATCATGGCACAAGCGCAGCGACGGCGATGGTATCACCCAATCTGGGCGACGCCGTCAATCTCAGTCCCGCCGTTCGCATGGTGTCGCTACACGGCCCTGCGGGCATACCCGAGGAGCAAGCCGCGGCATTCTTTGAACAACAGGTTCGCTCCGCTATCGCCGACCTGAACCGGCGAGGCATTGGCATTGCGGCGCTGCTTTTCGACAGCATTTTCTCGAGCGACGGCGTTTGGGTGGACCCGCCGGGTTTCATCGCCGACGGAGTCAAGGCGGTGCGCGAGGCGGGTGGCCTTATCATTGCCGATGAAGTTCAGCCGGGATTTGGACGGACAGGCACACACATGTGGGGTTTCGAACGGCACCAGGTTGTCCCGGATCTCGTCACTCTCGGCAAGCCAATGGGCAATGGATTTCCCATAGGCGCGGTCGTTGGCCGCAAGGCGCCAATGGATCGCTTTGGCGCTACTGCTCGGTACTCCAACACCTTCGGCGGCAATACAGTCGGGATCGCGGCAGCTGACGCGGTCCTGGCCATTCTGCATAGAGATCGAATGCTCGAGCATGCGCATGCCATGGGCGAGCGCCTCAAGGTGGGGTTGGAGCATCTTGCCAAGCTGCACGATGGTATCCGCGGCATTCGAAATGCCGGGCTGTTCTGCGGCATCGACATCGGGTTGGATGGAATGGGCGGGGCCAGCCGGCGCGCTATGGCATTGGAGATCGTAAACTTGATGCGGGACGATGGCGTGCTTATCAGCACGACCGGCGCCAACGAGGATACGTTGAAAGTGCGGCCCCCATTGATTTGCCAGTCGGAGCATGTGGATCGCTTCCTCGAAAGCATCGAATGCGCGCTCAAGAAGGCTGTTGCACAGGTGTAACATAGTGGCGCGCATCGTCGAATAGGCTCGCTACTTTCATCAGCGAAAGCTAAGTCCATGAAACTCGATCGGATCGACATCAAGATACTGAACGTGCTGCAGCAGAATGGGCGAATGACAAACGTGGAGCTCTCGGAGGTGGTGAATCTTTCGCCGAGCCCGTGCCTGATGCGCATGAAGAGGCTGCAGACGGAGGGGTATATCGAGGGCTATACGGCTCAGGTCAATGTCGCCAAGTTGGGACAGACAGTAACGGTCTTCACCGAGGTGACGCTGAAGAACCACCGGCAGACCGACTTTGCTCGCTTCATCGCCGCTATCGAGAAAATCGAGCAACTCATCGAGTGCTATGTGATCTCGGGCGGTTACGACTATCTCCTGAAATTCGTGACTACCGGGGTCGGCGAATATCAGGAGATCATGGAGCAACTGATCGAGTTGGACGTCGGCATTGACAAGTATTTCACCTACGTCGTGCTGAAATCGCCGATCCGCAAGGCGCACATGCCGCTGACGAAGCTATTCAGCCAGAGGCTCTGATGAACTCCTCGCCGGTCTCCGGTTACAAGAGCCGGACAGGTCCTGGGAAGTTCGTGGTCCGAACCTGCGGCCTTCCAGCACAATCAGAGACCGCCCACCTCGACTCTGGAGCCGTCAAAGAAGCGCGACAGTCGGAAAGGCGTCGGATCGACGCAGGGTTTATCGTTAGCAACAAGGTCAGCGGCCAAGCGACCAATGCCAGGGCCAATGCCGAAGCCATGGCCGGAGCCGCCAGCCGCCAAATAAAGGCCCTTGACGTGATCGGACGCCGAGATGACTGGCACCGCGTCCGGCGTGCAATCCACATAGGCGCCCCAACTGTCGGCGATTTCGATACCTTTAAGCGCCGGGAACTGCTCGGTGACGCCTTTTAGAATAGACGCAATGGTCCGGCGACTCGGCTTTGGGTCGAGAACCCGGATCCGCTCGAAAGGCGAAATAGTATCCTTGTTCCAGCTCACCAGGGCTTCGGGTCCATAGAACATGGATCTGCCGACGCCGATCTGGACCGCTTGCAGCCGCTTCAGAAACATCGGCATGAACCAGCGCGCATAGCGAATGCCTTGCGGCGTGATATCCAAGGTCGCCCTGCCGCTAATAGCAAGCGTGTAACTGCCATCCAACCTCCGGGTCAGTGAACACTCTGGCGTATAGATTGCCTCGCCGAGATTGGTTGTGGGGCGCGTCCGAATTGCAGTCTGGCGCACGCTTGCCTGTGGGAACTGCACGCCGTACTGGCGGCAGAACAAGGAGGTCCACGCACCGCCGGCGTTCAGAACGGCCTGCGATCTGATGATGCCTTTCTCGGTGATGACCCCGACTACTGCATCGTTGACGATGTCGAGGCCTCTTGCAGCGCATTCCTGGTGGATAGTCGCACCAAATTTGCGGGCGCCGTTCGCGATCGTCGGCGCGGCAATGGCCGGTTCGCCTTTGCCATCATCGACTGAATGGACGCCGCCGAGCCAACGGCGGCCTTGCGCCGGAATTCTGTCATGCGCTTCTCGGGCAGTCAGCATCTTCGTGTTGACGTCGAATTGCCGGGCGATTGCAAGCCATTGCTCCCATTCCGCCAGCTGCTGGGGATTGTCCGTCGCGTAGAACAGACCGCATCGGCGGAAGCCGACGTCCTCGCCGATCTTGGCGGCAAACTGGTCCCACGCCTGCATGGAAACGCCCGAGAGCGGCAATTCGCGCTCGTCCCGGTTCTGTCGGCGGCACCAGCCCCAGTTTCGGCTGGACTGTTCACCGCCGACATAACCCTTTTCCAGCAATGCTACGGAGAGTCCCCGCTCTGCGAGAAAGAATGCCGCCGACGCGCCAATAATGCCGCCGCCGATGACGACGACATCCGCCTTTGCGGGAAGATGATCGCTCTGTATGCGTTTGAGCAGTGGTGACATCGAGAGACCTCATTTGGACTATTGCCCTTTCGGCCGAGAGCCTCTCCCATGTGAGGACCCTGCAAGGACAGGTTGATCTGATTGAAGCTCAGAAATCGGGACCCGCTCCGCCCCTCACGAGCCGTTGTTCAGCAAGCCGACACGAAAAGATCGACATCGTCGGCCCGCGTTGCAAAACTGGTTACCAGGCGATGGAGACCTTCATCCGGCGCGAAGCTTCCGACGAGGTCCTGCGGAACGGGCCAGTCGTAGAAGATTGCACCCCGTTGGCGGAGTTTCGCCGCGACATCCTTCTTTAGGATCGGGAAGACTTCGTTGGTGTCGGCCTGCCAAGCCAGGCGGCTCGTCTTGGAGGCGGTGATGCCCTCGGCAAGTCGCGCAGCCATGGCATTGGCGTGGCGGGCGAGGTCCAGCCAGAGATCGCCGGCAAAGTAGGCGTCGAATTGCGCCGAAACGAAGCGCGATTTCGAAAAGAGTTGGCCGGCGCGCTTTCGCATGAAGTGCATTTCCTGCGCCTTCGAGAGATCGAAGAGCACCAGCGCTTCGGCGCACCAGCAGCCGTTCTTTGTGCCGCCGAAGGAGACGAGGTCAACGCCTCGCTTCCAGGTCATTTCGGCAGGCGTTGTATCCAAGCTGATAAGCGCATTGGCGAAGCGGGCACCATCCATATGCAGCGGCAGACTGTGCGCCTTGGAAACGGCGGCGATCGCGTCGATTTCCGCGAGCGAATAGACCGTGCCGCTTTCCGTCGCCTGCGTCAGCGATACTACCGTCGGCTGACCGCCCTGGACATTGTCGAGTGGGAAGCGCCGAATCTCGGCGTCGAGGCGAGCGGCCACCATCTTGCCTCTCGGTCCGTCGACCGGCTTGAGGCGGGCGCCATGCGAAAAGAACCCCGGCGCGCCACATTCGTCGGCAATGACGTGAGCCTCGCGATGGCAGAAGGCGACACCGCCTGCACGGTTGGCTGTCGCAAGCGCCAGCGAGTTGGCGGCCGTTCCGGTGCCGACGAAAAAGACGGCGACATTCCTTTCGAAAATCTCCGCGAACTTCTGTTTCACCTTTCGGTCGAGGTCGCTGGTACCGTACCCCGACGCATAGCCGGCGGCATGCGCCATCAGGCTCTCGCCAATCGCGGGATGGGCGCCGGACCAGTTGTCGGATGAAAATATCATCGCTTCTAACTTTCATTCACCGTCATATCGACGGGTTTTGTTGCTTGCGCGGCAGCTGGTTCTTTCGCGATCACGGCGATGGCATCGACTTCCACCAGATAGCCGTAGTGGAGTTCGGGCACGGGCACGACGGTGCGCGCTGGGCGCGCCTCCCCAAGTCGCGCTGCATAGATCTGGTTGAAGCCTGGCCAATTGATAACCCCGACGATATAGGCCGTTACCCTGACGAGATCGCTCGGAGTTCCGCCTGCGGCTTCCAGAACTGCCAGCATGTTTTCGATGGCCTGGCCCGCCTGCGTCGCGAATTTGTCGTCGGGAAGCGGCGCTCCATCCGGTCGGATTGGGAGCTGCCCTGAGATATAGAGATGCTGGCCCGCCAGCTTCGCCTGGACATAATGACCAGCAGGGCCGGGCGCACGATCGGTACTTACAGTTACGACGTGGGACATCACCAACCTCCGAACCGTGGCCAGCAGGCCTCAACGGCGTGCGATTGACCTCGGACAACATGATAGGCTTCGTGCTGCGCCGCCGTCGCGCAGGCATGGTTCGGCAGGATCCGCACCCGGTCTCCGACCCTCAGATCGGGCAGACGAGCGTCCGATCCGGGCCGCGCGGCGATAATGCCATGCTCCTGGTTCGCATCGGCAACGATGATGTCACGATAGGTGTTGCCTTGGATGTCACAGACGAGGCCATATCCCTGGTCGACGGCTTGCTTGCTCGTGCCACGATCGCGCGATAGCGACATCCATCCCGAGTCGGTTATGATCCAGCCCTTCTCGCGCTGGTGACCGATCACTGTTGCGAGAACGCTGAGCCCAATATCGTCGACCTGGCAGACTCCGATTCCTGCCATCACCAGGTCGAAGAACACGAATACGCCTGCGCGAACCTCAGTCACTCCTGTAAGATCTTTCGCGTGATGAGCCGTCGGCGTCGAACCAACGCTGACAACCGGGCACGGCAGGCCCGCACTGCGCAAAAGCTGCGCGGCTTCAACTACGGCAGATCTTTCCGCTTCCGCATAGCGATGCTGCGCCTCCGCGCCTCCACCCTTGTAGCTGTCGCCGGCATGTGTCATGACGCCACGCAGCTCCGCACCTTCCGTCAGCGTCTGCCCGATCTCCAGCAACTGGGCGTAATTGGCGGGCACAACTCCCGAGCGGTGGCCATCGCAATCAATCTCTATCATGGCCGGAATGCGTATTCCGGCGTCAGTGGAAGCCTCAGCAACTGCCTTTGCCTGTTCGACAGTATCCAGTATGACGACGAGATCGACGCCCATGGCGCGCAGTTCGGTGACGCGCGCGAGCTTTGCAGGAGCGATGCCGACCGCATAGATCATGTCGCGAACGCCATCGGCCGCGAACTGCTCGGCTTCCTTCAGGGTGGAGACGGTCGCCGGCCCCTCTGGCGCGCTCATGAGCCGCCGAGCCACGTCGATCGACTTCGCCGTCTTCAGATGCGGTCGCAGCGACACGCCCAGACTATCCAGACGGCTCCTCAGCCGTGTGATGTTTCGATCCATCCGGTCCGCATCGAGAACCAGGCAGGGCGTTTCCAGCGCCTCAAGAGTGGTCGCGGTCGCCAAAGGAGTGGTGGGGTCAAACGTCGCTGAATCCATGTTGGTCTCCAAACCTGAGATTCATCTTGTCGCCAAATCGTAAAGATCGCAATTAATGTTCGATGAAGGTTGGATTTAGTCGGTTCTTAATGCGGAGGCTGCCGCACTGCCCGAGTCAGCCTGAATCCGTCCGAGCACGTTGATCTCCGTCTCGATCTCAAACCGCAGATTCGAACTGCCGGAAAAAGCGCCGTTGAAAGCCGCTGTTCCGATGGTAAATCCTGCAGCTCCGGATCGCACCACGGCCGCCATCCGTTCAGGGCTGTCGATCGATCCGGCAACCACCACAGGTTTCTCCACTTCTTCGCACACGCGCGTCATCAGCTCTTCGACATCGCCATCGAAGCGGTAAGCGAGCAGATCAAGACCGCTCACACCGTCGATTGCCGCCAGTTGACGAGCACTTTCCACGATCGTTTCGATCGTTCCTTCCAGCTTGCTCGGATGGCCAACAATCTTGCCGGGGAAGGGATAGTAGCGGATGTTCCTGCGGGCTATGACCGGCAGAACGATGTTCGGTCGGGTTCCACCCATCAAAATGTCGACGCCGAGGTCGACCGCGGCCTGCGCCGATCGTCGCTCGCTCTCCTCGTCAAGACTGACCACTTCAAGACAAAGTGTGGCACCTGCCGCTTTGATTGCCGAAGCAAGGCCCAGGAGTTTATCGAACGGCAGGCCAATATCCTTGAACCCCACATGCGTGATGCCGGCGGCAAGCACATCCTTGAGGCGCTCAGCTGCGTCGGCAACGGTGCGATCCTGATTGGTCAGCATGAAAATGAAGTTGGGAGAAGTTCGAGGCATCGAAAGCGCTCCTAGATTGCGTTGAGAAGCAGCGCCTGATCGAAGGCGTAGCGAAGAGAGGAATGATCGGCCTTACCCTGGCCGGCGATGTCGAATGCCGTACCGTGATCGACGCTGGTACGGATGAAAGGCAAACCGATGGTGACGTTGACGCCGTTGTCGATACCGAGATACTTGACCGGGATGAGGCCCTGGTCGTGATATTGCGCGACGACGATATCGAACTCGCCCCTGCGAGCCCGCATGAAAATCGTGTCTCCGGGCCAGGGACCGGACGCGTTTATTCCGACTTCCTGAGCCCGGCTGATTGCCGGCGCGATGATGTCGAGATCTTCGCGTCCGAACATACCGTTTTCACCAGCATGGGGATTGAGGCCGGCCACCGCAACGCGTGGCGCCGCAATCCCATAAGCCTTGCCTGCCCAGTGTGCCAATTCGATCGTTCGGAAAACCGAATTCTCTGTCACGAGGTCGATGGCATCGCGTAATGATACGTGGATCGTGACCAGAATGACGCGCAGCTCGTCATTCGCGAGCATCATCGCGAACTTGTCGGTCCCCGTCCGCTCAGCAAGGATTTCCGTATGGCCGGGATAATTGAGCCCGCCCAGCTTCATCGCTTCCTTGTTGATCGGAGCGGTGACGATTGCTCCGATGTTTCCCGCCACCGCTTCGTCGATCGCCCGTACGACATAATCGTAGCTGGCACGCCCGGCACGAGCGTCCACCTGACCGATGGGCAAATCATCCGGCAAATCCGAGACGTTGAGAACGGCTATGAGTCCGCTGTCTGGCAGAACGTTATCGACTGACGCGATAGGCTGCACCTGCAGGGGAAGATTGAGGACGCGGACCGCGCGCTCCATTACTTTGGTGTCACCGATCACCACCGCTTGTTCCGGCAGCCCGTCCGCGAAAACACGGGCGATAATTTCCGGGCCAATCCCGCAGGGATCGCCCATGGTGATTCCAATAGGCTTCTTCATTTCTTATCTCCAAGCCAGAGGCCCCGAAGCAGTTCGGCTGATTTCAGCAGGATATGCGGCGAACCGAAGCCGCCCGCCTTTGTGATAATGTGAATGGGATGCGGCCCCGTGGTGCGGCCGACCGGAATTCCAGGCTCGACCTCGCTCAGGAGTTCGAGGGAATTGAACGCAAGTTCGCTCAACACGGATTCGGCAGTGTCACCGCCCGTGAGGAAAAGCCCGGTCACGGGATGACTCCCCATAACTGCCCGCACAGCCTGGCCAAGAGCGGTTGCGATGGACCGAGGATTGGCCGACGCACTCCCTCCGGAGGTGGTTAGAATAATATCTCCGCCAGCTCCAAATCGGTTGTACTCCGCAGCGGCGCGTTCGGCGGCGAGAGCGGGAGAGCGAGACGCTGCCTCCGAGTCGATAATGATCTGCCGGACGTTGCCGGTGCTTATCAGTCTTGAACATTGCTCGCGGCTCTGCGGATTGATGCTACCGATGACAAAGAGATTAAGAGACCCTGTGGCCGTAGGCCCTGCGATTTCACCAGCCCGGCCCACATAATCCGCCAGCGCGATTGCCAGGCCCGGAGATCCACACCAAAGGACCGACTTCGGATCGGCCGCCGAGTTCACCAGCAGGGCCAAGTCTTCTTGCACAGTCGCATCGGCGATCAGCA
The DNA here is from genome assembly GCF_003939025.1 of Rhizobium sophoriradicis. Lineage (GTDB taxonomy): Bacteria > Pseudomonadota > Alphaproteobacteria > Rhizobiales > Rhizobiaceae > Rhizobium > Rhizobium sophoriradicis. Next base: position 123,147 of record NZ_RQIH01000019.1, read on the forward strand.
ACTTTCTGCCATCGGCGACAAGCTCACCGGATCTCAATGCCCGCACGTCCGCAAGCGTGAGATAGCGCACTTCTGCCTCCGGAATGTCTCGAAACAAGGCGCGAAGATGGGAGTCCGTTATGGGATGTAGCGGGTCTTTGACAAATTCGGTTTGCTCCAACGGCACGCCACGAAGAAGCTGCCGCCCGCCTTCAGTGGTTCGTCCACCTGCGGGGAAAGCCGGAGCGACGATTGCAATTGCCCGACCGGAAGCCGCGAGCGCGGCTGTTATCTCAGCTCCAACGTGGCCGCGGATGGTGGAATCAACGGTGTTGTAAAGGATATCCGCGGTTGCCAGGCTTTTTGCCGCCTGCGTCGCCCGATCGAAAGCGCCCTCAGCGGAAGCGGTGCGACTTGCCTTGTTGACGGAGACGATCGCGACTTCTTCAGGCGACCATCGCCGGTAGTCTGTGAAGACAAGGCATCTGTGCCCCATGCTCACGAATGGGCCGGCGCCATCGGTTGCACTCGTCAAATCATCGGCTAGGATTCCTACCTTCAAAATCGTGGTCCTGTCGGTTTTCTAATGTAACGACGAGGATATTAACGCTATTGCCTTTGCCGAAAAAATGATGAATTCTGACCGAAATTCTTCACTTTATCTCACAGATATGGCCGCACGATTTCCGTCTTTATCCGCGCTCAGAGTCTTTGAATCAGCTGCACGACATTTGAATTTCGGGCGTGCCGGCGACGAATTGTTCGTCACGCACAGCGCCGTCAGCAAGCAAATCCGCTTGCTTGAGGAAGACCTGGGAGTGGCCCTTTTTGAGCGAAGAAACAGGGCCGTTTTCCTAACCGACCCAGGTCGGCGTCTGCTTGTTACGATGAGTGAGGTGTTTCGCCAGATCAGCGACTGTTGCGAAGAGATCAAAGGTGGCGGTTCGGCACCGCTGGTTCTCTCATGTGAACCGACATTCACGCAGCGATGGCTAATCCCGCGCCTGCCGCAATTTAATGCACTTCATCCGGACATTGAAGTTCATGTATTGGCCGCTGGCGGACCTGTAAGCTTCGACCGGAGTCATATTGATCTGGCGCTCCGGAGAAACGATTTTAGCTGGTCGCCGGACCTGTTTATGGAAACGGTGGTCGAAGAACGTGTCGGCCCCATATGCGCGCCAGGCCTATTGGCATCTGGCGGCAATGACATCCTCTCCCTACCTCGCATTCATTCGGCTACGCGTCGAGATGCCTGGACACGATATATCGCGGACAACCAGATCGAAGATCCGAATCCACCCAGCAGCCAGATGTTCGAACACTTTTATCTGAGCATCGAAGCGGCAATCGCTGGGCTAGGCGCCGCGATCGGTCCAGAGCCGCTGGTCGCCGACGCCGTGGAAAGCGGGCAGTTGGTAGCGCCGCGGGGGTTCTCCAGCAACGGCTACAACTACATCTTATTGAGCCGTCTTCCTTTCGAAGACGATTCAAGGAAACGAAACTTTCTCTCCTGGCTTCGACGACAGTTTGGTCCCTTAGCAACACCCTGAGGCCGGTGCTCGGTTACGTAGATTGTCGGCTGGATGGGCGACATGGCGAGGATCGCAGGCCGAGACGGTGGACACGCGACAACCTCGATACCAATTGCTCAGACCAAAGCCTCATATACTCGGACCGAGTATGTTGCTTCTGGCGTCAATGATGTGGTCGTACATGTTTCGCTCGGCCTCTCTACTGTCACGATCCTTTATTGCGTCGAGGATCGCCTGATGGCTGACGATATAGGCCGTCATGCGCTCAGCGGTCAGCGATTGTTCTTTCATTTTTCCCCACAGGTTTCCCGCTCGCACTGCGTGAATGCCTTCATAGAGGGAGGCAAGAAGACCATTACGGGCAGCTTGGACTATGATGCGGTGAAAGACGGCATCCCATTTCTCGAATTCGCCCAGAGATTCCGATGCGCTGCCTCGGGCGATTGATTTCTGCATTTCTTCGACTTCCTGTCTGGTGGCGCGCAACGCTGCCAACGCCGCGATCTTCGGCTCGATGATCAGCCTCGCCTCAAAGACTTCCGCCGGATAGGTGCGCAATGTGTCTCCCTCACTGATTGCCGGGCGGCGGAGGGCGCTGGAACTTACGCCGCTTCCGGCGATAAAGGTCCCTCTGCCAACATGCCTGATGAGGCGGCCTTCCTTCTCTAGCGAACTGAGCATCCTTCTGAGGGCGGTACGCGGCAGCCCGAGTTTCAGCGCCAAGTCACGCTCAGGAGGTAGTCGATCCCCTGGCTCCAAACCTTCCGCTTCAATGAAATCCTTCAGCACCACGCTCATGTGCCCTCCGATAAATATTTCGCGAAACCAATTTGATCTATATTGACACCAATGGCAAGACCAATCTTATATTAATCGCAGAACCAACGCAGATTGGTAGCGAATGGCGCTGAAGCCTGGGACCAGCTGTGCACCGCTCGAGAGGTATGAGCGGCACGCGTGGGCCGCGACAAGAACCTCAATCAAGAAGCTGCGTAACAAGGGAGATATATCGATGGCCGTTACGACTGAAGCTGTTACAGCAGACGACGCAGCGCTTTCGGTCCGTGCTCTGACAGTCGACCTGCCGAAGGGCATGGAGAGGGCTCATGCCGTCGAAAACGTCTCGTTCGACCTGAAGCGTGGTCAGATCCTTTGTATCATCGGGGAGTCTGGATCGGGCAAGTCGGTAACGGCGAACACGATCATGGGACTCTTGCCGAAGATTATCCCAGTCTCTTCCGGTGCGATCAATCTCGATGGAGCGGCCATAGTCGGCGCGCCGGCTAAAAAGCTGCGCCAGCTGCGCGGCCGCGTCGTGTCCATGATCTTTCAGGATCCGCTTTCGGCGCTCAACCCGCTGATGACGGTCGGGGAGCAGGTTACTGAAGTGATGGCAGCTCATGGAGTGGGCACCAAGGCCTCGCGCCGTGACCGCGCGCTCGAATTGCTGACCGAAGTCGGCCTGCCCGATCCGGAACTGATGTACCACCAGTATCCTTTCAGGCTTTCCGGTGGTCAGCGCCAGCGCGTCATGATCGCGATGGCGCTCGCCCTTGAGCCGACCGTTCTGATCGCAGACGAACCGACGACAGCCCTTGACGTAACCACGCAGGCGCAGATCCTGAAGCTCATCCGTGACATTCAGCGCCGCAAGGACATGAGCGTCATGTTCATCACCCACGACTTCGGCGTCGTGGCTGAAATTGCCGACAGCGTCGTCGTTATGGAGAAAGGTCGGATTGTCGAACAGGGCACCGCCGATCAAGTTCTCAATTCCCCCAGCCACCCCTATACCCAGCGGCTGATCGCCGCCGTTCCGCACCTCACGGGCGAAGACAGAAAGCTCGAGTCGCACACTAGCGACGAGACGGTTCTGGCGGTCGACGGATTGTGCAAGACCTATCGCAGCGGCAGCGCGCTGTTCGGCAGCCAGCGTATAGTGCCTGCGGTGCAGGAGGCCTCATTCACCTTGTCTGCAGGCCGCACCCTTGGCATTGTCGGCGAGAGCGGCTCCGGAAAATCGTCGTTGGGACGGCTCCTGATCAAGCTTCAGGACAGCGACAGCGGTCAGATCCTGTTTGAGGGCAGGGACATCGTCAAGCTCAAGGAATCCGAGTTCCGGCCGCTGCGCCCTCGAATTCAGATGATCTTTCAAGACCCCTTTGCCTCGCTCAATCCGCGCTCCACTATCGGTCAGATACTGACCGTCGGGCCCGTCGCACATGGTATGCCCTACGCACAGGCGCGCGAAGAGGCCCGCGCTTTGCTTTCCCACGTCGGTCTCGATGCGGGCGCCTTCGGCCGCTACCCGCACGAATTCTCGGGTGGTCAGCGACAGCGCATTGGCATCGCCCGGGCGCTGATGTTCAAGCCTAAGCTGCTGATTGCCGACGAAGCTGTCTCCGCACTCGACGTGTCGATCCAGGCCCAGATCCTCAAGCTGCTTGACCAGATCCAGCGCGAGACGGGCGTATCAATGGTCTTCATTACCCATGATCTTCGTGTCGCCAGCCAGATCTGCGACGAAATTGCAGTGATGCAAAAGGGCCGGGTCGTCGAGCGCGGCCCCCCGTCACAGATCTTCCTGAAACCGCAATCCGACTACACGCGTGAACTTGTGGCTGCAATCCCGGGAGAACGACGGAGAGACGCTTGAGAAAGTTCAATTAGCTCCTGGCAGTAGCTTCCTAATGAGCAAAAGAGAGGGAATGAAAATGACGGAAGAATCCACAACCAAAACGAACTATTCTCGGCGCGACGCACTGCGCCTGATGGCAGCAGGCGGCATCGCGTGCTTTGCTGCTGCTAACCTGATCGGCAAGCCTGACATTGCTCGGGCCGCCGACAAGAAACCTGCGGGTCGCGTCGTGGTCGGGCTGTCGCAGGAACCGACCGTTTTCAATCCGCTGATGGCACATATCGAAGTGGACGATGCGGTACACTTCTCGCTCTTCGACGCCCTATTTCGCATGGATCCCAACGGCGAGGTCCAGCCCAATCTTGCGGCAGAAGTGCCCACGCAGAAGAACGGCGGCATCTCCGAGGATGGCCTGAATTGGCGCGTCCGTCTGCGTGACGATGTTCGCTGGCATGATGGCAAGCCCTTTACGGCCGAGGATGTGAAGTTCACCCTTGAACTGATCACAAATCCGAAGTTCCGCGCCTGGCGCACAGGCGGCCATTCGCTTGTGCGTGATATCAAGGTGGTCTCCCCAACGGAAATCACCTGGCGCATGGAGCAGGTTTTCGCTCCTTACCTGTCGTTTCTCACCGAAACCTTCATCGTGCCAAAACATCTTCTCGAGAAGGAAGCTGATCCGAATGCAGCAGCCTTCAATCAGGCGCCCGTTGGCACCGGCGCCTTCAAGTGGAGCCAGCGTGTCGCCGGCGACCATCTCGAGCTGGCGGCCAACCCGGATTATTTTGGAGACGGCCCGTATGTCGAACAGGTCGTATTCAAGTACATTCCTGACCAGACGGTGCTCTACACCCAGTTCAAGAGCGGTGACATCGACCTCACAGACCAAGCCTACATCACGGCCGACCACTACGAGGAAGCCAGCAAACTGCCGGGCCGCGTGGTGAGCCTGGTGCCCGGTTCCTCCGTCGAGTCGTTCTATCTCAATCTCGAGCGGCCGCAGTTCAAGGAACTGGCGGTGCGCCAGGCACTCTATGCCGCAATGGACAGAAAGGCGATCATCGACGCGCTCTATTTTGGCGTGGTCACAACGACCGAAACCTTCATGCCAAAGAAGTCGTACTACTTCAATCCGAACCTTCCGGCGCAGGAGTTCAATCTCGACGCCGCACGTAAGCTCCTCGACGACGCCGGATGGGTACCGGGGTCGGACGGAATACGTGAGAAGAATGGGGTAAGGCTGGCGTTCAACAACTCGACGACATCAGGCAACAATCTCCGCGAGCAGGTGCAGCAGTTCCTGCAGCAGACATTCGCGGAAATTGGCGTCCAGATGACCATCTCGAATTTGCCGGCTGCCGTCATGTTTGGCGAATTCTGGCTAAAGTCACAGTTCGACACGGCAATCTCGGGCGTCACGCATCTGATTGCCGCAGACCCCGACGCCACCAACCGTCTTGCGAGCAGCGCGATTGCCGCGAAGGGTGGAAAGGGATCGAACGTCGGCCAGTATTCCAATCCGGAGGTGGATGCGCTGCTCAAGAAGGGTGCCCAAACGTTCGATCGGGAAGCGCGTCGCGAAATCTATTTCCGTATTCAGGAAATCGTGCGTCAGGACCTTCCTTTTCTTCCCCTGTTTGCCGCCACCTATGTGGTTGGCACAAAGGAAGGCCTTGAAGGCTGGGAACCGAATACAAACACGCGCACGGCATCGTGGCATGCCGCCGGCTGGCACTGGAAGAGCTGAGTAAACCTCACGTCGCCGCCGCGCGCCGCGGCGGCGACCTCTATTGGCGCTATCACAGGGAGAGCTGAATGCGTAGCTTCCTACTTAACCGCTTCGCTCAGAGCCTAGTACTGCTTCTGATCGTTTCCGTCATTGGCTTCGCGGTGCTCAACCTCATTCCCGGCGGGCCTCTGGCACAATTTGGGCTCGATGCGAGTATGACGCAGGATGACTTGAACCGACTTACGGAGCAGTTAGGCCTGAACCGTCCTCTGTGGATCCAGTATCTGGATTGGGCCTGGCGCCTTTTGAGAGGAGACTGGGGCCACTCCTTCCGCGACGGGGCGCCAGTTCTCGAGGTGATTGGACGGCACCTCATGGCAACGCTGTTGCTGATGGGATCGTCCACGGTTATCGCGATCGCTATCGGCACGTGGATCGGTGTTCGCGGCGCCACAAAGCGTTATTCCATTTTCGACTACATGGCGACAGTCGGTGCGATGGTGGCCCTTTCGATCCCGACTTTCTGGTTCGGCCTGATCGGCATTTACGTATTCTCGCTCAGACTGGGCTGGCTGCCAGCCGGTAACATGTACACGATCGGCGACGAGTCCGTTCTGAACTATCTCCACCATCTTATTCTGCCCAGCGTCGTGCTCGCACTCGTGCATGTCGCCATCTGGAGCCGCTACATGCGAACGGCTACTCTCGACGTTATCAATCAGGAATTCATCAAGACAGCCCGCGCCAAAGGACTAAGTGAGCGCCGCATCCTGATGAAACATGTTATCGGCAATGCACTGCTACCGATGATCACGCTCCTTGGGATGCAGCTTCCCAGTATCCTGACAGGTGCTTTGGTCACCGAGACGGTATTTACCTGGCCGGGCATGGGACGCCTGTTCCTCGACAGCCTCGGCTATAGTGACTACCCGGTGGTGATGGGATTGCTGATGTTCTCGGCAATCCTTGTCGTGGTGAGCAACCTCGCCGCCGACATCGTTGTCGCCATCATAGATCCCCGCATCCGTCTGAGTTAAGCGCCATGAACGCTCATCAGGAGTCAGCCATCATGACTGCCATTGCTGCAAATTCGCGCCGGGAGCGCTGGTGGAACAGCCGAACTGCGCACCGTTTCATGAACCACCATCTGGCCCTCATCGGCATAGTGATGATCTCTCTCCTGACGCTGGCATGCGTCGTGGGCCCCCATCTGTTGCCGTACGATTCACTCTATATCGATCTGCGCGCCCGCTTCGCGCCGCCGCTGACCGGCCGACATTATCTGGGCACCGACCCGCTGGGACGAGACCTGGCGGCGCGGTTGTTCATGGCGGGCCGTATTTCGCTCCTGGTCGGTTTCTCGGCGATGCTGTTGTCGACACTGATCGGAACCCTTGTCGGCGTTGTGGCGGGATATCGGGGTGGCCTCGTCGGCACGGTGCTGATGCGCGCCGTGGATGGCTTCCTTTCCTTCCCGTCCATCTTCCTCGTGCTTGCTCTTGCCGCTGCGCTGAAGCCAAGCCCGATCATGATTACCGTGGTCATTGCTGCGACGAGCTGGATGGAAGTTGCCCGCATTGTCGAGGCGGAGGTCCGCTCGCTGCGCGAGCGTGAATTCGTGCTTGCCGGCCGCATGCTGGGACTGAGCGCAACGCATATCATGTTCCGCGAGATCCTTCCCAACGCGATGGGTCCGATCATCGTGGCGGCCACCCTGACTGTCGCCCGGGCGATCCTGATGGAAGCCTATATCAGCTTCCTCGGCTATGGAATTCAGCCGCCGCTGCCCAGTTGGGGCAATATGCTGAACGGCGCACAGCAATATCTTGGGACGGCGCCGTGGCTGGCGATCATTCCGGGCGCGGCCATTACGATCGCTGTAACAAGCTTCAACTTCATCGGCGACGGGTTACGCGATGCGCTTGATGTTCGCGGTGATCACAGTTGAGAAACCGCATCTCGGGTGCCACCAAAAGAGACATCTGCCACTGACGCGTACGTAATGTCGGCGGAACAGAGGAGGGGCTATCGCCGCCCCAGGTATCTGGAATGTTCCGTATTTCGCGATGACTGATTGTTGAGCTTTATCGTTCCTGTCGGCGATGACTGGAGCACGATGCCAGAGGAATAGTGACTATGCCGGTCCAGGTTCAAAAAGTAAGTGATAGCGTCTCTTTTCCAACCGAGGTCGACGTCGTCGTTATCGGGGCAGGGATCGTGGGTACCTGCACGGCCTATGAGCTCGCCCGAAAAGGGGTATCAGTCGCCCTGCTCGAAAAAGGCATCGTTGGTGGCGAGCAGTCGAGCCGCAATTGGGGATGGGTTCGCCAGCAGAACCGCGACCTGTATGAACTCGCGCTAGCCATGTACAGTCTGCGGCGCTGGGAGGAATTGGGCGCGGAAATAGGCCGTGATCTTGGCTTTCGTCGAACCGGGATACTTTACTGCACCAAAAACGAGGCCGATGTCGCTCGTTGGGAAAAGTGGGGCCAGGCTGCACGCGTTCAAGGATTTCATAGCCAAATCCTCAGTGCTTCCGAAGCAAATGAGCGGGCTTCGGGCGGCACGTCGTCCTGGGTTGGAGGCGTGTGGTCTCCGACAGATGGGCGAGCCGAGCCCAGTCTTGCTGTCCCTGCCATCGCCGAGGCCGCGAAGGAAAAGGGCGTATCGCTCCATCAAAACTGCGCCGTTCGGGGCCTCGACATTGTCAACGGCCGGGTGGCAGGCGTGTGGACAGAGCGAGGGCTCGTGAAAGCCGGTACTGTTGTTTGCGCTGGCGGAGCATGGGCTTCCCGCTTTTCTCATCGATATGGCATAGAGCTACCCGTCGCAAACATCGCCGGGACCGCAATTAAGACGACCCGGGCGCCCGAAATCATTCAAGCAGGATGTCTTTCGGCTTCGAACTTCGTGTTGCGACGTCGGACAGACGGCGCCTACACGATTGCCGTGCCGGGACGTGGTACGCTCGACATCACGCCGCGAGGGATGCGATACGCGTTCAAATTCTATCAGATGTACCGCAGCAAGATCGGCAAAAAGCTGAAGTACCGTCTGAACAGCAGCTTCTGGAATGGACCTGATGCTCTCAGCAGCTGGGAGAACGATGAAATCTCGCCATTCGAAAAAAACCGCATTCTGGATCCTGCGCCCGACGGAGAGCTCGTGAAGCTCGCATTGAGGAACCTGGAAAGCGAATACCCAGCGCTCAAGGGAATCGGGGTCGAGCGCGCCTGGGGCGGGCTCATCGATACGTCGCCGGATCTCGTTCCCGTGATTTCAAGAGTGGAACGATTGCCCGGCTACGTGATTGCCGCGGGGTTCAGCGGACACGGCTTTGCTATCGGGCCCGGGGCAGGTCGTCTGGTCAGCGAAATCGTGATGAACGAGACCCCGATCACGGACATCTCGCCCTACAGGCTGAGCCGGTTCCTTGATGGTTCCGCAATCAGGCGGCCGGAAATGATGTAGCGGTCAAAGTTGGTTGCAGTCCAAGGTCCTACTGTCAGTGTGCCCGTAGACGGGCCCAAGCGGACAATGGAATTCAGACAGAACGGGCTTCAGGATTCGCGTTGACCGCACGGAATCAACTTGCCCGAGCCAATATCAAGGAGCTTAAACCGTGGCTATCGAAGCTTATGCCGTTCCTCGCGCCATTCGGGCGGGCGCCTTCATCGACCGCGAAAGATACGAAAAATGGTACGAGGAGAGCGTCGAGGATCCGGACAAGTTCTGGGGCAAGCACGGCAAGCGGATCGACTGGTTCAAGCCCTATACCAAAGTCAAGAACACCTCCTTTACCGGCAGGGTGTCGATCAAGTGGTTCGAGGATGGCCAGACGAACGTCTCCTATAACTGCATCGACCGCCATCTGAAGACGAATGGCGACCAGGTGGCGATCATCTGGGAGGGCGACAATCCCTATATCGACAAGAAGATCACCTATAACGAGCTCTACGAGCATGTCTGCCGGATGGCGAACGTCTTGAAGAAGCACGGCGTCAAGAAGGGCGATCGCGTCACCATCTATATGCCGATGATTCCGGAAGCGGCTTATGCGATGCTCGCCTGCGCCCGCATCGGCGCGGTGCATTCGGTCGTCTTCGGCGGCTTCTCCCCCGAGGCCCTGGCGGGACGCATCGTCGACTGTGAATCCACTTTCGTCATCACCTGCGACGAAGGTC